>NZ_CP150207.1:4245000-4880000 GCF_037969765.1 Paenibacillus sp. FSL W8-0186 | reverse complement strand
TGATATTGAACTTTGATGCGATTTGTACAGGATAGGTGGGAGCCTAGGAATCCGGAGCGCCAGCTTCGGTGGAGGCATCGTTGGGATACCACCCTGATCGTATCGAAGTTCTAACCTAGGACCGTGATCCGGTTCGGGGACAGTGTCAGGTGGGTAGTTTGACTGGGGCGGTCGCCTCCTAAAGAGTAACGGAGGCGCCCCAAGGTTCCCTCAGAATGGTTGGAAATCATTCGCAGAGTGCAAAGGCAAAAGGGAGCTTGACTGCGAGACTGACAAGTCGAGCAGGGACGAAAGTCGGGCTTAGTGATCCGGTGGTACCGCATGGAAGGGCCATCGCTCAACGGATAAAAGCTACCCTGGGGATAACAGGCTTATCTCCCCCAAGAGTCCACATCGACGGGGAGGTTTGGCACCTCGATGTCGGCTCATCGCATCCTGGGGCTGAAGTAGGTCCCAAGGGTTGGGCTGTTCGCCCATTAAAGCGGTACGCGAGCTGGGTTCAGAACGTCGTGAGACAGTTCGGTCCCTATCTGTCGTGGGCGTAGGAAATTTGAGAGGAGCTGTCCTTAGTACGAGAGGACCGGGATGGACGCACCGCTGGTGCACCAGTTGTTCCGCCAGGAGCATAGCTGGGTAGCTACGTGCGGATGGGATAAACGCTGAAAGCATCTAAGCGTGAAGCCCTCCTCAAGATGAGATTTCCCAATTAGTAAGACCCCTTGAAGACGACGAGGTTGATAGGCCTGAGGTGGAAGTGCAGCAATGTATGGAGCTGACAGGTACTAATCGGTCGAGGGCTTATCCAAAATACCCCAACATTGGGGCTAACACGCAAATGAAGTTTCGTATCCAGTTTTCAGGTGATCAATTCATCTGAGCACGTTTGGTGGCAATGGCGGAGGGGTTCCACACGTACCCATCTCGAACACGACCGTTAAGCCCTCCAGCGCCGATGGTACTTGGACCGCAGGGTCCTGGGAGAGTAGGACGTCGCCAAGCGGATGTTCCCTGATAGCTCAGTCGGTAGAGCACTCGACTGTTAATCGAGTTGTCACAGGTTCGAGTCCTGTTCGGGGAGCCATTTGCTCTCATAGCTCAGTAGGTAGAGTGCATCCATGGTAAGGATGAGGTCACCGGTTCGATCCCGGTTGAGAGCTCCACTATCTTTGCTTTGTGTAGTAAACATATGGCCCGTTGGTCAAGGGGTTAAGACACCTCCCTTTCACGGAGGTAACAGGGGTTCGAATCCCCTACGGGTCACCACTTTCATTGCAAGCATCATTAGGGATGAGATGAACACTGTCCTACATATGGAGGCTTAGCTCAGCTGGGAGAGCATCTGCCTTACAAGCAGAGGGTCAGCGGTTCGATCCCGTTAGCCTCCACCATTTGAAATTTTATTGGGGATTAGCCAAGCGGTAAGGCAACGGACTTTGACTCCGTCATTCATAGGTTCGAATCCTATATCCCCAGCCATTGTACGAGCCATTAGCTCAGTTGGTAGAGCACCTGACTTTTAATCAGGGTGTCGAAGGTTCGAGTCCTTCATGGCTCACTTTTCTAAAAAATGCGCGTGTGGCGGAATTGGCAGACGCACTAGACTTAGGATCTAGCGTCTTCGGATGTGGGGGTTCAAGTCCCTCCACGCGCACCATAGTTATGCGGACGTGGCTCAGCGGTAGAGCATCGCCTTGCCAAGGCGAGGGTCGCGGGTTCGATTCCCGTCGTCCGCTCCATAAATATGCGCCCTTAGCTCAGCTGGATAGAGCGTTTGACTACGAATCAAAAGGTCGGGAGTTCGAATCTCTCAGGGCGTGCCACTTTAACTTAACACATCATTAACGGGACGTAGCTCAGCTTGGTAGAGCACCTGGTTTGGGACCAGGGGGTCGCATGTTCGAATCGTGTCGTCCCGACCATAATGATGCGGGTGTAGTTCAATGGTAGAACTCCAGCCTTCCAAGCTGGTAGCGTGGGTTCGATTCCCATCACCCGCTCCATAAATAAACAACACTGCCAATAGGCAGTTTTTTTGTTTTCTGTAGATGGAGGGAGAAGCCACAGGGCTTCCGTGAAGGCTCTAAACGGCCCATCCCTAGGCCTTTTGCAGATCCCATAAGATTCATGATTATTTATAATTGATTATGGAAAGCAAGCAACAGGCCAGAACAGTGCCTATCCCCATTCTATAGCTCCTCGTATATAGACAGTTTGACTTCAACCTGGACTTCAACCTGACCGCACTAAATGGAATTGATGTATCTAATTATGCTCTAAACGAATGTTTCAGGGGATTAGGTGGATTTTTTGCTGCTAAAAATCAAGAATCCAGCCTTGAGGGGCATTTCCCCTACTTCTTACGACGTGAAATCCATTTAAATCTACATTCCCTCTTTTTCCGCAGAAACTAACTACTATAGATCCATTTAAATTAAGTAGAACTATATTAAATGTGCTTCAATGACTCTTGATTTGGAGACATACACTCCCGTTCCATTACAATATGACTCGTGATATTGATGGGATAAATTAAAGCGACTCCCAACAAGCAGTTGCCTGCCCATATAGGGTCGTGGGCTGCTCACAAAAAAGACCTGCGCCTTCCACGGCATAGTAGCATAGCAATAGCCCACAATCTATTGAGCGTAGCAGGCATATGGCTTGCTGCCTTCCTTTAAATCATATGCATAAAAAAGCCTGACAGCAAAACATCGTGTTTTACGTCAGGCATTTAATTTTTTGTTGGTTTACGGCTTGGCAGATATCCCATTTAAAATGAGCTGTATCGTATCCCGAATTTCCTTGTCCTCATCCCAAGGCTGGTCGGGAAAGATAACAAAACGGGAAATGAACAGTCCAATCATGGCTGAAGCACCGAATCGCAGCAGGGAAGGAGCAGGCATTTCGATGATCTGTCCCTTGCTTTTGAAATGCTCCACGATTTCGGCGAATCTATGAAAGACTTTGTTGCCGATATGTTTTTTGAACTCCTCCTGCAGCATGGGCTGGAATGGGATTTCCTGCAGTAAAATTTTAATGAGCTTAAGATGCTTGCGGGCAAAATTCAAGCGATTAACTGCAAGCGCATAAAGAAATTCCTCGATCGTAGGGTAGTCTGACTCCAGCACTTCTTTGAAATCATTCCACACGAAGGGGGCAATCAGCCTGCTCATCATCGGAGAGACGATGGAGAGGAGCAGGTCTTTCTTGGTTTTATAGTGGCGAAAGATCGTTCCTTCCGCAACCCCCGCTTTCTGGGCAATTTCGCTGGTTGAGGAAGCCGCATATCCTTTCTCTGCAAAAACTTCGACAGCCGCCTGAATAATTTTAATTTGTTTATCGGTTAGTTTAGCTTCATCTATTTTGATGATTTCCTGAATCCATTGTTCTATCTGATCTTGTTGGGACATCCGGTATATCCTCCTGAAAAACCACTGGGTTTACTATCGCATCTTCATATTACCTAATTTTATCATAAGCTCGCTCGGAATGTTATATTTTGCGATGCTTCCGCAAAGCGGTAATATTTAATGTGATGAATAATAAGGAGAACCCAATCAGTACCATAACGTCCCCGGCAATTGCGGTCCAGCCCATCCCTCGAATCATGACATCGCTTAAGGCATGCGTCCCGTAGGTTAGCGGCATGATAATGCCAAGCTTCTGCAGCCAGAGGGGCAGAGTATCAAGCGGGAATAAGCCGGACAAGAAGAGCTGTGGAACGATAATTAATGGAATAAACTGAATCATCTGCAATTCATTATTGGCGTAGGCAGACAGCAGGGTGCCAAGTGTTAGTGCGGTCATCGACAGCAGCAGCGTCAGCAGAAGCACGTAAGCAAAGGAGCCGGTCATCAGAATGCCGAGTACTTTGATACAGAACCAGGAAATTAATAGCGCCTGTATGATCGTAAATATGCCGAATCCTCCGATATACCCAAGGACGAGCTCCCAGCGGCGCAGAGGGGTCGATAGCAGGCGTTCCAGCGTGCCTGTCGTGCGTTCCCGGAGGAAGGAGACCCCAGAAATGAGGAAAACAAAAAAGAAGATGAAAAATCCAATCAGAATCGGTCCGAATTGATCGATCGCCGTCATGTTCTCGGAACCGTGCAGGTACGTTATATTCATGCTGCCCGCAGTCGTCTTGGAATGAATCTGTTCGCCTGATTTTTGCAGCAGCATAATGACGGCCTTATTGACGGAAGGTTCACTGCCCTCCAGCTTGACTTGAAGGCTTGTATTGTCTGTTGAGACGATGGCATCGATGCTCCGGTCTTTCAAAGCCTGCTCAGCCGCTTCTCTGCTCTCATAATAGAAGACATGAGCCTGTTGCTCTTTCATTTGACCGGTAAGCTGGCTTGGAACATTCACAACCCCAACCTTTGGTTCATAATCCGAACCATTAAAGACCAGGTTCATTAAGGTCAGTACTAAGAGAGGAGCTAAGAAGAGAAGAGCAAGCGTTCGTTTGTCCCGCCGGAATTGTCTTAAAATACGCAGGATGATGGCCCTTACTCTCATGAGTGAACACCTCCGTAGTAAATAAAAGCTTCCTCAATAGAAGGTTTACCCGCTCTCTCGATCAGTGCTGTTGGCGTATCGACGGCAATCAAGCGTCCTTCCCGAATCATGCCGAGACGGTCGCATTTGTCCGCTTCATCCATCACATGTGTCGTCAGAATAATCGTTGTTCCCTTGGTGTTTAAGGCCTTCAGCTCGGTCCAGATCGCTTGGCGCAGCAACGGGTCAATTCCTACCGTAGGCTCATCCAGAATGAGCAGGGGAGGCTCATGCAGCAGGGCAATGGCCAGGGATAGCCTTCGTTTCATACCCCCGGAGTATTGCATCACCTTCTTATGGAGATGATCCTGCAGCGAGACGATGTCCATAACCGCGGAAATCCGCTGTTTACGCCGTGCCCCCTTTAAGCCGTATAAGGCAGCGTAGAAATCAAGGTTCTCCAGGGCGCTGAGCTCGGTATACAAAGCGTCGGATTGAGCCATATAGCCGATTTTGGATAAAATATCGAGGCGCGGCATAGGCGTGCCGAATGCTTCAATGAATCCGGAAGTCGCCTGATCGATCCCTGTGAGCAGCTTGACTAGCGTCGTTTTGCCTGAACCTGACGGGCCAAGGAGACCGAAGGTTTCCGAAGGAAATACATCAAGCGAAATATGCTCTAGGACGCTTTTCTTGCCAAACTGCTTCGAGGCATCGGTAACTCGAATTACAGGGCTATTGTGAGCCATGGTTAATTCTCCTTTTCAAAATAATGAGTGAGTACTCACTCCGTATTATAATTCTAAAAAGAAACAAAGTAAATCATCAGCGGAAGAAATTTACTAGAAGATTAAACTGGGCAGAATATTGCTGTAAAGTGTCACTTTCTCCGAATAATACTATTGCATTTCATTACTTCACCGTGATAAGGTAAGTATTGGATTCTAGAATGTGTAATCTAAGTGATTACGGTTACGATGCATAAATATAAGGTGTTTTGTGAAATTGCCCTGTTCGAGTCGTCGTATTATGCGTCTGATTGTATAAAAAGCCAGAATAGGTTCATTGCTGGCTGAATTTTTTGATGCTACTTTACAATAAAGTGAAGATTTTCAGAACAGTTTATTGTATGATAGTAGGAAGGCTTTAGAAAGACGGAATAGGGATGAAATGGGGGAGAAACATGACTGAATTAACAGTGACCGCAGGCAAAAGCAATTCAAATAACCTGCTTCGGCGCGACATCCGTTTTTTGGGCAATATTCTAGGAGAGGTCCTGGTCCATCAGGGCGGCAACGAGCTCTTGGATATTGTCGAGAAGATTCGTGAAGCCAGTAAGTCGCTGCGGGCTGTATTTTTACCGGAATTGCATGAAGAGTTTAAAGATATGATTAATTCTCTTGAACCCGACATTCGTCACCAAGTTATCCGTGCGTTCGCGATTTATTTTCAATTGGTCAACATTGCGGAGCAGAACCATCGAATTCGCCGGAGAAGAGACTTGGAGCGTTCTGCAGGCGAATCGGTTCAATCAGGTTCGATCGAAGCTTCTGTCAAGGATCTGAAGGAACGTGGTTTCAACTATGCGGAGGCGCAGGAAATTCTGGAAGGAATGTCTCTGGAACTAGTAATGACGGCTCACCCGACAGAAGCGATGCGCCGGGCTATTCTGGACATTCACAAGCGGATTGCCGACGATGTCATGCAGTTGGATAATCCAACGCTAACGTTCCGTGAGCGGGAACAGCTTCGCGAGAAGCTGCTTAACGAAGTGATTACGCTGTGGCAAACCGATGAACTGCGGGACCGCAAACCAACAGTCATCGATGAAGTACGCAACGGCATGTATTATTTCCATGAAACGCTGTTCCAGGTGCTGCCTGAAGTGTATTTAGAATTAGAGCGATGTCTGAGCAAATACTATCCAGAGCATTTGTGGCATGTGCCGACATATTTGCGTTTTGGTTCCTGGATCGGCGGAGACCGGGACGGCAACCCGTCCGTAACGGCCGATGTGACATGGCAGACGCTGAACATCCAGCGCAAGCTCGTTGTGCGTGAATATCAGCGCTGTCTGGCTGAACTGTTCAAGCATCTTAGCTTCAGCACGACGATCGTCGATGTCACAGATGAACTGGAGGCTTCGATTCAAAGAGACCGCCTGCAAGTTACATTGCAAAGAACACCGCAGTGGTTGAACGAGAAAGAGCCTTACCGGGTCAAGCTGACTTATATGACGGAGAAGCTGCATAATCTGCTGGATGATTCCAAGAAAGGAACTCCGGAGCGTTATTCGGACGTTAAGGAGCTTATCCACGATCTTAAGATCATTGACCGCAGCTTGCGTCACCATTATGCGGATTACGTCGCAGATACGCATATTCAGAAGATTATACGCCAGGTTGAACTTTTTGGGTTCCATACAGCGACGCTGGACATTCGCCAGCATAGCCAGGAGCACGAGAATGCAATGACGGAAATACTGGCGAACATGAATATCGTTAGCAACTATGCCGAATTGGAGGAAGAAGAGAAAATCAAGCTGCTTGAGGAGCTTCTGAACGATCCTCGCCCTCTAACTTCGCCGTACCAAGAATACAGCGAGAGCACTACGGAGTGCCTGAATGTATACCGTACGGTTTTCCGGGCCCAGCAGGAATTCGGAACCCAGTGCATTACGAGCTATTTGATCAGTATGACGGAAGCGGCGAGCGATATTCTTGAGGTTATGGTCTTCTCCAAAGAGGTGGGCTTGTTCCGCAAGGAAGCGGACGGCACGGTAATCTGTACGCTGCAATCGGTGCCGCTCTTCGAGACGATCGACGATCTTCATAATGCTCCTGGCATTATGCGCAAGCTGTTCAACATGCCGATTTACCGCCAATCGGTTGCGGCGATGAATGACCTGCAGGAAATTATGCTTGGTTATTCCGACAGCAATAAAGACGGGGGCGTCGTGACGGCGAACTGGGAGCTTCGCGTGGCTCTGAAGCAGATTACTGCTGCAGCTAGCGAATTCGGCGTGAAGCTGAAATTCTTCCATGGACGCGGCGGAGCGCTAGGCCGGGGAGGAATGCCGCTGAACCGCAGCATCCTGGTTCAACCGGCAGAGACGATCGGCGGAGGCATCAAGATTACGGAGCAGGGCGAAGTCATATCTTCCCGTTACTCTTTGAAGGGCATCGCTTATCGCAGCCTGGAGCAAGCAACCTCGGCGCTGATTACGGCGGCTATAGATGCGAAGCTGCATCGCGACAATGACGAGAATGAACAAAAATGGGAAGAGATTAGTGCGGTTATTTCTGAGACTTCATTGAAAAAGTATCAGGACTTGGTATTCCGTGAGCCGGATTTCCTGAGATACTTCAAGGAATCCACGCCTCTTCTGGAAGTCGGCGAACTGAATATCGGATCCAGACCATCGAAGCGCAAAAATAGCGATCGTTTTGAGGATCTACGTGCTATTCCTTGGGTATTCGCCTGGACGCAGAGCAGATATCTGTTCCCGGCCTGGTATGCCGCTGGAACGGGATTGTATCAGTTCTATCAGAATAACGAAGAGAACTTGAAAGTGCTGCAAGAAATGTATGAGAATTTCTCCTTTTTCCGTTCGGTCATCGACACGCTTCAGTTCGCGATCGTCAAAGCCGATCTGATCATCGCCCAAGAGTACGCCGCGATGTGCAGAGACGGTGAAGTCAGGGATCGCATTTTCAAGCAAATCGAAGAGGAATTCCATTTGACGAAGGATATGATTCTGAAAATTACGGGGCAAACGGATATTCTGGATCATAATCCGGGACTTCAGGAGTCCATTCGCCAGCGTAATCCTTACATCGATCCGCTTAGTTATATGCAGGTACAACTGCTTAGCGAGCTCCGCGCGATTCGCGAGAAGGATCAGGACGATCCGAACCTGCTGCGCGAAGTACTGCTTACGATTAACGGAATTGCCGCTGGACTTAGAAATACGGGCTGATGATCATATAACGATGCAAAACAACAAGCCGGAAACCTCTGATGAGGGTCCGGCTTGTTTGTGAGTTTACAGATATTTCAAGATTTCGACGAGCCGGATGCTTGAGTTGACGGCATGTCTTGCTTTTTCAGGAGACATGAATTAACATTTGGAATGAAGTGCCGACGGCGAGGGTCCTATTGGTGACTATGGGATGCCGATGGCCGGACAGGCAGGGTGAAAAATTGAAGCCCGTCCATGGATCTGGGGGAAATTCAATGGTAGATCATTTTGATGTGAGATTAGTGAAGCTAGCCCGCCAAGGGGATCAGGAAGCTTTTGCCGACCTTGTTGATGTATATAAGGATAAGATATTTCATCTGGCCTACCGCATGCTGTCGAACCGCCATGAGGCAGAGGACATTGTGCAGGAGACTTTTTTACGTGTATATAAGAATTGGGAGCGCTACGATGAGAAGCAGAAATTTTCAACTTGGTTGTATCGGATTGCCACCAATTTATGTATAGACAGGCTCCGGAAGCGCAAGCCGAATTATTACCTTGATGCGGAGATGAAAGACCAGGAAGGTCTGGACGGATATACGCTGATTCCGGGAGATGAACGGACGCCCGAAAGCGAATACTTGCTGACAGAGACGCAGCAGACCATTCATTACGCAATCGAAGGTTTGCCGGCGAAATACAAATCGGTTGTTATATTAAGGTACTTGCAGGAGCTGTCGCTTAGCGAAATTAGCGATGTGCTGGATATGCCGGTAACCACAGTCAAAACGCGGCTTCACCGCGGACGGGAATTTTTGCGCAAAAAACTGCAGCATAAGGTTTTATAACCTTTTGCCGAGTGTAGGAAATATTTAGTTTCTTGAAACGTATTGCTAAGCGCTACGTATTGTATGTTAGGACGACTATTTGCACCGTAAGTTGCCCTGGTTTCGTATAGATTTTACTGAAAGGACTGGCTGATATGGATTGCAAACAAGCCACCTCATTGATGCATGAGTATTTAGATGACGAGTTGTTTGGGGAAGAGGCCTTGTCACTCCAGAGGCATCTTCAGGAATGTCCATCCTGCCAGATGCATTTTAAGGAACTAGAGCAGGCGGAATTGATGCTGTTTGCCACAATCAAGCGCTCTTCATTATCCGCTTCCGACGAGCTGGTAGACCGGATCATGAAATCCATTCCCAGCCAACAGAAACAACGGGCTTGGCTCCAATGGGTCAAGAGACACCCTGCATTAACGGCAGCGGCGATGTTTCTGCTAGTGATGCTGTTTAGCACCATTTCCCTATGGAATAGCGATGATCAGCTTATTGTAAAAGGGAAAGATCTAGATCATGTCGTGATCAACGGAAGGACTGTGACGGTGCCCAGCGGCTCCAAAGTAGCCGGCAACCTGACGGTAGAGAACGGTACGGCGGAAATCTACGGCGAGGTGGAAGGCAACCTCACGGTTATCGACGGATCGTACTACCAGGCTTCAACCGCCAAAATTTTGGGAGAGGTCAGAAGTATCGATCAGGCGCTGGACTGGCTCTGGTACAGGATCACGAATACTTTTACGGAAGTCGCCTATAGGTAATGAAATATCAGGCAATTTATCGGCGCCTCCCTTCTTTGGGAACAAGGCGCTTTTTATTTTTGTGCTTAGAGGAAATTTTTGCATGCATAGGCGAAAGGTGCTATTTCTCAGCGGCACTTGCATCTGGATTGTGAACGTTATAACCTAGAGTTTAAGGGGAATATATAGAGACAAGCGAATTCACCGATTTGATGCATCTACATAATGTTTCTTTGTTGGCGATCGAGTTGACGGAGAGATAACCGGGGGTTGCACCATGAACTATTTTGCAAATTTAACATGGCAGGATACCATTAAAGATATCATCGATATATTAATCGTTACTTATATCATCTATCACCTTATTCTGTTAGTGCGGGGCACGCGCGCCGTTCAACTGCTTAAGGGAATTCTGTTTCTCGTCGTCATTTGGGCCGTGAGTACCTGGTTCGATTTGTACACGCTCAAATGGCTCATGAACCAGATGTTTACCTTTGGGGTGCTTGCCATATTTATTATATTTCAGCCGGAGCTCAGACGGGCGCTGGAGCAATTAGGCCGCGGCAAATTATTCGGCAGAAGCACGGCCGATGAAGAGGAGTTCGGGAAGGAAGTCAGCGAGATCATTAAGGCCGTTAATTATTTATCTCGTAGAAAAATTGGCGCTCTCATCGTATTTGAACGGGATACCGGGTTAAACGAGTATACGGAATCAGGCATCCCGATTCAATCCGTGATCACTTCCCAGCTGCTTATCAATATTTTCATTCCCAATACCCCGCTTCATGACGGGGCCGTCATCGTGCAGGGCCGTAAGATTGCGGCTGCGGCTTGTTATTTGCCGTTGTCGGAGAATCCATTCATTAGCAAGGAGCTTGGGACACGGCACCGGGCAGCGATCGGGATCAGCGAGGTTGGGGATGCCATCTCGATTATTGTCTCGGAGGAGACGGGACAAATTTCCCTGGCGATCGATGGTCAGGTTGTTCGGGATATCAATGAAGAGTCGTTGATTTCCAAGCTGTATGAAGAATTGGGGCCTAATTCGAAGCCGGCCGAGAAGCGTGCGCCTTTCTGGAAGAGGAAGGAGGGCGGGAACAATGGATAAATGGCTAAGCCATAACAATGTAGCTAAGGTGATCGCTCTTATCGTCAGCATCATTCTCTGGGCCATGGTGCATTTGGACAGCGGGACGCCTGTAGCGCCAACGCCTGTTGTCAATACGAAGGTCATACCTAACGTCAAAATCCAAATCGTCGGCTTTGACAGCGATAATTATGTGCTCTCCGGCCTGGAGACCGACAAGGTCAGACTGGAGGTACGGGGAAAACGCACGGATATTACGACCAATTTCTCCGATTATAAGGTCAAGCTGGATTTGAGCGATGTGGGGCCGGGTACGTCGTCCCAGCCGCTGATTCACGAGCTGCCGCCGGGTGTTTCACTGGTCTCCATGAGCCCATCCATCGTTAAAGTATCCATCGAAGCGAAGCAAACGAAAGACATTGCCGTGAATATTGTGACGAAGGGACAGCCTGCCCAAGGAATGCAGCTAGGCAGTCCGATCGTAGCAGGCTCCGGCGTAGTTCAGGTGACTCTGCCTGAGAGTGAACTAGCGGAGCTGGCCCGGGTGCAGGGAATCATAGATATTAGCGGCATTACCGAACCGGTCAAAGGAAAAACCGTGAAGCTGATCGCATATGATAAGCATGGGCAGGAAATGAGGAACGCTGTAATCGTGCCTTCATCCGTGGAAGTCGACATCCCGATCACGAAGCTGTACAAGAGCGTTCCGCTTGAGGTGCGGGAAGTCGGGCAGCTGCCGGATGGACTGGTTGTAGCAAGCGTGGAAAGCGACGTAAAAGGCGTAGCCATATATGGGTCTAAAGAAGTACTGGAAGGCATTTCCTCATACTCCGTTGCGGTGGATTTAAGCCAATTCAAAGGAACTAATCAAACTAGGTATACGGTGGACTTGACTCCGCCCGAAGGTTCTGAGAAAATCGAGCCTAGCTCCGTTACGGTTACCGTCAAAGTGGAGCCGCCGGACCAAAGACAGATCAGCGGTATTCCGATTACCCTCAAGCAGGATAATTCAAATTTGGCAGCAAACATTGTCGATCCGGCAGAGAAGAAGATGTCTCTAACGGTTGTGGGCGCCAAGGAGGTTATCGATAAGCTGAAGCCGGAGGATATCAAGATTACCGCGGATTTATCTGGTCTGGGGCCGGGGATGCACATGGTTCCCGTTGTCGTCGCGCTGCCGCTGCATTTAGGTCTGGCTGAGAGCGATCAATCCAGGCAAATCAGTGTGGAGCTTGTAGAGAAGGCTGAGCCGACGGTCACGGAGCCGGAAGAGGAGCAGGATTCGAATTCAGCCAACGATTCGGATGCCGCGAACCTTCCGCCGGAGAACGCAGGAGGAAGCGGGAACAATGTTGGCGGGGAACAGAAGCAGTAAGTCTGCCGTAAAATAGCGATAGCGGCATCAAATTTAATCTCACATAACGAATAAGGAGTGAAATCATGGGAAAGTATTTTGGAACGGATGGAGTACGTGGAGTTGCAAATAAGGAACTGACCGCAGAATTGGCATACAAGATCGGTCGCTGCGGAGGGTATGTCCTGGCAGGCCAGGCTCCGAAACCCAAAGTAGTGATCGGGATGGATACCCGGATCTCCGGCGTCATGCTGGAATCAGCGCTTGTAGCGGGACTATTATCTATCGGAGCAGACGTTGTTCGCCTGGGAGTCGTCTCGACACCGGCAGTCGCCTTTTTGACTCAGAAGCTGGGGGCGGACGCGGGCGTCATGATTTCCGCTTCACATAATCCGGTTGAGGATAACGGTATTAAATTTTTTGGTAGCGATGGATTCAAGCTGTCGGATGAAACGGAATTGCAAATCGAAGAGCTGATGGACAAAGAGGTAGACGAGCTACCGCGTCCGATCGGCAAAGATCTCGGCAGCGTAACGATAGATACGGACTCTAAACTGAAGTATTTGGAGTTTTTGAAAACGACAATTTCTTCTTCTTTCAAAGGCCTTAAGGTCGTGCTGGATTGCGCGAACGGGGCCGCCTACGAGCTTGCGCCGCGTTTGTTCAAGGATTTGGGCGCAGAGGTGCACACGATCGGGGCGGAGCCTAATGGACTTAACATCAATGAGCAGTGTGGGTCTACGCATCCAGAGGAGTTGAAGAAAGAGGTTGTGCGCCTGGGCGCAGATCTTGGCCTTGCCTTCGACGGCGATGCGGACCGGTTGATCGCGATTGACGGAAACGGAGAAGAAGTGGATGGCGACTATATTCTGTGCATTTGCGGCGATGCCATGAACCGGGCCGGCAAATTGAAGGACAACACAGTCGTGACTACAGTAATGAGCAACTTCGGCTTCTATAAAGCAGCCAAGAAGCTGGGATTGAATACGGCTCAGACCGCGGTCGGTGACCGTTATGTCATGGCGGAAATGCGCCGCGGGGGGTATAAGCTGGGCGGAGAGCAATCCGGCCACGTGATTTTCCTTGATTACAGCACTACAGGGGATGGCATTCTGACCGCGATTCAACTGGTCGATACCCTGGTTGCTTCCGGTAAATCCCTTAGTGAGCTCAGACAGGTCATGAAGCAGTATCCTCAAGTCCTGGTTAACGTTCGGGTACAGGATAAGAGCAAATACGAGGGCAACGAGGCGATCGGCAAAGCCGTTGCTGCAGTTGAGAGCCATTTGTCCGATAATGGACGAGTGTTAGTCCGGCCTTCGGGAACAGAGTCATTGATCCGCGTTATGGCAGAGGGTCCCGACAAAGCGGAGCTCGAGCAGCTTGTTTCGCAAATCGTGTCGGTTGTCGAGGCGGAGCTGGTATAACTCTGCATGTTTACATGGGACTATTTACGTAATTTATAACATGAAGCCGCTGGGACGGGGGACACCTGTTTCAGCGGCTTTTTTTACGGGTATAGAGCTGTGCGGGAAAGGATCAGGCCATGAAAAGAAAGGGGGCAGTGAAGCCCAGGACGAGATGATTATTGCCAAATGGTTTGCAGTTGCATATAATTAAGCATATTCAAAAACAGAAAGCGAGGGTTGTGAGGTTACCTAGCAAGTCTAAGCGCCAGAGCTTCATTCGCGCGAAGCATGTTCTCGTAGTATGTACAAGGTTATCCATGTGATGCAGCCGTGCCCGTGGATATCAGGTGATGCTAACTTTCTACGAGACTGAGCTCGGCAATCGAAGCTGACGAGGTGGAGGTGTTCGAAATGTTCGGCGGGGACCTCCCGGTATTTCATCCATACCGTGACCGAGGAAGTCAAAAGGAATGGGCGACTGTTCTGACAAGCTTCCCGGAAGGATGCTGGAGAGTAATGATATGTGTTCATGAATGTGCAAAGAGAAAGATGCGGGAGAACCGCAGTGTGCGGAGAGAAGCGGACATTCATGAAAATGCCTGGATAATTTCAGACTTTTCTAATTGTTTTCATATATTTAATTTTTGACAATTGAATATGCTGTCTCTGTGTACTGCGGTGTAATTCTTCCGTTTCCTTTCATTTCGAGCACATTAATTCTGAGATGATGAAACGGAGGATATATAAATATGTGTGGGATTGTTGGATATATTGGGAAGAGAGACACGCAAACCGTATTGATCGAGGGACTGAAGAAGCTGGAGTACCGTGGGTACGATTCCGCAGGCATCGCCGTATTTACACCGGAGGGTCTGCAAATCGCCAAGTCGATCGGCCGTCTGGCCAATCTGGAATCGAAGCTGGAGGATACGCCGCTTGTAGGTACGGCCGGCATCGGACATACACGCTGGGCTACTCATGGCAAGCCGTCGGATGTGAACTCGCATCCGCATACCGATCACAGCCAGAAGTTCTCCGTTGTGCATAACGGGATCGTGGAGAACTATTTAGAGCTGAAGGAAGAACTGATCAGCCAAGGGTACGTATTTGTTTCCGAGACGGATACGGAAGTCATCTCCCATTTGGTTGCTCGCGAGTATGAAGGAGACATCGTCAAGGCGGTTCAGAAGGCCATCACCTATATGCGCGGTGCTTTTGCGCTTGGGGTGCTGACGGAATATGAACCGAACAAGCTTGTCGCTGTACGTCAGGCGAGCCCGCTGATTATTGGGCTGGGTGAAGGGGAGAACTTCATCGGCTCAGACATTCCTGCCATTTTGAATTACACGCGCAAAATATATATTTTGAATGACGGTGAGATGGCGGTTCTGACCGAAGATGCTGTCGAATTGATGACCATTGAGGGGAACTTTATTTCTCGGGAAATGATTTCTGTCGATTGGGATGCGGTGACCGCAGAAAAAGGCGGCTTCGATCATTTCATGCTGAAGGAAATCCATGAGCAGCCTAAAGCCTACCGTGACACGATGAGAGGCCGGATCAGCGAGGACGGACGCCAGGTCGTCTTCCCTGATTTGAAGCTGACAGAGGAGAAAATACGCAGCCTCAGCAGCATTCACATCGTAGCCTGCGGTACGGCATACAATGCCGGACTTGTTGGCGGCGCGGCCATTGAGCAGTTGGTTCGCATTCCGGTGATGAACGACGTGGCATCCGAATACCGCTATCGCTCGCCGCTGATCACGCCGGACACGCTCGTCATCGTTGTCAGCCAATCCGGCGAAACGGCGGATACGCTGGCTGCGCTGCGTGAAGCCCATGCGAACGGTGCTCACGTACTCGCTGTTACGAACGTGGTCGGCAGCTCGATCGCCCGCGATGCGGACGATGTTATCGCTACGCTGGCCGGACCGGAGATCGCTGTCGCTTCGACGAAAGCTTATACCTCGCAGTTGATCGCGTTCTACCTGCTTGGATTGTACATGGCTCAGGTTCGCGGCACACAAAGCGAGGAGGAGATCGCCCATGTCATTGCGGCGATGCAGTCCCTGCCTGAACAAGTAGAGAGCATGCTGGAGAAGGCGGACGCAGTGAAGGCTTATGCCGAGCAAATTGCGGATCACGAGCATCTGTTCTTTATCGGACGCGGCCTGGATTACTCCGTTGTACAAGAAGGCTCACTGAAGCTGAAGGAAATTTCCTATATCCATTCCGAAGCTTATGCAGCCGGAGAACTGAAGCACGGTACGCTTGCATTGATCGAGGAAGGAATTCCGGTCATTGCCCTGGTCACCCAAGACAACGTGCTTGAGAAGACCGTCAGCAACATCAAGGAAGTGAAGGCACGCGGCGCGGATGTCATGGCCATCACCCATGAGGAGCATGTTGCGGACTTGCTGAAGTCTGTCGATCAAGCGCTCTCTATTCCGAAGACGCTGCCGATGCTTACCCCGGCGTTGTCCGTTGTCCCTCTGCAACTGCTTGCTTATTACGCTGCCCTGGCTCGCGGCAACGACGTTGACAAACCGCGCAACCTGGCGAAGAGTGTGACGGTGGAGTAGGGGGAGTTAGGGACATTAGAATATGTTCCAGTGTTAAAAAAATATGGACTAACATGTAAGATGATGATGCATTTAGAGGGAAGCTTGGAGGTATGATTCCAAGCTTCCCTCTTTTTATTAACCAGATTAACGGTAGTAAACTAATGAGTTGAAATGAATTTATATTATGGAAGAAGATATAAAAAAAGTCTAGCATTAAAAAACTGTTGAGTTGTTAGGTGGTAGAGCTGGCATAGATGACAATGTTTGCTTCAACAACTTCCACATTCATTAATCAGATAAATAAAGAAGAACTAGCTGAACAGCTTACAAAACAGTCATAAGTGCAAAAACAACAATTCAAATTAGAATATGTCAAATGCTTAAGCTGTCAAAATGATGCTAATTAGTCAAGAAGAAAAGGAGAAAAATTAATAAAATACATACTACCCAAAAAAAGGTATACAAAAATGTAATCATTTGTTAATATATGTACATACTACCTTTTTTAAGGCTCTTTATGTCATATTTACTTTCAGAACTTCTGTCAAATTTCGTTTGGTAGGAATGAGATTGAGGCTTGAATTTGTGTGAAGGTGACAAAGCTGACGTTTGGAGAGGGTTAAGATGTTTAGAAAAGACGATCAGATTTATGAAGCTCAAGAAAATGGAGAGTTTGTTCTGCTCAACTTGCGAACAGGGCAGTTTTATGGGCTAAATCATATTGGGAGCGAATTTTGGAAGCTCTTATTTACTACGGAAATGAATGAAATTTATCAATATTTTGAAAAGACATATAAAGCTGATCCGGTCATTGTACGTCGCGACCTCGAGGTCCTATTAAGTGATCTCATCCGAAACGGGTTGGTACATAGATCATGAGAAACTCCTTCCAATTTATACAGATCGTATTTGCTCTTATTCGATTTCAAATCGAACTTCGAATATACGGTTTTCAAAAGATTTTCCCTAAATATGTTGAACGATATCCGATATCCAAGCATTCAGAAAATGAACGAAAACATATCGATCGAATGAATCACTTACTGCGTATAATCGATATGGTATGCGCACTGGCTCCATTTAAAGCAGAATGTTTACATCGGTCATTTCTCGGTTTTCGATTTGTTAGGACAAAATGCTCTATACCTGTAGATTTAGTGATCGGAGTCAAAAAGTTTCCATTCTCCTCACACGCATGGCTTGTTCTTAATGATAAAAACATTAATGAAGACGAGGGATATACAAAACAATTTATTATCATCCTAAGTTCGAAAGGATTGAAATAAAATACGATGCGATGGTTCTCAGGAGTTATAAAGCTTGATCATTCTGAGCTTTCACTTGAAGAGATTGAAAGGATAAATCGTAACACCCCTTTTAATTACAACGTCTACAAACATCAAATCATTCAAAAATCGTTTGCCTTTTTCAGCATGGATTCTTCCTATGAACATAATCCCATTACACACAATGACAATTGTTATTTTGTTGGCGATGTACGGCTTGACAATCGAAAAGAGCTTTTAACTCTGTTGCCCTTATTAGGCGCAGACATATCCGATGAACAACTTATTTTACACTTGTTTCTAGAAAAGGGGCTCGATGTATTTGCCCTATTGCTTGGAGAATTTTCATTTTTGATCTGGGATACATCTCGTCATCAAGCAATATTCGTTCGCGATCAGCTTGGAATAAAGACATTATTTTGGTCTCTTCAAGAAACGACACTTTACTTTGCTAGTGACATTTTTTTAATGGAATCTTGTATACGGTTACAGCATCTTAACGACGAGTATTTTTTCGATTTCTATAAGTCGAATGCAAGCGCCGACAATGAAATCACACCATTTAAAGGTTTATTTCGGGTTCGGAGCGGAGCGAGGGTATCGGTTGATCCTAGAGGAGCAAGTACTCAACGCTATTGGAGTATATCGAATGTCAATCAATCGTTTAACTATCGAGATTTGAGTGAATATACCGAGCACTTATTCCATCTATTAGCGGAGAGCGTTCAATATCGGCTTAATTCTACACATCCCAATGCTGTCTTGATGAGTGGCGGGTTGGATTCCACATCTGTTTTTGCGATTGCACAACATCTATCCCAGTTCAATTCCGGTTATAAGACTTTTGCGGTAAGCGGAATCTTTAATCTTCATAAGTCAAGCGATGAAAGGGAATATATTCATCCTGTTCTTCAACAATACGAGGTCGAACCGCGCTTCGAAGTTTGCGACGACTATGGAGTATTTTACAATTTTCCTCAAGACGTATCGTTTTCATTCGAACCTGCTGTCAACGCCGCGACATATGCCTTGACTAGAGCAACAATTGAGCGAAGCGTTAAGGAAGGAGCAAAGACGATCCTGACTGGTTATGGTGGTGACCATGTTCTGGGAGGATCAGAAGTTGTTCTCGCAGATCTAGCTGGACAGCTTAAAATAAAAGCCTTGTTTAGTCATATTTATCCGTTCGCACTTCATAGACGATTGTCTGTCCCGAAAGTACTCTGGCATAGTGCGATTGCCCCTCATCTTAATCTCGGATTAATAAAAGAGTGGACTACCGATCGAAAAGAAGAATATATCGATGAGCTAAAACAAATAAATACGTTTAATAAAAAAAATTTTTTCCGTCAAATTTCGGGAACAAAAGCACGCATTTTTTCTGATCGAGTTATAGCAGCGGAATTTGGCGTTGATATTAGCCATCCATTTCTTGACCGGCGATTAATTGAATTCCTATATTCGATTCCGGGAGAGCTGTGCTGGAATGCCGGAACGCCGAAGTGGTTACTTAGGCGTACGATGCAGAACAAATTGCCTAATGATGTGATTTGGAGGGAAAACAAAACCGATCATCTCTCGCTAACCTTTCAAGGTTTGCGGCAGAGTTGGCCGGTTCTTTATCCCGCTATTGAAAAAGGAAGAGTATGTCGATTTGGGTTTATCGACTTGAAAGAATGGCGAGCAGCTTTAGAGCTGTGGAGACAAGGCCATTTGACAAGAGATGACATATGGGTTCTAATGGCGATCGAGATTTGGCTTTATAGGCTTGAACAAAAAACGAGTGTTTCATGATCTGAAGATTAAATATCGGTGTGCGTACCCGCAAAGGGAGTTTAAAATACAAATTATTTGGGAGGAATTCTAATGAATTATTCAACTCCAATGCTTACTATTTACGGAGATTCAAGCAATTTGATCAAAGGTGATTGCGACTGGGGCACTGAAAATTGGTGGGCAGACAAAACGGGATATTATAAATATACTTACTCCGACTGTATTATGACGGTAACTTGCGCCACCTTTGGTGATTGTCATTGTGGGTCAGCTTCCATGTGTACAACGTCTCAACCAAGGGATCAATGCAGTTCTGATAGCGATTGCTAATCTATATCATTAGGTAATCTAATTGCAGGTACGCACATTCTTTTTTTACTGATATCGGAAGTGAGTGATTAGATGATAATATCTTCTTTATCCATTAGCTTAGCACTCATATTGATCCTTGTGATAACCGCTAGGAGACAGATCTTTCAGCAAGAGAGTGCTTTAGCGAGCATGATGCCTGTTAGAGAAGTTAGGAATAAATTGTATGGAGGGTTTACTGGCTTTGCTTTATGTCTTGATTTTACGCGTTATCCGAATACTCGGAAGATGAGAGATTTCATTTGCCAACATATTGAGAGAGAAAAGATTCTTATTTATGACATTTCTATGTTTAGTTCTAGCGATCTGTCTATGTTTCAAGGGATTACTGATTATTTTTATCCGTCACTTGGATGCGTTAAGGAAGGGATCTTGGACCAGGATATGATTGTCCTAAACAGATTTGACTCTGAATATAAAAATCAAATCGTAGAGTTTATTAAACATTTTGAAAAGGAAAATGAGCATGATTAACTGGCTAGGTATCCTCCAATGGATGACTGCGATCGGAATGGCAGTTATCTACTATAAAAGCAGCACACAAAAATTACGAAATGCGTATGGCTTTTACCGTATCGTTACAGGGGACTATAAATTGACAAACAAGAAAAAAGCATCCGTACTTTCTCCCTTTCTTGCTGCAATTGAACTCATCACTGCCCTTTGGCTGGTTGTACCTTGGATGCAGGTGTTTGGCTTCATGATGGTTGCGTGTTTGCAAATCCTATTTCTATTTGTGTTGATACCAAGGAAAGGGCTTGTACTCAAGAATGGATGTGGATGTTTTGGCTTAAACACTCCTAAAGAGATTACAAGTCGTGATCTTGTTAATAACAGTGCGATATTATCTGTTGTCTTAATATTTATCGGTATTAATTTGTTGGGAGTATGAAATTGAAGGAGGGCCGAATGTTGGAAATTACTTCGCTTCTGATGGCTTATGCAATTGCGATTACACTCCTTTTGTCTGGTATTAGTAAGATGTACGATATTCAAGGTACGATAAGAAGTGCAATTGCCGTTGGGATTTTACCGACTTATCTTGCCCGTGGTTTTGGCTTTTTACTGCCGTTTGCGGAAGTCATACTAGCGGTAATCTTATTTATTACTTCAGAATCGTATCTGTTGCTCGCTGCCTTGCTTCTTGTGTTTGTCTCGTTTGTGATTGCGAATGCAAAAGTGATGCTTGAGAAAAAAGACCTCGCCTGCCATTGTTTTGGAAGATTAATAACAGGTGAGATGGGATTAGGAACTTTGATGCATTCGCTAATCCTAACCATCTATTGGATTCCTGTTTGCATACAGCCTACAAATTATACTAAACTGCTTCACACCATTCATGATCCTAGTTCAATAGCTATCATTTTTATGGGAATTCTTTGTTTGGTTGGAACTGGAATGATCTCTCGTCTCATCGATTAAATGAGGAGGTTAGGAATCTTTGTGCAAAGTCAACTTGCTCTTTGGATGTTATTGAGTATTCAAACTGTGCTCCTATGTACTCTGGCTTTACAATTTCGAAAACATAAAAACGGGGGGGGATTGCCTCCCGGTATGCGCATTCCGAATGTTCCAGTTGAAGCGGCAAACGACACACAATACTTACGAAGCATTGCTAAGGAAAATAATATTACTTTTATTTTGCTCGTCTCGGGCGGGTGTAAATTTTGTGTGGCCGTACTTAAAGAACTTTCAAAACAGTATAACGATCAAATGATTCCAATTCGAATTCTTTATTATGGGAAAAAAGATGAAACGATAGATATTCCTTCAGAAATTCCTGTATACCAGATCAGAAAAGAGATGACTAGTCTTTTAAAAGTCAATAAATTTCCATTCGGTTTAATATTAGATCAGAAATCAGTTATTTTGCGCCGGGATATTGTATCTGTTCAACAATTAGAGTCTTGGCTAAAAGCACAGCGAGAAAACTTCCCTGAATTTACGGGTGAATAGGGATGAACAAGGGGGGGATACGCCGCTTATCTTTGGATTCATTACGGCATATTAAATTAATATTTTTGATTGGATGGAAAGCGCATCCTATATTGATGTCTGCATGGATCTTTATTATGTTTATTTTGGCCTTTATACCTACTGTTCAAATCTGGCTTCATAAAGTTCTGATTGATCAAGTTTCGACTTTATCAACAGGACAAGGGTCTATTTACATCGTTATGTTTTCATTATTTATCTACTACGGCTCAGGATTCGTGTTGGTTACCATAACAGAAATCCAAAAATACATTTACACAATCGTTCAGCAAGATGCCAACATGAAGATGAAACATGACTTGTTGAAGAAGATTAACGCCGTCCCTCTTCAACACTTCGAAGATCATGCATTTTTTAATCAAATGACGATGGCCCAAACGGCATTAAACATGGGATGTTTTGATTTCATACAGTACTTGTTTCAAGGGTTGAAAACTATACTAACAATCATTAGTGTATTCGGACTTTTAGCATACGTTAGTTGGGCTCTTCCCTTGGGATTAATTGTGTCTACGATTCCCGGTATTTTATTACTATTTATTGCGAAAAAGAAACGTTTCCGTTTTACGCTCCACAGTACGGAAGAAGGACGTGAGATGGATTATTTGTACCGATTATTGCAACTTAAAGAATCGGCACGTGAAATAAGAATCTTTCAACTTGCAGAACACCTGATATCGAGATGGAAACAAATCCAGTTAAACTTTCGAGGGTTCCAACTAAAGAATAAAAAACAAGAAGCTCTCGGCGGTACTTTTGGTTCTATGTTCATGACATCTTCCGCGATTGTTGTGGGTTTACTATTACTTTGGCAAGTAAAAGATGGGGCAATTAGTATTGGTAGTTTTGTAGCATTAATTGCGTCAGTATTAATGATTCAGGGTCTGGTAGGCGGTTTGAGTGCAGTGGTAATGCAACTGTGGGAGAGCCTATTTAATCTGAATCATTATTATTCATTTCTGAATAAGAATATCGAAACGGGGCAAGGAACTCTTCCTTTTCCAAAGCCTCATTTTCACGCAATCGAATTCCAAGAAGTTAGTTTCCGATATGGGAAGCATAAAGAGAGTATTCGGAATGTTTCACTCCAAATTAGGCAAGGTGAAAAAATTGCTATCGTAGGGGAGAATGGTGCGGGTAAAACAACATTAGTCCAACTGATGCTAGGCCTCTATTCTCCAACACAGGGGCGGATATTAATTGGCGGGGTAGATATCCGTGAAATCGATCAAACTTCTTTCCTAGCAAAAGTCACTTGCGTATTTCAGGATTTTGTACGCTACCGTCTGTCGTTACGCGATAATGTCGGTTTCGGTCATCTTGCAGACATCGAAAATGATGAAAAAATTAGAGGTGTCCTTGAAAATACAGGCTTAAATTCTTTAGTAAAACAATTACCGCAGGGTCTGGAAACGAAATTAAGCAGTCAGTTCATTTCAGGACAAGAACTTTCAGGGGGACAATGGCAGAGAGTAGCGATAGCTAGAGCTTTAATGAAAAATGCAGAGATTGTTATACTAGATGAACCGACAGCTGCACTAGACCCGCGTACTGAAGTAGACATTATACAACAAATGCATCAACTATCGAATCAGAAAACAAGTATTATCATTTCTCATCGGCTTGGTCCAGCTCGATTATGCGATCGTATCTTAGTTATGAAGCAAGGGGAAATTATTGAAATTGGCAACCATAAAGAATTACTTTCGTTAAACGGGGAGTATGCTAAAATGTACCGTACCCAATCACAATGGTATCAAGACACAGAAAACGAATCGAGGCGAGCACTTTGACTGTGATTCTGGAAATAGAAAATCTCAGCAAATTCTATACAACGCATTCGGAAATGACATATGTCATTAAGGATATCAACCTAGCTGTATCACGTGGAGAATTCATTGTCGTCATGGGGAAAAGCGGCTCTGGTAAAACAACCTTACTACAACTTGTCGGAGCATTGATTGAACCGTCGGAAGGTAATATACGAGTCGATGGTCAATCTTTGCAAGATATTTCCGTTGAACCACATGCTACACAATACCGAAGAGAAAAAGTTGGATTCATATTCCAGTTTTTTAATCTTATTGCCTCGATTAATGCCGAAGACAATGTTGCCATGCCCTTGTTGCTGGTAGGCGTGAAGAAGAAAGAGGCTTACGATAAAGCGAGAGATCTGCTTGAGAAGGTAGGTTTGCTTAACAAAAGAAAACAATACCCTCACACTTTATCAGGTGGGGAGCAGCAGCGTGTCGCGATCGCGAGAGCCCTCGTGCAAAATCCTTGCCTATTGCTTGCTGACGAACCAACTGGAAATTTGGATTCGGTAACGACCACTCATATTTTGTCTTTGCTGGTTCAACTTCAGAAACATCGCAATCAAACCATTCTGTTAGTTACTCACGATCCTCAAGTGGCTGCACATGCGGATCGGGTCATTTTTATACACGATGGCAAACTGGTTCTTGATCATGCTAATGACAAGGAATGTGACCACAATAAACGGGTTTCGGTTATCGTCGATCTTCAACTTGCATCGCAAGGAAAGGTTGATATCTGATGGTTATTCTGATGCTAGCCTGGAAGATGCTTCTTGCGAAAAAGAGTAGGATGATCTATATGCTCATCGGCGTAATGCTAGGTACAGTTCTTTTAACTAGTGTGGTGCTGTTGGGTCAAATGCTTCATGCTTCAATAAAAAAACAACAGTTTGATCAATTTGGATATACAGATATTATGGTGGGATATAGGACTGCTGAACAAGGACTTACCCCAGAACAAATAGATCAAATTACGAGCAGTACGATGGTTCAAGGCTTTGCGCAAATATTGGCGGCGCCTAAAATTCCCGGGCTCTCTCCTGACTTCTATGTTGTTGGGGTTGATCATTCCGAAATTGCGAAATCGACCTATAAATTCACGCAAGCTCTGCAGCCCTTTGAAATTGTGTTGACCGAGAGGCTTGCCGAACGTTGGGGTGTCGAATTACACGGTAAAACATCCATACCGTCTCTTCCATCTTCACAGCCCTGGGTCGTAAAGGAAATTATCCCTGATCGTTACGGACCAGACGGCCCGTTGCCGGACTATGCCATTTTTCATTTGCAATCCCTGCAAGAGATTGTAGGAAGCGACGTAAAAGTTAATCTTCTATTAATAGATTTAGTCAAAGATCATGATAAGCAAAGGTTTTCGCGGTTTGTGAAGGACAACTTTGATCCCATACCGGATGTGGATATCGTAGGTGACTCTGAAGAGGGAGATAAATTAAATAGTTTTTTAGTCATCGGATATGCATTAGGGATTATGGTTTTGTTTGCTAGTGGTTTTATGATGCTGAGTAGTTTCTACATTACTGTACAACAGAGAAAAAAAGAGTTAGCTCTTCTACGTATGATCGGTGGAAGTCCGAGTCAATTGAAATTGATGGTCTGTATAGAGGGGTTGACGATTGCCATTATCGGATCATTTCTCGGCTCGCTTATAGGTGTATTATTAACGAAAATAACCATAGATTGGATGGCTCGGTATCTTTCCATCCCTTTATTTTCAGTTTCAATTTCATATGAATACGTTGCGGTCACTGCAATAAGCATCGCTTTATTTGTTTTTTTAACTTCCTTGATTCCTGCCTATAAAGCCTCAAAAGTTTTACCAATGGAATTCCTCAATGAGATACTTGATGAAAATTTGCGTCCACGGAATACTCAGAAATGGATAGCGGTCGGGTTATTGGTGATTAGTCTTCTTTGCGCAGGCATAGGCAGATGGGGGGATCAAGAAAGTTCCTTGCATGTTCTGTTCTATGTTGTAGGAGGATTAATGATCTCCAGCTCTCTTTATATGTTAACTCCCTTTTGGATATCACCTGTTTTGCGCATATTGTCCCCGCTCCTTGAACGAATAGCAGGCATAGAATCCAAAATTGCTGTTCAAAATCTGATTTTCCAACGAGCCCAAAGTACATTGGCTGTTATTATCATTGGTTTATCCATGACATTGACTATTCCGATCGTCACGATTTATACATGGGTTGGAGATAACATGTTAAAGCAAATAGAGTCAAATTACATCTCTGATGTTTTAGTATCGAGCAATAAAAGCATGCGTTCGACTGTTCCGTTAGAAATACAAGAAGATTTGCAACGAATACCAGGTGTGAAAACGGCTATTCCGGTTAGCGTCAATCGGACATTAATTCTGGATAATTATGATTTCTCAAAGAGCAATCAGAAATGGTTGAATTTAAAATCATCCCCTTCTCCACTTATAAAAGATGAACACAATAAACCTGTTTTGAAACGAGAAGTAGCGAACTATAAGCTGGTTCACATCCATTCTCTCGTTAAGGAACTTGATCTGCAATTGCCACAAGAAATCGAACCCCAAAATGCGGTAATGATAACAGCGCGTTACGCCGAAATGTTGGGTGTTAAGAAGGGGGATACTTTGGAATTTTCTATCGTTCCTTTAGATTATAAAGACCCTTACCGCCAGGTGAAAGTTACGTTTGCAGCAGTATTAGATCAGTTGTATGCAAACGAAGACTCGCTGCTACTTTTGGATTGGAACAACTCTGCGCTCACAGGACTGGATCAACCCAATGTGCATAGTGTCATGCTATACGTTGATCCGACCCAGAAAACGCTTGTAGATCAGCATATAAGGATGCTTCAAATGAATAAATATGACGAAATCAACTGGAGCGACAGATCTACTCAGTTGCAGGAGCTGTCAAAGCAAATGTCCGAGCGCATTTTGATATTGGGAGCGACTTTTGTGTTGTTGCTCATGATGGGACTGAGCGGGATGGCTAATCATCTATCGGCTATCCTCCTGACGAAACGTCGTGAAATGGCAATACTTCGTATGGTAAGTGCAACCCACGGTCAAATTAGGAAAATTGTTATCGTTCAATGTGGATTATTTGGCATGATAGGAATTGTTATCGGAGTTATCACGGGATGGCTCATCACTTTATACTTTTCACAGATAGACAATGGTCAGATTTATAATGCTATAAGAGAACAAATATATATTGTAATATGTGTTGTGGTTTTTACTTTTATCTTATCGTTCCTATTAGGAAGCAAAGAAGCCAGAATGGTTTCTGAGTCCAAGAAGTCCAACATTCAAATGGATTAGTATACAGCTTCAACGATCGGTTCTCCCTCGGGAGAGCCTTTTTTTATGGGCGTGCTGATGAGGTGGTACGCAAAAAACGCCAGCGTTACCGTGGGCGCTGTTGCGGTTTCACACCATAATTGGGATATCAAGGTAATCAAAATACGAAAGTATTTGGAGACAGTCTTTTTTCATGGGGCAGTATCTTCCGTTCCTGCCTCGAGTGCAGTCATGTAATACTTGCATTTATGAACAATAAGAAATGGTAAAGTGCAAACTATAGGTGAATATACTCCAGATCGACAATCTGGATTTTTCCATTTGGAGCAAACTTAGAGTTAAAAGAGGAAACGAATAAGAAGATTCTTATCAAATACATAACAATAACAAAATTCGACAGGAATTATTACTTTAATTTTATATAATCATTAAAAGTAACCATAAAAAGTATAAACTTTCATTCGGATAATTATAGAGATAATCAAAAAAATAAATTTGACCTTGAAAGGCAGGGGATTTATAAATGTCAAAAAAAAATCTATATATGAGAACACCAGAAGTCAGCACGTATACTTCTTACGGCTGTTTATTCTCTATAATGGATGATCGGTTGTGGCCATGGATCTATAATAACTTTATTCAAATTACATATGCTCATACTTGGGGGATTTTTGCTTTTGATAATCATGTCCGGCTTCTTAGTAATTGCCCAGGAATATCCTACTATGAAATTCCTCGGACTGTTGTTGACTATAAATGGGATAAAAAAATTAAAAACTTAATTATCGAAGCTTTAGAAATGGACTATTATATATATATTTATGTGGATAGGTACTATCTCAAGCAGAGTAGTTCATATCAAAAGTATCCTTCTCCCCATGAAGTATTAATATGTGGATATGATTTAAATAAAAGCACATTTACCATTGCTGATAATCTAGAAAACGGAAAGTTTATTGTAACTGAATGCACTTTTGATGAAGTGGAAAAGGGTTATTGGGCAATAAAAAGTAATTATGATTTTATGACGAATATCCGTTATTTGAAAAAGAAGAAAGAATACACCTGTGAGATTAACTTGCCCCAAATCATATTTAATATAGAAAATTATCTGATTTCTAAAAAAAATTATGACCTTATTCAGGATCAAGAATTTGACTATGGTTTTGATGCATATCATAGACTATTGGTTGATATATCAAATGCAGAGCAATCGTTGGAGCTGGATTGGCGGGGTTTCCATTTACTCTATGAACATAAGGTTTTAATGGAAATGCGAATAAAATATTTGTTAGATCTAGAGGTTGTCTCGCATAGTTCGAATTTTTTGGAAGCGATTATAGAGCTGAAAAATGATTTTTTGGTATTGCGAAATTTAGTTATTAAATACAATTTAACATTGAATCCGAATATATTGGAGCGAATTAAGAGAAATTTGGAGGACAATTTAAATAGAGAACGCAGTTATTTGTTTAATTTATTAAATGACTTGAAGCAAAACGTACAGAAAGAGTACTCTATTTTGTAAACCAAGGATTTAATTGTCCGATATTCTTTAAATTTTGCAGGTTAAACAGGCCTTCACAGCGAATATATGGCCCAGGAATAAAAAAAGAGAACCCCTAATAAAATGTTAATTAACAATACAGATAGTTTCCTCTTATAATCTATGAAACTGCTTTTGGGGAGATTAGCTCTATGAAAATGAACTGGTATTATCGAACGATTCTTTCATATGCTCCTATTCTCTTCGTCATCATTTCCTCGATGATCTTTATTATTTTCCTTGTATTGAATAATGCCTCTGAGAAGAAGTACAAGGAGACCAACAACGCGATCTTGAATCGTATGGTCTTTAATCTGGATGCCAATTTGATGTTAATTGAACGCAATGTAGTCAGCAAATTGTTAATGGATAACGATATCCAGGAGTATTTTTCCGATCGGCCCAAGCATGCTGTAGATGATTTCATGCTGCAGAAGAAAATTATCGAATTAAGTCTAGCCCTGCCTTTTTCCAATACAATTTATATGTACAATGAGGACGAGCAGCGGATTATTTCGGATCTTGGCTCGTATGCGCTGGACTCTTTTGGCGATCGTGAATTTTTAATGTTTAACTATGACAAGAAAGAGTCGACGGACTGGCATGACCCGCGCTTATTCGCCTATGCAGCTTTTGACGAAGACAAGCAGAAGGTTGTCTCGCTTGTGAAGTTCGCCTATACGGGGGATGAAGTACGTGGTGCCTTTGTCGTAAATGTGTACCAGCGATCTTTTATGGACTATCTTAACTCGCTAAATGAAAGCGATTCCAATTCAGTGCTGCTATTAGAAGACGATGATAATGCCCCACAGGCTTTGGACAGCGGGGCGGACATGATTATGGTTCAATCTGATTATACGGGCTGGAGGTTTGTTTCCCAGGGGGTATATGATAGCGGTTATAACATCTTGTCTCTCTTCTCTAGTGTATGGATGTTTATTCTAATCTTTATCATTTTATTGGCATTGGTCGGCTTTACCATCGTAACGCATATGCACTACAAGCCGATTCATTCCATTATGGAAAAGGTAGGCCAGTTTTCGAACCGAAAAAGTGAGGAGCTGGGCATCAAGGGGGCGAATAATGAGTTCACTTTTATAGAAATGGCATTGGATCATCTGCTTAAGAGGTCTCTGGATTATGAGAATTTGCATAAGGAAGATTGTTTACTGCGGCAGCAGCGTCTTTTTCGCGACTTGTTGGCGGGCCATCTGTATTTAACGGACGAAGAATTCAAGCAGAAGCTTGCGGATTTGAGCCTGCCTGAAGCGTATGACCGGCTAGGGGTTATCGTGGTGGAAATTGATCATTATTCTGGCTTTACGGACAAATACAAGGTCAAGGATCAGCATTTGCTAAAATTTATTATCGAGAGCGCCTTTCGCGACCTAGGGCAAAACCATCATTCATTTGTTTGGGATGTCTGGATGGAGCCGCATCGAATCGCTTTTGTCATCCAGCATATTGCAGCCGATCCACGCAGCAGCAAAACGACGTCAGCCTACGCGGAGGAATTCCAAAAATGGATCAATCAGCATCTGGAGCTTACGATAACGATTGGGGTGGGCGCCGATTCCGATTCCATCGAAACCGTCGCGGATTCTTACCGCAATGCGCACGACAACGTTGAACTGAAAATGATTTTCGGAACGAATACGATCATTGATAATCGTAAGAGCGCCGGCAAATTGAGCCTGGATAATTACGTTTACCTGCAAGCTCTGGATCAGGCGGTTCAATCCTTCCGAATGAACGAGAGCGATTGGCGTGAGAAATTGACGCAGATTTTCACGGAATTAAGAAAGATGCGGTTTATGAAGCAAGACATGACTGGGCTTGTAAATATTTTTGCCAAGCGGATGGATCAGACGGTTAACGCGTTATCAGCGAACATTCAACAAATTTGGAAGCAGGATTTTCAGCATCGGTTCGCCCACCTGAACGAAACGGCAGAAACGCTGGATGAGTTCGAATATCAGTTCATGGGGATCATGGCGATGTTCGAGGCTTGTGTTGATGAGGACCGGCAGGCTAGAAGACATCACAGCATTGCGATGCAAGCCAAAGGCTATATTGACGCGCATTTTGCCGATCCGGATCTGTCCCTGGCCCGGGTAAGCGATATTTTCAAACTCCAGCCAAGCGCTCTTAGCCTGTTATTTAAAGAGGAACTGGGCGAAAAATTCGTTGATTATGTGTTGAAGATCAGAATGCAGCAGGCCAAACGGCTATTAATAGAAACAGAGGATTCGATTCAATCGATCGCAGAACAAATCGGTTACCAGAATGTGAATTCATTTTATCGGGCTTTCAAGAAGCTTCAAGATGTTCCCCCAGGGGAGTTTCGCAATATGTACCGCACGATATAGAACTCAGTTTTAACAATCGAGGAGGAGGAGGGGGCTCCATGCCGTTTTTGCGGTCTTTAACTTCAATCATGGTGGTTACCGCCATCTTGTCATTTATGATGGGCTGTAACGGCCTTGCGGGATCGAATAAATCAGGCCACGCTGAGGGTGCCAGAGGACGCCTCGGGTCCGACGAATCCGCTTCGACTGATCGTTGGACAACGTTAAGAATCGAACTGTTCGAACGTAATAACAAACCTGCTGGAGCAAACTCGATTACGGACAATTATATTACGCAGTATATTCAAAAGCACTTTGGAGATCCGGAACGAATCAAGGTTGAATTCATCACGATACCCAGGGCTGAAGAAGTAGGGAGACTGCAAGTGCTTATGGCCGCGAATCAAGCCCCGGATATCGTGTTTACGTACGATCTTCCTACGGTCTATAACTTTTTCACTCAAGGTAAATTGACCGATCTTTCTCCTTTGCTGGACCAGTACGGCCAAGACCTGAAAGCTGTCCTGGGGGAGGAAATCCTAAGCTATGGACGCTTAAATGGAATGCAATTCGCGATTCCGGCTAAACGGGTGCTTACGGCCCGAAGCACGACCCTGATCCGCGAAGACTGGCTCAGGGAAGCGGGGCTGCCTCTGCCTGCAACGACAGAGCAGTTTTACCAAGCCCTAAAAGCGTTCAAGAAGATCAGGCTGGAGAAATACGGGGAAACCATTTATCCCTATGGACATATCGATTACTATCATATAGCGCCATTGCAGTACTCGTTTTGGGATTGGAACCGCATCACCGAGGAGGATTTATACGCCGATCCAGGATGGATAATGCCGGGGAACAAAGATGCGTTCAAACTTCTGAACCGGCTGTATCATGAAGGTCTGATCGATCCTGATTTCCACCTCGACAGGTATGCCCAGCAATTTCAGAAGGACCTGGTGAACGGCCGCGTTGGCGCCGCTACTCCCAATACGATTGAACCTGTGTATATGGGGTATTTGGCCGAGTTGCAGAAAAACGATCCAAACGCGATACTGACTCCCATTGATCCCTTCACCAATGCGAATGGCAAAAAAACAAAGCCGATTTTGGAAAAGACGGGTATGTACATTATGGTCCCAAAAACGAGCCGTAACGCCGAGGCAGCGATCAAATATTTGAATTGGATGGCGCAGGCGGAAAATTATATTACCCTTCAGAACGGGATTGAGGGGGTAACTTACGAAATGGAGAATGGCTTGCCAGTTACGCTGGAGAATGAAGAGGCGAACACCCTGCTATTTAATTATTTCGATTATTGCATCATTCTGAATGGCAAATATGTCAGCAGCACGGACGAACAGTTGAATTTGAAAGCCAATGCTTCAACTCCAGGGTTTGAAGCCTTTGCGCTCCAGAGCGTGGAATATGGAATGAACGACGGTATTGCAACTCCGCAGATCCCAACCATCCTGCCGTCTGAAATCAAATACTCAGCTATTCTGAACGATAAGAATGATGAGATCTTTGTGAAAGTCCTTACGGCGAAACCCGAGGAATTCGATTCCGTTTATGACCAGGAGGTAGCAGAGTATATGATGATGGGGGGGAGGCAGGTTCAGGAGGAGAAACATCGGGCTTATCAGAATCATAAGTAGGTCATAAATGAAGAAGCTGTCTTGGGGGATATGCATGACGCGTGCATTCTCTCGAGGCGCTTCTTTTTTTGTGCCTGAAATTTCGGCAGCTGATCCTGCATGACAAAAAAATAGATAGGCATATAAAAAAGGTGAATGGGCCGCAAAAAAAGGTGTGTGCCCCAAAATAATTGAGAATTTCGCAGGGGAAATTCCCTGTTGTATAGTTAGCTCCAAGCAAACAACAGACTTCAGCGGAAAGGATGACGCCTATGCAAACAGAGGTGCGCCGGTCGGGTACAGAACTTCCCGTCAAACGACGGAATGCCATAACCGGGTTTAAACGGCAATGGCCGTTGTATCTCCTGATGGTATTGCCCATGACATTCTTTATTACATTCAAGTACATCCCCATGCTGGGGGTCGTGGTCGCTTTTAAGGACTACAACATTTTTAAAGGCATATGGGCGAGCGAGTGGGTCGGACTAGACGTGTTTCGGGAAATCTTCGCGATGCCGCAGTTTTATAAAGCGCTTCGCAATACTTTAATGTTAAATGTCATTTCTTTGCTGACATTCCCGATTCCGATCATCTTGGCGCTTATGCTCAATGAGCTGCGCATCAACTGGTATAAGCGCTTGAGCCAAACTCTCTTGTATTTGCCTCACTTTATCTCCTGGGTCATTGTCGGCGGAATGGCTATTCAATTGCTGGCTACCCACACGGGCAGCGTGAATGAATTTATAAAAAGTCTTGGTGGACAGCCCATTCCGTTTCTCGAAAATACGATCATGTGGATTCTTACTTATACGGGAGCCGGAGTGTGGCATTATGCAGGCTGGGGAACGATTCTATATTTGGCAGCGCTTACAGGGATTAATAAGGAACTGTACGAAGCCGCAGAAGTGGACGGAGCCAGCCGAATGAGAAAGATTTGGCATATTGCGCTTCCCGGGATTAAACCGACCATCGTCGTGTTGTTCATTATCCAAATCGGGCGCATGGCGGACATCAGCTTTGAACAGCCTTATGCTTTGCAGAACGGGTATGTGATGGATGTAGCCCAGGTCATCAGTACTTATGTATACACAGTCGGCATCCAGTCCGCGCAATTTGCGCTTGCGGCTGCCGTTGGATTATTCCAGTCGGTCGTCGGGCTGGTCCTGCTGCTTACGGCTGAACTGATTTCCAGAAAAGTCAACAATCAAGGAATCTTCTAAGGGAGGGACGTGCGTGATCAGGAATTCGTTTGATAAAGTCATTGATATCGTCATCATCGTGCTTATCGGCATTTTTTCATTATTTTGCGTCGTGCCGATGATCCATATTTTTGCCTTATCCTTCAGCGGCAACAGGGCCATTATGTCGGGTGAAGTGTTCCTATGGCCCGTGGAATGGAACTTTCATTCCTATTCCGCGGTCTTCGGAGATGCATCCATGATGCGTTCTCTTGTTATTACGGTCATCCTGGTCGCCACATATACGGCAGTCGCTTTGGCGATGACCATCATGGCGGCCTACGCTTTAAGCCGCAGAAATTTTAAAGGCAGAAATATTATGTTTGGCCTAATTATCGTCACGATGTTCTTCAACCCAGGGATTATCCCCAATTACTTGCTTATAAAGGAACTGAGACTGTTGGATTCACCTATGTCGCTCATTCTCCCGCTGATGATCAACGCCTTTTTGTTGATTATTATGAGGACTTCTTTTACCGGAATGCCCAATGAGCTGGAGGACTCAGCCTGGATTGACGGCTGCGGTCATTTTCGATTCCTGCTTCGGATCGTCCTTCCGCTGCAGCTGCCGATTTTGGCAACCATTGGATTATATTCCGCCGTGGATCGATGGAATATGTTCCAGGATGCTTTGTTCTATATCAGTGACAAAGACTTTTACCCGCTCCAGTTAAAGCTTTATCAGATGGTGATCAATAGCCAAGTGAATGATGCTACGGCGCAGGAAGGCTTCAACGCAGCGACCCCGATTCCGCAAGGCATCCAGTCGGCCAGTATTATGTTTGCCACCTTGCCGATTTTGCTGGTCTATCCTTGGCTGCAGAAGTATTTCATTTCCGGGATGCTTACAGGGGCTGTCAAGGGATAGACCTGCTAAGGCCTGAATGAGTTGAATAGCTGCTCTTCGGCAGAAGTCTAGCGACGGGCTGCGCTGAAGGTCACTATATATAAACAATGAAAAGGGAGGCAATAGCATGCGAAAACCATATCGCTCACCCCTGTTTGCTCTGCTGGCTTTGGTCATGAGTGTGACATTGGTGTTGGCAGGTTGCGGCAGCGGGGGAAATGGATCAAGCAAAGAAGGGAACGGAGGTAGTGCCGCCGATCCGTCCAAGGAAGCTAAAGGAGAACGGATTAAGCTCACCGTAGAACTGTTCGACAGAAACAATACGCCGGCTGGCGAGCCGCCAATTACGAAAAACTTTATGGCGCAGTACATCCAGAAAAATTTCGGCGACCCCAACAACATTGACGTAGAGTTTGTTACGGTTCCGCGGGCGGAAGAAGTGGATAAGCTGAACGTGCTCATGGCATCGGGTTCCGCACCGGATATTGTATTCACGTATAACAAACCGACTGTACAAAACTATGTGAAAAGCGGCGGTCTGACCGATTTAGGCCCGCTCATTGATGAGCACGGACCCAACCTGAAGAAAGTATTGGGGCCTTCTCTGCCTTACGGCATCTTTGAAGGAAAACAATATGTCATCCCCGCGCTTCGCGTGATTCAGGCTCAAACGACGACTTTTATCCGCAAGGACTGGCTGGATCAATTAAATCTGCCGATTCCGCAAACGACGGAGGAATTTGTAAATACGATGCGAGCCTTTAAAGAAAAGGATCCGGGCAACACGGGAGGAAAAGTCATTCCTTACGGTTATATCGATGTGTTCCATATGATGCCTTTGGTAAATTCCTTCTGGAAGTGGGACGAAATTACCGACAAAGATTTGTATGCGGTTCCAAGATGGCTGCAGCCGGGCAGCAAGGACGGCTACCAGCTATTAAACCAGATGTACAATGAGGGACTAATCGATCCGGACTTCGCGCTCAGCGATGACTTCAGCCAAGCTTTCGCCCAGCAAGTCGTCAACAGCATTGCAGGCGCAGGCACGCCAAATACGAACGAACCGGTTTATAACGGCTACTATGCCAACTTGAAAGCGAATAATCCAGACGCTGTGCTTGAGGCCATCGATCCTTTCTCTACACCGGATGGGAAACATCCAAAGCCCGTCTATGAACCAAACGGAGCCTATATTATGGTTCCGGCTACGAGCAAAAATGCGGTTGCGGCGATCAAGTACCTGAATTGGATGGCGGATCCTAACAATATACTGGTACTCCAAAACGGGGAGGAAGGCAAATCGTACGAGATGACTGCTGACGGATTACCTGTACTGCTGGATACGCCGGAAGCCCAAAACCTGCTGTACAACTACTATGATTACTGCATTATTCTCAACGGTAAATACATTTCAACGGAAGAGCCAGACAAAAACATCGCGGCCAATGCCTTTGACGCCAACTTTAAAGATTTCACGGTCAAAAGTATTCAAGCGGGCAATAACGATGGATATACCTTGCCTCGGGTAGATATTCCGGTAGATGCTGAGATCAAATATGCCAAAATCCTGGAGGATTTCGAAAAGGAAATGCTGGCCAAGATTGTGACGGCTAAACCGGATCAATTCGATAAGGTCTACGAACAGAAAGTTGGAGAATACATGGCTATGGGCGGAAAAGCTGTCATGGAAGGCAAAATGGCGGCATACGATGAGTTCTACAACCAGTAACTTATGAATTGGTCGGGCCTTTCGAGTGGGAGGCCCGATTTACACCTGAGCCTAAAGGAGTGGAATCTATTGTTAAATGTAGCCGTCATCGGGGCCGGCGCCATTTCCCCGGCGCATATCCAAGCGTATTTACAATTTCCGGAGCAATGCAAAATCGTGGCCATCTGTGACATTTACCCGGATAAGGCCAAGCAAAGAATAGAAGAGTTTAAACTGGAAGCGGCCGTGTACGCTGACTACAAGGAGCTCCTCCAGCGCAGCGACATCGATCTGGTGTCCGTGTGCACGCCTCCGTATACTCACGCGGATACGGCAATCGCCTTCTTGAATGCTGGCAAGCATGTCATCGTGGAGAAGCCAATGGCTTCCTCGCTGGAAGAATGCGATGCCATCAATGAGGCAGCGGAGCGAAGCGGTAAAATTTTATCTGTCGTGGCGCAAAACCGCTTTACTACGCCTATGATGAAGTTGAAGCATGTGCTGGACACGAAATTAATCGGTCCGGTTGTACACGCACAGATCGATTCTTACTGGTGGAGGGGCCATTGTTATTACGATTTGTGGTGGCGGGGCACCTGGGAAAAGGAAGGAGGCGGCTGCACGTTAAATCATGCCGTGCATCATATCGATATTTTCCAATGGATGAACGGCATGCCTGCCGAAGTTACCGCGGTCATGAGCAATACATCGCACGGCAATGCCGAAGTGGAGGATATCTCGATTGCGATAGCCCGTTATGATAACGGTGCGTTGGCTCAAATCACCAGCTCCGTGGTGCATCATGGCCAGGAGCAGCAGCTGATCTTCCAAGGAAAGCACGCGCGTGTATCTGCCCCCTGGAAAGTGGCGGCATCCCTCTCTAAATCGAACGGTTTTCCGGAGGAGGACAAGGCTTTGGAGGCTCAAATTCAGCAGGTCTACGATGAACAAGCCGATCTTCCCTATGAAGGCCATCGCGGACAGATCCTGGATGTCCTGAATGCTATCGAACAGAACACGCCTGTGCTGGCAGACGGTATTCAAGGCAGACGGACGCTGGAGCTCATCACGGCGATTTATCAATCCGCATGCACCGGACAGACGGTCAAGCTGCCGCTGGGACCGGATAGTCCTTTCTATTCGCGTCAGGGTATTCTGGAGAACGCAACCTATTTCTATGACAAGAAAACCAGTATCGAGAACTTTAGCGACAATACGATTACGTCGGGCGGCAATGCTTGAGAACCCGAAAGGAGCAGACACAATGACGAATAAGCAGGACGGCATGAATTATGCGCCAAAAGGAAAACCCAATCCCGTAGTTGGCAAGGGAGAGTTTCGGTTTGCAGCTATCGGCTTGGATCATGGACATATTTATGGGATGTGCAACGGCCTCATGGAGGCAGGGGCCGAACTCGTGGCGGTTTATGACCCGGACCCGGAGAAGGTGAAGCGGTTCGTAAATACTTTTCCCCAGGCGATAGCGGCACAGACCGAGGAGGAGATTCTAAACGATCCGCAAATCAAACTGATTGCCGGCGCCTGCATTCCATCTGAACGTGGTGCACTGGGGCTTAGAGCGCTGGAGCATGGCAAACATTATTTTGTCGATAAACCGGCCTTTACCACATTGGAGCAAGTAGATCAGGCACGTCTGAAAACGAAAGAGACCGGACTTAAATGGGGCATTTATTACGGCGAACGCCTGCATGTGGAAAGCGCTGTGTTTGCCGGCCAGCTGATTGAGGAGGGCGCCATTGGCCGTGTCGTTCAAGTGATCGGCACGGGACCGCATCGCGCCAATGTCAAGGCCCGGCCGGACTGGTTTTTTGATCCCGCCTATTACGGCGGCATTTTATGCGATATCGGTTCCCATCAAATCGAGCAATTTTTATCCTATACCGGCGCCAAGGACGCTAAAGTGCTGCACAGTAAAGTAGCCAATTACAATTTTAAGAATTATCCGAAGTTCGAGGATTTCGGCGATGCTACGCTGGTCGCAGATAATGGGGCCACGTTCTATTTTCGCGTGGATTGGCTGACTCCCGATGGACTTGGCACGTGGGGCGATGGAAGAACCTTTATATTAGGCACCGACGGGTATATTGAAATCCGAAAATACATCGATATCGCCCGGGAAGCGTCCGGCAACCATTTGTATTTAGTCAACCATGAAGGCGAGCGTCACTTCGACTGTTCCGGCAAGGTGGGATACCCTTATTTCGGTGAGTTTATTTTGGATATTCTGAACGGGACGGAAAACGCGATGACCCAGGAGCATGCCTTTAAAGCCGCGGCTTTATGTATTGAAGCGCAAACGTCGGCTATAAAAATTGAAACGGCTTAAATTGTTCTTACAATTGGCAGTTGGGACTGCAACCTTCAATCACGGGCATTTCGCCTGTGATTTTTTTTGGAAAAAAACGGGGACCGAGGCCACTTTTATTATCAAGGCTCAATTTTACATCAATAGATATTTTCCTATATGATTAGTGCAATCTCATATAAAGGGTGATACCATGTACGACCAACTTACCGCCTATTGTTTATCCAAAAAAGGTGCTGTCCAAGATTATCCGTTCGGTCCGGAGCCGCTAGTCATGAAGGTAGGAGGCAAGATGTTTGCGCTGCTTACCGAGGTTGGCGATGACAAAGAGGTGCACATTTCGCTGAAATGCGACCCTGTGATTGCGGCAAATCTAAGGGAGCAGCACGAGTGTGTCCGCCCCGGATACCACCTGAACAAAACACATTGGAACACGGTCATTGCGGACGGCAGTCTTCCTATGGAGGACTTGGAACAGATGATCGACCATTCCTATGAACTGGTGCTCGGCACGCTCACGAAGGCAGCCCGTGAGGCGGTGCTCCTGAGAATTGACGGGAAGTAGAGCAAATTTGTACATTTCAAGCAAATACCCTTGATTTTACTTGGTTTTTTCTATCCTCTTGCCAGTTTTCAATTCTTCCTGCTCCAGCTCTCTTAAAAAGTTTGAAAAATTGATGCTAAAGTTAATTTCTTGTTATGGAAATCTATGGCAAATGGCAATAAGATTAGGTTGCATCATGACTTTATGAGCATTTTCCAGGGAAAGGAGGATTTTGGGACCAAAAGAGGCAGGCAGGGAAAATATGAACCAAGAGGTGAGAAATGTGAAGAAGAAATGGTGGATTGCGCTTTGCTCTTCGCTTCTTCTGTTGACTTCGTTGGCGATCACTGCGAAGGGCGCTACTGTGTTTTGGGAACCCATGACGTACTATAATTCACAGACCTGGGAAATGGCCAACGGGTACTCTAACGGCAACATGTTCAACTGTACCTGGCGGGCTAACAATGCAACGTTTACAAATGATGGCAAGCTGCGTCTCGCACTTACAAGTCCTTCGTATAATAAATTCGATTGTGCGGAGTATCGCAGCAAGTTCACAGCCGGATATGGGTTGTACGAGGTGAATATGAAACCAGCAAAAAATGTGGGCATCGTTTCGTCATTTTTTACTTACACGGGGCCAACCGACGGTACACCATGGGATGAAATTGATATCGAATTTTTAGGCAAGGATACGACAAAAGTACAATTCAATTACTTTACTAACGGTGTTGGAGGGAATGAAAAGGTCATTGATTTGGGCTTCGACGCATCTCAAAGCTATCATACCTATGCCTTCGATTGGCAGCCTGATTCCATAACGTGGTATGTTGACGGTGTTGCGAAGCATAGGGCAACTAAGAATATTCCCAAAACCCCCGGCAAAATCATGATGAATATTTGGAATGGCACTGGAGTAGATAGTTGGCTCGGGTCGTACAATGGAGCTAATCCACTATACGCTTACTATGATTGGGTAAGATACACTAGTAATTAATCAGCAAACAATCCGGGCAGGGTACTCCTGTTCCGGATTGTTTATTATTTTTTATAGTTTGAAGTGGCTTAACGAATGGCGCAATTCACTTGCTAACATACTCAAATTGTGGGACAACTGTGAGAGCTCACTGCTGACAGCCCTTTGATTGCTGCTTAGGGCTAGGACTTCTTGGCTGGCTGCAGAGGTTTCCTCGGAAATGGCGCTAACTGATTCTATAGCAGCGGATAAGCTGCTTTGAGATTCCTCCAGCTGGATTGCCGAAACCTGCACAGCCGACAATTGCTCCATGAAATGTGATACCTCTTGGTGTAATCTCTCAAAGATTTGCTTCGATTGATGAGTCGATTCCGTTTGACGGCTCAGCGTAGGATGGAGATCAACCAAGGAGGCAACGGTATTCTCTGTATCCTGGCCGATATGGGATAGCACCTGGCTTACCATGTGGAGAGAATTTTTTGATTGATCCGCCAGCCTCCGGATCTCCTCTGCAATCACCATAAATCCTTTGCCGGCCGCTCCAGCTTTGCTTGCCTCGATTGCAGCATTCAAAGAGAGAATCGCAGTTTGCTTCGTAATATTGCTTAAAAGCTCAATTGTTTTTTCAATGCTGCCGGTTCCTTCACGGAGCTGAGCAGCCTGTTCAATTAAATGGTTCGTACGGGTTTCAACTTCTCCGGTTTGCTCCAGCATATAAGACATATGTTGCTGGCCTTGATAACTTGCTTCTATCAAGTGATGACCGAGTCTTTCCAGATTTTCGTGGGATGATTTCAAGATGGTGATCCGCTCATTGTTCTGGACGGTAAGGCCGTTGCACATTTCCGCATCGTCGGCAGCCTTGATGGCTCCATGGGTAATCTGTGTCATCGCTGCTGATATATCATGGGAGGCGGATGAAGTGCTCTTGGATGAGCGAATCAGTTCTTCCGCAGTATGTACTACGGCATCTACAGACTGATTTACTTGCTCTACCAGTAGAGTGATATGATTCATCATACGGTCAAAGCTTCGCTCCAAATCCCCAATTTGATCCATACGCTGCGTATTGGTTCGTATCCGCAGGTTTCCTTGTTCCCCCTCAGCCATCAGGGAACTGATTCGCTTCAGCGGCTTTCCGATGCTTCTCTGAACCATATACCCAATCAATACTGCACTGCAAGCAGCCAGGGCTAAAGCGGCCCATTGAATTAAATACTGCATATGGCGCATCTCGGCCAGCAGCTTGGACTTCGGGGCATAGCTCAACATAATCCAAGCGGATTCCGGCAGATAACTATAAACATACAGATGGTTGCCATGCTCGTCGCTGTTGCTGAACGATCCGGCTTGAATGCCCTCCACCGTGTTGTTAATCACCGGGAGGCTGCCTGTATATGGAGTTCCGATCAAGGAAGGATCCTCAGCGTATATGATCATCTGCTCCAAATCTACAATCAGGTTCTCTCCAGACGGTCCTATCTGGATGCCCTCCAGCGTTTCCGCCAGGCTATCCGTTGACAGTTCAACCACTAGAGCACCCAAGGGCTTCTTGGATAGCGGGCTTTTGAGCAGCTTGCCCATGGCGTAAATTTGTTCATTCTGGTACAGCGTGACATAAGGGGTGTTTTGCGGCTGCAGCCACACGATATTCCCGTCTTCGCGCCGGATTTTTGTGTACCAGTTGTTTTCTTTCATTTTGGCCTTGTCCGTATCCAAAAAAATGGGGTCAAGCATTTTACGATCGGCTGTAGTGATCAGCGGGTGTGTTCCTTCAGGAATGATAGATATAGATCGGATTGAAGAATTGACATTGAGCAGCGATTCAAGAATGCCCCGAATTTGCGAATTTTGCGAGTTCTCCTCGTAGGAGTCCTGTTCGGCTGCCTGATAATAGGTTGCGCGATTTACAAAGTCCTGGTTATTTTCAAGGCTGTGAGCCATATCTACAAAGCTGTCAAGCATTTGAGCTGTTTTTTTGCCCGCAATTTCCAGCGTCTGGGCGGACGTTTCAGCCACTTTTTGCTCATATGCATTTTTAAATGAATAAAATGAGATGGAGGATATGGCCACAACGACGCAAATGACCGCCACGAGTACAGATATCGACAGCTTGATACTGACAGATTTGATACGGAAAAAGTGGGCAAGAGCCTTGATATGTACTTTTCTTTTCGTCATGTAAGTTCCTCCTCTGAGCTTAACCCATTGATTCAAGAATAAGGGGCTTCTAGGGAATGAACTATATCTGAAATTTAACTTAGCTGTACTTTTCTCAACTTGTTATCCGATGTTGTTTTTTCCTGATCGCCATCTACAACTCTGTACTAGTATAATGACTCTAGGTGATGATGATGGGATCGAAAAGGGGAAGAAAGAAGTTCAAGTTCACGTTGTCGTTAAAGTTTTCGATCGTACTGTTCGTGTTATTGAGCATTGCGGTCGCGCTAAACGGCCGCTCGTATAGAGTGAGCATCCATGTGATCGAAAGTGATATTCAAAACTCCTATTACGAACAATTGCAATTCTTTCTAGTTCAGTTGGATAACCAGGTAAATAATTTGGCCGCTAACTTGCTGCAGTTAGAGGAAGACTCCATCATGAAACAATACATAAACACGACAGCGCCTGAAGATCTGTTTGATTTTAATATGCTTCGATCCAATATGTATGAAAGAATTAAGCTGCAGAGTGTATCCTCCAACTGGCCTATGGAAATCAGCGTATTTCTAAAATCAAAAGAAGAGGTCATCTCTACCCGGCCGGACGTAGTCTATGAGGAGCTTGCTTCTATTCCGAGGGTGGATCTTAGCAAAGGTTTATGGAATTACGAACCAGGCCAGGGCAATAGCGAGAACTACTTTACTATGGTTCGATTAGCTCCTGGATATGCCATCATTGCCCGGTTTTCAGATACCTACATTCAAGATATGATCAATAAATTCCAGCAAAATTCGAACCGGCACACGATGCTGTATCATCCGAAATTCGGCTTCATCGGGAATCCACCTTCGGATTTGGGTGAATGGAGGGAGCAGCTGGACTGGAATTCATTGCAAGAGCCAGGCAACCGGATACTGAATTTCAAGGAGCATCGCCTGCTCCTCAATTACGCTCCAGTGGGGAGTCTGGATTGGGTTATGATCGATTTGGTGCCGCTTGAGAAAGTAGTCTTGCCAGTGAAGGAAAGCAGCCAATTTTTCATACTTGGAATTATTGCGATGCTGGCGATTGGCGTGATTATTACTGCTCTGATATACAGGCAGATACAGTACCCCATCAACGAGCTGGTCATGAAGCTGCAGGATATCCGGTCCGGCAATTTTTCTTCGCGCTTGCAAGCCAAGCACCGGGATGAGTTTCAAGATGTTTTCTCCGGCTTTAATGATATGGCGGAGCGCATTCAGGAGCTCATTGAAAAGGTGTACGAGGAGAAGCTCCGATTAAAGGAAGCTGAACTGAAGCAGCTGCAATCGCAAATCAACCCCCACTTTCTATACAATTGTCTGTTTTATATTAAAAATATGGCCAAGTTGGGCGAGGATGAGCAGGTCGTAGCTATGGCACTCAATTTGGGAGAATACTACCGATATACGACCCGTCTTGAAAATCCGCTGACTACGGTTCGAGAGGAGGTCAATTTCTTAAAGAATTATCTGAACATTCATTGCTTCCGCAAACCGATGAGCTACGAGGTGCATATTTCCGAGGAACTTATGGAGGTATCGATCCCCCGGCTGTTTATCCAGCCCTTAGTTGAAAACGCTATTATTCATGGCATTGAAAAGAGTGATCAAGAAGGGAGGATTAGAATCCAAGGCTTCTTCATATCGGGAGGATTTGTGATCACTGTCGAAGATTCTGGCGATGGTCTGGAGCCGGACAACCTTGAGAGGCTTCGCGAAAAAATGAGCCTTCCGCTTACCCCCGAAACAGGCTGCGGCTTGTGGAATACCTGCCAGAGAGTTATGAACCTGTATGCGCCGGGTTCGGGGCTGGAATTTGATCGTTCCGGCTTGGGAGGGTTAAGGGTAGCGATCCGTTGCATGACTAAACAGCAGGAGGAACCAAATGTTAAGTTTGCTGATTGTTGATGATGAACCGACGATCGTGGATACACTGGCTGTGACGATTGATTGGGAGCAGCTCGAAATCATGACGGTGTACAAGGCATATTCTGCAAAAGATGCGTTGTTGATTCTGTCGGAGCATGCGGTTGATATTGTGATTGCAGACATTAATATGCCCCGAATGACAGGCATTGAACTAGTTGCAGAGATCTGCCAGCAGTATCGGCACGTGAAAAGCGTGCTGCTCTCGGGCCACGCAGAGTTTGCCTATGCCAAGCAAGCTATCAAATATGGCGTGTCCGACTATTTGCTCAAGCCCGTTTCCGATGAGGACCTTATTGCTGTGATCAGCAGGCTGGTACACAAGATCAAGATGGAATGGCAGGAGGTGGTCTCCCAAACACGTGTTGTCGATACGCTGAAGGAAAGCTTGCCGATCCTGAAGGATAAGCTTCTGAATGAAATGTTAATGGGCAGGCTGAAGGAAGATTCCTTGATCTATCTCTTGGACTTGTATGAGCTTCCTTTTCATTTAGGAGATGAAATTTGCATTATGGTCATTCGAATGGAGGAGAGCCTGCCGGAATTTAATGAGCGGGATTTTTACTTAGTGGAATATGCCATCATGAATATCGCTGTGGAGATGTTGGGAGATTCTCATGACTTATGGCCCTGTAAGGATGCCAATGGCCTCCTGGTTCTGCTTGTCCGGAACAAATCCGGCAGAGATGATAACGAAATGGTGGATGAACATAAGAAATTCGATTCGCTGGCGATGCAGCTTCAACGTAATATCGGATTGTACTTGAAACGGGTCGTCTCCATTATTGTAAGCAAGTGGGGGAGATTTCCCGAAGACATTAGCACACTGTACAGTTATATTACGGAGCAAATCCGCAGCAGGCTGGCAAATGAGTCTGGCTGCTTCCTGTCTGGCCAGCTTCCCGAAGCAGCTTGTGTACAACAGCCCTTGTATCGCTTGTACGAAACACCTACGCTGCAGCATCTGCTTGAAAACCGCAGGTGGGGGGAATTTCGGGAAAAGCTAGAGATGGTTATTCAGGATATGAAGCAAGCGGGGAACTTGTCGGAGGAGCATGTCCGGGAAGCTTATACTGTAGTGGTGGGTTCGTTCTATTATTATGCACACAAACATAATCGGTTGCTAAGCGACCTGGTCGGAAATACAGCTATTCTGGATCGGTCTGTTTATTCTGTCCAGCAATTTTCGGAGTGGGCGTTGTACATGCTGGATAAAATTCAGCGCAGCGACCAGGCAGAGCAGAGAAGTTCCAGAGAAAAAATGACATTAAAAATAAGAGAATACATCGACCGAAACTTGAGCACGGCATCCCTGCAAACGATAGCGGATGCGGTCTATCTTCATCCCGTGTATTTGTCCCGGCTATATAAAACTGAAACGGGAGAAGGAATAAGCGAGTATATCCAAAAGCAGCGCATGCTGAAGGCGGTTGAAATGCTCAAAAATAACTCCCTGAAGATTTACGAAATTTCCGAGCATATGGGCTTCAAAAATGCTGCGTATTTCAGCAAATTATTTCGAGAAGAATATGGCATGACCCCAAATGAATTTCGAGAGCAATTATAATATATTAGTGTATATATGAGCTTCTCCGGTTGAAGGCAGGGATAGAATGCCTTTAATTCAGAGAAGCTCGTTTATTTTTTTGCATATTAATTGTTTCTTTATTAGTCATTCCATCCGTTGAAGCGAACCCCAGAAAAGGTGGTCAATAAAAACATAGTAATGTTTAAATCGAGTTATTTTGGTTCCCGCGGATTCTTTTTACAATAAAAATACGGCGCAGGCAACTGCGTACGCATCTAATTTAAATGAAAGAAAAACGGGGGGACAACAATGAGTAAGAAACGGATCAGCCTAGTCCTTTTGACCATCATTGTCATGATGAGCATGATCTTATCGGCTTGCGGGGGCAGCAAAGGCAGCAGCAGCTCAGGAAATCAAACGGACAAGAATGCGAACAATTCAACGACAGGCGCTCCGCAAGAAGACGTGACGCTGACCGCCTGGATTATGCCGAACAGTCCGAAGCCAGATAAAGATTTCATGACAGCCATGAAGCCTTATCTGGATCAGCATCCAAACGTTAAATTGAACGTCACGGTTCTCGACTGGGGTTCAGCATGGACGAAGATCACCACGGCTGCAACGAGCGGTCAAGGTCCTGACCTCCTGCAATTGGGCACCACTTGGGTGCCTGCCATTGCGGCAATGAATGGGATCGAAGATTTGACGGATCGTGTTGAGGAATTGGGGGGACAAGCCAATTACCTTCCTGCCAGCTGGAAAACAACGATGATTGACGGGAGCTCCGAGGTGTATGGTGTGCCGTGGTTTGTGGACGCCCGGGCCCTCTTCTATCGCAAGGATGCCCTTGATAAAGCGGGGTTAGATCCGGCAACTGCGTTTAAGGATTGGGATACCTTTAAGCAAACGTTGAGCAAATTGAATGGAATCGAGATCGAAGACCAGAAAATGACCGCCTTCGGCGTACCGGGCAAAAACGATTGGAACGTTCCGCACAATATTTTCCCATGGATTTGGGCTGCGGGCGGCAGCGTATTTAATGAAGACAATACAAAGGTAACATTCAATGATAAAACCGCCCTAGAAGGAGTCATGTACTACACCGGCCTGGCCAATGAAGGACTGGTGGAGAAGGCTTCCCTCGAGAAGAACTCATCCCAGATCGAGAGCGACTTCTCGGACGGTAAAACGGCAGTCATGGTGAGCGGCGCATGGATGATCAAAAACTTTGCAACTCCTGAGGAAGACGGCGGTGTAGGCGGAAAAACCGCAGCCCAAAATTACGGCGTAGCCGCGCTTCCAGCGGGTCCTGCAGGACCATCAACATTTATTGGCGGCAGCCACTTGACGATCTTTAAAGGATCCAAGCACAAAGAAGCGGCATGGGATATCATTAAGTACTTGTCCAGTGATGAAGCACAGCTGACTTATTCTCAATTGTCCGGCCAGCTGCCGGGCAAAAGATCGGTGATGGAATCGCTGGCATCCGACCCGAATTATAAAGCATTGGTTGAGGCTACGAATTACGGGATGTCTTATCCTTCTATTCCTCAATGGGGACCTTGTGAGACAGCTCTTGTTAAATACTTCGGAAATATCTGGGACATTGTAGCGGGTGTCTCTGGAACTTACAATGAAGCATCGATCCAAAAACAGCTCGATGATGCAGCTAATGAAGTCAGTGCTATCCTGAATCAGTAACAATCCAAATGTGCTATCAAGTGCTGGCTTGATAGCACACTTTATTAGAAGGAAGTGAGACACCGTGGAAATATCAAGAAATCCGGACACGCCGGAAGTCAGAAAACCCTTCGGAGCCCGGTTCAAAAAGGGGTTTAGGGAATACCGCGTCGCGTATTTATTCATACTTCCCACCTTTCTGTTTATGATGCTCGTTCACGTCTTGCCCATGATCCAAGGGATCGTGATGTCATTTTTGAAGTTGAATCAGTTTACATTAAGCCAGTATTTAAAAGCCCCGTTTATTGGATTGAAAAATTACTCGGAGCTGCTTTTCAATGAAAATAATCCTGTCCGTCAAGGTCTGGGATACGCGCTGCGGAATACGGCTATATACAGTGTCGTCGTAACCATATCCGTAATGATTATTGGATTACTCGTAGCGATCCTGCTGAACCGGGATTTCCCGGGAAGGGGGATTGCCAGAGCGGCCATGCTGCTTCCGTGGGTTGTTCCCTCCTACGTTGTGGGTGTCCTCTGGGGATTTATGTGGCAAAAAGAAGGCATCATTAATTATATTCTGGTCGATATCCTGCATTTAATGTCTGATAAGCCCTTCTGGCTGATTGGTCAAAATACGATTTGGGCGATCATTATTCCTACTGTATGGAGAAGCTGGCCATTCATCATGGTTGTCTTTCTGGCTGGGCTCCAAACGATTCCAGATGATCTCTACGAAGCAGCAAAAATTGATGGTGCCGGCCGATTGCGGCAGTTCTTTACCATTACCCTTCCGATGCTGAAGCCGATCATCGCTGTTCAGCTTCTATTCCAGATTATCAACAATGTGTACTCTTACAATATCGTCGCCATGATGTTCGGAAACGGATCCGGCTACCCTGGCAAATGGGGCGATTTGCTTATGACCGCCTTGACCAGACAGACTTTCGGGTATTGGTCCTTCGGGGTTGGCGCGGCGGCCTCTTTCCTTCTGATGGGAGCTATGTTGATCATTGTCGGGATATGGTATCGAATCTTTAGATCGGAGTTGAGAGTGGATTGAATACCCGAATCGCGAAAAAACTAGAGTATTACTCCCTAAATACGCTCACATGGGTGATTGTTGCAGTAGTCGTATTCCCGATCTTTTGGATGGTCAAGGTTTCCCTCCATACGAATGGGGAAATCCTGCAGGGGATTACCAGCATGGCGATCCCTGAGCCGCAATGGCTTAACTACAGAAATCTTTGGGAAACGATCAATTTTGGCCAATATTTTAAAAACAGCTTAATCATTTGTACCGCAACGATGCTTATTTCCTGTTTCCTGGCCATATTGGCGGGATATGCACTTGCCAGGTACAGGTTTCCAGGCTCCGGATTGTTCGGAATCAGCGTCATCGGGACACAGATGATTCCGGGTATTATGTTTCTTCTGCCCATTTACTTGTTGTTCTTGAATATCAAGGATACCCTCGGCCTTCCTATGGTGGATACGTATTGGGGAATGGTGCTGGTCTATTCAGCATTCTATACACCTATGAGTATTTGGATTATCCGGAGTTTTTTTGTTTCGATTCCAAAGGATTTGGAAGAATCCGCACGGATCGACGGTTGTAATCGAATCCAGGCTTTTGTCCGGGTTATTCTGCCCCTTTCTTTGCCTGGCATTATCGCCATGTGTGTGTATATTTTCTTGACGGCGTGGGACGAATTGATGTTTGCCTGGGTGCTGACGACGACCCCGGAAGTTCAAACGATTCCCGTAGGCATCAGGCTGTTTGTGGGCCAATATACCAACCGTTATGATCTGTTGATGTCTGCGGCGACGGTTGTTACACTACCCGTTATTATTACTTTCTTCTTATCGCAGAAGTATTTTATCAGCGGGATGACAGCCGGCGCGGTGAAAGGGTAGCCTTAGAAAGACAAGCAAACAGCTTATTTTCCGAAAGGAAGATAAGCTGTTTGTTTTTGCATATCGTGTTTGATTCTATTCCTCCGTATAAGGGGTGTATTTCATCCATTCATACTCCGCCGTAATAGGGGACGCACCGTCGTAGGGGCCCAGCCATGAGTCAACACCGGTGCCGTTCCAGAGGTTCATCATGATTTTGGCAGGGGTGACGGGAATGTCATCCGTTGCCGTATGTACCAGCTTTCCGTCAATGTACCAATTGATTTCATCCTTTGTCCACTCAAAGGCGTAATCGTGGAATTCCTCAGAGGCATCATACCCAAGATCAATCAGTTTCTCATGGTTGCCGACCCCGTCGGTGTAATAGTTCAATTGGACTTTGGTCGTATCCTTGCCAAGGAATTCGATGTCAATTTCGTCCCAAGGCGTTCCGAAGGGGGGGCCAGTGTATACAAAGAAAGAAGATACAATTCCTGTATTTTTGGCTGCCTTCATACGAACTTCATATTTTCCGTAATGATACGTATCCAAGGTTTTGTACTCCGAGCCCTGTATATTTCCAGTATCATTCTTTGTAAGCATCAGTTCCATTGTTGAACCGTTGAAATGGATATTGTCGGCTGACCATACACAGTCAAAAGGGTCTCCATTGGAGTATCCGGTAGACATCTCCCACTTTGCCGGGTCATGCCTTGCAAATGTTTGAGCCCAAGTGTTTTCTTGTTGTAACTCTTGGGTATCGCCGTTTTTGTCTGAACAACCTGCACCCAATAAGGCGATTAAAACGGTAAAAACAAAAATTTTCTTTTTCATCTGATCATCCATCCTGTCGTTTAATCTTATTTCATTCTAGATGGACTATCGACGGGGATTAAAGAGCAATCTTTCAACATAGTTATTATATTATTTACTTGTTCCTTGAATGGACTGATACCATTCGTTCACTTCTCTGGTCATTTGTTCTCCGCCGTTTGCCTTCCAATTCGCCACAAAATCATCGAAGTAGTCTATATTTTTTTTACCGTAAATGATTTGTAAAAACGTCTCATGCTGTGTTTGTTGAAGCTGGTCGCCTATCTCCAGCATGGTTGGTGTCGGCGGGCCTTGATACTCGTTGGGTAACCGGCTGGAAAATAATTGGGCGAGAACCGGTTTCTCGGTGTCGGACACCATTCTTGTCCAATGGGACGGAATTCGTGCGCCGTCATAGGTGAGGGTATAGGCCGTGACATCGACATAACCGCCGGGGATGAGGCTTCGATCCATGGAATACTTGCCATTTACCATCGTATAGTCATAGTCTTTTGCCATGCCGTACGCGAATTCTCCTTCGCCTAATCCTTGCGTTTCGTACAGGTCGTTCATGTAACGGAAAAAGGCTTGTGGATTCCTGATGTTTTTGTTGATGAGTACAGCTCCGTTTCTAGGTTGGGAAGCGCGATGATACGATTTACCGTCAGGCCCTTTTGGCAGGGGAATGGCGATGAATTTAGCTTGGGGATTTTTTTCCGTGAGTACGTTAAGCGGCCAGAACCGCATCCAATGGGGGCCGATAACGATGCCTGCTTTTTCTTGGGAAAATAATCGGGCGGCCGACTCTTCATCCTGCCATAACGCTTCATTCGGAAAGTACCCTGCCTCTCTCCATTCTCTAAGTTTGATCAAACCTTGCTTGGCTGAAGTTTGGATCGACCCGAACTCCAACTGATTCTGAGCTTCGCAGAAATTCCATTGTTCCGGCAGGCAGCCGTACATGCCGAATACCCAGCTGATGTCAGCCATCCAAGTGCTGATGGTGTTACCCAGACTAACGGCCAGGCCGTAGGTGTCATCCTTCCCGTTGCCGTCGGGATCTTGGTGAGTAAATGCCTCAAGCACCTTTTCCAGCTCCTGCAGGGTGGTAGGAGGGGACAACCCGACCTTTTCAAGCCAATCCTCCCGAATCCACATCATGGGATCGGAATTGTAGTCATAATCCAGGATCGGAATGGCATAATGCTCTCCTTGCCGTTCGTAAGGATACCAGACGGAAGGGTTCTCATTCATCGCCTTTTTCCAGACGGGAGACGCGTGTTGCTCGAACAAATCATCTACGGCCATAAATTGGCCGGAATCAATCATCTGATGAACGACATCGGTTCTAACCGGAATAATATCGGGCATCTCTTGTTTATTCAGCAGATGCAGCTTCAATTTGGTTGAGAATGTACTGTCTGGGGTTGTCCATAAATATTGAAGATCAATGCCTAATTTCTCGCGTACCGATCGGGTATGAACGTTATCTTCAATGTTTTCGCCATTCTTGAAGCTAAGGGACGGCCGCAAACTAAATACGGTTGTCAATATTTCCGGTTGGTTTCGGCTCTCAGACGGTACGTCGGATTGCGTCCACTGGCCGTGTTGATAGAGTTCGTACATCGCTATCAGAATGAGGAGTATTGCTGGTACGAACCATATTTTTTTCATATATTATCCCTCCGAAAATCATTGTATCATGGAACGAATTGACATTGAACGCTGGTTCCGCCTTGCCGATCAAACTAGTTAACGGATAGCTAGAAAAGCTAAGAAGTAGTTATATGGCCGATGGCAACATCCCTTTTATAATGAACTTACATTGCGATAAGGGAGAGTGAGTATACGGTGAAACGGTTCATTGCACAAGGTCTAGTCCTGTGTATGTTGTTCAGCAGTTTCATGACTGCGGGTTATGCCAGTCCGATGAAAGAGGACTCCAAGGAAAGTGACATAAAGGGCCATTGGGCCGAAGCTATGCTCGGGAAGTGGACCTCTTTGGGAGTTTTGTCGGGATATCCCGATGGGAAGCTCCATCCGAATCAGCCTATGTCCAGAGCTGAGTTCAGTATGCTGCTGCAGCGGGTGTTTGGTATTAGCGGAACGGACCAGCCCGCATTTAAGGATGTGCCGGCGGACGCTTGGTATGCTTCTTCCCTGGCAGCAGCTGCTCATGCCGGATTTATTAAGGGGTACGAAGACGGAACGTTTAAACCTAACAACTCGATTTCGAGAGCCGAAGCAGCTGTGATGATGTCCAGAGCATTTCAGCTGTCTGAAACCGAGCGGGGAACGGGCACGGATGTGATGGGTATTTTTTCGGACAAATCAGAAATTCGCCCTTATTCCTTGTCTGCTGTAAAAGAACTGGTTATGGCGGGGGCCATCCAAGGATATCCGGACGGTTCCTTCCGGCCTGATCGATGGGTTACCCGCGGTGAGGCGGTTGTCATGCTGGATCGGCTTGCCGGGACACTGTACAACAAGGCTGTCACCGATGAACGGAAGGAAACCCTGGCAAATGCTGTAGTCAATTCGAAAGCTGTAATGCTCCGGAACAAAGAGATTACGGGAAATCTGTATCTAACCCAGGGAATCGGCAACGGGGACGTTACGATAGAAAACACGAAGGTCGCCGGCGTAACCTTCATAAACGGCGGTGGGCAGAACAGCATCCATATCAAAAACACGGGATTAGCAAAGGTGGTGCTGTATAATCAGGATCACCCTATCCGCGTAATCGTTGAAGATGATTCCGTCATTCAACAGCTGATATTGCGCAGTCCGGCTGTGCTTCACGTAGATGATGGAGCTGCGATTCAGCAATTGATGCTTCAGAAAGGTTCTAGCGGAACAGTAATTAGTGGAAAAGGTGAAATCTCCCGCGTAAAATCTGAAGCGGCAGGAATCATGGTAAACGGCAAAGAGCTGGAGCAAGGGAAAGAGTACATTTGGCCGTCTGAGAGAGAAGCGTTGATATCTGCTGACGAGAAGGGCGTTCCAGCAGGGAATACGGGGAAAGAGACTGGCGGGTTGACTCCATCTCCGGGGTATAGCAGCCCTGGCACGGGCAGCGACTCGGGATCCCGTCCGCCTGACTCCTGGTCACCTGTGATTGCCCAAGGAAGCTTACCTGGTACAACAAAGGTAACTGCCACAGTCTCTGCAGGGAACCGGCTGGCTGTCCTGGTATCCAACAAAGGGATTTCCTCTATGCAGGCCGGGGAAGCATTGCATAAGAGCAGTTTATTGATAGATCCCTATGAATCAGGAACCGATATCTCTGGGGTTGACTCAAGCATTAACAAGTATCTTGGAGTTTATGAAGTTGATCAGAACGGAAAGATTGTCCGTTTCCGGCAGATTGTCTTGACGGAAGCAAATATTAAGCCTGAAGCATGGAATATGGTTTGGAATGATGAATTCGCAGGAACCCATATCGACACCAGTAAATGGAACCATGTGCGAGGCGGTGGCGGTTACGGGAATAATGAGCTTCAAAACTATACGGATCGCGCAAAGAACGCTCGCATTGAGAACGGGCATTTAGTTATTGAAGCCCATAAGGAAGATTATCAAGGCAATGCATACACTTCCGCGAAGCTGACGACCGAAGGCAAGGGAGATTGGACTTACGGCAGATTTGAGATTCGTGCCCAAATGCCGCAAGGCAAAGGAATATGGCCAGCGATCTGGATGATGCCTACGGATCAGAATTTGTATTCCGGTTGGCCGGCTAGCGGAGAAATCGATATCATGGAGCTTCTGGGCCATGAGCCGAATAAAATATATGGCACTCTTCACTATGGACTGCCTCATGAGCAATCGCAGGGCAGTTACACTCTGCCTGAAGGTGCCACGTTTGCCGACGATTTTCATACCTTTGCGGTAGAATGGGAGCCCGGAGAGTTCCGTTTTTACGTGGACGGCGTGTTGTATTCCAAGCAGAACAACTGGTTCAGTCAAAATCCGCAGGAAGGTGGAGAATACACCTATCCCGCACCTTTTGACAGGGACTTCTTCCTGCAGTTGAATCTGGCTGTTGGCGGCGATTGGCCAGGGAGTCCGGACTCAACTACGGAATTTCCGCAAAAGATGCTCGTAGACTATGTCCGTGTCTATGAAAGGGATGGGCAGGCATATCGCCAGCCGGTTATGCCTGCAGCAAAGAACGTAGTCATAAGAGAGCCGGGTGAAGATGGGAATTATGTGGAGAACGGAACGTTTGAAGATGAATTGAACCATTGGGTGTTTCAACCGTTCGCCCCACCTGCTGATCTGTTCGGCGGTAGAGGATCTGTGGCGGTGGATCAAGGAGCAGTGAAAACAACCATAGATCAGGAAGGGGACGTCAATTACGCCATCCAACTGATTCAAGCCGGTTTGCCATTGATTAAAGGATCGACCTACCAGTTGTCCTTTGATGCATGGTCGTCAGGAGACAGAACGATGATAGCGTCATTGTCGGGTCCTGACCGGAGCTACACCCGCTATATGGATGACAAAACGGTTGCGCTTACCGCGGATCGGCAAAACTACACCTATACCTTTACCATGAATTCGGATACGGACTCCAATGCCAGACTAGAGTTTAATATGGGGGACGCAGGCACCCTGCCGGTATGGATTGATGAGGTGCGTCTTGTTAAAACTGCTGATCCCGATCCAAATATGCCTCGTGATGCATTACCGAGCGGAAACTTGATTTATAACGGCACTTTTGATCAAGGCAAGGATCGCCTCGGCTTTTGGAAGATCGATGGACCGGGCAGCGCGGATGCGAATTATTATGTCGGAAGCGCGATAACTGACCGCAAGCTGTACGTAAAGCCAAGAACTGCCGGACAGCCTGATGCGCTTGTTCTTCGTCAGGATCGGTTAAACCTCATAGAAGGAAAGATGTACATTCTGTCATTTAGCGCTAGAGCGGAAAATAACGTATCCATTTCGGCACGGATAGGCAATGAAGATAAGCCGAGTCTTTATGGAGAGCAAGTGTTTACCATAGGAACAGAACCGCAAACTTATTCATGGATTTTTACAATGGGCCCGGTGCACAGCTCAAGCCAGCTTGAGTTCGGGTTGGGTGCTTTGACGCATCGCCTTGAGCTGGATAACGTGAGTTTGAAGGAAATGAGTCCGCCTGTGGTGGTCAACGGTTCGAAGCGGATTGAAGCGGAGAATTATTCTGATATGAAAGGCGTACAAAAGGGAGAAGACGGATTAAGCGTTGGCTGGATCGATCCGGGCGACTGGATGCAGTACATCATCGATGTCAAGAAGGCTGGCGAATACAAGATTGCTTACTACGTTGCGTCGGGATATGAGGGCGGCGGATCCTTGACCTTGCTGGCCAAGCAGGGCAGCGTATATACGCACACATTGCCCGTAGGCGAGATCCAGGAGACTGATGCGGATTTCAAATATACGTGGAACGTAGCGAATACGGGAGATTGGGGAATCTTCAAACTGATGGAGCAGACCATTGAGCTGAATGAAGGAATCCAGACTTTGCAAATCTATGCTCCTCATGTGAATATTGACTATTTTACGCTGACGGATGCCAATCAGCGGAGTTACACTGGAAATCTAATTCGCAACGGGACATTTGATGCTGATGTCAGTGAGTGGCAGACCTACCAGTCGGACAATAAGTCCGATAAGCTCTCTATTATTGCAAAAGATGGGGTCATGCAAATTCAACTCCCTGAATTAATGCCCGAAAATTGGAATCAGCAGGTCTATCAAGAAGGTCTCACGTTGGAGCAGGGGAGAATCTACTCGGTAACCTTTGATGTCTATTCCACGGTAGATCGGCCGATTCAATTGGGTGTAGGCGTTGTGGATCCAAGCAATAACTATGCGTATACGGATTTCCTTGACGGCAGCAAGCCTACGATTTGGCTAACTCAGGTGAAGCAGCAGCAGCAATTTTCCTTCGTGATGAACCATCCGACGGAAACCAATGCCAAGCTGGAATTTGATTTGGGCCAGCTAACGATTGGAGGGAACGTATACGATAAGGCGGGAGTTATTTTTCTGGATAATATTCGGCTTAGCAGCAGTCTGATTCAGAACGGACTGTTCGGCGAAGGAACGGATCATTGGTCGGCCTATTGGGGGGATGAGTGGAACGGGCATTCTTCCGGAAGCTTAACCCAGAGTGGCGGAGAAATGGTGATCCAAATCGGTTCGGCAGGAAGCCAAAATTGGAATCCTCAAATCAGCCAGGAGGGAATCCGGCTCGAAGAAGGTAAAACCTATCAAATTTCCTTGGATGCCCGTGCGAGCGTTCCGAGAAAAATAAATATCGGTCTTGGAAAAAAGCTAAGCGAAGATCCTTGGCATGTCGGCTATTTCGGAACGGATTTGTCACTGACCACGGATATGCAGAGATACACATTTACATTTACAATGAAGGGTACGACAGAGGATCATGCCAGAATCGATATGAATGTGGGCGAGCTTGAGGGTTTGGGTTCCAATACGGAGGTCATTTTAGACAATATCGTGCTGGTTGAAGTAGACTAAACTGTCAGGAACGCCGGTATAAAGCAATTATAGAAAAGGTACAGTCCCTTAAGTGGTTGGGTGGCTGTACCTTTTTTTGTTATATATTTATGGCATCATTTCGCATGGATGATTTGGTGCTAGGTACGATTTAAAAAGGGGTTGCCTAAGCTGGCCTTATTCGATTATAATACTGAATAATTGTTCAGTATTCTGAAAGCGGTGATTCAGGAATGAATAAAAAGAAGCGGCAAAGCGAACAAACCAAGAAGAAGATGGCCGATGCCGCTAGAGCTTTGTTCGTGCAGAAGGGGTACAAGGCTACATCGATCGAAGATATTGTGAAGGCTACCGGCTGCAGCGCGGGCAACATTTATTATCATTTCAAGAACAAGGAAGGCTTGTTTCTATATTTGATTGATGAATGGAACCTCGAGTGGGAGGAGACATGGCTAGCGAAGGAGCCGCTCTACCTAACCACGATCGATAAATTGCACGGCATGGCTGAGCATTTAGCGCTCGATCAATTAAACCATCCACTGACCAGAGCCGCTGATGAATTTTATAACAATTCGGAGAAAGCTTCGGACGTGGAAGAGCGGATTAATGAAATTGTCAAAGGCTATCTCATATTTAATCAGCAATTGCTGCAGAAAGGGATCGATAACGGCGAATTTAAAAATACAAATGTAGAGGGGTTAGCCATCATCCTGGACAGTCTACTGCTTGGCTTAAGCCAGCATGCGCGAAACATGGACCGGCAGGAGACGCTTGAGGCTTACCAATTGGCTATGGATGTGTTTCTGCATGGAATCGCCAAGCCCTCAAAATAGTTCAGGTTTAAAATTTACGTCGATAGACGTTTTTCTTTTTTCATCATTTTGAATGAATATTCAGTATGTTTGCATACAACGTTGGAGGAATTCTGTATGGGGTTAATGTTGAAAAATCGGGGTGCGGTACTGATCCTGATGTTGAATATTTTTCTAGTTTTTATGGGAATTGGGCTGATCATCCCGATCATGCCTAAATTTATGAATAGTTTGGGGATTAGCGGGAGTACGGTCGGCCTGCTGGTGGCTACCTTCTCACTGACACAGTTTCTATTTTCGCCTCTGGCAGGCCGCTTGGCCGACTCTTACGGAAGAAAGCGGATGATTGTCATCGGCATGATCGTATTTGCTTTTTCCGAGGTGCTGTTCGGATTGGCGAGTGCTCCCGTGCTGCTGTATATTTCAAGGATGCTTGGCGGTATTAGCGCCGCGATGATTATGCCGGCCGTGATGGCTTATGTCGCTGACATTACGACACAGGATGAGCGTGCAGCTGGGATGGGCTACATTAATGCGGCCATTACGACAGGATTTATTATCGGGCCTGGAATCGGAGGGTATATCGCCGAGTTCGGGATCCGCGTCCCGTTTTATGCCGCAGGAGTTGCGGGGCTTATAGCAGGTTGTATTTCTTTGTTTGTCCTTCGGGAGTCTCTAACTATGCAAAAGGCGTCTTCCGAATCCCCTGCATCATCGGATAAAGAGAGCAGCTTTTTAACTCAATTGCTTCATTCTTATCGCGAGCCCTTTTTCTTAAGCTTGATCATCGTTTTTGTCATGTCTTTTGGGCTTGCCAATTTCGAAACGGTCTTCGGACTGTTTGTCGATCATAAATTCGGTTTTGAACCCGGAGATATTGCCTTTATCATTACATTTGGCTCCATCGCTGGCGCTGTAGTTCAAGCTACGGCCTTCAGTTGGATTTTGAATCGCTTTGGCGAGAAAAACGTCATTTCGGTATGCCTTCTGTTTGCGGGAATTTTCATTCTTATGACGCTTTTTGTGCACAAGTTTTGGATGATTTTTGCCGTTACCTTTATCGTCTTTCTGGCGATTGATATTTTGCGTCCAGCCATCGGTACCCAAATGTCGAAGCTCGCTGCCGATCGGCAAGGTTACGTCGCAGGGCTTAATTCGGCATATACGAGTCTCGGCAATATTGCCGGGCCGATCCTCGCGGGATATTTGTTCGATATAAATATCAATTATCCTTATACTCTCGCATGCATCGTTCTGCTGCTTTGCTTTGGGCTATCGCTAAGAGCGGGCAAACGTATGAGTGTGCAGCCTCCCGAGCGTCGTTCAACTACGACTTAGTAAGCAAGGTGCATGCACCGAAGGTAACTATATAGCTCTCCACATGGAATAGATTTTCAGTTGTCTACCATGTGGGGGGCTTTTTGTTTATATAAAAAGGTAATTAGTACCTACCAATATATTGTTGTATATGTAAAATATAGAATCATTAGTTGATATATCTCTTGAAAAATAAATATAAGAAAGGAAGAGTCCATATGTCTATACGGCGTAAATGGATATTAGGTTTTCTGTCTGCCGCATTAACTCTTTCTTTAGCTGGAACAGTTGCTGCACTGGCCACGCCTCAGCGCCAGACAAACGCGGTAAGCCAGACGGCTATTGCTGCCTCGCTGTCCGACATGCCAGAGGCACTAAGGCCTTCTATTGAATGGGTCTATAATAACCGAATGCTGAAAGAGAATTCTGTAGGCCGCAAAAATCTCATTTTTGATCAAATCTTTGCCGGTAAGGGAACGATCAATTATGTGGTCCGCTGGCAGTCGCCCAAAAATCTGACGCTGCAGCAGCGTCAGGATATCGAACGAATGCTGGGGCGCCAGTTGAATAACTGGACCAAACATCTCAAGGGGTATGACGGATGGCCTTACGGGGATATCCCGGTCAAAGTTGTGGGCTGGGCCGTTGCGAATCCCGCGCAAATTTTAAACAAACAGCCACATGAAATCGTGTACACGCAAACGATTGTTGATGAGCTTAGCAGAACCGATCCGCGGATTCCATCGGCACTGCCTGTCGCTCCAAGCGCGCTGTCCCGGTTCGAACATTTCAACGATCGGAACTATGTCTATCCTGGAGGGTTGGACAAGCGGTTTGACATGTATCTATGGGCCACGGCCAATTTTGGCGGTGGTGCTGGAGGCGATTGGGGCCAGCGCATGTCGGATGAGTATATTTTAAGCACGGTGAACAACTATGAAGTCCATATTATGGAGCATGAGATCGGCCATGGATTCGGACTGCCTGACTTCTATGGAGCCCAGGATCGCCCGCCCGGAGGGTTTCCGCTGCCGACCATTATGTGGGCGGGGAACTCAACGACGATTACGGATTGGGATGCCTGGCTGCTTCGCTATACCTGGAGCCAGCTCAAAAAGGATGCGCAGCGTTTCCAGCCATAATGATTTAGCCCGCAGGTTCTGAGGGGAACCTATCACTAACACGAAAAGTGAAAAAACGCAACAAAAAAGGCGTGCCGAAGGCACGTCCTTTTTCATGCAGATGCAGGGAAGTAAATTCTGTCGCTTACTTTATCTTAAAGCTGTCCACTAATAGTCGAAAATTGTCTAAAAAACTCGAATAATTATTTATTAATTTGTTATAATAGAAAATTAAGGATATTATATGGCGGTAGACTAGGTTTATAAGTCAAACAACTGGAGGTACACGATGACAAATTATAAAATTAATATGGGGCGCGGGTTTAAAGCCACTACGCTTCTGCTGGTAATGAGTGCGTGCATTTTGCTAAGCGGCTGCGCGGGCAAGGCGCAAACAGGGACCCAGGGAAACGCGCCAGCACCAGGAAAAGGATCTGCAGCAACGAACCAGAATAATACAGGCGGGCAGCCTGAGCAGCAAAAGAAAGCCGTATCGGAGACGGAGGGGCTGCCTTCTGGGGTAAAGGTCCAGAAAGTGCTCAAAGATATTTCGCTCAAAAATAATTATCATAAAAAAGTCGAGCTGCTTACCGATGGAGGCAAACGCATTACAATTACGGATCCCAACGGCGGTCTGGTTCTGCTGAATCTGGAATACGAGGGCACAATTCTGGAGGTCAGTGGGAGGAAGGTTACCGTGCAGCTGGATCATGGCGGACAGCAAACGATGACTATCCCGGACAATATGACGATTGAAGACGATGATAACCTGGGACTCAATAAAGGCGTTGAAATCGAGTGGACGGTCGATGCGGACGGAAACATCCAAAACGTCGAGCTGGATGATTGATGATAAAAATAGCCGGGCACCGCTCAGGACACGTTCCTGCAGGGGCTCGGCTTTCTTTTTGTTAGAATAAACGGGAGGCTTGAAGCGGCAATTACCGGGCGGAGTATCCGCCGTCGATCACGAGCTCGCCGCCCGTAATGTAAGATGCTTCGTCCGAAGCCAGGAACAAAATGGCATTGGCCACTTCCTCGGGTTGTCCCAGACGCTGCATGGGCGTCGCACGAACGAGCATGTCCATCGCTTCTCTGTACTCCGTCAGCTTTGCCGTCATCGGCGTTTCAATAACGCCGGGAAATACCGTATTTACGCGGATATTGAATTGGCCCAGGTCCGCCGCGGCCGCACGTGCAATAGCGCGCAAGGAGCCTTTGGACGCAGAATAATGGTTAAAGCCGGAGCCAATAATTGCCGTATAGGAGGAAGTGTTGACGATCGAGCCTTTGCGCGCTTCCTTCATATATTTCGCAGCATGCTTAATGCCTAGAAATGGGCCGAAAGAGTTGATTTTGTGCATTAGACTCCAGTCGGCTTCGGTAATTTGCTCGGGTGTTTTTTCAGAGGAAATCCCTGCATTATTGATCAAAATATCGATGCGTCCATATTTATCCATAACCGCCTTCGTCAGTTCAGCCCAATTTTGGTCGGAGGATACATCCAGCTTCATGCCCTCGACGTGATTGGTTTCGGCGATCTTGGCCAGATTCTCCTCATTGATATCGGCGGCAATGACGGTTGCGCCTTCGTCCGCGAACAGTTTGGCCATGGCAGCCCCCATGCCTGATGCCCCGCCGGTAATGATTGCGATTTTGTCCTTCAAGCGATCCATTGCCAACATCCTCTCAAGTTGTATGGTGTACTCGAGTCACGGGCAAATCCCCCGTAATCTAACCTCTAGGCTTAACCAGAACAGCTGGTCTTATACGGTCTTGAAGTGGATGTATGACAATCAAATGTTGCGTTAATTTTGGAGGGCTAGTGGAAATTCCATACCATGAAGGATGTAAGGGTCGTAGTAAACCCTCATTTCGCGATTTTTCTATAATTCATCGAATATGTCGTATAAACGATAGATGTTAAATAGAGGAAGGAATGCCGTTAGTCTGCTGCATGCAGCCTAAAAATATGACATCTGCCAGAAACATCTGATAAAATAGAGTGGGGTATCAATCATACCTAAATTTGTAGAGAAAAAGTGGAGGAATCTTACATGAATGTACTAGTTGTTAAAGCCAATAACCGTCCTGCTTCTGAGGGCGTGTCCAGTAGAATGTACGAAACGTTTATGGAGGCAATCAAAGGCCAAGAGAACCTGAACGTAACTACGTATGACGTATTCGAAGAGGATATGCCTTACTTCGGCCAGGATCTGTTCAACGCCTTCGGCAAAATGCAAAACGGCGGCGAATTGACGGATGTTGAGAGCCGTATTTTGGCAGCTAAACAAAAAGCAATGGACGCATTAAGCGCTGCAGACGTCGTTGTATTCGCGTTCCCGCTGTGGAACCTGACCATCCCGGCGAAATTGCAAACCTTCATCGATTACGTCTATGCTGCGGGATTTGCATTTAAATATAATGAGGAAGGTCAACTGGTTTCGTTGATGACGGACAAGAAGGCGATCTTCCTGAGTGCGCGCGGCGGCATCTACTCGACGCCAGAAACAGCGCCGATGGAAATGGCCGTGAATTATATGCGCAGCGTATTCGGCGGCGTGTTCGGCATGCAAATCATCGATGAAGTTGTCATCGAAGGGCATAACGCAATGCCGGCCAAAGCGAACGAGATCATCGAAGACGGCTTGCGCCGCGTAGCGGAAGCTGCTTCCAAACTGGCTCTTCAACACGCGTAATTACCATAGACTTGGCATGATCCGGCACTAGATTAATATCTTATAAACAAGGCTGTCCCCAAAGATCAGGATTGGAATTGATCGGGGATGGCCTTGTTTTTTAGTGCCTGCGTTGAAGGGAGGGGGATGGGGAAAAGTCGCCAAGGTGCCAAGCCTCCAAGCCGCCTGCTGATCAAGATGCCGAACTTCCAAAACACCAATACGCTAACTGATCAAGATGCCAAACTGCCTAAATGCTGAGATGCCCAAGCCGCCAAGCCTCCCAAGCCGTGCGAGCCGCCTAAGGCTCTCGCAGTATCCTTAACGGACCGTAGTTCCGCTATTAGCGAAAAAAACACAAAATTGCAGAGCTAACGGACCGTAGTTCCGCTGTTCAACCAAATGCGGGTGAAAATAGGGATGGCAGGGGCAAATAAAGTCCTCTGTGTCCGATAGAATTCAAAATCGGGGGAAAATGAGTAAATAGCGGCTCGTCTGTCCGTTAGCTTAGTGCTCACAGCTGCTGCATCTAGACCCAGACCCAGACCCAGACCCTGACCAATGAATCCACCAGCCAACTAAACAATAACGTCGGAACATCCGATATTACTAATGATTCGAATGACGGAAGGTGATGGGCATGTTTTTTTTCGGCAAGAAAGCTAGAATTACGGAACAAAAGGTGCAGGAAATCGTAAAAGCGCTGGAGCAAGCCTACACAGCCAAAAATATAGACAAGCTCACCGGAATGTTTCATCCGGACAAGCGGCAAATTTCGTTCCTTAACCATTTTCAGCTGATGATGAACTTTCAGATATACAACATCCAATCTGAAATCCTGAATATGGAAATCCTTACGCTGACCGGGGAAGAAGCTACATTTACATATACACGCAAGCATATTTACACTTGCGTCAATGAAGCGGATGAGAACGGCGAGATTCTTAGCAATATTACCAGTTACTACGTGCAAATAGCCGCTGAGAAAAAGTCTGCCTACATTACGAGATACTCGCCATACAGCGTCTTGCATTTAAATAAGGACGGAGAAATTTTACCGGGAGAGCAGGCGGTTGTTCCAGCAGGGGCACAATTTTTTGAGAGAATGCGGCGCTTTATTAACGAGTTCGATTTAGACGGCTTCCAGGCGGCCACCTATTTGCTATATAACGACAGCGAAATGATCGGCTATTACCCGAAGGCAGAGAGGTACCGCTACAAAACGTCGGAGCAGTTCACCGTCGATTATTTTGAGAAAATGGACGCCGCCTCGATTAAGGAGCATACGGAAGGTTATTTGGAGCAGGACATTTTGGAGCTCGGTGAAATGCTTGAGCTTGGAGCAGACTACTCCATCCTTGAGGCACAGTTTACGACAGATTCCTGCTTGCGGCATGAGCTTGTGCTGAGCCTGGCTGCACCGGACGGCTTTTTCATGATCCGTTACTTGAAGAAGGACGATCGGCCCATCCTGCCAGAGGCACGACAACGCTGGATCGAACAAATGAAATCGGCAGCAGCACAAATTGCAAATAAATAAACATCGTAACACGGGGTACCCGCAATCGCTTAGGATGAGAGGGGAACCCCGTTTGTTTTGCAGCATGGGGCAATATTTGTTATTCATAGCATGAAATAGATATTACGATGGGTATCCGCACGCTCATTAATTATGTAAAATATCGATAACAGAACTTGTAAGCGCTTGCTATGATTGACCATAAATGAGGTGGCCTTCTTGATAGGGAAAATTCGCGGACTAATGAAGGAAGCCGGCATCTATCACAAAATGCTGATACTGATTACGCTGCTGATGATCGTCAGCTTCTCCTTGTATTGGATCGCACTAAAGTATGTGACCGACCTATACGACAGGCAGATGTACGAGCGAACGTCCCAGGTGTTGAACAGCTCGGCGCTTGGGATTGAGAATCAGCTGAGGGAGCAGGAGGGGTTGTCGTTCCGGGTATTCTCCGACGAGCAGCTGCAGCGCAGCCTGGCCGGCCTGAAGCTGGAGAGCGTTACGTCTTACCAGAAGGCCGTTCAGCGCAAAAAAATAATGGATCGTCTCACCGCGATCGCCGGTTCCGAGAAGTTCGTCTATTCGATCATGGTCATCGACCCGGAACGGCATATTCTGATCGGAGGCAATCGGGCAGGTCTAGCGCAGGATCTGCAGACCGAGCTCATGACGATCGCCGAAGACGCAGACGGATCGAACGTTTGGTACGTCGGAAGCGACCGGTCGCTGTACGCGGTGCGGCAGATCAAGTCGTTCAGCGGGACGACCTTCCCCCGGGACGACCTGGGCACGCTCATCATCCGCTTCCGCAAGGAGCGGATTATGGAGGATTACGTGCAGAGCGGCGGGGATAGCAGCCATCTGATCATTACGGACGGGAGCAAGATTATCTATCCCGATCATCCGCTCATCCCGGAGGAGGAAATTGCCGACGAGCTGGTGCGTTCCGAATCCTACGGGTTAACGACCGTGGGAGGGAGCAAGTATTTTTTCACGCGGGTGAGATCGTCGGATTTAGGCTGGACTTATTTAAATATGACCCCGTATGACAGCATGTTCCGCAACATATCATTCGTCAAAGACCTTGTTACGATCATCTTCGTCCTTATTTTGCTGATCGGCATTGCGCTGGGGGTCAAATTGTCGCGCAGCATCACACGGCCGATTGAGCAGCTGATCAAGAAGATGCGCAAGATTGAGAAGGGCGATCTCGACAACCTTGAGGAACAGTCGCTTGGAGAGGTGCCGAGGACTTCGCAGACTGAGGTTGAGCATTTGCAGCGCACATTTAAAATGATGATCCAGCGCATCCGCGAGCTCATCAACCAAAATTATGCGAAGCAGCTCGTCATTCGGGAAAGCGAATTAAAAGCGCTCCAAGCGCAAATCAACCCGCATTTCTTGTACAACACGCTGGATTCGATCAATTGGCTGGCCAAAGTGAACCGCCAGACGCAAATTTCGCAAATGGTTGAGGCGCTCGGCTTCCTCTTGCGGAGCTCGCTCAGTGACGGAACCAGCCTGATCACCCTGAAATCGGAACTGGATATCGTGCACAGCTATGTAACGATTCAGCGCATTCGCTTCGAGGAACGGCTGGACTTCCAATTGGAGGTGCCTGATGAATACCTGGACGCCCTGATTCCGAAAATGACGCTCCAGCCCCTGCTCGAGAACGCTATTCATTACGCCCTGGAGCCGAGAATCGAAACCTGTCATATCCGCATCATCGTCGAGGAGTCGGCCGAACGCGGCGGCGGGCTGGATATCCGGGTAGAGGACGACGGCCCGGGGATGGCGCCGGAATTTCTGACAGAGCTCAGAGGCGGGCGGATCCAGACCCGGGGCAAAGGCATTGGGCTGTCCAACATCGAGGAACGCATCAAGCTGACCTTCGGCTCCGAATGGGGCATCCGTATTGACAGTGAGCCAAACGTCAGGACGGCGATTCATATCCGTATTCCATACAGACAAGGAGAGGACGAGGATGTATAAGGTGCTGCTCGTAGACGACGAGCGGATGATATTGGAGGGAATTCAGCAGATCGTGGACTGGAGCAGCGCGGGAACCGAGCTGATCGGCATCGCGCGCAACGGAATCGAGGCCTATGAGCTAATCGCCAAAGAGCAGCCGGATTTTGTCATCAGCGATATATCCATGCCTGGGATGAACGGGCTGGAGCTGGTAGAGAAGACGCTGCAATCGTTCCCGAATATCCGGTTCATCATGCTGACGGGGTACAAGGAGTTCGAATATGCGCGCAGCGCCATGCAGTTTGGCGTGAAGCATTATCTGCTGAAGCCCTGCAACGAGGCGCAAATCTATGAAGCGTTGGCAGAGCTTGTGTCCGAACGGGAGGAGCTGCGCGAGAGGGAGCGGTTCGTTGCACGGATGAAGGACGGGCTAAGCAAGGTGCTGCCCCATGTGAAGGAGCAGTTTTTGCGCGAACTCGTATCCAATAAGACCTACGGGCGCAGCGATCTGGAATATTATCGCGAGCTGTTTGGTCTTGAATCGGCAGAGGAGCCTGTTCGCCTGCTCCTGTTCCAGTTGGAGGACTCCCACGAGTACGAGCATTTATTTGCCTTGAAAAATATTGCCGAGGACTTGCTGACGGGTGTCCTGCTGGGAGCGACGCTCAACGGCAGGCTGCTCATGGCCGTCCGCGAGGTGCCGGATCCGGCCCTCCTGCTGCGGAGCATTGAGGAAGTGAAGCGGACGTTCCTTGGCTTCTACAGCGTAGAGCTGACCGTGGCGCTCAGCGAAGCCGGGCCGATGGAGGCAGCGCGCAGGCTGTACCGCGAGGCCCTTGAATGTATGAACCACCGCTTTTACGTCGGCGAGGGGAGCCTCATCACGCAGAGCGACCTGCCGGCAGACGAACGGGGAAGCGGGGATGTCGAGCTGGACGAGGAGCGGATAGCGCTGCTGATCAAGTCGGGCCTCAGCGACGAGGTCGAGCGCGAGTTGGAGCGGCTGTTCTGCCAGCTGGCGGAGCTGTGCCTGGAAATCGGCGTCACCCGCTCCTACGTGCTGGAGCTGTACGCGATATTGATCCGCCTTTGCTCACCGGAGGACCGTCACCGCTTCACGGCGCAAATGGCCGAGATCGTCAGGCTGGATACCTTGTCCAGCCTGAAGACCTTCGTCAAGGAAGCGGCCATTCACGTCACCTCCGGCTACTACAAGAACAGCATCAGCCGCCGCTCCTCGATCGTCGAGAGAATGCTCTCGATCATTGAGCAGCATTACATGGATGACGAGCTTACTCTGAACGGAGTGGCGCACGAGATGCTGTACATGAATCCCGACTATCTCGGCAAAGTGTTCAAGCAGGTAACGGGAGACAACTTCTCCCATTACTTGAGCCGCCTGCGGATCGAGAAGGCGGCCGAGCAGATTCGCCGCAGCGGTGATGTGAAGGTGTTTGAGCTAGCCGATTCTTACGGCTTCGGGGGCAACTCCAAATATTTCAGCCAGGCGTTCAAGAAATGGATGGGCATGACGCCAACGGAATACCGCAAATCGCTGGAAGACGGCAAAGCCGAGTAAAGCACCTCTGATTTTTATACCTTTAAGTCGGATGAGTGAGTTTCCTTACACCCCCTTTAGGGGCGAAAATAAAACTTGTAAGCGTTAACAAACTAGCGTTCGACGAAAGGAGAGCATGTTTGTGAGGAAGAAAACCGCTTTATGGATGTTGGTTGCCCTGCTGTTCATTTTGCCTGCCTGCAGCGGCGGAGGCAGCACCGGAGGTGCGAGTAACGGAGGGGGCGATGACAAGCCCGCACAAGAGAGCAAGGGCAAAAAAGATACAACGACGCTGAGAATTGCCTGGTGGGGAGGCGATAAGCGCCATGAATATACCCAGCAAATCGTCGATAAGTATCAGGAGCTGAACCCGAATGTCAAAATTGACGTCGAATATGCTGCATTTGACGACTATTGGAAGAAGCTCGCGCCCCAGGCGGCTGCGAACCAGCTGCCGGACATCGTGCAAATGGACATCTCTTACATCGTGCAATACGCCAAAAACGGCCAGCTTGAGGACCTGACGCCTTATATAGGCAATCAAATCAAAATTGATGACGTTAACGATAATGTGATTTCCACGGGAAAAATCAACGACGTCCAGTACGGCGTGCCGACTGGTGTGAACGTGCTTGGATTTCAATACGACCCAGAGCTGTTGAACAAAGCCGGCGTCGACAGCATCCCCGAAAATTGGACTTGGGATCAATATGAGGAAATCGCCATGAAGGTTAGAGACGCGGGTTATGTCATGGACGGCTCCATGGCGCCGGATATTTTCTTCCATTACTTCCTTCGTACCCATGGATATTCCCTGTATAACAAGGAAGGTACGGCGCTCGGCTATGAGGATGATGCTTTGTTCACCGAATTCTTCGGGCGTCTGGCCAGGCTGATCAAAGAAGGCGCCGTTCCTTCCCAAGAGAAGCTGACGCAAACGAAAGGCATTTTGGAGGAATCGGAAATCGTCAAAGGAATGGGTGTCGGCGTATGGCAATGGTCTAACCAGTACGTTGGACTCCAGGCTGCGGTCAACCGGCCGATGGAGCTGGCGCCTATGATGGGACCGGATATGGAGAAGGGCCTGTACATGCAGCCGAGCATGTTCTGGTCGATCACTTCTCATTCTAAGAACAAGGAAGAAGCGGCGAAATTTATCGATTTCTGGATTAACGACGTAGAAGCCAACAAAATGATTAAGGGTGAGCGCGGAGTTCCAATCTCGGCTTCGATCAAAGAAGCGATCGTCTCCGAATTGTCGGAGCCGGAGAAGCAGGTATTCGACTTCGTTGCGGCTATGGAAGAGAAGAGCTCACCGATGAGCCCGGCCCCGCCGGTAGGCTCGCCGCAGGTGATCGCCTCCCTTGCCGACCTGGTGGAGCAGATCAACTACGGGCAGATGACTCCGGAGAAAGCGGCTGCTGCGTTCCGGCAGGAAGCGAACGGCATCCTGGCTAACAATAAATAGGCTTAGGCTGTCCTAGACCACTTGAGCGCGGCGGTAAATCAGCTATTGGGGTGAAGAATTCCCGTTTACTGCCGCTGCTCAGGTGGATTTCATGTTCACCATACTGCCAGGAGGTGCAGATGCCTTGCGGAAACAGTCACTCAGAGCCAATTTGACCGGATATGCTTTTATTAGTCCGTTTGTGATCGGTTTCTTGGTCTTTACGTTTATTCCGATTTTGATCTCATTGTATTTGTCATTCACGAATTACAATTTATTTAACGACCCGCAGTGGGTCGGATCCTTCAATTTCAAAAAAATGTTTACCCAGGATCAGAAATATTGGAACTCGGTCAGAGTTACTTTTATATATGTATTTGCCGGCGTGCCGCTGCGGCTGATGTTTGCCTTGTTCGTGGCCATGCTGCTCAATACGAAGTCGCGCATGGTCGGCTTCTACCGGACTGTGTATTATTTGCCATCCATCATTGGCGGAAGTGTCGCCGTTTCGATTATGTGGCGTAACATTTTTAACGAACAGGGCATTGTAAACAGCCTGCTCATATTTCTCGGCATACCGCCGGTGGCTTGGTACGGCGACCCTAATGCCGCGCTTGGCACGCTGATCGCGCTGTCGGTATGGCAATTCGGATCGTCCATGCTGATCTTCCTGGCTGGTCTGAAGAATATTTCCCCAGAGATGTACGAGGCGGCAAGCATTGACGGAGCAACCGCTCCCCGCAAATTTTTCAAGATTACGCTGCCGCTGCTGAGCCCGATTATTCTATTCAACCTGATCATGCAGACGATCAGCGCATTTATGACCTTTGTGCCGGCTTATATTATTTCCAAAGGGGAAGGAACGCCGATGGACGGAACCTTGCTGTACTCCCTGTATTTGTTCCGGCAGGCTTTCATGTTTAACAATATGGGCTACGCCGCGGCGATGGCTTGGGTCATGCTTATCATGGTCGGCATCATGACGGCGATTCTGTTCAAGACATCGAAATTGTGGGTGTTCTATGAGTCGAAAGGAGGCCGTTAATCATGGTTGCAGGCAAATGGAAATGGCCGGTCTACCATCTTTTTGTCGGGGCAATTGCCATTCTTATGCTGTACCCGATCATCTGGCTGTTCATGAGCTCCTTCAAGGAGAGCCGGACGATCTTTGCCACGGCCTCGCAGCTTGTCCCGCAGTCCTGGGATTTTGGGAACTATGCCGCAGGCTGGGCCGGTGTCGGAGGACAGCCCTTCGCCCAGTTTATCGTCAATTCGCTCATCATCGTGGTGCTGGCTACCATCGGCGCCGTCATTTCCTCGGCGCTGGTCGCCTTCGGCTTCGGCCGGCTTGATTTTAAAGGGCGCAATCTGTGGTTTGCGCTAATGATGGTGACGCTGATGCTGCCCCATGACGTGGTGCTTGTCCCGCAATATATTATTTTCTCGAAGCTCGAATGGCTGAACAGCATGAAGCCGATTGTCATCCCGAATTACTTCGGAGCGCCGTTCTTCATTTTCCTGATGATCCAATTCATCCGCTCCATTCCGATCGAGCTCGATGAGGCGGCAACGATCGACGGCTGCGACAAATTCCGGCTCTTCTACCGCATCATTCTGCCGCTCATTAAACCAGCGCTCGCTACGGCGGCAATCTTCTCCTTCTATTGGCGGTGGGAAGATCTGATCGGCCCGGTACTGTATTTGAATTCGCCGCAGAAATATACCGTGTCGATGGGGCTGAAGATGTTCCTGGACAGTGAGTCCGGGTCCAACTGGGGAGCGATGTTCGCGATGTCCATCGTCAGCCTGATTCCGGTCGTCGTTGTATTTTTTATGTTCCAGAAACAAATTGTAGAAGGAATTAGCAGCAGCGGATTGAAAGGCTAGCAGACGTTGACGGTTAGCCATAGGAGACCATCGCGGGGAGGGGGAATTGTATGAAAGATGAGAGGAAAGGAGCCGCGGCGCCTGGACTGGAGAAAATATCGTGGAAATTCGACTTTGGGCCAGGGCAGCCGGCGGAAGGCTATACTGGCGTGACCGCGGAGAGTGTGTATGACTCAGCGGCCGGATATGGATTCGAGGACATAAACGGTGTGTATGCCCGGGATAGATTGGCCGCTGCCGCTGCCGTTCCCGGCGATGCCAGAGCCATGCTGTATCATCGCTTCTGCATTCCGGTGGGAGCTACGTTTACGGCAAATGTGCCGGACGGCGTATATGTGGTGAGCATTCTGGCAGGAGACGCTTTGGCGGAAACGCATACCCTGCTGAAGGTCGCCGGCAGCAAGCGGGTGCTGCCGCCGATCCGCTCAGCAGCCGGGCAGTTTATCGAGGAGAAATTCGCAGTTCCTGTGCGGGGCGGCCGCTTCCGCCTGCAAGTGTCAGGGCAGGCGCCTCGCCTGAATATGCTGGAGCTTCAGCCTGCGCCCAATACGCTGACCCTGTTCCTTGCGGGTGATTCCACCGTGACGGATCAGCCGGAGGACGGCTATCCCTACGCGGGGTGGGGGCAGCTGCTGCCCGCCTTGTTCAAGCACGATGTCTGTGTAGATAATCATGCCCAGTCCGGGCGCAGCTCGCGGAGCTTCATCGAGGAAGGGCGCCTGGAGGCGATTCTGCAGCTGATCAAACCTGGCGATTTCCTGCTGCTCCAGTTCGGCCATAACGACGAGAAGCCCGATCCCCGGGGGACGGACCCGTTTACGACATTTAAGCAGCATCTGCTGCGTTATATCGAAGCCGCTCGGGAGAAGCGGGCCTACCCGGTGCTGGTGACGCCGGTGCATCGCCGATATTTCAACCCGGATGGAACGCTCTCTGATACGCATGGAGATTATATCACGGCCATGCAGGAGCTGGCCGCAGAGACGGATACGCCGCTTATTGATCTTGCTGCCCGAAGCAAGCGATTGTTCGAGGCAGCCGGGCCAGAGGGCTGCAAAGACCTGTTCATGTGGGTGTACCCGGGCGAATACATGAACTTCCCTGCGGGCGTGCGGGACAACACGCATTTCCAGGAGCAGGGGGGAGAAGCGATCGCCCGGTTAATTGCCGACGGAATTCGCGATTTGCAGCTGCAGCCTTTATTCATGTATCTCAGGTAACGTATGGGAGGAACAAATGATCACAGAGCCATTTAGGGGAGGAGAGCTAGACATGCCAGCATTGGTTTATGATGAGGCGAAGGTGAAGCAGATGATCGACCGGGTCGTCGAACGTACGTTTAATATGGATTTCAACTGGGACTGGCCGGGCGGCGTAGCATATTACGGGGTCTGCGAAGCGTACGAGGCAACGGGAAATGAGGAGTATCTAACTAAGCTGAAAGCCTGGGTCGACGAGCATATGGAGGACGGCCTGCCGAAGCTTTCCGTAAACGGCGTGTCAATCGGCCACTGTCTGCTGACGCTATATCAGGTCTACCAGGACGAGAAATATTTAAACACGGCTGTCGAAATGGCGGAATTTTTGAAAAATAAAGCGGAACGGTTCGCGGATGGTATTTTTCAGCATACGGTGAATTCGGTGAATGACGTATTTCCCCAGCAGGCTTGGGTGGATACGATGTTCATGGCGGGTTATTTTCTGCTGCGCATCGGGCATCTGCTCGGAAACAAGGAATATTTTGAGGACGGCCTGAAGCAGTATCACGGACATGAGGAGTTTCTGCAGGATCCGGACACGAATCTTTACTATCATGGCTGGGATCATTTAAACCAGAACCATATGTCCGGTATCTACTGGGCCCGCGGCAACAGCTGGGCGGCGCTCACGATGTCGAAGGCGCTGCAGTACGTCGAGGTTCAGCACCCATCTTATATGATCATCGACGGCTCTTTGCGGGATCAGCTCAGTGCACTCGTCAGGCTGCAATCGCCCGAAGGGCTGTGGCATACGGTGCTGGATGACGAGACCTCTTACCTGGAAACCTCCGGATCAGCTGGGATCGCTACAGCGCTGCTGATGCGGGGAAGATTGTACAACAAGTATACGCAAAAATCGATCGAAGGCATTCTGTCCCGGATCAAGGACGACGGCACGGTGACGGACGTTTCGGCCGGTACGGCGGTCATGAATGATGTAGAGGGGTACAAGGATGTGCCTTGCAAACGGATCCAAGGCTGGGGACAGGGGCTGGCCCTGGCGTTCCTGGCGCAGCTGCTGCGCTCCAAGGAAGATCCGTACAATTAACAAGAAGGGAGAACCGCCAATATGGAAGTTCAAGCAAAAGGACACCGTTTCTGGGTCATACCCGACGGATATATTCCGCCGGACAGCCGGGGAGAACTCGTCAGCCACGAAAGCATCTGCGTGCTGAATTGCGGGGAGACGCCGGCAAGGCTTGGCATTACCGTTTATTATGAAGACCGCGAGCCGCTGGAGGGCATTGAGGCTATTGTTGAAGGCCGCCGCACGAGGCATATTCGCACTTCCTCCCTGGAGAGCGGCGGAGAGCGAATCCCTGCCGGGGTGCCTTATGCGCTAACGGTAGAAAGTGATGTTCCCGTCATTATTCAATACAGCCGGCTCGATACTACCCAGCCGGAGCTGGCACTGATGAGCGTCATGGCCTATCCTATTGAAAATTAGCCGTGTCCTGCTCAAAATTTCATCTAAATTAAGCTTGCTAAAAAACGCCGTGAGGCGTTTTTTTTCCTGGGAAGGATGCTTATACAGCAACCCTTAAAAGCGCTAAATATTTACAAAACTTAAATTACCAATATAGTTAAAAGGTAATATATTATGGTAAAATATTTCTTAAAAGTAGGAAAGGAGAGATATTTTGAAAAGCGTCTTTAGTTATCAGACGGCGTTACCTGACGGTCAGTGGGTCTATTTGAAGGACGTGAACCAGAGAACGATTCAGCAGTGGAACAGCTCCTTTGCACTTAGCGGGCATCATGTTTACATGGATCAATTGAAGTGTATTTCAGAAGAGGAAATGATCCAAAGATTAGCTACCCACCAAGAGCTGATCTCCGTAGTGGAAGAAGAGCTGAAAGCGCTTCACCGGTTTTTGATCCGGCCGTTTATATTTTTTTTGACGGATACGGAGGGTGCGACGCTTAGCTTGAGCGGCCCCGAGCATGTGGTCGCTTCGCTAAAGGAGCATAATGTCAGGGTTGGCAGCTTGTTTGATATAAAGCACGCGGGGATCAATGCGCTGTCCGTCGCGATGGAAACGGGCTGCATTGCTGTTATTCGCGGGGAAGAGCATCACCTGAAGCTGTTTGCGGGCTGGTCCTGCATCTGCGCTCCTATCTGCATCAACGGTGAAATTAAAGGATATTTGGACATGTCATTATCCGTCAACGAAGATATTACATACGTCGTACCGCTGCTGCAGCAATTAATAGACCGCGTCGTAGGGAGACTGCCTCATCCAGAGCAGAGGAAGCAGGCGATTTACCTTGCATTTGATAAATGCGGATTGACCAAACGGGAGAAGGAAATCGGCTATCTGTGGATGCATAATCATTCGGTAGGGCAAATCGCCAAAATGCTGTATATTGCTCCAGGAACCGTGAAAAATACGCTAAAAAATGTCTACAAAAAAACCAATGTCAGCGATAAGGGAGAATTCATTATCAAATTTCATCCTTAATACGAGCATTAGGGAAATTTAGCCTCGAAATATCCCTAAAGGGATATTTACAAGGAATAGCCCATAAATGGTATAATTTAGGAAACGGCCTGTACACAACTAAATTGCGGATGGGACGATCTGAAATGATATTTTTGGGCAAATACCACTGCATCAAGCAATTCGATATCAAAGACTGCGGTGCGGCTTGTCTGGCCACGATTTCTAAGCAGCATGGGCTGAAGATTCCGATATCGCGGATACGGGAGACAGCCGGAACGGACAAGAGGGGTACGAACGTCTACGGTGTCATTAAAGCCGCAGAGAGCCTTGGGTTCACAGCCAAGGGGGTGAAGGCAGCCCAGGAATCCATTTTTGAGCCAATTCCTTTACCGGCCATCGCACACGTCATAATTGATCAAACATTACTCCACTACGTAGTCATACATAAAGTTACGAAGAAGGAACTTATCATTGCCGATCCGGCAAAAGGAATTGTAAAGTATACGCCCGAGGAATTCTTTAAGATTTGGACAGGCGTGCTTATTCTGATGGTTCCGGCGCCTACCTTTCAAAAGGGGGATGAGACGAAAGGATTATTTCCCCGGTTTTTCAGTCTTTTAATTCCTCAACGCAAGCTTATCTTTAGCCTGTTCATGGCGTCAATTCTCTATACCATATTAGGAATTCTCGGTGCATTCTACTTTAAGTTCTTGTTGGATGAAATTTTGCCTCACGGTTTGGACAAGACCTTGCATATGGTCTCCGTCGGCGTTATTGCTTTGACTCTGTTCAGAATATTGTTAAGCGCTTTCCGCAATCATTTGCTGCTATATTTGAGCCAGAAGTTAGATATTTCCTTAATCCTCGGCTACTACCAGCATGTGCTTAAGCTGCCGATGAATTTCTTCGGCACCCGCAAGACGGGAGAAATCATCTCCAGGCTGATGGACGCCTCCAAAGTGAGAGACGCGATATCGGGGGCAACCTTAACGATCATGATCGACGTCATCATGGCGCTGATCGGCGGGTTCATTTTATACTCCCAGAGCCCGTTTCTGTTTGGGGTAACCTCAACGATGATCCCCTTGTACCTCGTGCTTGTATGGGCGTTCCATAAGCCGTTTGAACGGATGAACCGCAAGCAGATGGAGGACAACGCTCAGTTGAACTCCTACCTGGTAGAATCGATCAACGGGATCGAGACAGTCAAGGCGTACAATGCGGAGCAGAAAGCGAATTTCGAGACGGAGAAGAAGTTTGTTGTTTTGCTGCGGAGCGTGTTCCGCTTCGGTTTTTTCAATAATGTGCAGGCATCATTAAAGGGGCTGGTTCAGGCGCTCGGGGGAATCGTTATTTTGTGGGCAGGAGCCTACCAGGTTATCCGCGGCAATTTGTCGATGGGTCAATTGATCACCTTCAATGCGCTGCTCGCTTATTTCCTCGAACCGATCCAGAATTTGATCAACCTTCAGCCGATGGTCCAGACGGCCGTAGTTGCCGCAGACCGGCTCGGGGAGATTCTGGATCTTACGCCGGAGAAGGAGAAGGGTGAAGACCGGAAGATCAGTCCGGTATCGCTGAAAGGGCAGATCAAGCTCCAGAACCTGGATTTCCGGTATGGCACAAGACAGCTTGTCTTGAAAAACGTGAATTTAACGATCTCTCCCGGGGAGAAAATTGCTTTCGTCGGCGAGAGTGGATCAGGAAAGACGACGCTGATTCAGCTGCTTATGCGTTTCTATTCCCCCGAGAAGGGCGATATTCTCATTAATGACAACAACATTAAGGACATTAACATAGATACGCTGCGCGAGAAGATTGCTTATATTACGCAGGATACGTTTTTCTTCAGCGGTACGATCCGTGATAACCTCTGCCTTGGGATCGATGACGAGACGGAGCTGGAGCGGGTCGTGGAGGCAGCGAAGATAGCCAAGGCTCATGATTTCATTAACGAGCTGCCGTTAAGATACAACACGGTACTGGAGGAGGATGCGTCCAACTTATCCGGCGGACAGAAGCAGCGTCTCGCGATTGCAAGAGCGATCCTGAAGCAGCCGGACATCCTCATTATGGATGAAGCGACGAGCAATTTGGATTCGACGACGGAGAAGGCGATTTCGGAGACCATACATAATCTGGATGATGTGACTACAATCATCATCGCTCATCGCTTGAGCACGATTATGCGCTGCAACCGGATTTTTGTCATGGATCACGGTGAAATTATTGAGGCCGGGACGCATGCGGAGCTTATGGGCCGCGGGGGCAAATATTACGAGCTGTGGAAGGATCAGATCCCGGAAGGGATAAATGAACTGGGCACGCAGGGACAAGGCATGCTGGAGACGGTCAGCAAATAACTGCCACGGCGGATGAAAGGACAACGGCCTATCATGAGCACACCAGGGAAGTAGGTAGGACGAATATGAGAGCAGTCATTAGGGATATGGGAGAGATCACCGACAGCCGGGAGATCATGGAGGCGCGGACGAGCCCGTTTATCTCAATATTCCTCGGTTTTCTGGTTCTTATTCTAGTTGTCGGGCTGATATGGGCCTCCATAAGCAAAATTGACATCGTGGTCAAGGCAAGCGGCGTAGTGCGTCCGAATGAAAAGGTAAGCCGCATCCAGAACAAGGCCACAGGCAACGTAGAGAGCGTTTATTACACGGCGGGGCAGAAAGTGAAGGCCGGAGATGTACTGTATACGCTGCATAAGGATCAGCTAGAAGCGGACAAGCTGGCTGCGGAGCTTGATTTGCAGAAAGCTAAGGAACAGCTGGAGGAGCTGGTACAGTTCAAAGCACAAATCCTGTCCGGGAATACGCCGGCAAATCCAGAAGCCGCTGGGCAGCCTGAACGGCTTGGCAGTTTGCTGGATGGCCATTCTACGAAACAGAAATTTCGCGTGGAACTGATTCGGCTGATGGGATTGCTGGAGCAGGCTGAAGAGAAGCAAATGCATCTGGAGCTGTTGAAGCAGTCCATCGCTGCAGGTGCAAATCTATTGCCGCCCGCGACAGAATATTATTACAAATTTCAAGACTATCAAATCAAGAAAGAACAGTATGCGCTGCAGGAGCAAACGGCATCCGAGCATTTTAAAATGGCGGTCCGGCAAGACGGGGATGAAAGCGAGGCCAAGCAGAAGCTGGAGGAGGTGCGGCTGCAGGCCAGCGATTATACCAACGGCTTCGAATTGGCGCTGATTACGGCCATAAATGAGAATGAGCAGTTGTTGAACAAATTGCAGGGAGAAGCGGATGCTCTGTATTTGCAATTGGCCGAATCCATAGAAGCCGAGCAGGAGCGTGTAAAGAGCCTGGAGGAACGCTTGCAGAATCTGGATTTCGCGCTAAGGGATTACGTAATCACAGCTCCGATCGATGGAACCGTCAATGTGATAACCGATATCAATGCGGGGGATTTGCTGCAAACAGGAACGGAATTGCTGACGATTCTGCCGGAGAACGATTCCGAATTCATGATGAAGCTGGCGATATCCAACCAGGACGTGGCGAACATCCAAGTAGGGGATACGATCAAATATAGTTTCTTTGCCCTTCCTTCCAATGACTACGGCATGCTGCAGGGTACGGTGCGATCCATCAGCGGAGATGCGGTCATGAACCAGCAGGATGGATACAGCTATTATGCTGTCGAAGCCGACATCCAGAACAAGCCGCTTCAGAGTAAGAAAGGAGAGGATGCTTACATCAAGACGGGGATGATGGCCGAAGCGCAAATCATTACGAGAAGCGAGACGGTGCTGGAATATATGCTGAAAAAGCTAGATTTGAAGCAGTGACTGGAAAGGAGGTGAAAATAATGAAAATTACACTCGATCCAATGCAAAAGGATTCCATCAGCTCTCATTTTAATGTCGAAATCAACGCAGTCGAGATTTCCCCTGAGGAAATGCAGCATATCGACGGCGGAAGCCTGGAGCGTCCAATCGTTACGACACTGGCTATCGGCGAAGAATGCGATGGCCCGATCATGACGACGCTGGCTCTTGGCGAAGAAGACGGCGGACCGATCGCTACGACGCTGGCGCTCGGCGAAGAAGGCGGCGCCACAACGTTGGCGCTGGGCGAAGAGTGTTTCTAATGCTTAGCAACAAAGGGGGTAATTGTCTTATTGACATTTATCCCCTTTGTGCTTATTTACCAAAACTATCAATTCGGATGTGTAACAGAGAAGGAGGTAACTCATGCCAATCCTCGTGGTCAATCCCATGAACGATGTTCACTGTCGTCATATGGTAACGATGCTCAGAGAGAGGGGGATCGAATATAAGGAGCTTGGCTCGCCGAAGCTGAATGATTATGCGGCCGTCAACGGTGAGCTGATCTATAACGGGGAGCCATTGCGACGGCTTCGCTCCGTTTATTTCCGCAGCATTATGACGCATAATCCCAATCAGCTGACTGGAGGCACTGCGGCCGACCGGTACAACCATCAGCTCCAGTTCTCAGCCCAGGTCGAGGCAGTACGGGGCTGGATGCACGCCCTTCATGAGGAAGGGGCGAGAGTTATCAACGCGCCGAGCAACTCATCGAAATACTATCAATTGAACGCCCTTCATAGACTAGGCATTCCCCTGCCCAGAACCTGTATTACATCTAACCCGGAAATCGCCCGCAATTTCATTTCTGAGGTGAAGGGCGCGGTTTGCAAACCGCTTCCTGGAGGCAGTTATTGCCAAAAGGTAACCCCAGAGCTGCTGGAGCAGCTTGATGCCATCAGCAATGAGCCTGCGATATTCCAGGAGGAAATTCCAGGGGACGACATTCGCGTCAACATGCTGGCCGGACAAATGATTTCTGCTCATAAAATTATCAAATCGAATCCGGACATTCTGGATTACCGGACCGACCCGGAATATCATACCGGAGACGTGCAATATGAGAGCGTTGACTTGCCTGAAGGCGTTGTCAGCTTCTGTGCCAAAGCAATGGAGCAGCTAGGGCTCCGATTCAGCGGCATAGATCTGAGAAGGACTCCGGACGGCGAGTTCGTGCTTATTGAATGCAACAGCATGCCGGCTTTTCTCGATATCGAGCTGAAGACGGGCGCACCGATAACGGCCCGTTTAATCGAGGATTTGCAGGAGGCTCCCCTAATTGAACGCCCCTCATCCTATTCTGCGGCCGGCCCCTATGCTAGAAAGAGAGAGCCAGGAAACCATGCCTACTTATTCGATTACTATGACGTCATGAGCAATTGGAGAAAGCAGGCTAGCAAGTTTAAAGATCGCATTATCGTCAACTTGAATGAGGAACAGAAGGTCCAGATGCTGAAGCAGACCGGATCGCCTAAGGCGCAGATGGAGCTGGAAATCCATGACGGCAAGGTAAAAGTGCTGCGAGTCTGGTAGATCACTCAAATTAGCCCTCAGGGGATATTTACTTATTTTGGCATATTATTAATAATATAGTTAATTAGAGAAACTAACCAGAAAGAGGTAAATACCCATGGCAATTACTATTATCTTCTCGTTCATTGTAGGGTTTGCCGCTGTCTTTATTTATAGCCTGTATGTCAAAAGAAGAAACAACGGAGGGAAGTAGCAAAGGCGTACTTTAGTTAGACATTTACATATAATGCACAGCTCTTAACTAAAGTAAATATTATTTTAAGGAGGAGAATTTATGGATTCTGTTATGCAACTGAATGGCTTTAGCGAACTGTCTCTCCATGAAATGATGGCAATTGACGGCGGCGGTGATTTCAGCTGGAGCGATCTGGGGAAATCGGTAGTCGGCGGTGCGGCCAGTGGTGCCATCGGCGGCGCAGCTAGCGGAGCTTTGGCTGGCGGTGTTGGTGCTGGACCAGGAGCGCTCGTAGGCGGAGCCGCGGGAGCCGTTGGCGGAGCTGCAGCTTATCTCCTTACGTTCTGGTGGTAATTGCCAATTAGCTGTCCAATCTGGCAGCAGCCTTTTGGACAAGCTGACAACATTAACGATAATCATTTGATGATTTCAGTCGGGCATTCCAGCCCGGCTGAATCGTCGTTTATAGAATATAGCAAATCCGAATTTAAAGGCAGTTATAACGGAGTGAGGCCATGATTGCAGCAAAGATCATTTTATCCATCATCATTTATTTGTTTAATGCAGTGATTGCCCTAATTATTAGCAATCTTACGATTCAGCGTTACAGGGCAACGGGGTCCAAGGAACGGGCCTTGTATTTGTTTGGAACGATAAGATTCACTCATTACATATACTACGTAGTTTCGATGGTTGCGATCATCATGCTGCTGGCCAGCTTTTTGCCAAAAACGAAGCTAAATTTTGTTCTCATAACGACGCTGCCATTTGCCTATTTGATGCTCAGTACGATCCTGAGCCAGGCTATTTATCACCGGGTCAGCAGAATCGTTCGAAATGTCGGAACTTCCATGCGGAAGGAATTGGCGATGGCGGCCAAATCCAGCATTCTAATGTACTTGCCGGCACTCGTTGTGCTGCCTCTCAGATTCAATTGGATGAAGATCGAGCTTAGCGGTCTATGGTCTTGTTTATTTATTTTAATCGGGATCGCCGCCTACAACTTGGCTTATCCTTACTTGCTCCGGCTCTCCTTATCGGCCAAACCATTGAAGGATGAAGGAAGGAAGGCGGAGATCGAGAAGTTTTTGCACAAACATGAGATGAAGCGGGTACAGGTATTTGAATGGCCGACGACTGACAGCAAAGTAGCTAATGCGCTCGTCTGCGGCCTGATTTATAAGCAGGTGTTCGTAGCCAGCTATTTGCTGGAGAATCTTTCGTTAGATGAAGTAAATGCCATTCTTGCCCATGAGATCGGTCATATCAGAAGGTTCCATTTATGGATTAAAGCCGTTTTGTTCGTTGCGGCAATTCCTTTATTTTTAGGCCTGACGTCGTTGATGGATCAAGCAGAGGCCAGCGGGTTTCATATACCCATACCTGTCGGGGTTGTTTTTATTTTGGCTTTGCTCCTGGGATATTTGTGGTTTGTGAGCTCGTACGTATCGAGAAAGCTGGAGAGGGATGCGGACGAATACGTGTTAAAGATGGGAATACCAGCGAAGGTATTGATTGCCGCACTAACCAAACTGGCTGAATTGAACCATTCCGTGTTATCGATTCACAGATTCATCGAGAAGCTGCAGACGCATCCTTCGTTCGAGCACCGGATTCAGTGGATTCAAAGTGCTGCACAGCGCCGTTATGGGACGGAAGAGCGGACGATTTCCAAATAAGAAAACACATCTAATAATCCAGGAGGTATATAGGATGGAGCAGACGATTCAAATCGAAACCGGGAAGAGCATCAGATTTGAGAATGTGGCTTCCTATCGCGCAAGAATGAAGCAGTCGGAGATTGATCATAGGCTGGGCCAATTCGTTGCCGTTTTGAAAGGCAGCGGGGCTAAACGCAACGGACCGATGATCTCCGCTACTTTCGCAATAGATCATGATTCGGAAGAGCAGGTTCTGGACATGGAGTTTATGTTCCCGGTCGATCGGCCACTGGATTTGCCGGAGCCTTATGGATTCAAGCCGGTGTTTCAGCTGGTGAATGCGGTTCATACCAGGCATGCCGGAGATCCCGAAGGCTTGGACCGGGTATTCACAGAGCTGGTGAATTACATCCACCGCAACAAGATGATCCAGGTCTCTACCGGATACACGCTATCCATTCAACCGCCCGCCGGCGCGGAGCCGTGCTTCGATGTGTATATTGTGGTGAACGAGTCTATTCTATAACGCAATCTATTAGGTTCGCTGGATTAAACTAGCGAAATAATACCCTCAAGCTCATTCAGAGATGGTATGCTATGTATATTGCGATACTAAGCAGCTGGCTTCATAGCTTATCGACAGAATGAGTGGAGGGGACATAGAGAGATGAATTATAAAATGATCGTGCTGGATTTGGATGATACGCTGCTGCGGGATGACCATACGATTTCGCCTCGCACGAAGCAGGCGCTGATGGATGCGCAGGAGGCAGGGATGAAGGTGGTGCTGGCCTCCGGCCGCCCGACCTTTGCTATGACGCATATCGCCAAGGAATTAGAGCTGGAGAAATACGGCAGCTTTATACTATCCTTTAACGGGGCGAAAATTACCAATTGCGCAACCCAGGAGGTCTTGTTCAGCAGCACTTTGACACCGGAAACGGCCCATGAGCTGTACGCAATCAGCAAGCAGGAGGGCGTATGGATCCATACTTACGTTGGCGATGATATCGTGACTCCGGCACATAATAAGTATACGGATATCGAAGGCGAAATTACGGGGATGCCGATTGTCGAGGCGGAGGATTTTATTGCAGCGGTTCAGGAGCCGGTTGTAAAGGTGCTCATGGTCGATGATCCGGAGAAGCTGGTCGCTTTGGAGAGCAAGCTGAAGCCGCAGCTGGCAGGGGAGCTTAACGTCGTTCGCTCCAAGCCCTTCTTCCTGGAATTTACGGAGGCAGGCGTAGATAAGGGGACGAGCCTGCACCATCTCATCCAGCAGCTGGGTATCAAGCGGGAAGAAGTTATAGCGATCGGGGATAGCTATAATGATCTGGCGATGATTGAATTTGCCGGGCTTGGCGTAGCCATGGGCAATGCTCCCGACGATATTAAGGCTGTCGCAAATTATGTAACCGACACGAATATGGAAGACGGCGTAGCTAAAGTCGTCGAGAAATATATGCTGAATCAAGCGGCATCTACCGTCTAGACACGGAAATAGAAACATAGCCATATGTATGAAGAGCGTTGCCTGAGGGGCAGCGCTCTTTGTTGTTGTTCGCGATGATCCATTCTGTCATAAACGGTGATTTACGAGAAACGATTGACTTCATGAATATGAATTTGTATGATTCACATCAATAAAGTCAGCAGGGGGAGGGCGCATGCGCAGGAACTTTATGATGGAGCGGCTCAAGCAGGTTACGTTCAAAACCGGATCATCGCTATCTTTTTGATCAGCAGCTTGATTCCGTTCATATGTCTCGGCTTCATATCCTTCTATACGATCAATTCGATTCTCGGCAATAAGGTGGAAGCGGCGCTTCAGAACAACCTTAATCAGGAGCTTACCGTGCTGGAGAATACGCTGAAGAACATGAACTATGTCTCGCAGCAGCTCGCTTTTGGAGAAGGGACGAACAAGCTCCTTGAGGAGCTGTTTCATGAGACGGAATCCTATCAGCAGATACAGCTCCGCAACAATATCAAAGCGGAATTGAATGTCCTTTCCTATTCCAACCTCAATTTCGGCCCAATAATACAGCATTCTGACGCGTAAGGATCAGCTTGATATAAAATTCAGGCTGATCTTTTTTTGGGTTGAATAGTGGGGTACATGGTACAGGCTGCGAAGTTTAACGTTGTTTCGGGAGGATACCAAGCTCTTTTACACAAACGATAGGACGTGCACTTTCTTAAGATAAAGTTCTGGTTGTTCCACGGGGCAAGTAACTTGTACCCGTATACCTTTCTTTGCCTTCCAGAATCTCAAGTAACCATTTATTGGAATTATTGAAATTATTGAAAATTTAAAACTAAATGTATTTTATACAGCTAGTTACGCTGATTTATCCAAAAACCATGTGCTAAATGCAAAACATTAGTTTGCCAGAATGGAGCAAATTCGCCGAAATAGCTCAAATCTAAATGTAGGATTTACAGTTAGTTCCCGCTAACACGGCCAAAACCGCTGAACTAACTGCATGAATTACATCTAGTTACCCGATCCTGACCATCTAGTCATAAATCCGTAGTTTAGTTTATTGGAGGAAAAGATTCCGTCCTCTTTTATTGACAATGAGAATCATTATCAATAAAATGTAATTGATCAACTATTGAGAATGGTTATCAATTACGCAGGGCGGAGGAATGAAAGATGAACCAAGCATCATTGGTATATATATCATGGCTTCTCATTGTCAGTGCGGCGATGTGCCGAAGAGAGGGCGAGCGGCAACGGGAAAGTGATGAACAGATACAGAGAGCGAGAGGTTCGGACAGAACGGGCAAGGAGGGGTATATATGCCAAGAGGGCCTTTAAATCATGAGCTGGTACGTGAATTTATTGTAGCGGCGCATGGCGATTATGATGAGGTGGCAAGGCTGCTCAAGCAGGAGCCCGCGCTCGTTCATGGGGTCATCGACTGGGGGAGCGGCGATTGGGAGAGCGCCCTCGGCGCCGCGTCGCATACCGGGAATTTCAGCATTGCAAGACTGCTGCTGGCGCACGGGGCACGGATGGATATTTTTGCTGCGGCTATGCTTGGAGAGCTGAACGTTGTTAAAGCGATCATCGAAAATCACCCCGAGACCGTCTATGCCAAGGGCCCGCACGGTATATCGCTGATTCGCCACGCTGAGGCCGGGGGGAATGCCGCCATTTTCGTCTATGAGTATTTAAGTTCATTTCTATCGAAAGAAGTGGTCGGAAAATGATGGTGATGATGAAGGCCATCCAAACGATCCGGGTTCGAAAAGGCAGGGTAAATGAAGTATTGTCTCGCTTCAGGACGCCTTTACCGGTTCATGCTTTTGAGGGCTTCCTGCTCATGGAAGTGCTGATCAAGGATAACAGCCGGGAATGCGACGAGCTGCAGGTTTGCACGACATGGGAGGATCGGCGGTATTTTGACAAATGGTCAACGAGCAGAGCTGCGCGAACGCTGCATAGTAAAGTCAGGGAGCTTAAGCCGGAAGACAGCCCAATCATTGCCTCCGAGCTGGCGACTTATGAAATAACGGCGCAGTATGAGCCGCCTCGCCAAAAGCTTGACCCAGAACGGACCATGACAGGGCGGATGACAGAAAATGACATTAAACGTCAAATTTTAAGAATATTATAATTATTCCAAATCTCTTGTTATTTGCCCTAAGGTTGACAATCTTTGCCGTACACCGTATCATAGACACACGCTTAGTTTCTTGGTGATAGCCGGGAAAGCGGGGGAACCAGTTTTTTTCTTGGGGCGAATCACTCATTCCTATGAGGTGTAGGGTACCATCTTACCCGAGTCCGTCAGCTAACCTCGTCAGCAGTGGATGGGTCTGTTTTAAATCACTAATTACGTCTCTTTAGACCCTGTTTTGGGGTCTATTTTTGTCTTCTGACCCTTGCTGGCGCAGCTGTGTCTAGACCCCCGGTTTGGGGTCTTTTTTTGTTGATTACTAGGAAGGAGGATGTACAAATGACAAAGGCGAAAACGAAGTACATTACGAATCTGGACAGACTGACAATGATTCCGGAGGAAGAGCGGGCGCGTTTGAAACCGATTACGGAGAAGTTCGTATTTCGGGTGAACGATTATTATTTGAACCTGATCGACTGGAACGATCCCCAGGATCCGATTCGTAAGCTGGTTATCCCGAATGAAGGGGAGCTTGAGGAATACGGCCGCTGGGATGCGTCCGACGAGGATACCAACTATGTCGTGCCGGGCTGTCAGCACAAGTATACGACGACAGCTCTGCTGATCGTGTCGGAGGTATGCGGCGCGTACTGCCGATATTGCTTCCGCAAGCGTTTGTTCCGCAATGACGTGAAGGAGGCCATGTCCGATGTGCAGCCGGGGATCGATTATATCGCCAAGCATCCCGAAATCAACAACGTCCTGTTGACCGGCGGGGACAGCCTCATTCTGGCTACGGAAAAGCTGCGGGGAATTCTGGCCCAGCTGCGTGAAATCGAGCATGTTAAGATCATTCGTCTTGGCTCCAAGATTCCTGTATTTAATCCGATGCGCATTTACGAGGACGAGGAACTGCTCGATGTGATCCGCACCTATTCCACGCCGGAGCAGCGCATTTACGTCATGGCTCATATTAACCATCCGCGCGAAATTACGGCGGAAGCGAGACGCGGCTTCCAGGCACTGCATGAGGCTGGCGCGATCGTAGTCAATCAGACTCCGGTGCTAAAAGGCATCAACGATGACCCTGTAGTGCTTGGCGAGCTGCTGGATAAGCTGTCCTGGGCAGGGGTTACGCCTTACTACTTCTTCGTGAACAGGCCAGTAGCGGGGAACCGGGATTTTGTCCTTTCCCTGGAAGAGGTCTACCGCATCGTCGAGGAGGCGAAGGCGCGAACATCTGGTCTGGGCAAAAGGGTCAGGCTGTCGATGAGCCATACGTCCGGCAAGATCGAAATTCTCGCGATCGAAAACGGTAAGGCTTACTTGAAATACCACCAGTCCCGCGACGGGGATTACGGCAAATTGATGATCCTCGATTGTCCGAAGGATGCGTCCTGGTTCGACGACCTTCCCGGTAATGAACAGTATTGGAAGCAGCCGGAGAAGAAGACGGATGAAGTCGTCTCTGTAAACGAGCTGCCCGATTTTCCACAGAAGAGAAAGCGTACGCCTGCCATGTTATAACATAATAAAACATCGTAAATCATCCCCTGAGGGGCAGCCTAAAGCAATATTGACTGCCTCCTTCGGGGATTTTTATTTTGCACCCAGATCGATTGCACGCTTTTCATTTCTCAGGAGGGCGGTGATCGATTATGATAAATCTAATAAGACATTTGGAGAAGGGGTAGTTATGGAGAGACTGACATTCGATCCTTCCGGCTACAAAGTAAAATGGGGCGCCGAGAGCATCACGCTGCTGGCGAAGGAGTTCGCGCTGCTGCAATTTCTGTATCGTCACCGCGACAGGGCTTTTACGCGTGATCAGCTCCTTGATCGGGTGTGGACGATGGAATTTCCGGTAGAGCGGACAGTGGATGATCATATTTACCGCCTAAGGAAGAAGTTGTCTCCCTGGGCGCATATTCGCATCAATACTGTGCGGGGATACGGATACGGCCTGACCGTCGGGGAACCGAAATCCATAATGAATCCGTCGGTCGGCGATCGCGAGGTTAATTCCTCGGTGCGGGATATTTTCAAGAAATACCACCTGTTCGGTCAAGGCAAATCGATGCTGGCGCTGGCTACGCAGCAGGACATACTCGGCTTCGAGCTGGATCCGTTCTACGTCGTTTATCTGAAATTCATACAAGGCGATGTCGCCTGGTTCCTGGAAGCGGACGGCCTGCCGCTGCAAACCCGGCTGTACTGGCTGCTGATTTTATACCGAGGGACGAATCCCGAGCCGGAGCAAATACTGCGCTATTGTGAACAGGCCATTTCCCGGCACGCCCTATCTCCGGAGGAGCATCGCGAAATGCGTATTCTTAACATCCTTGAGGTGTATGCGGATGCCGGACTTGAAGTGGAGGCTATGAAGCGGTTCGCAGAGACGAGGAAGACGGTTGAGACTGATGGGCTCAGCGGATTTGTCATGCCGGTAGCGATTATGGAAATATATGTTTACGTGCTGGCCGGAGAGCTTGAGGAAGCAGACAAGGTGGCGGAACGATTGGCCCGCTTGCTCGAGGATATGCCGTATTTGCGGGAAATCGGACGTTTTCGCATCGTTCAGGGGCTTTTGGATTTGGCACGCGGCCGGGGAAAGGATGCGGAGCAAAAGTTTGATGAAGGTCTGGATGTGCTGGAGATGTCGCTGAACGTCCCGCTTCGAATCATTTCGCTCTGCCAAATACTGCGATATATCGACCGGAAGCATCCTGGCCTGGACATGCGGCACAAATATGCGTCGCTTTATGATTCTTTGGATGAAGAGCTAGGACTATCGAAATATAAGCAGGAGATGGAAGCCGTCATTGGCAGAGCATTATCTCTATCATAGCTGCCTGCAGCCGTGGCCCAGGCCGTCTGATCATTCTCTGACAATCGCGGGATAGGATAAGGGTATCTAGAGATATGAAAGGACAGATTACCCTATGACACCAAAAGAACGCTCCTCCCTCCTATCGATACGCAGCTTCAGGCATATGTTTGGAGCTTATGCGCTTGCCTCCTTTGGCGATTGGTTCGACGCGCTCGCCATACAGGTGCTCGTCGCTTACCGGTGGGGCGTGGACCCGGTGCTGCTGGCTCTTATCCCGGTGACGATGGCGCTGCCGGCGGTGCTGCTCGGCTCCTTCGCCGGAACGGTCGCGGACCGGGTGCGCAAAGCGCGGCTCATGATGGTCTGCGACCTCATTACCGTGGTGCTGACGCTATGCATTCTGGCTGCGCCCAACATGGCCTGGCTGCTCCCGCTGCTGGCGCTGCGGGCGGCCTGCGGCGTGTTCCACGTGCCTGCCCAGCAGGCGTTGACACGGCAAGTCGTGCCGCCGGCTCTGCTGTTTCAGGCGACATCCTGCAACGGTCTGGTGAACCAGTCCTCGAAGGTGGCCGGCCCGCTGCTTGGCGCGATGACGCTGACAGCGCTGTCGCCTCAGGCGTGCATTATACTTAATGCCGGAGCAAGGCTGCTGTCGGCCGTACTGCTGCTCCCGCTGCGCGCGCTTCCAGCCTCCCATCCTGCAGAGGAGCCGCTGCAGAGGACGGATTCCGGACGGGGGAGGGCCTGGGATGATTTTCTCCAAAATTGGCGCGAAGGCTGGCTGTATCTTTTTCAGGCTAAAAAAGTGCTGTATACGATGATGTTCGGCTTTGTCGGCTTGACCGCACTGCTGATGATCGATTATCAGTTCCCGACGCTGCTGCGTGCGATCGATTCCGCGAATGAATCACTGATCGGTTGGCTGGTGTCTGCGATCGGAGCGGGGGCCGTGGCCGTGATTGTCGTTCTTAACCGGTTGAATCGCATCGGCTACGGCTGGGGACTCGGCGGGGGCTATGTGCTGATCGGGACCGGGATCGCCCTTCTGGGGCTGTGTCCGCCGGGGAGCGGCGTTCTGCTGCTTCTCGGACTCGGTGCGCTGATCGGCATCGGCAACGGCATGTATATGGTAACGCAAAATTATATTCTGCAAAAAGAGACCTCCGAGCAGATGATCGGCCGGGTATTCGGCATTCAGAACACGATCGTCAGCCTGGTGATGCTGGCTGCGCCTTTGATTGGCGGCGTCCTGATCAAGCTGATCCAAGCCGGCGCGGCCTTTATGCTCATTGGCGCAGTCACCGCATTGATTGGTCTGGCGGGTATTGCGTTTCGTTCCGCGATTTGGGGCGCCTCGGCGCCGTCGCTGAAGCCAAGCCGAAATCCAGCAACGGCTGCTGGCAAGGGAACCAGGAAGGCACTATAATGGTTGGAAAGCAATGGCATTGCCATTAATTAACGTCAAAGTAGGATGCATATATGGAAAAAGACAAGCGTAGCCTGAGTATCGAGGCGGCCAGACTGTACTATTTTTCAGATTACAGCCAGCAGGAAATCGCGGAACGGCTTGGCGTATCCCGCCCCACGGTATCCCGTTTGCTCCAGCATGCGAAGGAGCAGGGGTACGTTCGCATTAGCATCGTCGATCCTATAGAGGATTTGAATGCGCTGGCTGACCGCGTCAAAAAGAAATACGGTATCGACAAGGTGCTGGTTTGCCATTCGCCGCAGAACGAGTATCAGGAAATTCAGGAGCATATTAGCAGGAAGGCAGCCGACTATTTGTACGAAACGGTGAAGGATGCGGACATCATCGGTGTGACCTGGGGAACGACCATGCATAAAGTGGCGCTCCATTTGCGGCCCAAGCAGCTGCGCGGCGTCGAGGTTGTGCAGCTTAAAGGAGGCGTCAGCCACTCCCGTACTAACACGTATGCAGCGGAGACGGTTCAATTGTTTGCCGAGGCATATGGTACCGTGGCGCGTTACCTGCCGCTGCCCGTCATTTTCGACAGCATTCCCCTCAAGCAATTGGTCGAGGAGGATCGGCATATCCAGCGGATCATCCAGCTCGGGAAGCAGGCGAATATTGCAGTTTTCACGGTAGGGACGATTCAGGAGGATGCCCTGCTGTTCCGGCTTGGCTATTTCAGTGAGGAAGAGCAGAGACTGTTACGGCACCGGGGTGCTGGGGATATTTGCTCCCGCTTTTTTGATGCGGAAGGAAACATTGTCAGCGATGACATCAACAACCGAACTGTAGGCATTGATTTGTCCGACCTGCGCCGGAAGGAGAAGTCTATCCTTGTAGCAGGCGGGCAGCGCAAGCTGACTGCCATCCGGGCAGCGCTCAATGGCAAGTACCCGAATATTCTGGTGACCGATCAATTTACGGCGCAAGCATTGTTAGAGGACGATTAAGGATGCCGATGAGGCTGGCATAGCCGCGTTGGACGAGTTAGCTGAATGAACTGGTGCAACCGAAATGGCTGCTCCCCCGAATATTGTTGGCATAGCGGGAATAATAAGAAGAACAGGTTGAACATAATTTCACCGCAGATATACATTTGTTCACACGGGTGTTAAGATTGGATATAAGACAGTATAAGATTGTTCAGACGTGCATCATTTATGGCATGAATACAAACGATAGAGGAGAGCGTAATTATGAGTATAGCTGGCATGATCGATCATACGCTGCTGCGGTCTGACGCGACGACAGAAGATATCAAGAAACTGACCGAAGATGCGAAGGAGTACGGATTCGCTTCCGTGTGCGTGAATCCGGCGTGGGTAGCCTATTCCGCCGAACAGCTTGCAGGTACGAAGGTAAAGGTGTGCACCGTCATCGGCTTCCCGCTTGGCGCCTCCACGTCGAAGACGAAGGCTTACGAGACGGCCGATGCGATTGACAGCGGCGCAACTGAGGTCGATATGGTCATCAATATCGGGGCGCTGAAGTCCGGGGATGACAACACCGTTCTTCGCGATATTCAGGCCGTCGTTGATGCGGCTGCGGGCAAGGCTTTGGTTAAAGTTATTATAGAGACATCTCTCCTATCGGATGAGGAAAAGGTAACAGCATGCAGACTGGCTGTGCAGGCCGGCGCTGACTTCGTGAAAACATCCACCGGTTTCCAAGGCGGAGGAGCGACAGTCGAGGATATCGCCTTGATGCGCCGGACCGTAGGTCCAGACGTAGGCGTAAAGGCCTCTGGCGGAGTCCGCAGCCTGGAAGATGTCAAACGGATGATTGAGGCCGGCGCGACCCGTATCGGCGCAAGCTCAGGGGTGCAGATCGTGAAGGGCGAGCAGGGCAGCAGCGCTTATTAACCGGCGCATCCTCCGCAGCAATCGATAATAGATGATCAACGCTCATAGCGCAGAAAGGAAGCAGTGAGGGAGCATGGCAAAATTCAAGAGAATCCATTTGATCGTACTGGACTCCGTCGGGATCGGTGAAGCGCCGGATGCGGCCGAATTCGACGACGTGGGCGCGGATACGTTTGGGCATATCGCCGAGGCCTGCGGCGGGCTTAACATGCCGAACATGGCGAAGCTTGGCTTGTCCAATATCAAGCCGGTCAAGGGAGTACCTGAGGCGGATAAACCGCTGGCCTACTATACCAAGATGCAGGAGGCCTCGCGAGGCAAAGATACGATGACTGGGCACTGGGAAATTATGGGGCTGTATATTGATACGCCGTTTCGCGTCTTCCCGGATGGTTTCCCGGAGGAGCTCATTCGCCGCATCGAAGAGAAGACGGGCCGCAAGGTCATTGGCAACAAGCCGGCCAGCGGGACGGAAATCATCGATGAACTGGGCGAAGAGCATATGAAGACGGGCGCGCTAATCATCTATACTTCCGCCGATTCCGTGCTGCAAATCGCCGCTCATGAAGAGGTAGTGCCGCTGAAGGAGCTGTACGAAATTTGCGAGTTCTGCCGCGAAATCACTTTAGACGATCCTTACATGCTTGGCCGGATTATCGCCCGTCCGTTTGTTGGCGAGCCGGGAAATTTCACGCGAACATCGAACCGGCACGACTATGCGCTCAAGCCGTTCGGCCGCACGACGATGAACGAGCTGAAGGACGCGGGCTTCGACGTGATCGCCCTCGGCAAGATCTCCGATATATACGACGGAGAAGGGGTGACCAAGGCGGTGCGTACGGTGTCCAATATGGATGGCATGGATAAATTGGTCGAGACGATCAAGACGCCATTTAGCGGGCTATCCTTTATAAACCTGGTGGACTTCGATGCCGTCTATGGTCATCGGCGCAATCCTAAGGGCTACGGCCAGGCGCTTGAGGAATACGATGCCCGCTTGCCTGAGGTGTTTGAGCTGCTGCAGGACGACGACCTGCTGATTATTACGGCGGATCACGGCAACGATCCGACCTATAAGGGAACGGATCATACACGCGAATACGTGCCGCTGCTGGTGTATTCGAAGTCTTTTGCCGGAGAAGGACAAGAGCTGCCGCTGCGCAAGACCTTTGCGGATATTGGGGCAACTGTGGCGGATAACTTTGGGGTAAAAATGCCGGAGCATGGAGTAAGCTTTCTGGCTGATTTGAAATAACAATAGAGGAGGAAGCCGTGATGAGTGTACACATCGCAGCTAAGCAAGGAGACGTTGCGGATACGATTTTGCTGCCGGGCGATCCGCTGCGGGCAAAGTATATTGCCGAAACCTATTTAAGCGACGTGACTTGTTATAACGAAGTGCGCGGAATGCTTGGGTTTACAGGGACCTACCAAGGCAAGCGGGTGTCCGTGCAGGGCACCGGAATGGGGATTCCATCCATTGGAATATACGTTCATGAGCTGATTCAGGAATATGGGGTAAAAAACCTGATGCGCGTAGGTACTTGCGGGGCGATGCAGGAGCATGTTCATGTACGGGAGGTCATTCTCGCCCAGGCGGCGTGCACGGATTCCAGCGTAAACCGGCACACCTTCGGCGGTTATGATTACTCGCCGATTGCCAGCTTTCAACTGCTTAAGGCCGCCTATGAACGCGGAGCAGCCAAAGGGCTGAACATGCACGTCGGCAATGTCTTTACCTCCGATGTGTTCTACCGCGACGACAAGTCTGTCGTCAAGAAGCTGATGGAACACGGGGTGCTCGGCGTGGAAATGGAGACGACGGCGCTTTATACGATCGCAGCCAAGTTCGGCGTGAACGCGCTCACCATTCTTACCGTAAGCGATCATTTGATCACCGGAGAAGAGACGACGGCCGAAGAGCGCCAGACGACATTCCATGACATGATGGAGGTTGCTCTGGAGACTGCGGTTTCATTGTAGTTTTCTTTCGTTTTTGCAGTTTTCGGCGATAAGGAAGCTCGGATTGCTGGATGGAAGTCAGGTTATGGGACGCGCAAACGCTGTGCAAGAGCAGCTAATCAGATCAGAGTGAGGGAGAATCTGCGATGAGAATGGTGGATTTGATTGAGAAGAAACGCGACGGGCACGAGCTTACGACCGAGGAAATCAATTTCATTATCGAAGGTTATACGCGAGGCGAAATTCCTGATTATCAGGTAAGCGCGCTAGCCATGGCGATCTATTTCAAGGATATGAGCGAGCGCGAACGGGCCGACTTAACGATGGCGATGGCCCATTCCGGCGATATGATCGACCTGTCGGCGATCGAAGGAGTGAAGGTAGACAAGCATTCCACCGGGGGAGTTGGCGATACGACGACGCTAATTCTTGCACCGCTGGTCGCTGCGCTGGATATCCCCGTAGCCAAAATGTCGGGACGGGGGCTGGGCCATACGGGCGGCACGACCGACAAGCTGGAGGCGATTCCGGGCTTCCATGTCGAACTGGCCAAGGAGGAGTTCGTGAAGCTCGTCAACGAGCATAAAATCGCGGTCGTCGGCCAGAGCGGCAACTTGACGCCGGCGGATAAGAAGCTTTACGCGCTGCGGGATGTGACGGCTACAGTCGATTCAATTCCGCTGATCGCCAGCTCGATTATGAGCAAGAAAATCGCCTCCGGTTCGGATGCGATCGTCCTGGACGTGAAGACGGGTGCGGGCGCCTTTATGAAGACCGTAGAGGACGCCAAGGAGCTTGCGCATGCCATGGTCAGCATCGGCAACAATGTTGGCCGCAGAACTATGGCGGTCATTTCCGACATGAGCCAGCCGCTAGGTAAGGCAATCGGCAATGCCTTGGAGGTCCGTGAGGCGATCGACACCTTGCGCGGCACCGGGCCGAAAGACTTGGAGGAGCTCTGCCTGGCCCTTGGCCGCCAGATGGTCTTCCTGGCAGGCAAGGCAGCTTCGCTGGAGGAAGCGGAGGAGAAGCTGCGGGAGGTTATCCGCAGCGGGAAAGCGCTGGAGAAATTCAAGGAATTCATTGCAAATCAGGGCGGAGACGCTTCGATCGTCGATGATCCTGAGAAGCTGCCAACGGCTGCATACCGGATTGAAGTGCCGGCGAAGAAAGACGGCGTTGTCGCCTCCATCGTCGCTGACGAGATCGGCACTGCGGCCATGCTCCTCGGAGCGGGCCGGGCGACGAAGGAGTCGGAAATCGATCTGGCAGTTGGCCTGATGCTCAACAAGAAAATCGGCGATAAGGTGGCGGCTGGCGAGTCCCTGGTGACGATTCATGCCAACCGCGAAAACGTCGAAGAAGTCATCGAGAAAATTTATGCGAATATTACGATTGCCGAGCAGGCGACAGCACCTGCGCTCATACACGGCTTTGTGACTGAGTAGCTAGGCTGGCGAGTGAAATCTGCCTTCCCAAACCAATGGGAGGCAGATTTTTTTTGCAGTTGCAGGATAATTCCGAAAAAATCAAACCTCATTCCTAAATATCGCACCTCCCCAAACGAAAGGTTGCCGCTCATAATGAGGGATATAAATAACAAGGGGGGGAATAAAGTGTCAAAGACAAAAATATTTAAAATGATAAGCCTTGCGCTGGCATCGACCTTGCTGCTTGGCCTTGCGGCCTGCGGGGGCGGAGCCAAAGAAACCCAAGGCAATGCGGGCAGCATCGAGACAGGCGGGGCGGAGGCTAAAGCTCCGGATAAAAAAATCACGATTACATTTCAAAATATTTTTCCAGATCCCACCGATCCTAAGCATCAGATCATGAATAAGCTCGTAAAGCAATACGAAGCAGAAAATCCGAATATCAAGATCGAGCTCGATTCGCTTAACACGGACCAGCAGAAATTGAAGCTGAAGACGCAGGCTGCCTCCAAAGAGGTTCCGGACATTACCGTGGTCAATCCTGCGGCGCAAATGAAGCCTTTTGTGGAAGCGAATCTGTTTGCCCCGCTCAATGATATGCTCGAAGTGAACGGGCTCAAGGATACGTTCCAGGAGGGCTTGCTCGACTGGTACAGCTTTGACGGCAGCATTTATGCATTGCCGGACGGAAACAACATTGGGGTTGTGTATTACAATAAGGAGCTGTTTGAACAAGCGGGGGTTGAGGTGCCGGGGACATTCGAAGAAATGCTCGAAGTAGTGAAAGCGCTTAAGTCGAAGGGGATTACGCCGATTGCCATCGGCGAGAAGGACACATGGACGGGATCATTCCTGTTCATGAACATGCTCTTGCGCACGAACGGGCCGGGCTTCCTGAGCGATGTGCTGGAGAATAAGAAGACCTTCGAGGATCCGGCGTTCATTGAAGCTGTCGACGCATTCCAGAGCCTGGTCGCGGCAGGCGCGTTCCAGGAAGGAGCTACCTCCTTCGATTACAATGCCGGGGAGAATTTATTCAAGACAGGCAAGACAGCCATGTACTATATGGGGTCCTGGGCAACGGGCGGAATTGAAACATCATCTGTAGATGGCAAAGTCGGCGTATTCAAATTCCCGACGATCAACGGCAAAGGCGATCCGAACGAATTCATGCTGGCACCGGGCAGCGCGTTCGCGATCTCGGCCGACAGCAAGCATTTGCAGGAGACGAAGGATTTCCTGAACTACTTCATGCTGAATTTCCCGAAAGAGACGTTTGAAGCGAAAGGCGCGGTGGGCATCGGGCAGATTGTAGAGGGGGACTTTAAGGCCGCCGGATATTCCGATATGGCCATGGAAGTGCTTGATCTGTTCAAAGAAGTTAAAGGCGGCGATCTGGCGTTCGACAATACGATGAATCCGGGCACGGCGCAAGCTCACTTGAGCAGCATCCAGAACCTGTTCGTACAGAATAAGGATTCTGCCGAGGTGGCCAAAGAGCATCAGACGGCGTATGAGGCAAACAATAATTAATACCATTAATAATTGAAAGGGAACACTTGCTGTTCCCTTTGTCATCTCTCTTGACGCTAAATCATATCGGCTGGAAAAAGGAGGGGATGCGGCATGAATGTTCTTAAGGTTTCCCGCCTTACGATTACCCTGTTCGTACTGCCTTGCCTGCTCATTTATTGCAGCATGGTGTTCATCCCGATTCTCGTCTCGCTGTATAGCGGGCTGCTGGATTGGAACGGAATCGGCGAGGCGACATTTGTTGGATTGAAGAATTTCAGCAATTTATTTTTTAATGATCCCGTATTTTGGCCATCCGTACGGAGGACGCTGATGTTCGCCGTGTTCTCCATGGCGGAAATTCCGCTGGCTTTGCTCGTCGCTATTTTGCTGCGGAGATTCATCAAACGGCCCAATTTTCTGGTGTCGAGCTATTTTCTGCCGGTCATCCTGTCCGTCGTTGTCGTCGGCCAGCTGTGGAAGACCATTTACAACCCGGCCTCCATGGGCGGCATGCTGAATCAGGTTCTGATCGCCGCAGGGCTGGAATCGTGGACAAGGCCTTGGCTGACCGATCCGGCGGTCGCCATGTATGCTCTTTATTTTGTCGCTCTATGGCAGTACCTCGGGTATCATACCCTGATTCAGTTTACGGGAATATCCAATATTCCGGGCGAGCTTTACGAGGCAGCGCGGATCGACGGCGCCGAAGGCTTCAAGGCCGACCGCCACATCACGTTCCCGCTCATTATCCCGATTTTTAAAATATCCATCGTGCTGGCCTTCATCGGCTCGCTTCAGGCGTTCGATATGGTCATGGTCATGACGGCCGGGGGTCCGGCCCATGCCACCGATGTGATTTCTACCCATATGTACAATATGTCATTTTTATCGATGAAATACGGGTACGGCAGCGCGATTGCCGCATTTCTCGTCGCAGTTTGCCTGATCGCCACGCTGATCATCAACCTCGTTTTCAATTCACTAGAGAAACGGTTCTCGTAAAGGAGGAACATCGAAATGAATACACCGGGTGCCCTGGCCGTTCGGAACGAAACCTCCGTACCGAGACGCAACCGATTTTCTGTTACGAAAGGAATCGTTATCGCATTCCTCTCGCTGCTCGTCGTGACACAGGTATACCCGCTGCTCTGGCTGCTGCTGTACTCCTTCAAAAGCAATGAGGAAATATTGTCCGGCAGCTTCTTCGCTCTCCCTGGTTCACCGCAGTGGATCAATTACAGCTCGGCTCTGGCCGGCGGGAGGTATTTCCGCTATCTATGGAACAGCTTCTTCGTCACTTCAATCACGATGATCAGCGTGATCCTTCTCAGCTCGCTCGCCGCCTTTGCGATCAGCCGTTTCCGCTGGAAATACGGCCAGGCGGTCATGCTTGTCTTTCTGGTCGGCATGATGATTCCGATGCAGGCTACACTGCTGCCGCTGATGCTTATTTTCAAAAACATGCATATACTCAACACGCATTTATCGATCATCTTTCCATACATCGCTTTTTCGACGCCGATTTCCGTGTTCATCCTGAACGGATTCATGAGGACGATCCCGCATGAAATCGAAGAGTCGGCGATTATGGACGGGGCCAGCGTGTTCCGCGTATATCTCAACATTTTGCTGCCGGTTTCCGTGCCGCCAATCATGACGGTATGCATTCTGACGTTTATCAACATTTGGAACGAATACATTCTGGCCGCCACATTCATTTCCGCCGAATCGCTAAAAACACTGCCGTTTGGCGTGAACAGCTTCGTCAGCCAGTATTCGGTTAATTATGGGGCGATCGGGGCTTTTCTCGTGCTCGGCGCGCTTCCTGTCATCGTCATCTATTTTATGCTAGCGGATAAAATTACCCAGGGCATGGTAGCTGGTGCCGTTAAGGGCTGAATTTGAAAAGCGGATGCTGTGATAAACTGGAAAAACTATTGCAGCGAATGAAAGGGGACGACATCATTGGCGCGAGGATTCCGATCTATCCATAGCCGTCTTTTTCTGCTTTTCCTTACATGTATGACCGTGATCCTTATTTTGGTCAGCTTCCTGTACTATACGCGCGCACTCGCGATTATCCATTCGAAAATCAGCGACATTGCGGAGAAGAATATTTCGCAAACTGCCGGGTTGTTCGATCTGATGCTTGAGGGTTATAACAGCGTCACCAAATCGCTGAACGGCAACTATGAACTCACGCGCCTGCTGCAGGAGACGTCCAGCAATCCGGCCGTATCGGTCATCAACGAGCGCTCCATTACGAACATTATCGGGGCGGCCTTCTATTCCCGGAAGGAAATCGTAGGCATCCACATCATTACGAACGGCGGCAAAGTATACAGCTACGAAAAGCAGTTTGCGGGCGTCATCGATATCAATTATGCGCAGACCGATTGGTACAGCAAATTACAAGCGTCCAAGGGCAACATGGTCTGGCTTGGGCTGTACTCCGGCTCCCCCATAAATACAATGCAGCAGGATACGGTCTTCGTATTCGGGCGGCAGCTCTATGACTTGATGGATTACAAATCCATCGGCGTGATTGTGATCGAGACCGATCCTGCCCCGATTACCGAAGCGCTGTCTAACGTGAGCATCAGTCCCGGCACCCGGGTGTTCATTACGGGGATGGATGATCAGCTTATTGCCAGCAAAGGACAGCAGGGGGCAGGCGCGACGGGATTCTCTCAGCTGCCCAAACCGTCGCAGGATCAGGCCATTATTGTGGATGACACCTCTGACCAGCTGATCGTAGCCGCCAGTACGGCGCTCGCCGATTGGACGATATACGGGATTACACCCAAAAGCGATTTCAACTCGGAAATCAACCAGACCCGCCTGTACTTGTTCGTCGTCGTATTGGCTCTGATTATCGTCTCTACAATGCTGGCCTCCATTGTGTCCAGGACGATTGCATCTCCGCTCAAGCTGCTCATACGGGAAATGAAAAAAGTAGAGCTGGGCAATTTCAGTGGCTCCGTGAACGTCAATTCGTTCGAGGAAATCAACAGCCTGGTCTCCTCCTTCAACCGGATGGTGCAGCGTATGGATGAGCTGATCAAGCGGATCAAGCTGTCCTCGGTCAGCGAGAAGAACGCCCAGCTGCAGGCGCTGCAGTCGCAGGTGAATCCGCATTTTCTATACAACACGCTGGACATGATTTACTGGATGCTTGATGAGAAGGGCAATGAAAGGCTGAGCCGCGTCATTTTGTCCCTGTCGCAGATGTTCCGCTACAGCAGCAATTGGGAGGAGGCCTCCCAGACGACGCTGCGGCAGGAGCTGGAGCAAATTCGCCACTATTTGACGATTATCGGGAGCCGTCTCAATGACCGTGTGCAGACGGAAATCGATGTGGATGAGAACTGGCTCGACGTTGTGCTGCCGAAAATGACCATTCAGCCAATCATCGAAAATGCGGTGAAATACGGTCTGGAACCACTTGGCACTCCGTGTAAGCTCCAGGTGCATGCAGAGCGGCACTACCATCAGCTGCATATCAAAATCATCGATGACGGCCTGGGCATGGATGAAGCTACGCTTGACCAGATTCAGGCGAATTTGCGTAAACGGCCAAGCTTGGCCCTCGAACCGGTAAGCCGGCCGCGGCGGGGAATCGGGCTGCATAATGTGCATGCCAGAATCGGCATGATGTTCGGCGAGAACTATGGATTAAGCGTGGAGAGCCGGCAGGGCGAAGGGACGACGGTAACCATTATCGTACCGATACCGATAGCGCTACAAGGAGGACGTAGGGATGAAAATTCTAATTGTGGATGACGAATCGGTGATCCGGGAAGGGATCATGCGCACCATTCAGAGAGCTTATCCGCATTATGATGTTTATCTGGCTGCCAATCCGGAGGAGGCGGTGCAACTGCTGCGCAGCCATCCGATCGATGCGGTGCTGACCGATATTTTGATGCCGGGCATGACGGGGCTGGAATTGATGCAGCTATCGAGGCGCGGCTATCCGCACATAAAATGGGTCATTATTTCCGCATATTCAGAATTCAATTACGCCAAAGAAGCCATCAAGCTCGGGGCGGTCGATTACCTGCTTAAGCCGATCGGCAAAGATCTGCTGCGGGATATGATTGATAAGCTGAAGGAGCTTATCGATCAAGAAGCGGAAAAAGCGCGGGAATCGAAGCTGCTGCGGGCGAATTTGAAATTTCTGAGAGAAGCCATGTTTCAGCGCTGGGCTTCCGGTCTTGACATTGGAGGGATGGATATGACTGCTGTAATCGCTAATCACCCGCGGTTTCAATTGATCATGGTCAAGATGGAAAGTGACCGGGCCGTTCATTTGGAGCATTTTATTATTGATAATGTACTGTCCGAATTAACGACGCAGTATGGACGGGGCTTCGTGACAACCTATGATGCCAAGAGCCTGCTCGGCCTAATCACGGTTGATGAAGACAAATCGCTGGAGAGTCTGCTTGAGGAGCTGCGCAGTTACTTAAAGCGATATTTGCGAGTGCCCTTTCAAATTATGCACAGCGGGATGCTGCATGATTTCAGCAAGGTCCCCGGCGAGGTGCAGAGAATGCATCACGATTCGGCGAGCCATGAATTCGAATATTACGCGACTGGAGGCAACGAGATTATCGAGGTGGCGATCCAATACATTCGGGCCTATTACAATACCGACCTGTCGCTGGAGAAGGTAGCCTCGATTGTCTATTTGAACCCTGTCTATTTCAGCCAAGTATTTAAGCAGAAGACAGGTTACGGCTTCAAGGAATACGTCATCCATCTGCGCATGGAGCAGGCGAAGCAACTGCTGCTCAACCCGCAGCTGAAGCTGGCCGATATTTCCGAACGGATCGGTTACCAGGACGTTAAGCATTTTACACAGGTCTTCCGCAGAAAATATAACGCCACACCGACAGAATACAGACAGGAGCACCGCGCCCACACACATAAAGCGTGTCCGTGATTCGGCGGGGCGGGGGATATGCGCTGCGCGTATTCAATTGTGAGCGGCAGATGCTGCGGCGGCTGAGGTTGCTAAGCTATTGCGCGTACCCATGAAAGCAATCCGGCAGGTTATCCATTCATATCTGGCTGGAAGGGAGGTGATGCCGGCTAACTTGGAAGCGCTTACTGAAGGGAGATGAGTTTAAGGAAACCAAGGAGGTGGTTGGGCTTCTGGACGAGGGCTGCAACAACGAATAGCAGGAGTACGTAAAGATAAAATGAGGTATGAGGAGGCGTCTTTACTATGACTAAGAAAATGATGTCGGTCATTGCAGCTTTAACGCTTGTTCTAGGTTTATCCTCCGTCAATCCGGGGGTTTCTCAGGCGGCTACGCCGATCAGTCAGGCGAATTCGACCATTTTTGGCCCGAATGTGTATGTATTTGATCCTTCCATGGCAGCTGCGGATATTCAGAACGTGGCAAATTCAATTTACAATATTCAGGAACAGAATCAGTTCGGCACGGAGCGGTACGCGCTCCTGTTCAAACCCGGGTCGTACAATGTGAACATTCGGGAGGGCTTTTATACGCATGTAGCGGGGCTCGGGCAGAACCCGGATGACGTGAATATTACCGGCGGGTTCAATGTGGATGCACAGTGGTTTAATGCCAATGCGACCCAGAACTTCTGGCGCTCCATTGAGAATATCAAAATCACGCCCTCCAATGGCAAGACACAGTGGGCCGTATCGCAGGCAGCGCCGATGAGACGGGTGCATATCGCTGGTTCGATGGACTTGTTCGACTTTGATCCTTATTGGAATGCAGGCTGGGCGAGCGGAGGCTATTTGGCCGATTCGATCATCGACGGTAAAATCGTGCCCGCTTCCCAGCAGCAGTGGTTCTCCAGAAACAGCCGGTACTCTGAATGGACAAACGGCGTTTGGAATATGGTGTTTGTAGGCGACAGCAATCCGCCGTCAGGCCATTTCCCTGATCCGCCGTATACGGTCGTCAACACAACGCCAATCATACGAGAGAAGCCTTATCTGTACATCAACAATGCAGGGCAATACCAAGTTTTCGTTCCAACGCTGCAGACGAACACGAAGGGCGCTACCTGGGCTAACGGCTCCACGCCGGGCACTTCGATTGCGATCGACCGATTCTATATCGCCAAGCCTGGCACCGCAACGGCCGCAAGCATCAATGCGGCGCTGAGCCAAGGCAAGCATTTGTTGTTCACTCCGGGCGTGTATCATTTGAATCAGACGATTCAAATCAACAATCCGAATACGGTCGTTCTCGGGATCGGCCTGCCTACGCTCATTCCGGACAATGGCGTTACCGCGATGAAAGTCGCTGACGTTGACGGGGTGAAAATAGCGGGGCTGTTATTCGATGCCGGCCCTGTCAATTCACCTACCTTGCTGCAGGTTGGCCCGAGCGGCAGCTCGCAGAGTCATGCGGTTAACCCGATCTCGCTCCACGATCTGTTCTTTAGAGTGGGAGGGGCTGGCGTTGGGAAGGCCGACATCAGCCTGGAGATTAACAGCAACCACGTCATTGGCGATCATTTCTGGATCTGGCGCGGAGACCATGGCGACGGCGTAGGCTGGAATACGAACGTTACGAAGAACGGGCTGGTCGTTAACGGGAATGACGTCACGATATATGGGCTGTTCGTAGAGCATTATCATCAATATCAGACGCTCTGGAACGGCAACAACGGCCGCACTTATTTTTATCAATCGGAAATCCCTTACGATGTGCCGAACCAATCCTCATGGATGAGCCATAATGGCACGGTTAACGGTTACGCCTCCTACAAAGTGGCGGATTCGGTGACGAACCATGAAGCCTGGGGGCTTGGGGTATATTCGTACTTCAGGGATGCAGCCGTCAAGGCCAAAAGCGCGATCGAAGTTCCGAATGTACCAGGCGTGAAACTCCACCATGCGACGACGATTTGGCTGAATGGCGTACCGGGCAGTGAAATTACGCATGTCATCAACGATATCGGCGGCCGGGTATATGCCAATTCTCCGGCTGGGGCAATGAGACAGACAGTAAATGAGTTTGCCGGTACGGGCAGCGGCGGCGGGACCGAAACGGCGCTCAGCCGGACAGGCTGGACGGCCAGCTCGGTACCTTCCAGCGGGGATGTGTCTGCGAATATGCTTGATGGCAACCCGTCCACACGCTGGAGCGCAGGGACAGCCATGGCTCCAGGACAATATCTCATCATCGACATGAAAGCTTCGAAGACGTTTAAGAAAATCGTTATGGACTCGACGGGCAGCAACGATGATTATGCCCGCGGCTACGAGATCTACGTCTCGAATGACGGCACGAACTGGGGCGGGGCCGTAGCGAGCGGCAGCGGCACAGGTGCGGTTATCACCGCCAGCTTCGGGCAGCAGACGGCCCGCTACATCAAGGTCGTGCAGACCGGAGCAGCCTCGAACTGGTGGTCGATCCACGAATTTAATGTCTATAACTAGAGGCTGGAGAGAAGCTTGAATTGAATAATACACGATTTGTTTGGAGGGGCTGCCCAAAGTCATCATCGATGGCTGAGGGGGGCCCTTTTCTCTCAGATGGCTTTCCGATTCGGTGGAATCGATTTTGCTAGCTTCCGCACACTGAGCTCATACACACATCATGCCGCAGACTAAATGGAATTCATGTATCTAATTATTCTCTAAACGTATGTTTCAGGGAATTAGATGGATATTATGCACCTAAAATCAAGAATCCGGCCTATAATGGACATTTTTCTTCTTCTAAGGACATGAAATCCATTTAAATCTGCTATCTCTTCTTTGCCGCTAAAACTAACTACTATAAATCCATTTAGATAAGCGGAACTATTAAAATGGGTGTAGGGAGAATACATAGAATGTTCCTGAGGGCGCTGCGGACCCCGATTTTTTGGATGTTATAGGTTCATAAAAAAGACGGAAATCCCGTCGCAAAGGCGACCACAAGCTTATGAAGTTTAAGCTGTTTTGAGGTGTTAGTTTATTCAGATTCCGTTCACTTTTTAACATGATCATGATCAAGGGAATAAGAGATGACTGTTCCCAGATGGTCAGGAGAAGTAACTAGATGTATTTCCTGCAGTTAGTTCATCGGTTTTGGCCTTATTAGTGGGAACTAATTGCAAAACCTACATTTAGTTTTAGGCTATTTCGGCGAATTCGCTCCATTCTGGCAAACTAACTGCATGTTTTGCATTTAGCGCATGTTTTTTTTATATAAGAGCATAACTAGCTGTATAAAATACATTCCGATTTTTGTACAGGGAAAGGGGTTTGACAACTCATCAGTTTAGATATAAACTGATAATAGCAACAGAGAACAACAACGTAGCCGACACACCAATCAATACCTTGATTCTATTTCATCTATACAACAACAGTTACTTTGAAAAGAGGTGATGGCCAATGGATGTGGATCGTCAGGAGGAACGTCTGGGGCTGCTTATATGGTATCGGTTATCCCGAATATATAATCAGAGTCTGCGGGCGTCGAACCAGCATTTGAAGGCTTGGGATTTAACAGCGGCGCAGTTTGATTGCCTGGTGCAAATCGGTTCGCATGAAGGCCTTACCCAACAGGAGCTGGCAGATAGGCTGCTCGTTACCAAAGGGAATATAACGCAGCTGCTCTCGAAGATGGAACAGCTGGGGTGGATTGAAAGGAAGCAATCCTGGAAGACGAAATCTTTGTTTTTGACCGAACAAGGCCGCAAGCTGTATAACGAGGCTGTTCCGGCACAGGAGCATTTTCAGGCATCGCATTTCGATGGCCTTGACCTGGAGGAGAAGAAGCAGCTCATTGCCTTGCTGCGGAAGGTTCAGCACGCTTCGCTGGAACAAGAATAGATCATACCAGCATGCTCAGATGCACAATCTACAAACATGGAGGGATCAATGATGCATTTTAAAGGAATTCACCACGTATCAGCCATTACCGCGAATGCTCAGCACAACTTTGAATTTTACACGAAGGTGCTGGGACTGCGTTTAGTCAAGAAGACCGTGAACCAGGACGATGTCTCTGTATATCATTTATTCTATGGTGATGGGAGGGGTAACCCGGGAACGGAGCTGACGTTCTTCGAAATTCCAATGGCAGGCCGCAACCGGGACGGGAATGACAGCATCTCGGCCATCTCCTTGCGAGTGCCGAACGATGCCGCATTGGCTTATTGGAGCAAAAGGCTGGACGAGCATGGCGTGGAGCATGGAGACATTACCGAGCGGGCAGGAAGAGCGACGCTGGCTTTCACCGATTTTGAAGGCCAAAGATTGATCCTCGTTTCCGACGAGCACAATGAGGGCGTTCAAGGCGGCATACCTTGGGAAAAAAGCGCCGTCCCTGCAGAGTACGGGATTACGGGCCTGGGTCCGGTGCAATTAACGGTAGCGAATGCCGCGCTAACGATTTCCGTGTTGACCGCATTGATGGGCTTCCGGAAGAAAGGACAATACCCGTCCAGCGTTCCTGGGCAGCCGGATATTCAAGTATTTGAGACCGGAGAAGGCGGGACAGGAGCTGAAGTGCATATTGAAGAGCGGAATGACCTGCCGAAGGAACGCCTTGGCCGCGGCGGCGTGCATCACGTGGCTTTCCGCGTAGAGAATGAGGAGGAGCTGCGCGCCTGGGTCACCCAGCTGAAAGCGGCGAGAATCGCTAGCTCCGGTTATGTGGACCGCTTCTACTTCCGGTCGCTGTATTTTAGAGAACCGAACGGCATATTGTTCGAGATCGCTACGGATGGCCCGGGCTTTGACACAGATGAGGATATCGAGCATTTAGGCGAATCCCTTGCTCTTCCGCCTTTTCTGGAAGCGAAGCGCGAGCAGATCGAGGCTCATCTGAAGCCGCTGGAAACCGTACAATAACTGTTGCTTATAAGCCTGATAAATAGATTATTAGCACGACCCAAGAGAGACCCGCGGGCATGGAAATCATGCTGTCAGAGGGTCTTTTTTTGCTTAGATTTCCTTCGTTCGTGATATAAGACAAAAGATGTCATATATACTGGGGTAACCTATAGAAGAAAACCGTACAAATCACCGGGAGGGAATGATTGAACATGAATACGAAACTGGAGAGGGATAGGCTGGACAGCTTAATGACGAGCGTAAACCGAAATTCTTTGCAAGGCAAGGTGGCCGTCGTGGCTGGTGCGACAAGAGGGGCTGGACGAGCAATAGCGGTGACGCTGGGAGCAGCAGGGGCTACCGTATACTGCACAGGGCGAAGCGTTCGCGGGAATCTATCCGATCTGCAGCGCTCCGAGACGATCGAGGATACGGCCGAACTGGTTTCGGCTTGCGGAGGCAAAGGAATCCCCGTCCGGACGGACCATACGGTGGAAGAAGAAGTGAAAGCCTTGTTTGAGCAGGTTCGCACAGAGCAGGAGGGGCGGTTGGACATTCTTGTGAATGATTTATGGGGCGGCGAGCATTTAACCGAGTGGGGCGTTCCCTTCTGGGAGTCCTCCTTGGCGAAGGGGCTGCTTATGCAGGAACGGGCGGTCAAAGGCCATATGATTACGAGCTACTATGGAGCGCCGTTAATGGTTGCACGGCAGTCGGGGCTCATCATTGAGGTTACAGATGGGATAAGCTACAACTATCGCGGCAATCTGTATTACAGCCTGGCCAAAATATCCCCGATCCACTTGGCAGCCGCCATGAACGAAGAGCTGCGCCCCTATCATGTGACTGCATTAGCGGTAACGCCGGGATTTCTGCGGTCGGAGCAAATGCTGGAGCATTTCGGCGTAGAAGAGGAAAATTGGCAGGACGCCATCGCCCAAGAGCCGCATTATGCCGAATCGGAAACGCCATATTTCCTGGCGCAAGGAATCGCCGCGCTCGCAGCCGATCCTCAGGCTGCTGCCAAAGCGGGAAGGGTATGGTCAAGCTGGAGCCTGTCCGACGAGTACGGCTACCGCGATATCGACGGCCGGAAGCCGCATTGGGGGAATTATGCCCAGGCTCAGGGGCTGCCGGTCAATTGATTTTCGTAAGCCTGCCTTAGTGATCGCAATCCGCTTGAGCTCACTTTGATCCCGAAATCATCGGAGGCGGGGCAGCTAGCCCCGCAATCCGGTTATAGTCATCCTAATAAGCTCTCTCCCGGCTTCTCTCCATACTTCGCTCAAAGGCGACAATCCATTCGCCCTGCACAAGAGCATATCCGGTATCGCCTTCGGCGACGAGCCCGTACAGGTTCTTGACGTCGAGATACTCTTTACGGCCTCCGTTATCGAATTGCAGGGTGATGTAATAGTGGGTCCGCGATGTAGAGGAGTGCATGTGATCGTCCGCATGATGGCTGGAATGATGCTCTACGTATGTGCGCTTGGATACGACGGTGGCAAAAACCGATTCTTGGGGCGAGCGCTTGTTTTGAACGTATTTGACTCCGTTTGAGATGAATACAGCGATGATTATTCCGAATATAATGATGAAAATAATGGGGAAAAGGGTGGATATGGTATTAAAAAAAGGGTCTCCTCCCATAGGTGAAAAACCGAAATCAGACATATGCAAGCCTCCTTCACAATATAAACGCAACTAAAATGCAAATGGTTTCGCTATATTGTTTTACTATTCCAAAATGGTCGGGCTTAGACGCTGCTCCGCAATTTTCTCTTCATTGTGCCCTTTTGCAAATTATGTTAATATGAAAATACTTCTTAACAAGAACGGAGGGTTCCCTGTGATTTACATTAAATTCCGTTTTACCACTTTGCGCGGCTAATTGAATAGTGCTCAAAGGCTCTGCCCTGTGCAGGGCAAACGGGATAGGTGTGCTATCATAAAGGGAATCTTTATAATAGAATATGCCGATCGTTGCTTGCTGTCCGCTGACGGTGAGCGCTATTTGCCGTAGGCGGGATGCCGCGGCAATCTTGTTTGCATGACACAGGGGGATGCCTGTGTCTTTTTTGTCATATCATAATTCAGTAACTCGGCATCGAATGCCGGAGGAGGTCATGCATATATGGAACAATTGCAGCAGAAAGCGATTCTAGTAGGAGTGAACCTGGATCATCAGGAGGACTTCGAATATTCCATGGAAGAGCTGGCGAATTTGACGGAGGCCTGCCACATTGAAGTTGCTGGCACGCTAACGCAAAATTTGCCCAAGATTAATAAATCCCACTACATCGGAACAGGCAAAATTAGCGAAGTCCGCGGACTAATTAAGGGGCAGGAGGCGAATCTCGTCATCTTCAACGATGAGCTGTCACCTTCGCAAATCCGCAATTTGGAGGCGGATCTCGAGTGCAAGGTCATCGACCGGACGGTGCTAATTCTTGATATTTTTGCCCAGCGGGCCAAGACGAGAGAGGCCCAGCTCCAGGTCGAGATCGCTCACATGAAATACATGCTGCCGCGCCTCGTCGGGATGAGGGAGTCCCTTGGCCGCCAGAGCGGCGGTGTAGGCACGAAGAACCGCGGGGCAGGGGAGACCCGGCTTGAGCTGGATCGCCGGCGGATCGAGGAGAAGATCACGGTGCTGAGCAAAGAGCTGGAGGAACTCGTAGCCCACCGCCAGACCCAGCGCAAGCAGCGCAAGAAGAAGGAGCTGCCCGTCGTGTCTTTGGTAGGGTATACCAATGCCGGCAAATCGACGATTATGAATGCGCTGATGGAACGGTACAACCCGGCGCAGGAGAAGCAGGTATTTGAGAAGGATATGCTGTTCGCCACACTGGAGACGTCGGTACGGAACATACCGCTGCCGGACAACAAGGCTTTTTTGCTTACAGATACGGTCGGCTTCGTCAGCAAGCTCCCGCATCATCTGGTCAAGGCGTTCCGCTCCACGCTGGAGGAAGTGGCGGAGGCCGATTTGCTGATCCACGTCGTCGATTTCAGCAACCCGGAATATGAGCGGCTAATCAAGATTACTAACGAAACCTTGAAGGATATCGGCATTACCGATCTTCCGGTGATCTATGCGTACAACAAGAGCGATTTGACCGATTATCCCGTACCGAAAGTAGAAGAAGACCGGATTTACATGGCCGCGAAGCCGCGAATCGGCATCGAGGAATTGGTGCAGTCCATCCGGACGGCGATTTTCAAGGATTATATCCGCTGTGAGATGCTGATCCCTTATGATCAGGGTGCGCTCGTATCCTATTTCAATGAGAATGCCAATATTGAATCCACCAGCTATGAGGCTGAAGGCACCAAGCTGACGATGGAATGCAGGTTGAGCGATTACAATAAATTCAAACAGTATGTGATTGAAGCGGATAGCTAGTAAAATAAACCCATCAACAAGGCCCGACAGACACTCCATGAGTGCTGCCCGGGCCTTGTGCCGGGTTCGGCTTAACTACGCAGCTCCCGCCTCGCATTCAACGGCAATCTTACCTCGAATGCGGTGCCTGCTCCGGGCTGGCTCATAACGCGAATTTCGCCGCTATGCGCTTCTACAATCGACTGGCTGATAGAGAGGCCAAGGCCAGCACCTCCTTGGCTTCGCGTCCGCGAAGCATCGCTGCGGTAGAAGCGGTCGAATACGTGCGGAAGGTGCTCGGGCGGGATGCCGCAGCCGTTGTCGCGAATGGACAGCACGGCTTCCTTCGGCGTAGCGGTCAGCGTGACGGTAATCAGGCCCTGCCCAGGATCGGTATGCTGCACCGCATTGCTGAACAGGTTGAGGATGACCTGTTTGATCGCGTTATCGTCATACATCCCCGTAACTCCTCCAGTCAGGACGAAGCGGGCCGTCCGCTCCTTGGCGAGCATTCGCAAATGGGGCTCCATCTCCGAAACGAGGGAATCCAGCCGCGTCTCCCGCAGCTCCAGCTCGGGCTGGCGGTCCAGCTTGGCGAGCAGCAGCAGATCCTCAACCAGCTTCTTCATGCGCGTCGATTCGCCAAGCATGCTCTTCAAGGAGGCCTGCAATTGCTCCGGATTTGCCGCCGCGCCGCGCAGAAGCACCTCCAGAAAGCCGTGGATGGAGGTGAGCGGCGTCCGCAGCTCATGCGAAGCATCCGCGATGAAGCGGCGCATTTGCTCCTTCGCTTCCCGCTCGCCTTCAAAGGAGATTTCGAGCCGCTCCAGCATTCCGTTAAACGACTGGGCGAGGGCGTCGATCTCCGTCTGTCCCTGCCTGGAAGGGAAGCGGATGCTCAGGTTGCCGGCATTGATCTCCTCGACGGTGCGAACCATGCGGTTCAGCGGATGCAGCGTCCGGCGCAGCAATGGCAGGTAGAGCATCAGACCGCAGGCCAGGGCAACCGCCGACAGGCCGGCGAACGTCAGCAGCTGGCGCAGGACGATACTCTGCAGCGGTGCGGTGTCCTTGCCGATCTGGATCAGACCGTATTGTGCACCGGGCCCTCCTGCGGGCCGGAAGACGACGAGCTGTTCCCGTCCGGTCTCATCCTGAACAACCTCATAGCCGCCGTGCACCCTATGCTCGAATTGCTCCAGGAGAGCGGCGTATTTCTCGGCAGACAACCGCGGCGAGACCATACCCGCAGCACCAGTCAGGTCTGTGAACATGCCGCTCTCTGAAATATAGGCGATCGACATGTCAGGCAGGAACAGCAGCGGCCGATCGCCGGAATTGTCCGAGCTGTTCTTCTCCACGGTCGAGGCCGCAGGGTCGGCGGGAACTGCAGGGGCTGCTTCCCCGCTGAACCCCTGCACGCGAATGTTCAAGCGCTCGGGACCGGCGCCGGGGATGCCGAAGAGCTCCTTCGGCAGTCCCCGCATTTGGAGCAACGTTTCCGCCTGGTTCTTGTACAGGAAATCCTTCATAATAACGTACTGCAGCGCGCCGATCAGCAAAAGCAGCGCCGCGAGCACGAGCAAAGAACGGGACAGCAGCTGGATCCGGAGAGAGCGAGGGGCTGCCGCGTTTCGGATGCGGCTCTGAATAAGCTTCAGCCTGCTCATATATCGACCCTGTACCCGGCTCCGCGCAGCGTCCGGATGAGACGATGCTCTTTATCCTGCAATTTATCGCGCAGCGACCTGATGTACACCTCGACGATATTTTCTTCGCCGCCGAAGTCATAGCCCCATACTTTGTCCAGAATGGTCGTCTTGCTCAGCACGATGCCGTGGTTGATGACGAGATATTTAAGCAGCTCGTACTCCGTGGGAGAGAGCTCGAGTACCTGATCATGGTAAAGGATTTCTTTCTTCTTGTCATTGACGCGGAACGGGCCGATCGCCACTTCGCCGATCAGCGCAGGGAATTGGTTGCGCAAACGGGCGGCGATGCGGGCCAGCAGCTCCTCGAAGCTGAACGGCTTGATGACGTAATCGTCGGCCCCGATCGTCAGTCCCTTTACCCGGTCTTCAACTTCATCTTTTGCCGTCAGCATAATAATGGAGGCGTGCAGGCCGCTTTTTCTCAGCATTCGGCAGACCTCCCAACCGTCCATGCCCGGCATCATCACGTCCAGAACAACGATATGCGGCTGGAATTCTGCGGCCAGATTCACCGCGCTTAGTCCGTCGTGCGCGCTCTGCACCTCATAACCTTCGTTGATGAGTCCGAGCTCCAGAAACTGAACGATGTGGGGCTCGTCATCGACGAGCAGAATTTTTATGCCTTTCAAGTGACTCATAGGTCGAAGCCTCCTCTTGTAGCGGACTGGCAGTTTAGTTGTTACTTATTATAGGGGATGTTGCTGAAAGTACGCTGAAAAAACGATTCCGATGTAAAATATTTGAATCTAGGACTCTATCATCTTGATTGTCCGAGGCCTTGTAGGATATACTTTTCTAAGCTAATGAGTAAAAGGAGAGTATTGAGATGGACAAAGTATTGATTTTCGGTCACAAAAATCCGGATACGGATACAATTTGCTCCGCCATCGCTTATGCGGACCTGAAAACCAAGCTGGGCTGGAATGTCGAAGCCGTCGCTCTGGGCAGCGCAAATGGGGAAACTCAGTTCGCTTTGGATCGTTTCGGTTTCACAGCTCCCCGCATTGTGGAGAGTGTAGCGGGCGAAGTGAAGGATGTCATTCTCGTTGACCACAATGAACGCCAGCAGAGCGTTGCGGATATCGATCAGGTGCGCGTGGCTGAAGTTATCGACCACCACAGAATCGCCAACTTTGAGACCAGCGGGCCGCTTTATTACCGCGCGGAGCCTGTCGGCTGCACGGCAACGATTCTGAACAAAATGTATAAAGAGAACGGCATCGAGGTTCCAGCGAATATTGCAGGCTTGATGCTGTCGGCGATCATTTCCGATTCCCTGCTGTTTAAATCCCCGACCTGCACCGAGCAGGACGTTGCGGCTGCTCGCGAGCTGGCTGCCATCGCCGGCGTGAACGCGGAAGAGTACGGGCTGGACATGCTCAAAGCGGGAGCGGATTTGAGCGACAAATCGATCGAGGATCTGATTTCCCTCGATGCGAAGGAATTTGAAATGGGCAGCTCCAAGGTAGAGATCGCCCAGGTTAACGCGGTTGACGTAAATGACGTATTGTCGCGCCAGTCCGAGCTGGAAGCAGCGCTGGCAGGCATCGTAGAGAAGAAAGGACTCGACCTGTTCCTCTTCGTCGTGACGGATATCCTGAACAACGACTCTGTGGGACTTGCTGTTGGTAAAGATGCTGCTGCGGTGGAAGAAGCTTACGGCGTTAAGCTCGTTGACAACAAAGCGGTGCTTAAGGGCGTAGTGTCCCGCAAATCGCAAATCGTACCGGTATTGACGGACATTTTCAACAAACGCTAATTTACGCAAAGAGCCCGGAGGCAGTATTCTGCCTCCGGGCTCTTTTTACATATTGATAATAAGTTTGCCATTATTGCCAGCATCGGTGCTGCGTCACTTTGCCGATTGCGGTTTAAAATAATAGAATGAGGAAGTTTAAACCGAATCCATGGCGGAGCCTGCATCCGCACCCAGCGGGTGAGGGTCAGGCTTGTGTTTGAAGATCGGGATAAGGATCAGTGCTCCGATCAGCATGACTACTCCCGAGACGGCATAAATCTCGACGAGCGGGAACGTTTTTTTCAGCAGACCGGCCAGGGACATCATGATAACCATCATCCCCATGAACATTGGACTGAGCACGCCGTTCACCCGGCCGACGTAAGACTGTTCGGTCCATTGGAGAATCAGCGTGTTGATGCCGATTTGGATGCATGGGAAGGTGAGGCCGTTGATGAATTGCAGCGTTAGCGTTAGCGGAATGCTGGTCGAGAAGCCCATTCCGGCGATACATACGGCGCTGACCGTCATTCCGAAGGCAAGCAGCAGCTGCGGCGCGATTTTTTTCGTCAGCGTCATGATCAGGATGCCGCCGAGAAGCATGGCGCCGCCGTTAACCATGAGCAGAAACTGCAGGAACTCTTTGGGCTGCCCCAATCTTTCGGTAACCACGAAGAGCCCCAGGGTTTGGATGGTACCGACGGCAAGGCCCGCAATCGCAAAGGTAGCGCCCAGCACTTTCAGGACTTTGCTGCGCCATACGTAGCGGAACCCGTCGGCCAGCTCCTGGCGGATGTTGGACGTGCGTTCCTCCTTGCGGTCTGGCTTCTCATCCGCAGGCAGGCGGAACATGACGAGGGCGGACAGCAGGAAGGCTACGCCCATAACGGCGATTGAATTTTCAATCCCGAATTGATGGTAAGCATAGATGCCGAGCCCAGGGCCGGCGATCATAAAGATGGCAATCAGCGATTGGAACAAGGCCATGCCTTGCTGCAATTGATCAGGGTGAACATGCTGCTTGAACAGCTTCATGACCGAAGGCTGTGAAAATTGCGAGAGGATTGCCGATACAAAGGTAGCCAGGTAGATCGTCTCCCAGGAACCGTACAGCAGCGTCAGCAGAACGACAAATACGGATATCGCGGACAGGAAATCACACCAGATGATCGTGCGCTTCGGCAGCCATCTGTCGGCAAAGGCCCCGCCGATAAAGGAAAATACAAAGATTGGCGCGAATTCAACAACGTAAATCAGTGAAATGGCCAGCGGATTCTCATTCGTCATATCTGTAACGAACATCAGGATGGCGAAATTCCTAACCCAAATTCCAATCTGCAGCAGGACATTTGAGATGAGAATGGTCTGGTAGAACCGATTGCGAAAAAGGCTTCCGTGATTCGAAGCTTGCCCAGCTATGGACATGATTTATCACCTCAAATATGGTTTCTCTTTAGGTGGGCACAGAACGCCCCTTAGCAACAATAATGCATTTCAGTCTTCTTGAAAAGAGAAAATTCAACTATAATTATTTTCTGTATATCTTCATTTTTTTTCGATCGTGAACTCACTTGATGTACGAACATCCTACTGGACGGAGGCAGAGACATGAGCATCAGGGAAGATGGACAGCTGTCTACTCACGGGCACCAGAAAGAGAACTCAAATCAGCGTGAAATTGGCCAGAACTACTACAAGCAGATCGTCAACCATGCGGGAGATATCATTTACTGCTGTGATGAAGAAGGGATATGCGAATATATCTCGCCGTCCGTAGAGCCTTCTCTCGGCTACGTCCCGGAGGAATTGCTGGGCCGCCGTCACACAGAACTATGCCATCCTGATGACCGGACTTTTACGATCCGGCGGGAGATGCTTCGCGGCGGGGGCAGAATCGAGCTGCGGCTTAAGCATAAAGATGGAAAATACGTGTGGTTCGATTTCAATATTACCCGGCTTGGCCCCCGGGAAGGGCTGGAGAAGCCGGTCATTCTCGCCATCGGCCGCGACATTTCAAAATGGAAATACGAGCGGGCGATTCTGTCTGAAACAATGCGCACCGCGTTAATCGGCAGCTGGGAATGGGATCTGGCAAGGGATGAGATCGTCTTGTTCGATTACGTATATGAAATGTTCCACATTAAAAAGGGCTCCGTAGTCACAACGACCCAGCTTGTAGAACTGATACAGGAAAATGAGCGGAAGCAATTCATAGAAGCGATTCGGCGGGCGATGGAAGAAGGGAAGCTTGATTTCGAATTTCAATATAAATACGGGGACGGCGCGATAGGCTATTATTGCTTAAAAGGCATCGTAGCCTATGATGAGGATAAGAAGCCTGTCAAGATGAACGGAACCGTGCAGGACATTACGGAACGCAAAAATATCGAGCGTAAAATTCAGGAAACGGTTGAACGTTACACTTCATTGAAGAAGTACAATCATGACGCCGTATTCTCCCTTGACCTGGAGGGCAATATTATCAATGCAAACGTCATGGCTGTGAAGATGACCGGTTACGAAATTGAAGAAATGGCCGGCAAAAGCTTCTCGCGTTTTATCGGGGAGAAGTATGTCCAGCGCATCCTGAAAGAGGCGATCAGCGATCCGAGCATCGAAAAGCTGATCGATAAGCTTCATACGAAGCAGGGCGAGACGGTAGAGGTATTGACGACGATCGCCCCGATCATTATTAACAACGAGAACGTAGGCTTCTATATTATCGCCAAAGATATTACCGAGCAAAAAAGACTGCTCATCGCCAAAGAAGCAGCCGAAAGCACGAACAAGGCCAAAAGCGAATTTCTGGCCATGATGAGCCATGAAATCCGCACGCCGATGAACGGGGTCATTGGCATGACGGATCTGCTGCTGGAAACGACAGAGCTGGATAACACCCAGAGGGAATACCTTAATATTATCCGCAAGAGCGGAGATACCCTGCTGAGCATTATCAACGATATCCTCGACTTTGCCAAAATCGAATCGGGAAAGACCGTGCTGCACAAGGAGCTGTTCGACATCCGCAAGTGTATCTCTGAGACGCTGGACGTGCTTACCCCTAGAGCTTATGAGAAGGGACTGACGATGAAGTACGACGTCCATCCCGACGTTCCAGACGCTTTGATCGGCGATCCGGATCGCCTGAAACAAATATTTCTCAATTTGGTCGGAAATGCGGTGAAGTTCACTTTTAACGGCGGAGTATCAATATCGGTGGAGCTGCAGGAGAGGCAGGATCAATACGTCAGATTGAAGGTTATCGTCAAAGATACTGGAATCGGCATTCCCAAGGATAAAATATCGCATCTGTTCGAACCGTTCTCCCAGCTTGATCATTTCATGACGCGCAATTATGAGGGCACGGGGCTGGGGCTGGCAATTACGAAACGGCTGATTGGTCTGATGGACGGAGATATTTGGGTAGAGCCTGCGGATGGGCTGGGCGCTACTTTTGTATTTCATATCATGCTGAAAGAGCCCGCAAGGCAGACGGCAGCCGGCACAGGGGCGGACGGAGTTGGCCCGGACGGAACGCACGCGCAAAAGCTGAAGATTCTTGTAGCTGAAGATAATGAGATTAATCAGATCGTGCTGAAGAAAATGCTTGAACGGCTAGGCCATCACATCACGATCGTTTCGAACGGCATAGAAGTTATACAGAAAATTGCCTATGAACCGTTTGACCTTATTTTTATGGACGTGCATATGCCTGAGTTAAACGGACTTGACGCGACACGGGTCATCAAGGAGACTGTACCTGCAGACAAATGGCCGGTGATCGTCGCCGTCACTGCTAATGCCTTGAAGGGCGACAGAGAGAACTGCTTGAATGCGGGGATGGATGACTATATCAGCAAACCGATCAAGAGCACGACCATTGCGGAAATTATCGCCAAATATTTCGGGTAATTAGACTAACTTAACCGCATATAGTGAACAACGCCTTGCATACGAACGATGCAGGGTGTTTTTTTTATGAAGGACAGAGAAGGGGAGCAAATGGCTTTATTTTGCAGGAATAATAAGCATGTACGCCTTGTTAGCGTTTACATTCAGGCGGATTCAGTTGTGAAACAACGCTTAAATTTTATATAATCGAGTTCGTGAGCGTTGCACCGGACCCCAATTTAGAGTATATAGGAGGATTACATCATTTGTTTAAAACATTAAATATTCGTGCGGCTTGGTTCTCGAACATACGTGCTGATCTGCTGTCCGGCCTGACGGTTGCTTTTGCTTTAATCCCCGAGGCAATCGCCTTCTCGCTGTTGGCTGGAGTGAGCCCGATGGTAGGGCTGTATGCTTCATTTTTCATCGCCGTAGTGATTGCTTTTGCGGGGGGAAGGCCGGGAATGATCTCGGCAGCCACGGGGGCAATGGCGCTGTTGATGGGCGGCCTCGTTCGCGACTATGGCATCGAGTATCTCTTTGCAGCTACGATTCTCGCCGGCGTCATTCAAATTATTCTCGGCGCGCTGCGGCTTGGGAAATTAATTACCTTTTTGCCGCATTCCGTAATGGTAGGATTCGTAAATGCACTAGCGATCCTGATCTTTATGGCCCAGCTTCATTATTTTGCAGGCGAAGGCTGGGTGATGTACGCCCTAGTTGCACTGACTCTAGTTATTATTTATGTATTTCCCCGGATGACGAAGGCTTTTCCTTCGGCTTTGGCGGCAATTATCATCGTATCCGTCATCACGATGCTGCTTGGCCTGGACGTCAAGACGGTGGGAGACATGGGGACGATTACAAGTGCTTTGCCGGTATTCCATCTTCCTGAGGTAGGCTTGTCGTGGGACATGCTTAAGGTGATATTTCCAGTATCCTTATCGTTGGCCGTAGTCGGGCTGCTGGAGTCATTGATGACGGCGACTTTGATCGATGAGATTACCGATACGCCAAGCGATAAGAACCGCGAGATGAAGGGGCAGGGACTGGCTAACATCGTTACGGGCTTCTTTGGCGGGATGGCGGGCTGTGCCATGATTGGCCAGTCGATGATCAACGTTAAATCCGGTGGACGAACCCGTTTGTCTACACTGGTGTCAGGTGTTGGCCTGTTGTTCCTCATCATCGTGCTCGGTGATGTCGTCAAGGAGATCCCTATGGCAGCCCTGGTCGGCGTAATGTTCATGGTTTGCATAGGCACGTTCGATTGGGGTTATATCAGATCCATGCGCCGAAAAATCCCATACTCGGAAGGCTTTGTGATGGTTGTAACCGTCGCGGCCGTCGTAGCCACGAACAATCTTTCCATTGGCGTCGGCATCGGCGTATTGCTCAGCGCGCTTATTTTTGCCTGGAGGATGGCCAAGATTCGGATTACTTCCGAAGAGAGGGCTGATTTCAAGCAATATACGGTGAAAGGGCAAATGTTCTTCGGCACCGTATCGGGCTTCCTGAATGAATTTGACGTATCGGACGACCCGAAGCATATCGTTATTGATTTTACGGGATCTCACGTGTGGGATCATTCCGCCGTCCAGGCTATTTCCAAAGTCATTGCGAAATACCAGGAGCAGGGTAAGAAGGTACAGATCGTTGGGCTAAACAGCGAAAGTTCGGAGCTCGTTGACCGGGTTGGATTATTCGTTCCCGGAGAACAGGGTTAATGTACAGAAAAAAGGCAGGTCCGCGTAACATGAATGCGGCCTGCCTTTTATATTTTTATAGGAGACGGAATCTTTCAAGCTGATCCTGCAGTCCTTCCCGGGTCAGAATTTCCACCTGCTTCGGCCCGATCAAATCGAAGTGAGGATAAGCGTCCCGGCGATGAATGTATTTCGGGTTCAGCCCGTTATCCTCGCACCATGCCGCCAATCGCTCCAAATCATTGCACCCGACTTTGGTGACGGTCGTAATGCCCGGAAAGCGCGGATCCAGCCAGTAATGCGTCAAGTATGCAATTTCTCCTCGCGAGGCCCGCTGTTTCCAGGCGTTCAGCTCGTCCCGGGTGATCCCAAAGGCCATAGCTTTCATCCCTTTGCTGTCATTATTTGTGAATGCCCCTCCACAGAAAGGCTACGATTTTAGCTGCTGCTTCTTCATGCGACTCGAACAAGGACTCATTATTCGAATAGCGCCGTTCGCCAATCCTCAGCATGGACACATATAAATGCGCCGTGAGAAAAGGGTCATCGCAGTGGATCTCCCCCTGCCTGGCGGCATCGGCGAAGCCGGTCTCCAGCGCCTCGTACAGGGCGTTCTCATGCTGGTTCAACTGATTATGCTGCTCCTCGGTCAAATGATGCTTCACCTTTTCTGCCATGCCGTCCATATGTATCTGCGGAACACGCAAATAATTTTGGGCAATGAGCTCAAGCCGTTCCCGAAAAGAGCCTGGCTGAGCAAGCAGCGTCTCGATCCGTTGCCTGACATTGACGAGTACAGCGACCATCGAGGCCACGAACAGTTCGTTTTTAGTTGGAAAGTAATAATAGACGGAAGCTTTGGTTACGCCCGAATGCTGCGCAACCATATTCATGGAGACGGATTCGAAGCCATTCTCCATAAACAGCTTAGAGGCTATGAATAAAATATGCTGCGAAGTAGGCAGCCCTTCCTGCTGCACGGGAGGCCTTCCCAAGGGCTTCTTGTTCGGTGCTTTCATTAAGGTCACCTCAAATTACTTTACTGACGAATCATTATACCATAAGAAGCTATTCAAATAATCATCTTTCCTTGGACAGGCAGCAAATGAAAATAGATAATTGATAATTAACCTTCCGGTATATATAATTACTGTTATGATTTAAATCACGTTGACCCAAATTTGAAAATATGGAGATGAGAGAAGCGATGGAACATTTGCTGGAGCGGCTTGGCCGCTGGTTTGCGGGAAGCAAAACGAAATGGATCACCGTGGCTGTCTGGATCGTTCTCGTAGGAGCCTTGAGCGCGATCTGGCCGGGCGTTAATGAGAAGGAGGACAATAATGCGGCCAATCTAGAGGCGTCGATGCCCTCGGTACAGGCACAGCAGTTGGCTGAGCAGGAGTTCCCGAGCGATTCCGGGATTCCGGCATTGCTTGTCTGGCAGAGGAACACCGGGTTGACCGAGCAGGATTTCGGCAGCTTGCAGCAGCTTGCGGCTTGGCTGACGGACCATCCGCTTACAGGACAGGAGGGGGTGCCGCCCTTCCACCAAATGCCGCTTCCCGTGCTTCAGAAGCTGGCTTCCGAGGATGGAACGGCATTCGTGCTGCCGCTGTTCTTCAGCAAAGAAGCCGACACGGATACCCTCGAAGCGGGCATGAAGCAAATCCGGGAACGATCGGCGGAAATATTTGGAGCTGATCCGTTTGCAGTAAGCATTGGCGATGGGGAAGATCTATCGGCAAGGGTATCTGGCCCGGCAGGTATTTCCATTGATGCGGTCGGTTTGTTCTCGAGCGCGGACGTATCGCTGCTTATTGCCACGGTGCTGCTTGTACTCGTGCTGCTGCTGCTTATTTACAGATCTCCGATATTGGCGATGATTCCTTTGATCGGGGTAGGCTTTGCCTACGGGGCGGCCAGCCCGATTCTCGGTAAAATGGCCGACATGGGCTGGATTACCGTCGATTCGCAGGGAATTTCCATCATGACGGTACTGCTGTTCGGCGCGGGAACGGACTATTGCTTGTTCATGATTTCGCGTTTCCGGCAAGTTCTCGGAGTAGAACGTGATAAGACGAAGGCGCTTGTCCGCACATTCAAAGACTCCGCCGGAGCGGTCGCAATGAGCGGCTTCACCGTCGTCATTGCCTTGCTTGCGCTTTTATTCGCCAAATACGGCGCGGTTCACCGGTTTGCGGTGCCGTTCAGCTTATCGATCCTGATTATGGGCGCAGCCAGCCTGACGCTTGTTCCTGCGCTGCTGGCTATCTTTGGCCGCGGCTCCTTCTATCCGTTCGTGCCCCGTACACCGGAGATGATTGCCGAAAGAGCCCGGAAGAAGGGCAAGCCTGTTCCGGCCAATTCTCCGGCAGCAGCCAAGCAGCAGGGGGGCCTGATCGGCCGGGCGGTAACGCGCCGTCCATGGCTTATCATTGCGATCACCGCCATTTTTCTGGGCGCCTGCGCACTGAATGCCACCCGGATCGAATATACCGTGGACTTATTGTCGACGTTTCCCGAGAGCAGCCCGTCACGCGAAGGCTTTGCCGTTATCGGCGACAAGTTTACTCCAGGCGAGCTGGCCCCGATTAAGCTTATGGTTAATACGGAAGGGAAGGACGTGCCTCTGAAAGAGACGTTCTCCGCTCTCGCTTACGTTAGTAAAGTGTCGGAGGCGGCAGAAGGGAGCGGCAACCCGGATATTAAAGCTATAGATATCGAACTGAATCTGAATCCGTATTCCAATGAAGCGATGGCGCTCCTTCCAGAGCTGCGGGAGACAGCAGAAAGAATCCTCCGGACAGCTGGCATTACTGCACCGGAGGAGCAGGTATGGATCTCGGGGCAGACGGCAACCCAATATGATACGGAGCTGACGAATCAGCGCGATACGGCCCTCATCATCCCGATCGTCATCGGGCTGATCGCGCTTCTGCTGCTGCTGTATCTGCGCTCCGTCGTGGCGATGCTGTATCTCGTTCTGACCGTTGTGTTGTCCTATTTCTCAGCGCTGGGTCTCGGCTGGTTCGTCATTCATGATTTAATGGGCACCGCGGCGATACAGGGGCTTATTCCGCTTTATGCATTTGCTTTCCTTGTAGCCCTCGGCGAGGACTATAACATATTTATGATCTCCAGCATCTGGCGCAAGAGCAGAACGATGCCGCTGAAGCAGGCGATTCGGGACGGGGTGACGGAGACGGGCGGCGTCATCACGTCAGCCGGGCTGATTCTGGCCGGAACGTTTGCCGTCCTCGCAACGCTGCCGATACAGGCGCTCGTTCAGTTCGGCATCATCTCGGCGATCGGCATTTTGCTGGATACGTTCATCGTTCGTCCATTCCTTGTGCCATCCATTACAATGGTTCTGGGCCGCATCTCCTTCTGGCCGGGACGAGGTCCAAAGAGAAAACGGGCTGAGCAAGCGGAGCCGTATTCGACAAGTTAAAAAAATAATGCTTGCAAAACTAATACCATTAGTTAAAATAAAAACTAATGGTATTAGTTTATGTAGAGGAGCGTGTGTGGATGAGGATCATTCAGCGTGAATATTTAAAGCAAATCACGTTTATGCCCAGAGTGTTTCCGGTAAATTGTTATCTGGTTGAGGAGGAGGAGAGCCTTACTTTAGTAGATGCCGCTCTTCCTTATAGTGCGGCTGGGATCACGCAGGCGGTCAAGGATAGCGGCAAACCGCTGGCGCGAATCGTATTGACCCATGCCCATGATGACCATGTTGGGGCTTTGGATAAATTGAAGGCGAGCTTTCCAGAAGCAGAGGTATATATATCCGAGCGTGATGCGCTGCTGCTTGCCGGCGACCGGAGCCTCCAGCCCGGCGAGCCGCAGATGCCGATCCGGGGCGGGGTGCCCAAGTCCGTCAAGACCCGGGCGGATCATCTCGTCCGCGAAGGAGACAGCATCGGCTCCCTGCAGGTCATTGCTGCTCCCGGCCACACACCGGGTTCGATTTCGCTGCTCGATATGAGAACAAGGACGCTGCTCGTCGGCGATGCTTTCCAAACAAGAGGAGGGCTTACCGTGTCGGGGCATCTGCGTCTGAGCTTTCCTTTTCCGGCGCTGGCTACATGGAATAAAGAGGCGGCAATTGCAAGCGCGGTCAGGCTGGCGGAGCATCGGCCCGCCCTGATTGGGGCAGGGCATGGAGAGATGCTGGATAGCCCGGACAGGGTGATGCAGGCAGCAATACTGGCGGCGCGGCGCCAATTGGAGCGAAATAATTAGAACTTATGAGGAGTGTTCATCATGCCACCAAGACCTGGTCTTGATACCCGTACAGTACTGATGGCTGCGGTAGAGATTGCCGACCAGCAGGGCGTTCAGGCCGTAACGATTGCTTCGGTCGCAGCCGCCCTAGGAGTTCGTTCTCCATCGCTGTACAACCATATCCGCGGGCTCGAAGAGCTGAAAGCTCTGCTTGCCCTGTATGCCCTGGAACAGCTCTACAGCAGTGTTCGCGAAGCAGTGGAAGGGCTGGCGGGGAAGGAGGGGCTTGAACGTTTTGCCCATGCCTATATCCGCTTTGCCCGCCTGCATCCCGGACTGTACGAGAGCGCCCAGCTCGTCCCGCAAGGGATGAACCGCGAGGAAATCGAGCTGGCGAAGGAACGGGTTGTTGATCTGGTGCTGCAGCTTCTAGAGCCTTACGGGCTTCCGCAGGAGGATGCCCTGCATGCAGTTCGCGGACTGCGGAGTTTGATTCATGGCTTCGCCGCGCTGGAGCAACTCGGCGGCTTCGGCCTGCCGCTATCTGTGGAGGAGAGCCTGGACTTCAATTTGCGGGTTTTTCTCAAGGGGCTGGCGTAATAATTTGGTTAGAGTACAGCGGGTTTGGTTAAATATTACACAAGGGAGAACACAATAATCCCCGCAAGGAAGGAGCCTCCCTGCGGGGTGAATTTGCCCACGACCAGGTGGGCGACATAGATTATTATGTGCAGAACACAGGCGCAACATGCCACCTGTGGATAAGATTCTTAATAATGCGAAAGAGGAGCCGAGGCTCCTCTTCTGACTCAATACACGTAGAACGTGTGAGTTTATCCACGACGAGGTGGATGACATAATAAAACTCTACGAACAAATCACTTGTTAACATATTAACCTTTTTCCAGACATATGTCAATTCTTTTTTATCATTTTTCCCCTCATTTTCATTCTATTATTGCGTCTAATTGCATCCTGCAATCGTGAGCGCAAAGCGCCCCCTACAAGCCCTTAAAAGCCCAGCGTCCATTTCAGCCGGTTTTCCAGGCGGTTCATATCCTCTTCATCCAAATTACCGAGGTGCTCCTTTAAGCGTATTTTGCTGACAGACGTAGCTTCTTCCGTTTTGGCAGCGGAATCAAAGGCAAGGAAGTCATATTTGCTTTTGAACAGAAAATAATGACTCTGAAAACGCGGAATCGGTTTGCCTTCCTTCGTTAAAACCGGCTGGCCGGTTTTCGGACTGGTGCGCGTTTTTAAATTTTTGGTGAGCGGTACGACGATGACGTTGCCAGACGTAGAGTTTACCGTATTGTTCGATACGACGACGACAGGCCGCTCTTCGTTTTGCTCGCAGCCGATATTTTCTCCGAAATTGCAAAAATGTACGGCACCCCGGGCCATTCTCCGTTTCATTTGCACCTTCTCATGCTCAATCCAGTATTGCGCCATTTCGATTTTAACGGGTTTCCAGGCGTTGATTTGCTCCTCTTTCAATTTTTGCAGCGCTCTGACGCGGGCACTGGGCTGGGATGCGGATCTATTCACAGCATGATGATTGTTTTCCTGCTCGTTTCTCATACATTCTCTCCTCCAAGCCTTGGGAATGGACATATTGTAGAATTACACACGTTTGCCCTGATCCTAAACAAATATTGTCAAAATTTTTAATAAAGATGGAATCGGAAGAAAATCAACTTGAAGCCGGGGAGAAGGATTATTGACAAATAAATTTGACCGTATGATACTTTAGGCAGGCATGAACCAGAACTTAAGAGGAAGTCAGAAATAGAGGTGAACCGAGAATGGCCAAGAGAAGAGATTCCAAGCCTTCGACTGCTTCCAAGGGAGATAAGCCCGCGACGCTTAAAGATCTGCTTGGGGCGGATACGATCAGCAAGCTGAAAGAACAGGCCGCGAATCTGGAGCGTGAGCAAGAGGAGCGGAAGGCTGCTGCCCGAAAGCAGGCGGAAGAGGCTCGTCGGGCGGAGCAGAAAAGATTGGAGAGCGATTTTGAGTATTTGCTGAATAACAGCGACATGGATTGGCATAAATACAAATAAGCTCAGATTGGCGCATAAATCTGGTAATAAAGGTGGATGAGTGGTTCATTTATGAGTAAATTCAATAAAGACTATTTGATTACTATGGACGATATCGTAAGAGAGGGCAATGACATTCTTCGGGTGGTCACCGAGCCTGTTAGCATTCCGCCAACGGAGGAAGACCAAGAAGAGATGGCAGCGATGCTGCAATTTTTGAAGAACAGCCAGGATCCCGAAATGTCCAAAAAATACAAGCTTCGGGCCGGTGTTGGACTATCGGCTAACCAGATTGGCCTCAATAAACGGATGTTTGCGGCCTATCTCACTGATGATCACGGACAATCCCGGGAATATGCCCTCTATAATCCGAAAATTATCAGTCATTCCGAAGCGATGATCTATTTGCCGGAGAGCGAGGGCTGCCTGTCCGTCGACAGATCCGTTCAGGGATTCGTCCCCCGCTATGAGAAGGTGCAGGTCAGGGCCTATGATGGGGAAGGCAATGAGGTGAAGCTGCGGTTCAAAGGCTTCGACGCGATCGTCATGCAGCATGAAATCGATCATTTGAACGGCATTATGTTCTACGATCATATCAATAAAGAGCATCCTTACAAGCTGCCGAGCGGCGTGCCTATCGCGAGCATGTATTAGAATTTGCTTCAGCATTTAATGAAGACCAACCCGGTTTTGCGGGTTGGTCTTTTGGTATTTCCCCTTGGCTTTATTGCAGCAGGACGATCAGAACCGGCAAGGTGATAAAGGAGGCGATCGTCGTCCACAGGACGCACTTGGATACGGTCTGCGGCGAGGCGCCGAATTTCTCGGCGAGTGCTGAAGCGTTCACGGCAGCAGGCATGCAGGCGAGGATGAACAGTACGGCGAACAGCACGCCGTCGATTTGCAGCAGCCAGAGGGCGAGCAGGGCGACTATAGGCGACAGCAGCATCCGGGTGGCGATGCCGGCCCGGAATGCCCGTTTGGAGCCCGCGTTCATCGGAACGCCGGCTACGCCAACCATTTGCGCGCCGAGGATGGCAAGCACGACGGGGGAATAAGCGGCTGCAGCCATGGATATGCCCTGAGCGATGCCGAAGGGCAGTGAGAATCCGGTAGCTCTGAGCAAAATGGCGGCAGCGGCTGCATAGATGGATGGCAAGGTAAATACCGATTTTACCGCTTGCTTCATGGAAAAGCTGGAGCGTGCCGCCAAATACACGCCTATCGTATTGACGATGATCATTTGGCCGATGACGTAGACGGAGGCCTTGTCCAGTCCGAGCTGGCCGAAGGCGAGCAGAACGAGCGGCAGGCCGTAGTTTACACTATTCGTAAACGTCGCAACGAGGGTGAGCCCCGCTTTTTCATCGGACGGAAGCTTTAGAATCCGGCCTGCCACAGCGGCGACCAGCCAGAGCAGAATAAGGTTCAGCAGCGAGAAGCCAAGCGTCTGATAAATGTCTTGATATGAGATATCCGCCTTGGCCAGCGTCTCCAGGATCAGGGCCGGGTTCAGGAAATACAGGTAGAGCGTAACCAGCGGTCTGGTATCGAGTTTCTGGAATCGCTTGAGGAGTGCCCCCGAAATGACGGGAATTGAGATCGGCACGATGACTTGCAGCATGGTGTTTAGGACAGAATACAGCATCAATAATCTCCCTCCAGCCGACTAGCACGGCTATATAGACTCTAGCAAAAATCCCGCCAGCGGTCTAAGGAAAAATAAATCTGCGGAAAGCGCGAACTTTTTGATCCGCTATCCCGTTACAGTAGCAGAAGCCAACCGCGCGGGGTTATTCATTACATTACCGTTATGAAATGAGGAAATGATGGCATGATCAAGATCAATCATTTGTATAAAATGTACCGGAAGGGCCATATGGCGCTGGATGACGTCAATTTGACGATCGGCGAGGGCATGGTCGGCCTTCTTGGGCCTAACGGCGCAGGCAAAACCTCGTTGATGCGCATCCTGGCTACATTAATCCGTCCGAGCTCGGGAGACGCATTGATTCATGGAGTATCGCTAAAGAACGCGGAGGACATCCGGAAAATGATCGGGTATTTGCCGCAGCAGTTTCAAGTATATCCTCAGCTGACCGGAGCGGAATTTTTGGATTATGTCGCCGTAATGAAGGGAATGAGCGATCCGCGCAAGCGCAAGGCGGAAATTTCCCGCCTGCTGGAGGAGGTCAACCTTGCGGAGAAGGGAAATAAGCGCATCCGCACGTATTCCGGCGGCATGAGAAGGCGCCTTGGAATTGCTCAGGCGCTGCTCGGCTCCCCCCAGGTGCTGATTGTCGACGAGCCAACTGCAGGATTGGACCCGGAGGAGCGGGTGCGCTTCCGCAATCTGCTTACGCGGTTTAGCCTGGGCCGGATTGTGCTGCTGTCCACGCATATCGTTGCGGACATTGAGAGCAACTGCCGGCAGATCGCCGTGCTTGATCGGGGGGAAGTCCGGTTTTCTGGGGATTTGACGCGCTTGCAGACCGCCGGCGATGGCAAGGTATGGGAAGGGATCGTTGAAGAGAGCCTGTTCGCTAAGCTGAACCCGATGTCCATCGTATCCACCCGGCGCACGGATGACGGGCTGCTCTGCCGGATCATCGCCGATGCCCCGCCTATTGATATGGATGCGGCCGTAGTTCGTCCTACCCTGGAGGATGGCTATTTAGCGCTGCTAAGGTCTTCCCAGGAGGAAGGAGCAGGGCAGCGATGAGGAAATGGAAGCGCCAATTTGCGCTGGAATGGAATCATATTTTCCGCAATCCTTGGCTGATGGGGCTGCCGGCCCTTTACGGGGTACTGTATACATGGTTTCTGTCGGCGGTCTCGCCGCTGAACAATTTTTTTATCGAGGCCTACAGCTTTCATGCTCTGGTTCATACACTTACGCTGGGGATCGTCATGCTCCTGGGCATTCTGGCCGTTCGCCGCGACATTAGGCGGCCCGCTTACGAGTGGAGTACGGGACTGCCCTTGTCCTACGGGATGCGGATTACGGCTAAATTTGCTGCAGCCATGGCATATTTAACCTTGTTTTCCCTGCTCGCTGCCGGTTTGTTTGTCGCGTTCTCCTATGGCAGGGGGATCCAATCTGCAATCAACATCTCACACGGCGTTTATTTCTTTTTATCTTATGAAATCTCGTATGCCGTGACGCTGGCGCTGGCCATGCTCCTTGCCGTTTGTCTGCCGAATCGGGTCGTTTATTTAATCGGCTTCTGCGCCTGGATGTTTGGGACGTTTTTCATGCAGCTATTTATTGTAGAAAGGTACAATTTATATGTACTGCGCACATTTCACTTGAGCGAGCTGTTCGTTGAAGGGACGCGGGGATATGAACTATGGGGTTATGGGACGGATATCGATGAGCTGATAAGATCGGGATTATTCGTCTTGGCATTCGCGGCGTTGCTGCTGACCGCTGCCGTGACAATTCTTAACCTGCTGCGTCCGACCAAGCATGGGGCGCGTTTGTGGTTCACCGCGGGGCTGGCCGTACTGCTCGCCAGTGCAGCTTTTGCCCCCTACGGTTTACTGTGGCATGACAGGTATAGCAGCTATAACGCTAAAATCAATGACGAGACCATTCTGGACATCGTTAAATTGTGGGATGAACGAACGGAAATGTTTGAGGTTGCAAATTATGATCTTGTGCTGGAGAAAGCGGGGAATGACGTATTATTCGGCACGGCCCGGCTGGAAATTCCGGTTTCGGCCCTTATCCCTCAAGGCAAGGAAGAAATAACGCTGACACTCAACCGGCTTTTTAGCGTTAGTGAAGTGAAAGCGAACGGTGATCCTGTGTCTTTTACCCGGCAAGGTGATTTGCTGTCGCTGCCCTGGAGTGATGCGCTGGAACAGCGGGAGAGCGTAGGCCTGGAGATCCGCTATTCGGGAAAGGTTACGGAAGACAATGGAAAGGGTCTATTCCACGCTTTTGTCCAACGGGACAATGTGCTGCTGCCAAGGGATTTTGTCTGGTATCCGTTTCCTGGCATGCGGCACGTCTATGCGAAGGAGGATTGGTCCAACACGCTGCAGCTCGCCTCGATGTATAAGGATATGCCTTTTCCGGCGGCCGAGTACCGGTTAACGGTCAAAGGCTTCGATTCAAAACTCTATACAAGCTTGCCGGAACTTGAGCCGCAGGGAAATAACGATAAGCCGCATGGCGCTGACTTCAAAATGCAGGTGTTTCAGGGGTTCGGCAAGGACGGCATCAGCTTATTCGGCGGGCCGTTTGTTGAGGTTAGCGTTCCATCGCTGCCAAGCCGGATCATTACGACACCGAGCAGCAGGGCGCTAGCTGAGCATGTCTTGCAGGAGTGGAGCGGATACTACCGTTACTTCGCCTCATGGGTAGCGGATTTTGAACCGAAAATTCAACAGGTCGGTTATTTCGTAACCAAGCAGATGATGAACGAAAGGACCGAGAACGGAATGTACTCGATCTTTGCAAGTCACGGCGGGGATAACGGCTACGCTGGTTTGCTGATGACCGAAATGCTGCTGGGGACGCGAAAGGGCTCTTTTCATATCGAGAATACGAGGAAGGACATCCGGCTGCCCCTGCGCAGCTTGATGTGGTACGTTTATTATAGAGAAGCCGAGGGGCTCAGCCATAAGGACATAGAGAATGGAATGGCCGATTTCCGCATGCTTGGCGCGCTATTCCATCCGGACAGCAATGAGGATCCCGACAATTTGGGCGGCCGCATGGCTGAAGCGGCAGGTAAGGCGATCGATGCGGGAAAAATCAGCCAAGTGAAGGAAATACTGAATTACTTCTATGCTCAGGGGATGGAAATACCGCTGGAGGACCCGGACGGACCAGTTCAAGCGAGCCCCATTCCTTACGAAGCCTGGGAACGGGAGTGGGAGAGGGTGATGGGACATGAAAACGGAGCTTAAGGCGCTGGGCAGTCAGGTGCGGCTTGATTTGAGCATCGGGAAGCAGCCGCTGTTCCTGCTCACGCTGCTTATTTATTTCACCTATTGGGCAGCCATCTGGCTGGCCGATCCATACCGCCCTCAGACTGTAAATTATTATGCGGAAATGGGGATGTTCCCCATCGTTATTATGCTCACCGTCCTGCTGTTTGAGCGGGAAATCGGCGGGGGAAGCATGGAGGTCATCGCCACCTATCCCGTATCCCTCCGGCTTATGGCCGTGAGAAAGTGGATACTCGCTCTCGTACTCACCGGGTTGGCGGGAGTGGGCTGGATGGCTATGTACCGGATGAAATTTGGCGGTATCGTGAACGTCATGCATCCCTGGAATGGCGGTGAGGCCGTATCCCGACAGGCAGGGTACCTGCCGCTTCTGCTGCAGACGCTGCCGGCCTACATGCTGCTTGCTTCCGTGGCCGTGCTGGGCATCGCCTGGTTCCAGAAGCTTTACGGCGGTTTAATAATTGCCTTTGCCCTATGGATACTTGATACGGTGAGCGCCGGACGCATTCTTGGAGGCTTTACGCTGTATACGGCATATTTGACGGAAGGCTCCTCATTTATTGCTAACCGCGTTATTTTACTGGTTCTTGCCGGCTCCTTATTACTGCTGGCTGGAGGGGTCATGGGCAGCCGGGAGCGCTGGGTCGGCAGAGATGAGGAGTAGAGCTAAAAAGAGCCATAGAGCTTAATAATCTTATTGTTTATCACAAAAAAGAGAGAGGGGGGGAGTCATGATTTCCGATCAGCAATTAACAGAGCGGGTGGCCTTAGGGGAACAGGATGCTTTCGAGCATCTAGTTACCCGCTATCATGGACCTCTGCTGAATTACGTGACCCAGCAGCTGAAAGACCGCGGGAAAGCCGAGGATATCGTCCAGGAGACGTTCATCCGGCTCATCCGGCACCTGCGGCAGCATGGAGGGATGGAGCAGCTGCGGGCGTGGCTCTACAAAGTGGCGCTGAATTTATGCCGGGATTATTGGCGCAGTGCCGCCTATCGTTCGGAGTATACCGCTGCTGAGGAGATTCCGGATGATGCCGATCCTGCTCCTGGTGCCGAGGAGATGCTGGAAAGGCAGGAAATGTCCAAGCAGATTGCAGCTACCTTGGAATATTTGCCGGATATCCAGCAGGAAGTGGTTAGAATGCGCTTCTTCCATGATTTGAAGCTGCAGGAGATCGCGGAGCTGAAGGAAATCCCCCTTAGCTCCGTCAAATCGCATTTATACGGAGCCTTGCGCAAGCTGAAGCGTTTGCTGCTCAAAGGCTCCGAGCCGGATTTATCATCCCCGCATGCGGGGAGCCGAAACCGAAGAAATAAGGATAAGGAGGTGCAGCTTCATGAATCACTTTATCGATGAAGAGCTGGAAAAGCTGGAGGAAGAACTGCGGGAGCCGCTGCGGCGCGCGATAGCCCCCCCGCCGTCCCCGGCGGAGACCGCGGAGCTGATTCGCAGGCTGCAGCCGGAATTTGATGCACTCAAGGCGGATCATGCCTTGGAATCGCTTCAGTTCAATGAGCAGGTGGAAGCTCCAACCCTGAGGAAGCTGCTGCGCAGCCAATTCCGCCTGAATCGCAAATCGTTAATTATGTCCAGTTCGGCGGTGTTTTTGATGCTGATTCTTCTCGTCGATCCGGGCCAGCCCGTAAAGTCTATTGGAGTTCTGCCGTCTTCTTTGTTTCCGGTTATCACGCCGCTCATGCTGATCGCATCCATGCTGTTCAGCTACCGGACATGGAATTCCGGAATGCGCTCGATCGAGAGCATTACTCCTTATCCTCCGGCACTTGTCATGTACAGCCGAATGCTGATGGTCATCGCCCTGATCGTCGTATGGGCCTTCATGAGCTCGGTGGTCGTGAGCGTTCGCATCTTCCAGGCCGGCGAATTTGTCCTGCCGCTGGGCCCTTTTCTGCTGCAATGGCTCGGCATTACGCTGCTGACAAGCGGAGCGGCCATGTATGTTCTCTTTCGCAAAGGAATTTATTATGCTCTAGCCAGCGCCCTGGCTGTATATGTGCTGTGGTTCATTTACATTGATAATTCCCATTCTTACCTTCTGCGGGTCGAGTACCGGGCAATAATCGATGGCCTGCTGCTGGTAGCAGGAGTTGTGCTGCTGTTACGCTCTTATTACCGCAGCCGCAAAGTAAAATTCGAGGTAGGCGCAGGTGCAGGACATGATATCCATTGACTATGTTCGGCAGCCTGTTGGCACGTTTAAGCTGGAGATTGAACAGCTGCGCCTATATCCGGGACTGACGCTGCTTGTCGGTCCTAACGGAGCCGGAAAGTCGACGCTGCTTAGGCTGCTCGCTACAGTGGACAAACCGCGGAAGGGCAGGATCGCGTATCAGGGCCGCGAAGCGGCCGATCACCTGCCGCTTATCCGCAGCCAGATCGGCTACGTTCCTTCGGACATCGAGCTGTATGAGGAGATGACGACGTACAAACTGCTTATGTACCTTGCTGAGCTGAAGGGAGTGTTCCAAACCGAGCTGGTCGACCGCCTGATTCGCGATTTTCGGCTGGAGACGTACCGCAATACCCGGATCAGACGGTTATCGATCGGCGTACAGAGAAGGATTGCCATCGTTCAGTCTCTGCTGGCCCAGCCGAAATTCCTCTTCCTTGACGAGCCGCTAAACGCGCTGGATTCAGGGGAGCGGAAAATGGCCATAACATATTTGACGCGTTATGCGCTGGGGCGGGTCGTCGTTGCCGCTGTTCATGAATTGAATGAGTGGGAGGCGGCGGCGAACCGCATACTATGGCTTGAGAACGGCGGGATTCGTTTTGAGGGCGGTGCGGCGGAATGGAAGTGGGATCTTCCTTCAAAGGTTTGGGAGGGAACGGTGACAAGCGAGCAAATGCGCGAGTTCCCGGAGGAGCGGGTTATTTTTATGAGGGAGACGGAGGCGGGGCTTGTTGTAAGAGTTGTCGCGGAGCGAGTTCCTTTTCCAGGCTTGGCAGAGGTGCTGCCGTCTATGGAGGATGCCTATTTTATCCGCAAATTTTCTGTGAATTCCCAGAGCAGATAACTGTCCACATGTGCATAACCCTGAACAGGGAGGGAATCAGCGGTATTTAGCGGTCGATCATGTGAATATGTAGATGATTCCCGACCTGCTCTCCGGAAATTATGAACAGTATGCACATATCCATGCACATATGAACAAATTAGCCGCGGTTTTCAGCCGTCGGCTTATTTGTTGTCCACAGCAGATCGAGAAAATGAATAATTCATAGGAATTTTATCGGATTTGGTATTTTCAAACGCTTCATTATGTGAGAGAATATGAAAAAACAATGACATCCTTTTGGGTATGCAAATTTAAAGGAGGATTTAACTATGTCTGAAGAGCGTCAACTCGGTCTTGAAACACTTGCGGTTCATGCGGGTCAGGAAATTGATCCTACTACTTATTCTCGCGCGGTACCGCTGTATCAAACAACATCCTATGGCTTCCGCGATACGGAGCATGCGGCCAATTTGTTCGGACTGAAGGAATTTGGCAACATTTACTCCCGTATTATGAACCCGACGAACGATGTGTTCGAGAAAAGAATCGCGGCGCTCGAGGGCGGCGTTGGCGCACTTGCCACGAGCTCCGGTCAGGCAGCGATTACGTTCTCGATCCTGAATATCGCAGGTGCCGGGGATGAAATCGTCTCCTCCGCCACGTTGTACGGCGGAACGTATAACCTGTTCTCTACTACGCTAGCGAAGCTGGGAATTAAAGTGACCTTCGTGGATTCGTCCAACCCGGAAAATTTCCGCGCGGCGATCACAGATAAGACCAAAGCTCTGTATGCAGAGACGATCGGCAATCCGAAGGGCGATGTCCTCGATATCGAAGCGGTAGCCGCGATTGCTCATGAGCACGGCATCCCGCTTATCGTAGACAACACCTTCCCAAGCCCGTACCTGCTGCAGCCGATTAAGCACGGGGCAGACATTGTTGTGCACTCAGCCACGAAATTCATCGGCGGACACGGCACTTCCATTGGCGGCGTCATCGTTGACGGCGGGAAGTTCGACTGGAAGGCCAGCGGCAAATTCCCGGGGCTGACCGAGCCGGATCCGAGCTACAACGGCGTTGTCTATACGGAGGCGCTTGGCCCGCTGGCTTACATTATTAAAGCCCGCGTACAGCTGCAGCGCGACCTGGGCGCATCCTTGTCTCCATTTAACGCTTGGCTGCTTCTTCAGGGTCTGGAGACGCTGCATCTGCGCGTAGAACGCCATAGTGAGAACGCGCTTAAGGTAGCGAAGCATTTGGAAGCACATCCGAATGTCGAATGGGTCAGCTATGCTGGACTTCCTAGCCATGAATCCTATGCGCTTGCCCAGAAATACCTGCCAAAGGGCCAAGGCGCAATCCTGACCTTTGGAATCAAGGGCGGGGTAGAAGCTGGCCGCAAGCTGATCAACAGCGTGAAACTGTTCTCGCACTTGGCCAACGTCGGTGATTCCAAATCCTTGATCATTCATCCGGCAAGCACGACGCATCTGCAGCTGTCTCCGGAGGAGCAATTGTCGGCAGGCGTTACTCCTGGACTCATTCGCCTGTCCATCGGCACAGAGTCGATTGAAGATATCCTCTATGATCTCGATCAAGCGATTGCGGCAAGCCAAGCCTAATCATCTGTTTATATCCTGTTAGAGCTATGCGAGTCTGAACGCTGCTCCCGAAGGTTTGTCATCAAGCCTTGGGAGCAGCTTTTTTAATTGGGCAATAACACCGTTTATGAATTCGGTGATTAATGGTGGCGGCATGGTGGCAGGGCGATGGTAACCGTTCGTTGGGCGGCTGCTGTGGGGCTGCAACGGCAGTGAAAGTATCAGGCAGTGACTATGCCGATTGCGGTGGCTATTATGGCTATTATGGCTGTAATGACTGCAATGACTATCGTGACTACAGTGACTAGTAGCTGTAATGACTATCGTGACTAGTAGCTGCAATGACTGCAATGTCTAAAAAGTGACTGAGAGTAACTAAAGTGACTGTAGGTGGTTTTAATGACTTTAAATGACTGTAAGGACGGTAGTAGCTGTAGTGGCTGAAGTAGCTGAAATAGCTGAGCTGTCAACGGTGATATTGTTAATGAGGTTGAGTAATTATCGTGACAGGAGTTTATAGTGGCAGTGATCGACTGGCAATTACGATACTAACTGCAATTGTTGCAGTTAGAATGAGATGTTTTTCATGCGGCGCTTTAACTAACTGTATTTCTTACAATTAAATTAGCTGATTACGGGTTGCTATGGTGAAAAGTGACATTTTAGATGTAAGAAATACATTTATAACGCAATATTGCTCGGAATGAAGCTAAATAGATGTATGAAATACAGTTAGTCTCAATGAAGATCCACCTTTCAGACTGAAATTCACCTCTCAATGAAGATCCACTTCAGCGAAAACCCATTGGCATCGAACTTTCTCTCCAGCTAAATTTCATCTAGCCAAACTGCCTACCTGCCCAACACCCCAACACCCCAACACCCCAACACCCCAACACCCCAACACCCCAACACCCCAACACCCCAACACCCCAACACCCCAACACCCCAACATGCCCGGCTCACCCACCTGTCTCCCTGCTAAAAACCTACTCAACAGCTATCAAAATGATGGAGAGAGGACAACGGGCCGTCCTTCACAAGCAGATTTGTCTACTCACCTATTTACATAAAGCGAAAAAAGGCTTAAAATGAATCTAAAGTTTCACTGAGGAAAAATTATTGTTCTGATGCAAAAATGATTATCGTTCTCAATTACATGCTGCTCCGGGATTTTCCCGGGGCAGCATGTGCCATTTTAAGGGCATTAACAATAGTATTCATTCTCAATTAGATAACACATCAAGGGAGGAGATTTATATGCAAGCGATACACAAAAGAGTTAACGCAATCCAGCAATCCGCGTCCGCAAATTCTCCGAATCCGCGGAGACGGCGGCGTCAGTCGCTGCTTCACATGCTGAAGCATCGGGAGATTATTATTGCGCTGGGCAGTGGCGTGCTTATGTTAACGGCGTGGGGAGTAGGATCGTTCTCGCAAACGATATCCGTGCTGCTCTATATTGCTGCTTATTTTACGGGAGGATTCCTGAAAGCCAAAGAAGGGCTAGAGACGTTAATCAAAGATCGCGATCTGGACGTAAATCTGCTGATGATCGCCGCGGCGCTGGGAGCTGCCTCTATTGGCTACTGGAATGAAGGCGCGATGCTCATCTTCATTTTCGCCTTGAGCGGCGCGCTGGAGTCCTTTGCCAGCGAACGCAGCCATAAGGATATCTCTGAGCTGATCTCCTTAAAACCGGAAACTGCGGTGAAGGTGGGCCAGGACGGGATGAAGGTCGTTCCTGTGGAAGAATTGGCCATCGGCGACCTTCTGCTCGTGAAGCCAGGCGAGGTAATTCCTGCGGACGGAGTAGTGCAAAGCGGCAGTTCGGCCGTCAACCAAGCTGCCATTACCGGGGAATCGATACCGGTGGATAAAGCGCTGGGCGACAGCGTATTTGCCGGAACATTGAACGGAGAAGGAGCTCTGTATGTAGAAGTAACGAGCCCGGCAGAAGGAACTCTCTTTGCCAAAATTATCGCACTCGTCGAGCAGGCGCAGAATGAGACGCCGGAGTCCCAACGCTTCATCAAACGGCTGGAAGGCATTTATGCCAAAACTATCGTGGCAGCGACAGCAGCGCTTATTCTGCTTGCCCCGCTGGTGATCGGCTGGAGCTGGTCATTTACTTTTTATAAAGCGATGGTCTTCCTCGTCGTGGCTTCGCCTTGCGCTCTGGTCTCATCTGTGATGCCAGCAATGCTATCGGCCATGTCCAAAAGCGCTAGAAAGGGCGTCCTCTTTAAGGGGGGAGCGCATATGGACAATTTGGGCAACACGAAGGTAGTGGCTTTCGACAAGACGGGCACGTTAACGGCCGGGCAGCCGGTCGTCACGGAATTGTTCGTGGCTGACGGCTATGACCGCTTGGATGTGCTGGCGGCTTGCGCTTCCGCTGAAAGCTTGTCTGAGCATCCGCTTGCCAAGGCGATCGTAAACAAGGCCGTCAGCGAAGGTCTGCAGATTAAGGAGGCCGAGGATATGAGAGCCATTACTGGCTGGGGCATCGAGGCCAGAGTGAATGGACGGATGTGGCGCATTGGCAAGGCTAGTGAGCAGGACGCCGCCATGCCGGCCGCATTGATGGAGCGGCTGAAGATATTGGTTGGAGAGGGCAATACCGTCTCGCTGATTATGCAGGACAATGACTATGTGGGCCTGGTTGCTCTGCAGGATGTCATTCGTCCTCAGGCGGTTGCCGCAATCTCCAAGCTGCGCGAGATGGGGATTGCCACGGTGATGCTGACGGGAGACCGTAGCGGGACGGCCGAGGCTATAGCGAGAGAGGCTGGCGTGGATCAGGTGTTTGGCGATTTGCTGCCGGAGGATAAGGTAAATCATGTTCGAAGCCTCCGGGAAAAGCACGGACATATCGTGATGGTCGGCGACGGCGTCAACGATGCCCCAGCCCTTGCATCCGCCACGGTCGGCATGGCCATGGGCACGGGCGGAACAGGAGCCGCACTTGAGGTGGCGGATGTCGTGCTGATGAACGATAATTTGGAAATGGTTGCGGAGACCGTAGCATTGGCTCGCCGCGCCCGCAGAATCGTGAAGCAAAATCTCGTGTTTGCCGCGGCCGTCATTCTGACGTTAATCGTAGGCAACTTTGTTCAAGGCATATCGCTTCCGCTCGGCGTGATTGGGCATGAGGGCAGCACGCTTCTCGTCATTTTGAACGGGCTGCGCCTGCTTCGTTGAAGCAGGGCAGTTCCTTCCCGGATTCATAGATCCTTCATGCAACCTTCACGGAACACGGCTAACGCAAATATTGACCTTAATTAATCATTACTTGATAATAAAGATTAGGTACTGTCATCAAAATGAATAAATAGATATGCGGCACTCATGTTAAATTATTGCCTTGAAGGAGGATGTAATAAGATGTATAAATCCATTATTATCGGAACGGGCCCGGCAGGGCTGACCGCGGCGATTTACTTGGCCCGCGCGAACCTGAAGCCGCTCGTTATTGAAGGGCCTCAGCCTGGAGGCCAGCTGACGACGACGACGGATGTAGAGAACTTCCCCGGCTTCCCGGAAGGAATCATGGGGCCTGAGCTGATGGATAATATGCGCAAGCAAGCGGAGCGTTTCGGCGCTGAATTCCGTATGGGCTGGGTGAACTCGGTCGATATGAGCAGCCGTCCGTTCAAACTTCAAGTGGAGGGCATTGGGGAGCTGGTGTCCGAAACACTAGTAATTTCGACGGGAGCTACCGCCAAATATCTTGGAATTCCAGGCGAGCAGGACAATGTGGGCCGTGGCGTAAGCACCTGCGCGACCTGCGACGGCTTTTTCTTCCGCGGGAAGGAAATCATCGTCATCGGCGGGGGCGACTCTGCGTTGGAAGAAGCAGGCTTCTTGACAAGATTCGCTTCCAAGGTAACGCTGGTTCACCGCCGGGACGAACTGCGCGGCTCGAAGATCATGCAGGACCGCGTGCGCGCCAACGAGAAGGTGGAATGGGCGCTGAACCGGACGCCGATTGAAGTCCTGACAAACGAAATGGGCGTAACCGGGCTTAAAGTACGCAATAATGCGACCGGGGAAGAGGAAGTTATCCCGGCCAGCGGTGTATTCGTAGCGATTGGGCATCACCCGAACACGGGCTTCCTGGGTGGTCAAATCGATACGGATGAGAATGGCTATATCATTGTGAAGCCGGGAACGTCCGAGACGAACGTACCGGGCGTATTCGCTTGCGGCGACGTTCAGGATACCCGTTACCGCCAGGCTATTACGGCTGCGGGAAGCGGCTGTATGGCAGCGATCGATTGCGAGAAATTCATAGAAAGCCTGGAGCATGAGGCTGCTGCAGCTGCAGCTGCGAAATAACAGATAACTACTAGATAATAGATATATAGACTAGATAAACCCGGGTAGGAAGAGGAGAAATCATATGAGTCAAGTTATCGTATATACAAGCACGAACTGTCCGAACTGCCATCGGGTCAAGAGCTACCTTGCGGAGCGTGGCGTTTCTTACGAGGAGCGCAACGTGCAGAGAAACAAGGAGTTCGCTCAGCAGGTATTGGATATGGGAATACAAGTCGTTCCGGTCACGGTTATTGGTGAGCAGCGCATTACCGGATTGAACAGGCTTCAATTTGATAAGGCATTAGCCGAGCATGCATTGCTTCAAGCTTAAGGCTGAAAAGCCTTGGCCTCCAATTCAAAGATGCGAAATCTAAATAGGAACAAGAAGAGGAGAACGGTTAGCCCGTTCTCCTCTTATATTCCATAATGCGAAGACAAAGTTGTATAGGTATTGTTAGACAATCAAGCCGGCAACAAACTGGAATACGATATAACTAACAATTCCGCTGCCGATCAGAATGAGCCCGCTCTTCTTCCGCCCTTGGAACAGGCGCAGCAAACCTAGGCTGCCTAGCGGGGCAATGATCAGGATAAAAAACATCACAGTAATAAAAAGTTCAACGGAAATGTCCGATATATTTACTATAGTCATATACTTGTCTCTCCGTTCCTAATATGGCTGATCGCGCAATGATATTTATCACACTGTTTAATATGTTTTATATTATACCTAAACTGCTATCCATTTAAAAGGAAATCGTATAGGAAAATAAGGCATTTTAGCGTCTTTTTTGTCAGGAGGACACAAAGTCGAAAGCGGCGGCAGGAGACTGAGGATTCGACAAAACTAGAAGCCCTTTTCATATTAGGTTATGTTACAATGGGCTTGAACTAACGGGAAAAGCTATATTTTTATGCAGAAGGGTTGGGATATGATGAAGCAGCAAATCGCAAAACGATGGATTACGGCTGGGATTGCAAGTGCAATTGTGTTTGGTGCCGTACCGCCGGTCGTCGGTTATAGTGAAGTATACGCGCAATCGGAAATCGCTGCAGAGAACGTAGCCGTAACCTCTTCAACGGAGCTTCAATCCGTATTAGCCGAGCTTATGGGAGCCAGGAAAACGAGCATCACTTTGAAATATCAGGGCGCGACGAGCAACCTGAAGGATATTTTGAAGGAAGCTGTAAACGGGGCGCTGGAGAGCGATCCTTACACCAAGTATGTCGTTGACCGTTATACATATTCGTGGAAAGGTACCTCCGGTTCGGCCAAGATCACCTTTCAAGTATACTACCGGGAGACGGCAGAGCAGTCGGCTTACGTTGACGAGAGGGTAAAGGCGATTTTGAAGGAAATACTGAAGCCCGGCATGAATGAACATCAGAAAATTAAAGTGATCCACGATTATGTCGTGTTAAATATGAAATATGATGAGAAGCTGCAGAAATATACCGCATATGAAGGCTTGAAAACAGGCGAAGCGGTATGCCAGGGATATACGCTGCTAACGTACAAGCTCCTGCAGCAGGCGGGAATCAACAATCGAATCGTCGAAGGCAGTGCGGGGGGCCAATTGCACGCCTGGAACCTCGTATATTTGGGAGGACATTGGTACCATCTTGATACGACGTGGGATGATCCTGCTCCGGATATGCCGGGTGTCGTTAAATACGGCTACTATATGCGGACGGACGAGCAAATGAGAAAGACGCATACCTGGAATAACGTATATCCGGCTGCAAAGCAATCCTATCGTCAGACGCTCGGATCGCTAATTGCAGCAGGCGGCCAAGCGGCTGCCGGACTGCGGGAGCTGGAAAAGCAGCTGGAATATACGCTGTACCGCCCGGATGCTGCCCTAAGCACGGCCCAGGGAATTCAAGCTCAGGTCAAGCAGGCGAACGCCAGCAAACAGCAGACGGTAACGATCCGCTATGCCGGCTCAGAGCGGCAGCTCGTCGATCATTTGGGAAGCCTGTATGATCTTGGCCTCAGCCATATTTCTTATCTGGCCGAGCCGCTAGAAGGCACTCATGATTTGCGGGTCGAAATTCATTGGGAGAATAATTGAGTTAGCTATAATTGAGTTCATATTCCTATATTTAAGAAAGGAGCTGTCCCCGAATAGATTCATCTACTTCGGGGCAGCTCCTTTTTGCACGTATACCTGTTTCTAAAGTATGGATCGATCGGTCTTATTTTCGTGCTGGCGGCTCCAGCTCGCATTCCTGCAGGGGAACTACTTTAGTGCGTTTAATCCATTTGTACCCGAGCCAGATGACCAGGAACAAGGGAACACTGATATATGACACAACGACACCGTACCAATCGATCTGCCCTCCGGTGAAGGCCGACAGATTTTGCCCCAGAATGACAACAATACATAGTACAAAGGCAAAGATCGGACCGAACGGGAACCATTTAGCCTTGTAGGGAAGATCGTTCAGGTCCCGGCCTTGGGCAATATAGGCTCGCCGGAAGCGGTAATGGCTGATCGCGATGCCGAGCCAGGTAATAAATCCGCACATCCCCGAGGCGTTAAGCAGCCATGTATACACAATCCCGTCTCCGAACAGGGAGGCCAGGAAGGCGGTCATTCCAACCAGCGTCGTCAGCAGCAGCGCATTGACCGGCAATCCCCGGCGGCTGAGCCGTGCGAGGAACTTCGGCGCTTTGCCCCGCTTGGCTAGCGAGTACAGAACGCGGGAGGACGCATACATGCCGGAATTGCCTGCGGATAGAACGGAGGAGAGAATGACCGCGTTCATCACCGAGGCGGCGAAAGCCAGTCCGGCTTTTTCGAAGACGAGCGTGAACGGGCTGACGCCAATGCTCTCGATGCCATCCTTCAGCAAATTAGGATTCGTGTAAGGAATGAGCAAGCTGATGACGAAAATCGCCAAAATGTAAAAAATAAGGATGCGCCAGAATACCTGACGGATCGCCCGGGGAACATGCTCCCGCGGGTTGTCGCTTTCGCCGGCGGCGACGCCGACCATTTCCGTTCCTTGGAAGGAGAAACCCGCGGCCATAAATACGCCGAGGAAGGCGAAGAATCCGCCGTGGAACGGCGCATCGCCGATCGTGAAATTTTTGAAGCCGACGGCTTCGCCGCCGATAATGCCGAAGATCATCAGCACACCGACCGCCAGAAATATAATAACTACCGCAACCTTAATGGTGGCAAACCAATACTCCGATTCACCGTATCCCTTAACAGATAGAAGGTTGAGACCCAAAATGAGGGCAAGGAACAGAACGCTCCACAATAGGGAGGAACTGTCCGGGAACCAGTACTTAATAATCAGCGTTGCCGCCGACAGCTCGGCCGCAATGGTAATCGCCCAGTTATACCAGAAATTCCAACCCATCGCGAAGCCCAGAGATGGATCAACGAAACGCGAGGCGTAAGTCTCGAACGAGCCCGAATCCGGCATATACGTAGCCAGCTCGCCCAGGCTCGTCATCAGGAAATAAACCATGATTCCGACGGCGGCGTAAGCGAGAAGGGCGCCGCCGGGGCCCGCCGAGGCGATCGCTCCTCCACTGGCGAGAAACAAACCGGTCCCAATTGACCCGCCGAGGGCGATCATCGTCATATGGCGGGCTTTGAGTCCCCGGTTCAATTGAGATGTGTTTGTCTTGTTGCTGCCCATAGTCCGTATCTGCATCCTTTCAGTAAACATGAATAATAGAAAAAAACAAAAGACCGCCGGAAAGGTTCCGCGGTCTTATCGTTATACCGTGACCCCATAAACAATCCTCAAGATAGCACAACACGGCTTCCCGCAGGAGTCAGCCGTGACAGTTCTGTCCCTTTCGGCAACAGCCCCAGCATGTCCGTCCATGGGAAGCAGGACGGACACGCTTCGGCGATGCTGCCTTTCCATCCGGTTCATTGGCGGCTTCCAAGCCTCCCCGGACGTACTGATCAACATCGCGACCTCTACCTCATCCGAAATGCCGATGAGGTTCTTATTAAATTGTCAGATGAACTAATTACTCAGTATATAACAGCGGGCTGCCAAGGACAATGATCAAATATTGACATCAAGGCCGGTGGCTCAAGCAGAGCAATTGGAATCAAGCATCCTTCGCGCTGTTCTGCCGATGCTGCGCCATCTGCTGCCAGATCGTGCCTGCGGCCTGCTCTCCAGATTCGATCCGCTCAAGCGCCATCCGCGCCTGAAGGCCAACCTCGAATTCCGGGTCATCCGAAGCAGCGCGGAGCGCGTCGCGCGCTTCATCTGTGCCGACCTCGTAGAGGAAGCGGGCCGCCCGCCAGCGGACAAGCTTACTCGAATCCTGCAGCGCGGCAATCATCGCCTTCGTCGCCGCCGGATCGCCGATGTCCGACAGCGTATCGCCTGCCGTGCGGCGCACCGCCGGGGACTTATCGCGCAGCGCCTCATAGAGCAGGTCCATGGCCGGCTTGCCGATATCGCCGAGGTAGACGACGGCCAGGCGGCGCACCTGCATTTGCTTGTCGCCAAGCGCCTCGGCAAGCAGCGGCAGCGCTTCGGCATCCGGCTTCAGCGCCTCCAGGCCTGCGTAGCGAACGCGCCAGTCGTCGCTCTGCATCTGCTCGCGCACCTCGTCCAGGCTAAGCTCGCGGCGCTGCTCGACGAATTCGCCCTCGCTGCTGCCGTGCTCGATCGCCTGGGCCACGAGCGCCCGCAGCCGTTCCGGCGGGTAGGCCGCCTCCAGTTCCTGCTCCACCTCGCGGGCGATGTCCGCCAGCTCGCCGTAACGCACGCCGTAGTCGGTCAGCTTGCGTTCTTTGATCAGTGTCGCGCTGGACACCTCGGTCACCGCGGCCACGAAGCGCTCGCTGAGGCCGATCCGCTCCTCCTGGCTGCCGGATTTCACGCGAATCTGCATCGGAATGCTGCGGAAAAATTGCACGAAGACCTGCGCTTCGCCGTAGCCTTGCGCAGCCTCCGAATCGCTTTGCTCCCACGCGGAAGCAATGCCCTCCTGGCCGAACTGCGATTGAACCTCGGTCAAGATCGCCGACCAATCGGCATTGCCCTTCCGGTCAAGAGCAACGAAGTCAGCGGTATGAAAGACGCTCTTCACCCCTGGGATATGCAGCATTCTTGCAATCCATGACGGGGCTGAGCGTTCGTTGTCTAGCGTATATGTTTTGCGGATGCCCGGCTCCAGACTTTCGCTCAGATGGAGCTTCATCGTATTCGGGCTCGGCGTCGGTTCGATAAATACAATTTTCATCATTTGTTCACACTCCTTTCAATTTATTGTACATCAAGGAAAGGGTTAACCCAAGTCTCAGAAGCAAGCCCGGAAGAACGGCATGTCCAGGACCGTCAGGAATAAAAAGGAACCCGGGCGGCACACTACAGGTAGACAAATCGATTCAAAGGGGAGGCGCATTGTTATTATGTATCAGCGGCAGGAACGGATACTTATCCTTGTCTGCTTCGTCGTAGCAGTCATTATGCTGTATGCCACCATCAAGAGCGCCTTCCGGTATTTGGGCGCGCCAGCGGAGCCGGAACCCGGGCGCTGGATTATGACGAGAAGGGAGCCGAGCCAGACCCATGTTCTCTATGGACCCAGTCACATTGAGCCGGATTCTAACCGGCCTCACCTTGTTTGTACATATTAATTTCGCCTCGATCGGAGTAGGCGTCCCGCTCATTATTGCTTTGGCCGAATGGAGAGGGATTACGCATAAGGATCCCCATTATTCCCTGCTCGCCCGTAGATGGGCCCGCGGATTTGTTATTTCCGTCGCAGTTGGCGTTGTCACGGGCACATCGATAGGCCTGCAGCTCAGCTTGCTGTGGCCCAGCTTCATGCGCGTAGCCGGGCAGGCGATCGCTCTTCCGCTGTTCATGGAGACGTTTGCTTTCTTTGTCGAAGCGATTTTTCTCGGCATATACTTGTATACATGGGAGCGGTTCAGACGGCCGATCCTGCACCTGCTGCTGCTGATCCCGGTCGTGCTTGGGGCATTTTCTTCGGCATTTTTTATTACCACGGTCAATGCCTTCATGAATACGCCCCAGGGATTTACGCTGGAGAACGGTGTTTTTACGAATATCGACCCGCTTAGAGCCATGTTTAACCCGGCTACGCCGACCAAGGTATCGCACGTGCTGGCGTCTTCGCTGACGATGAGCTCGGGGCTGCTGGCGGGCATTGCCGCTTACAGCTTGCTTAAGGGGCGCAATCACCCCTATTTCAAAAAAGCACTTAAGCTCACGGTAACCTGCGCGTTCGTCTTTGCGGTATCCACGGCGGTCATTGGGGACTTCTCCGGCAAATTTCTGGCGAAGTACCAGCCGGAGAAGCTGGCCGCAGCGGAGTGGCACTTCGAGACGATGGAAAAGGCTCCCCTCATTTATGGAGGGATTCTGGATGAGAATCATGAGGTGAAATATGCGCTGCGGATTCCTTACGCGCTCAGCATCCTGGCGGGCAGCACCCCAAACACCAAAGTGATTGGCCTCGAGGAATATCCCCAGGACGACTGGCCGCCGCTGCTTATTCACTACATGTTCGATATGAAGGTGACGATCGGCATGCTGCTCGTTCTCATTCCATTCCTGTTTCTGCTGCGCCGCTGGCTGCCTGGCCGCAACAAGGGCTATCCAAAATGGCTGTTGATTGGCATTCTTACGCTGGGGCCGTTTGCGATGGTGTCGATCGAGCTAGGATGGATGTTCGCCGAAATCGGGCGGCAGCCGTGGATCGTTCGCGGCTACATGAGAGTCGTTGATGCGGCGACGACTTCGCCGAATGTCGGCTCGATGCTCCTGCTGTTCATTATTTTGTATCTCGTCCTTTGCGTATCGTGCATTTACGTATTAGCCAAGCTATTCCGCAATAAAGACGTGTTTACGGAAATGAGAGAGCGGGGAATCGAGGAAGGAGGTCAGGGATGAGCTACGAAATCATCGGAATTACGGTGCTCTGGACGTTTCTATTCGGCTATTTGATCGTGGCATCGATCGATTTCGGAGCCGGTTTTTTCAGCTATTACAGCGTCATAACCGGGCAGAAGAACCGAGTTCACCATATTATTCAGCGTTATCTTTCCCCCGTCTGGGAAGTGACCAACGTATTCCTGATCTTCTTCGTCGTCGGCCTTGTCGGCTTCTTTCCGATTTCAGCGTACTACTACGGTACGGCGCTGCTCGTTCCGGGCAGCCTGGCCACGGTGCTGCTGGGGCTTCGCGGGGCTTATTACGCCTATAATACCTACGGAAGCAGCAGGGAAGACAACAAGGTTTATATGGCGATCTATGGGGCGACGGGATTGCTGATTCCAGCGGCACTATCGACAGTGCTGGCCATATCGGAAGGCGGCATCATCCGGGAAGAGGGCGGCCATGTTGTCCTGGATTGGGCGAGTTTCTTCGCTAGTCCCTACACCTGGTCCGTCATTGTGCTGGCGCTCGTCTCCGTGCTGTACATTTCCGCCATGTTCTTGACCTATTACGCAAAAAAAGCGGGAGACCGCGTGGCCTTCGAAGTGCTGCGAGGATATGCGCTCTTGTGGAGCGCACCCACGATTGCCGCTTCTGTGCTGGCTTTTTTGCAGATCAATCGGCATAATCCCGAGCATTTCCAAAATATGCTCAGTATGGCTTGGATGTTTATTGCATCGTTTCTGTGCTTCCTGCTCGCCGTCTATTTCGTTTGGAAAAGAATCCGTCTGGGCTGGTCCTTTCTGCTCGTGATGCTGCAATTCGGCTTTGCCTGGTACGGATACGGGCGATCCCATTTGCCCTATATTCTTTATAAACAGGTCAGCATTTACGAAGGCTTCACGAACGAAACGATGGCGGTGGCGCTCATTACGGCGTTTATTGCCGGGCTGTTCATCCTGATCCCTTCGCTTGTGCTGCTGATGCGTTTGTTTCTATTCGACGCGAAATACATTCGGGGAGGATCGCCGAAGAAGGGGTGAGCTAAGCCATGGAGCATTTTTTGATGATGAGGGCGCCGCAGCTGGTCCTGATCGCCGCGGTCGTGTTTTTATTCGTTTACGCCTACCGTTATAAAGATCCTACCGATTGATTTGATTCAATCCTTTGCTTTTACGGGTGTATATGTTCTAAATATAGTAAAATAAAAAACGCAAAGAACAAACTGGAGGGGAGATAGAAGGAGGGTATCCTCAAGCATGGCCAAGAAACGCTATACGAACATCGACAATGTCAACACTGACAAAACCTTAAAGCAGTTCAGACAATGGCGGGAGGAGCGGCGCAGCAAGAAGAAAGACTACTCCTACATCATTCCGAACTCTACGCCGCAGCTTGATTTTTTGCGGGCCAATACAACCGAGCTTACTGTGACCTGGATAGGCCACGCTACATTCCTGATTCAATACAAGGGCCTGAATATCGTAACCGATCCCGTCTGGGCCGGGCGAATGGGATTTCAGCGCAGGCTTGGAACGCCGGGAATACCGATTGCCGACGTACCCGAGCTTGATGTTATTCTTATTTCCCATTCCCACTATGATCATATGCATATTTCTTCCATCCGCAGGCTGTATGGGGCAAACACCCAGCTCATCGTGCCCATCGGCTTAGGCCGCAAGCTGCGGCGCAAAGGGTTTAAGCGCGTTCACGAGCTGAGCTGGTGGGAGCATCTGGAGATCGGCGACGCCAAAATTTCGTTTGTGCCGACCCAGCATTGGACGCGGCGGACGCCGTTTGATACGAATACGTCGCATTGGGGCGGATATGTTCTGGAACCGGCGAGGACAACGGAAGGACAGCAGGAGCACGTCGTTTATTTCGCCGGCGACAGCGGCTATTTCCGCGGCTTTGAGGAGATTGGCAAGCGCTATAAGATCGATATAGCCTTATTGCCGATTGGAGCCTATGAACCGGAATGGTTCATGACCTCGCAGCATACGACTCCGGAGGAGGCGCTGCAGGCATTTCTCGACGTGAAAGCTAAGCTGATGATTCCGATGCATTACGGGACGTTTCGGCTTGCCGACGATACCGCGCGGGAGGCGCTTGATCGCTTGGAGGAGGACCGGAAGCGCAGGGGTATCGCGGAAGAGGCCATCAAGATCCTGCTTCATGGCGAGACGCTCCGTTATCCGGGAAGCGGATAGGGGATTCCGGCCAAGACCGTACGAAGATATGCAGTGACTGCGAAGACGCACATGACGTGCGTCTTTTTTTGCGGGCAAATCGTTTTCGACTGGGGCGGGCGGCCATGATTTATGCTATAATGTTGACCAGTGTGTATTATTGATAAAGGATGGTAATGCCGAAATGATAAGTACTACTGGTGTAACGCTCCGCTATGGAAAACGAGCACTTTTTGAAGATGTGAATATAAAATTTACGCCGGGGAACTGCTATGGCCTCATCGGCGCGAACGGGGCGGGGAAATCAACCTTCCTCAAAATTCTGTCCGGAGAGATCGAGCCGAACCAGGGCGAAGTGCATATGACGCCGAACGAGCGTCTTGCGGTGCTGAAGCAGAACCACTATGAATATGACGAGTACCCTGTCCTGGAGACGGTGATCATGGGGCATACCCGTCTGTATTCCATCATGAAGGAGAAGGACGCTTTGTATGCCAAGGCGGATTTCTCCGAAGAGGACGGCATGCGGGCCGGGGAACTGGAAGGGGAGTTTGCGGAGCTGAACGGCTGGGATGCAGAGCCGGATGCTGCTGCGCTTCTGATCGGACTCGGAATACCGCGCGAACTTCATGACAAGAAGATGGCTGAGCTAAGCGGCAACGAGAAGGTACGTGTATTGCTGGCTCAGGCTTTGTTCGGACGTCCGAACAACCTGCTGCTGGATGAGCCGACGAACCATTTGGATTTGGAATCGATCCAATGGCTTGAGAATTTCCTCATGGACTATGAGGGAACAGTTATCGTTGTATCCCATGACCGTCACTTCTTGAATAAGGTCTGTACGCATATCGCGGACATCGACTTCGGCAAAATACAGCTCTATGTCGGCAACTACGACTTCTGGTATGAATCTAGTCAATTGGCGCTGCAGCTGCAGCGTGATGCGAACAAGAAGAAGGAAGAGAAGATCAAAGAGCTTCAAGCGTTTATTCAGCGGTTCTCCGCGAATGCTTCGAAATCGAAGCAGGCTACATCCCGGAAGAAGCAGCTGGACAAAATCACGCTCGACGATATCCGTCCTTCGAACCGGAAATATCCGTTCCTGCACTTTAAATCCGAACGCGAGGCAGGCAAGCAGCTTCTGAGCGTCGAGGGCTTGACCAAGACGGTGGAAAGCGAGAAAGTGCTGGATAACGTCAGCTTCGTTGTTAATAAAGGCGACAAAATTGCTTTTGTTGGGCCGAACGGCCTGGCGAAGACGACCTTCTTCCAAATCGTAATGGGCGAACTGGAAGCGGACGCTGGAGAGTACAGCTGGGGCGTAACGACTTCACAGGCGTATTTTCCTAAGGATAACTCTAAATATTTCGACGGTGTCAACCTCAATCTGGTTGAATGGCTGCGTGAATATTCGCACGACCAGGATGAGACCTTCCTCCGCGGCTTCCTGGGCCGGATGCTGTTCTCCGGGGAAGAGGCGCTGAAGAAGGCGAGCGTGCTGTCCGGGGGCGAGAAGGTTCGCTGTATGCTGGCGAAAATGATGCTGAACGGCGCGAACGTGCTTCTGTTTGACGAGCCGACGAACCACTTGGACTTGGAGTCGATTACGGCGCTCAATAACGGCTTGATCGATTTCGACGGCACGATTCTGTTCACGTCACATGACCATCAGTTCATCCAGACGATTGCCAACCGGATTATCGAAATTACGCCAAATGGCATCATCGACCGCGTTATGACCTACGATGAATACCTGGAGAGCGAAGAAATTCAGAATCTGCGCAAGCAAATGTATCCTGAAGAGAAGTAATCGCCAACCTGGCGCTAAATGCAGAAGGGGCTGTCCCAGAAGTCATCATAGATGACTGAGGGGCGCCCCTTTCTCCGTTTCTGTGGAACTGGAATCAACTTCTGTGAATCAATTTCTCCCTTACCTGCATTTCTTCTCTAGCTCATCTCATATAACTGTTAGACATAAGCAGTCCGGACTAAATGGAATTCATGTATCTATTATGCCCTAAACGAATGGTTTAATGGATTAAATGGATTTTATGCACCTAAAATCAAGAATTCCGCCCATAATGGACAATTTCCTTTTTCCAAAGACATAAAATCCATTTAAATTTACTTTTCATTCTTTACCGCGAACACTAACTACTATAATTCCATTTAAAACGTGAAATCCGCGATTCATGCTCGGCGTGAGGGGGGGAGTGTAATTGGTCTCATCAAGGGCAACCGGTGATAGAGAGCGCGAATGCTCGAGCCGGAGCCAGTGTTTGACGATATGAAGAACGACCGGGACTTCAAAAGATTCCTGCCTCGAGGCTTATCAACAGTAAATCTGGAGATCGGGTGGCTGTCCCTTCCCACAATCTGTTTAAGACGCCCGCAGTCGATGCCAAAAACCAAGGAGCTAAGCGAGAACAAACGACTTAGTTCCTTGGTTTTTTTACGATTTCTATCCTATTTTGCTGGTGAGGGTGCTCCAAGGTTTATTTTTGGAACACCCTCTTTTGCGTCTTGGAGCTGCTTCTCCTATGACCCGCCTGTACGGCGACGCTGGTTATTCGGTTTTTTATTGTTCTGGCTCTTCAACGTTTTTGTCTGTTGGTTTCCGGAGAATCCTGGCTTGTTTGCCGCAGCCTGCTGCTGTTTTTTCTGCTGCAGCTTCTGGCGCATCGCTTCGGCCAAGTCGATTTTCCGCGGTTCGTTGCTTTCTGACATGTCAATCATCTCCTATAGGGAAAGGGGTTGCTCTTATTCTATACGTTTTTAAATTATTGGACAACGGGAATAATGAATAACGTTTGCTTTAGCCCGGGGCAACACTGTTTCTCTAGACTCACACGAAGTTCATTTGCTACGATGATATAACCATATTTTGTTTTTCAAATAGAGAAGGAGCTGGAGGTGCAGATTTGGACATTTATAAAGATATACGCAAAGGAGAGCGGGGAGCCTGGATCAGCATTTCCGCTTATCTGGTTCTATCTGCATTCAAACTGATTTGCGGATATCTCTTTGCATCGAGCGCCCTTTTGGCAGATGGCTTCAACAACGTAACCGATATCGTGGCTTCGCTTGCGGTATTGATAGGATTGCGCATATCCCAGAAACCGCCTGATTCCGATCACGCATACGGGCATATGCGAGCGGAGACAATTGCTGCTTTAGTGGCCTCTTTTATTATGGCGATGGTAGGAATTCAAGTCATTTACGGTTCGATTCGTTCGCTTGTGGCTGGAACAGAGACTGAGCCGGATATTCGCTCGGCAGGGGTTGCATTGATCTGTGCGGCAGCGATGTGGCTCGTTTATGCCTATAATCGCAGGCTGGCGAAGCAGATTAACAATCAGGCGCTAATGGCAGCGGCCAAGGATAATTTTTCTGATGCATTGGTGAGTATCGGGGCGGCCATCGGAATTATCGGCGCGCAATTCGGGCTTCCATGGCTGGATACCGTTGCCGCCTTTGCAGTCGGCCTGTTAATTTGCAAGACCGCCTGGGATATATTCAGGGACTCGACGCATCGGTTGACCGACGGCTTCGACGAGAGCGAGCTGGGAGATTTGCGGAGCTCCATTTCAAGAATCCAAGGCGTAGAAGGGATACGGGACGTGAAGGCGCGCGTCCATGGCAATCATGTGCTGGTTGACGTCGTCATCGAAGTAGACCCGCTGCTTACCGTGATGGAGAGTCACGAAATCAGTGATCGCGTTGAGGAGCAGATGCGGCGCATCCGCAACGTGATGCATGTTCACGTTCATGTTGAACCGAAGACCGGGACGTAGAAAAGAACCGTTAGAGTGTACATGCTCTGACGGTTTTTTATGTTGGGGAGAAAAGGTACTAAGACCTATTTTCGGAATTTATACTAGGTATTTCGTAGCCTAGTCAAATACATAACACGAAAATCGACTTATTTAGACATTTATCGACAAAGGATATAATGGTTAGAAGTTAAAAAGAAAGGAGGAATTAACAGAATACCCCATATTTCCAACTACATCTAGGAGGTTTTTCATCAATGAAACGGAGTGTGGCGATTTTATTATCGAGTGCCATGGCATTATCCATTTATTCTTCCATGCCGGCGTTGACTTCGGCGGCGGCTTCATCCCAGAGTGCCGTGCAGTCTACGGGCCAGATCGTGGCAGGCGTCAATTTGCGAGACAAGCCGTCCCTGTCAGGAAAGGTCATCGGCTCATTGAAGAAGGGGACGTCGGTGCAAATTCTGGAACAAAGCAACAGCTATTTCTATAAGGTGAAGGATGCTGCCGGGAAGGTCGGATATGTGAGCGCGGCGCCAAAATATATTACGGTTAATGGTACGGCTTCTGCACCGGGGTCAGCGGAGACGAAGCAAAGCGGCCGCGTTATCTACGGAGTGAATCTGCGCACAGCGCCGTCCACGTCCGGGGAAATCATTACGATGCTGAAAAAAGGAACTGGCGTCACTATTTTGGAACAAACCAACAAATCATTTTACAAGGTAAAAAGCGAGAATGGCCTGACCGGATATGTCAGCTCATCGAGCAAATATATAGAGCTCGCCAAGGGCGGTGCGTCCCAAGGGAACGGCGGTTCATCTGCTCCTGCTCCTCAGCCATCCATTCCGGCGAATATCAAACAGCAGGTGGATAAAGTGATCCAAACGGGCAAGCAGTATATGGGCACGCCTTACGAATTCGGATCCAACCGCAATACGACGGCTACCTTTGACTGCTCCGATTTCGTAAAACATATTTATAAGAAAGCCCTTGGCATTACGCTGCCGTCCGATTCCCGGAAGCAAGGAGCGTGGATCAAGGAGAACAGCCAGCCAGTCTATCGGATTAGCGATCTGAAGGCTGGGGACCTGGTCTTTTTTATGAGCTATAAGGGTTCGTCCGCTTCCGCTTACGCGGGGATCGACAGGGATAAGGAACGGATTACACATGTTGCCATGTACATCGGAGACGGCCAGCTGCTGCATACTTATTCCGTCAAATCGGGCGGCGTCCGGATTGATAAGTTCGATGGTTCGTGGGAACGTCGTTTTCTATACGGGGGCAGTGTGCTGAAATAGTTTAGCCCCAAACTAAAAATCGCTCCGCAGAACCCGGGAAATCCCTGACTCTGCGGAGCGATTCGTGCATTAAGGCATGATCCTATGTTATATATTAGCTATAGTCCGGCACATAGTTTGGAACGTAAATCCAGGCTTTGCCGAGCCAGGTGTATATTTCCACCCAATCGTCGATGATTTGGCCAGTCGGATGCACCGATTGCGGGGCAAGGGCGCTTAGCATATCTCCGTTCGGAGCGCTATAGAAGTTAGTAATGCTTAACAATTCAATCGGGTTCGGAGCGATCACCGTGTGTTCAGCTTGAATGATAGGTTCGTCAAGAACCGGTACGGCAGGATCGGCTTCAGCTGCTGAGGCTCCGGTAGCCAGGGCGGCGGAAAGAATGACGGAAGCGGTAATGGCTGCAAATTTTTTCAAATGAAACTCCTCCTTGAATATATTTGGTTGTATTCTTTGTCGTACTTATGTAATAAACAATCAAGCAACTTCAGAATCATGATAAATGATAGATTTTAATAAATGGGTTGTTAAAGGAGCGATTTGGCGTGAAAAAAAGACGGTCATGGGGGCGGCTGCTGCTCTTGCTTCTGCTGGTATTCGCTTTGCTTGCGGCTGCTGCAGTCTGGTATATCCGCCCGGAGCGCAGCCTCGATTTAAATTATTCGGAAATACGCTGGAAGGACAAGCTGGAAAGGATGATCGAAACCCGCAGGCCGGAAGTGGAGCTGACGGAGAAGGAATTGAATGATCTGGCCAAGCAAAATTTGATCCGCGCCCTGCAGAGCCGTGGCGAACTCCCCGTTAAGATTACAGGTACGGAGTTCGAGCTTGCCGGCAATCGGCTTACGGTCTATTTGAACGGTGCATGGGGAGCATTGGAGTTCGGGGGCGAAGCCCGGTATGTGATGGAATATTCGCGGGGCCGGTTAGTTTTGACCCCGGAAGAAGCCAGGATCAGAAGTCTGTCACTTCCACCGCAAATCTTCGGGCTGGGGAAGGTGGAAGTGGATCCAGGTCCCTTTGTACCTGAACCGGTTGTCATACGGGATATAGTCTTCAACGATCAGCAAATAACGGTTAAGCTTACATTGGATTGGCTTGAAATCGCACGGTACTTGTCTTCCTACTAATGCAACAAAAAGGCGGCTGCTTCGTCATGAAGCGCCGCCTTTTTCAGCAGGGATTTGCCGAACGGATGATGGTCTTATCTATTAAAGTGAACGGCTGCGTCCGGTGAAGAGAGAAATCACGAACAAGATGAGGAAAATGAAGAAAAGCACTTTAGCGATCGAAGCAGCTGCTGCTACAATGTTAAAAAATCCGAAAATTCCTGCAATAATCGCTATCATCAGAAAAATAACTGACCATTTCAACATGATAATCACCTTTCCTTCATAGTAAAATAGTGTAGTATGAGGCTTAAAGCGACAAAGGCTGGATGTGTAAAATGTCCTATGTGAAGTGATTCCAAAATGCTGTTCCGTCGCTTGTAGTTGTCATTAACCGGGTGAAATCTGGATGAAACAGAGGGCCCTTATGCAGAAAGCCCCCTAAGACAGACGTTGTTTCGTCCAGAAAGGCCAAGGGTAACTAAGGAATATCAACGGAAGTCAGGACAGGAAAGAGAGGGAATGGTATGATTTGGCAGATTAGTGTTGCAATCATTGCCGCAGCATTTGCGGTACTAGTCGTTTTTCTAGTAAAAACTTTGCAGGCTGCGGAGAAGTCTCTGGATAAAACGACCCAGACGCTGCAGGAAATCCAGAAGACGGTGGATGAACTCAGCTATGAAGTCAAGCAGGTCGTTAGGCAGGCGAATAGCATTACGGAGGATGTCGAGCATAAGATGAAGCAGCTCGATCCCGTGCTGGAATCCGTGAAGAATGTAGGAGATGTATTAAACGAGGTGACCCTTGCGGCTAAGCAGGTATCCTCTTCGCTAATCGGCAGGGTGAAGAAAACCGCGCATAAAGCGAAAAGTACGGCTGGACCGGAGCAGGGCGCAAGTGAAGAACATCCGATCGACCGTTCTATGCATACTTATGGCTCGGCCTACGATGGTCCGGCCAATTCCAAGCCGGATCCCGGTTGGATGAAATGGGTGGATATCGCCTCTGGCGTTTGGCAAAAATACCGCTCGTGAACATAGGATAGGAACGGATCGGCAAGTTTCCAAGAAGAGGTGAGAACGATGCTGAACATGATGTTATTGCTGCTCGGGCTCTTAACAGCTTCTCCAGACCATACTCCAGCAACCGTGGACAGCATTCCGCGGCTTCCTGTGAAACTTGCCCAGACGCAGCAATCCAATCTCAAGCCCATCACGGAATTTGAGTCGATGGGCGAGGTGAGCCTTTTCGACGACCGCGACAGCGTCGTCCGAAAGAAAGGCAAGCCGCTGTCGATCAACAAGGATGTTTATTCGGGCTATACTGAATATCAGTACAAGGACATTACTGTCGGATTAAGTGAGGATTTGGTATATTATGTCCATGTGGATGTGGACGCAAGTGCGGAGGGCTGCCCCGGAAAAATCCAATTGAACGGACAATGGCTCCCGCTGGAGAAGCAGGAGATTGCGCAGGCTCTCGGGGAGCCTGACTTTACGGCGGAAGACGGAGATGTATATATCCGTGATTTGGCGGCGGTAAAAATATATCGCCATCCGGCGACAAAAGCTATTGTAGGCGTCGACTTGTTCGATACGATCGCATTTTAACCATGTTTAAATAAAAACATGAAATATTTTGTTTCAAACGATGCGGAAAAGGGTAATAACAGCCCGTGGCGACAGAGAAGGATAGGATTCATTATAGACAAAGGAGAGTGCTGACAATGAGTATGACGGACAAGAAGTCTTATGCCAAGGTGGTTCAGAACGGAGTTCAGGCGGTAGAAGCCGTAAATGAGCTGCGCTCGGCCGGATACGCGAAGGACGATATCTTTGTGCTCGCCCATGAGCAGGACCGTACGGAACGAATTGCAGACACATCCGATGCGAATGAAATCGGCATTAAGGAGGAAGGCATCTTCGATGCCATCGCCAACCTCTTCCGTTCGCGCGGCGACGAACTCCGCGCCAAGATCGAATCCTTGGGATTCACGAAGTCAGAGGCTGCCTTTTACGAGAAGGAGCTGGATTTGGGCAAAGTACTAGTTATAGCAAGATATACGGCTTAATGAAGAGGAACTCTCGCCCTGAAGCTATAGGATCAAAACATGGATAAGGAATGGGGAACCGCTCTCCCCCATTCCTTATCTATGTTTTTTTACGCAGAACGAGGAGTTTAGGGCCTATTTTTCGTTGTGAGGAGAATTCAGGTGAAAATATTAATCGTGGATGACAATCCGACTAACATAATTATTATTCGAGAGATATTGAAAAAAGAAAATTACAGAAATACGGTAGCGGCTTCTTCTGCGGCAGAGATGTTCCAACGGCTGGGAATCGAAGAACCAGGAGGCGAGCTGATGCCTGGGTCTTCTGATATTGATTTGATATTGCTGGATATGATGATGCCGGAAATGGACGGTATTACGGCCTGCCGCATCATTCAGAAATATGAGAGGCTAAAGGATATTCCCATCATTATGGTTACCGCAGTCGGCGACTCCAAGAAGCTGGCTGAAGCTCTTGACGCCGGGGCGGTCGACTATGTGACGAAGCCGATCAATAAAGTAGAGCTCATGGCGAGAATCCGCCTGGCGCTCAGGCTAAAGCAGGAGAAGGATTGGCATAAGGAAAGAGACCAGCGGATTCAGGAGGAATTGAAGCTAGCCGCGCTGGTGCAGCATGCCGTTCTAAGCTCCGCCATCGACGATCCGCAGTTCGCAATCGATGCCATGTACAAGCCGTCCTTTGAGCTGGCCGGAGATTTGTATTCCTGGTATCCGCTCGGTGAAGGGCGGTACGGTGTAATACTTCTGGATATGATGGGTCATGGTATATCTTCATCTTTGTTCTGCATGTTCATCGCTTCGGTGCTCAAAGATACGGTCAGCACCTACGTTGAGCCTGAGAAGGTCGTGCAGGAGCTAAATCGGCGCTTTAATCAGCTTCATATCGAAAATCAGCTCGTGCAATATTACTTTACAGCCATTTACCTTGTCGTCGATACGAAGCATAAGAAGATCGATTACGTCAACGCCGGGCATCCTCCAGCGCTGTTCTTCCAGAAGGGGAGAGAGGTGGTCAGGCTGGAAACGGTATGTCCGCCTGTAGGATTGTTCGACAAGATGGAGACCGAGACTCATACGATTTCGTATGAAGGAGAAGGCCATATCGTCCTGTATACCGATGGTTTAATGGAAGTGGTGGAAGGGACGCAGGATGAGCAGATCGAATACCTGGAACGGACCTTGGACGGGAGCCGCAGGCTGGACAAGGATTTGATGCAGCGGTTATTTTTTGACGAGGGACACCTGCAGGAGCGGGAAGACGATAAGTGCCTGGTCTGGATCACGCTTAAAGAAGGAGAGATTAGCGAATGAAAATCAGAAGCAAGTTAATTATCGGCTTCAGCTCACTTCTGATCATCATGCTGGTATTGACTTTCGCCAGCTACGAACGGCTGCATTTTATGAATACCCAGCTGGACCACGTGTATCAGGACGGCTATATGAAAGTAAAGGCTTCTACGGGAATGCGCGGCGATGTGAACGATATGGCCCGGATCCTTACGAATATGGTTCAAGTGAAAAACCAGGATTATTTCGTGCAAGAGAGCGGCAAGCTCGAGAAAAGAGCGGAGTCGGCGCAGCAGAATATGCAGCTGCTCCGTAACAGCCTGACGAACGGGGATGAGCGTCAGCTCATCAAGAAGATTGAAGAAGCAAGCCTGGACTTTACAAACTATCAAGCGCGCATTATAGCGCTTCTGAGCAATGAGCAATATGATCGTGCCAACGAATACCGGATTTCTTCCGGACAGGATATCCAGGATCGTTTGCTGGATACACTGAATGATCTGAAAGATTACCTTGATATTCAGATTGAGGCCGAAATCAAGGAGGCAAATGATGCGTATCAGAGCTCGATCCAGATTACGGTCGCGACGATGACGTTCGGCCTGCTCTTGGGGCTTGGTATCGTGCTGTGGGTGCTGCCAAGCATTACCAAGGGGCTTAGCGTCGTTAATGCCATGATCAAGCATTTTGGCAAGGAGCAGTTCGAAGAGATCCGAAACATACCGTTCCAGTCTAGAGACGAGATAGGCAGCGTAGCCCGTGTCTTCCAGGAGCTGAGCGAGGATCTGCGGGAGAAGCAGGAGCTTGAGAGGAGGTTCGTGCAGCAGCAGAAGGATTTGAACTGGATTAACTCGAACCTGGCGCGAATAACCGAGCTGCTGCATGGCATCAACTCGCTGGAACAGATATCGCAGATGTTCATCAATGAGTTTACCCCGGTTCTTGGCGGAACAGTCGGCGCCATTTATATCCGGAAGGAGAGCGAAAACCCGGACGAGCTGTATCTGGCGGGAAGCTATGCCAAGGAAGGAGAATTGAACTCTCCGGCGATGTTTAAGGTTGGCGAGGGCCTCATTGGCCAGGTTGCCCTTGATCATAAGCCGATATCCCTTAGCGAAACGCCGGCAGATTACTTGTCTGTCCGCTCGGCATTGGGTGAAGCGAAGCCTGCCCATGTGCTTATTTATCCAATCCTGTTTGAAGACGAGCTGCTGGGTGTCGTCGAATTGGCCTGCCTGGATCAATTTACATCACTTGAGGAGCAATTGCTTGGAGAGCTGACGGTGAATTTGGGCGTCGTATTAAATAACGTCAACCGCAGGCTTCGTGTCGAAGAGCTGCTGCGCGAATCGCAGGCTCTGACTGAGGAATTGCAGGTGCAGTCGGAAGAGCTGCAGACGCAGCAGGAAGAGCTTCGCCGCTCCAATGAAAGCATGGAGAAGCAGACAGCGGCGTTGAAGCGCTCTGAAGAACTGCTGCAGCGGCAGCAGGAGGAGCTGGAGCACTACAATACGGAGCTGATCGCCAAGACCCGCGCCCTCGAGGAGCAGGTTCAGGAAGTTAAGGAGAAGAACGAGGAGATCGAGAAAACAAAGGAAGAACTGGAGCGTCATGCCTCCCAGCTTGCTGTCACGAGCAAATACAAGTCGGAGTTTCTGGCGAATATGTCGCATGAGCTGCGTACTCCCCTGAACAGCCTGCTTATTTTGTCTCAGCTGCTGTCGGAGAATAAGGATAATAATTTGACGCCAAAGCAGGTTGAATATGCCCAGACGATTCATATGTCTGGAACGGATCTGCTGAAGATGATCGACGAGATCCTCGATTTATCGAAGGTGGATGCCGGCAAAATGGAAGTAAATCAGGAGTCGGTCAGTATGGAGGAGCTTGAGCGGTTCGTCGAGCATAATTTCCGTCCCGTTGCCGAAAGCAAAGGCATCCAGCTGCGGCTGGAAGTAAGCCCCGAAGTGCCGGAACGAATTATGACCGACGGCCACCGCGTAAAACAGATTTTGCGAAACCTGCTCTCGAATGCATTTAAATTTACAAATGAGGGCGAGGTTGCATTTCTGGTCAATATGGCCTCCCCGGAACAATTGCCTAGCTACCTCGAGGACAACCGCGAGTACTTGGCGTTGACGGTCAGGGATACCGGAATCGGTGTGCCAGAGGATAAGACAGACTTGATCTTTGAGGCCTTCCAGCAGGTGGACGGGACGACGAGCCGCAAATACGGCGGAACCGGCCTCGGTCTCTCGATTAGCCGGGGGTTGTCCGCGCTGCTTGGCGGCGGAATCGGCCTTGTTACCAAGGAAGGGGAAGGCAGCAGCTTCACGCTGTATTTGCCGAAGGAACCGGGATCCAAGCTGTTTGGGGCATCGAAAGAGGCGGCTGCAACTGCCGTCATTGGATCTCCGAGGCTGAGTCAGGAGGCCTTCGCGCTGCCTGCGCCGGCAGAGGAGCAGGCTGCTGCGCCCCACCCGATTGAGGATGACCGGGAATTGATCGCAAGCGAGGACAAAGTACTGCTTATTATCGAGGATGACGTCGTATTTGCCAAAATCCTGCTGGAAATGTCACGGAATCACGGCTTTAAAGGACTCGTTGCCGTTCAAGGCGACGAGGGACTGCGCCTCGTTCATAAATATTTGCCGGATGCGATCATTCTGGATATTCAGCTGCCTGTCATGGATGGCTGGTCGATTCTGAACGAGCTAAAGAGCGATGCCAAGACAAGGCATATTCCGGTACATGTTATTTCTGTCGTCGATGACGCGAAGCAGGGTTTAATGATGGGAGCGATCGCCTACTTGCGCAAACCATCCTCAAGAGAGCATCTCGAACGAGCCTTCACTTATATTGAGTCCTATACGGAGAAAAGCCTGAAGCATCTGCTGATCGTGGAGGATGATGAAATTCAGCAGAAATCGATTATCGAATTGATCGGCCATGACGACGTGGCTATCACAGCGGTGGCTACGGGAGCCGACGCTCTCGAAGAACTGCGGACGAAGCATTATGATTGCATGGTGCTCGATCTGATGCTGACGGACATGACCGGCTTTGAATTGCTCGATCAAATCCGTGATGACGAGAATTTGAACGATCTGCCGATCATTATTTATACCGGCAAGGATCTGGATAAGAAGGAAGAGACAAGGCTCCGCAAGTATGCCGAGTCGATCATTATCAAGGACGTTAAATCGCCGGAGCGGCTGCTCGACGAGACGACACTGTTCCTGCACCGCGTGGAAGCGAACCTGCCGGAGGACAAACGGAAAATACTTCAGAAGCTGCACAACAAGGAGGAACTGTTCGAAGGTAAGAAGATTCTGCTCGTAGACGATGACGTCCGGAACGTATTTGCGTTATCCAGCGTACTTGAAGGCTATCGGATGAACGTGGTTTATGCCGAGAATGGCCGGGAGGCGCTCGAGATATTGGAGGAGCAAAGCGATTTCGATCTTATTTTGATGGATATGATGATGCCTGAAATGGACGGCTATGAAGCGATGCGCCGCATTCGGGAGAAGCCGGAGTTCGCAAAGCTTCCAATTATTGCCTTGACCGCCAAGGCGATGAAGGAGGATCGCTCGAAATGTATTGAAGCCGGGGCCTCCGATTATGTGAAGAAGCCGATCCAAACGGATCAATTACTCTCATTGATGCGTGTATGGTTGTATTCGTAAGCAGAATAACGGGGTAATAATATTTTAGAAGGCTGTTCAGGCAGCAAGCTGTATTTTATTGAGAAAGCGGAGTTGAATTCATGTCATCCAGTGATTTTATAGACTTTGAAGATGATATTCCTTATGACCCTAACCAGAGCGAGCGTGAGAATATCGAGATTGAGCTGCTGCTGGAGGGAGTCCATCGTCTGTATGGTTATGATTTTCGAAATTATGCCGCTCCCTCTCTGCGCAGAAGGATCTGGCATCATGTGCATTCCGAGCAGCTGCAGACGATTTCCGGACTGCAGGAGAAAATTTTCCATGACCGGGAGTGTTTTGAGCGTTTTGTAAACAACCTGTCGATTCCGGTGACGGAAATGTTTCGCGACCCGAATCTGTTCCGGGTATTTAGGGAGAAGGTTATCCCCCTGCTGCGAACTTATCCTTATATTCGCATTTGGCATGCGGGCTGCTCCACGGGAGAAGAAGTGTACTCCATGGCCATATTGCTTCATGAGGAAGGTCTCTACGATAAAGCCCGCATTTATGCTACCGATATGAACGACAGATCGCTGCAAATGGCCAAAGAGGGGATCGTCGGGATCCAGAAAATGAAGCAGTATACGAAAAATTATTTGGAGGCGGGCGGGACGCGCTCGTTCTCCGAATACTATACGGCGAAATATAACTCGGTTATTTTTCAGCCGTTTCTGCGCAAGAACATTATTTTTGCCGAACATAACCTCGCGACAGACCGCTCCTTCAATGAGTTTAATGTTATATTTTGTCGTAACGTGATGATCTATTTTGACGAAACGCTGCGAAACCGCGTTCATTCCCTATTTCACGAAAGCTTAAGCCACTTTGGCGTACTGGTGCTGGGTGCTAAGGAATCGATTCATTTTACGGACTTCACGGACTGCTACGAGGCGTTGGACCGTGAAGAGAAAATATATCGAAAGGTCAAGTGATCTTTCGACAGAATTGGCAGGAGGATTTCATGGGGGTTGAAGAACCGATTCACATTTTGTTGGTAGACGACCGTCCTGAGAATTTAATGGCCCTGGAAGCCGTGCTGGGCAGCGAACAATATAAGCTCGTACTGGCCACATCGGGCCAAGAGGCGCTCAAATATTTGCTCAAGGATAATTTTGCCGTGATCGTGCTTGACGTGCAAATGCCGGGAATGGATGGCATTGAGACAGCCAGGCTGATCAAGGCCCGGGATAAGACGAAGGATATACCGATTATATTCATTTCGGCGAACAGCAAGGATGCAGAGCATTTATTCGAGGGCTATTCGGCGGGTGCGATCGATTATATGGTCAAACCGTTTATTCCGCAAATTTTAAAATCGAAAATCGATGGCTTCGTGGATATGTACATCACGAACCAGCGCCATAAGACACAGAGCATGCTGCTGCAGCAGAAGACGCAGGAACTGGAACGGATCAACGATGAATTGGTGAAGGCCAAGGAGGCAGCGGAGATTGCCGCGAAGGCCAAGACGGAATTTTTAGCGATGATGAGCCATGAGATCCGTACCCCGATGAACGGCGTCATCGGCATGATCGATTTGCTGCTGGAAACGGAGCTGCAGGATGAACAGAAGGAATATGCCGAGATCATCCGCAACAGCGCGAATACCTTAGTGACGATCATTAATGATATACTCGACTTTACGAAAATGGAATCTGGAAAAATGGAGCTGGAGGAGAGCCCGTTTGAGCTTCGAGCCGGCATCCAGGAAGTGTTTAACATGTTTTTGGTCGATGCCAGCCGCAAGGGCTTGGAACTCGTGTACTTTATGGATGATGGCATTCCTCAGGTCCTTTATGGAGATATGGGGCGATTACGTCAGGTGCTGATTAATTTGATAGCCAATTCCATTAAGTTCACCGACCAGGGCGGGATTTATTTGGTCGTATCTTCAAGCCGCGACAAAGACGATCCAGATAAGCTCATTTTGGAATTCACGGTGAAGGATACCGGTATCGGCATTGCTCCTGACAAGGTCGACAAGCTCTTCAAGCCGTTCTCGCAATTGGATTCGTCCATGACAAGAAAATACGGGGGAACCGGCCTCGGCCTCGCCATATGCCAGACGCTGGTACAGTTGATGGGGGGCGAAATCCGGGTGGAGCCCCAGGAGGAAAAAGGGGCTGCCTTTACCTTTTCGGTCCAGGTTCGCAAATGTGTAGACGAGGAGGAAGAGCCGAATTATTGCGTCTGTCCTCCAGCGGAAGGCAAGCTCCTGCAGCCAGAGCGGATGCTTGTTGTCGATGACCATCCCATCAACCAGCGCCTTATGGTCAGCATGCTGAACAAGCTGGGTTATGAAGCCATTGTAGCTGAAGACGGAGCCGAGGCTGTCCGTATGGCTCTGGAAGGGGACGGGTATTCAATGATTTTCATGGATTTGCAGATGCCCGTTATGGACGGTCTCGAAGCTACAGAACGGATTCGTGAAAGCCAGTGCCCTGACAGGCAGCCACCCGTCATCATTGCCATGACGGCGAATGTGATGGAGGGCGTAAGGAGCAAGTGCCTGAAGGCGGGGATGAACGATTACATCAGCAAGCCGGTGAAGCTCAGCTCTGTGAGGAAGATGATAACCAAGTACAGCAGCGGAGCTATTCAGGGATCGATGAAGCAGCTGCAGGAGACGTACCGGGAAAGCGTGGTTGATTCATAACTCGTCCTTTCGGGTTATGAATAGAGAAAACATTTTTCAGGAGAGAGTGGTCTATGAATACAAATAAGAATGATAAGTTTTCAGCTACGTCGCAACTGGAGAACGGCACCTGCACGGTGTATTTACGAGGTGAGCTGGATTTGTCCGTTGCTCCTGATTTCCGTCAGGTGATGGAGCCGCTTGTCGGGGATGGGGAACTGCATCTGATCATCAACATGAAAGACTTGAAATATATCGATAGTACGGGTATCGGAATTCTGTTGTCCATCCTAAAAGCAAGACATGGCATGAAGGCGGAGTTCCTGGTAGAAGAAGTGCCTGATCAAATCCAAAAGCTCTTCGATATGACAGGGATTGCCAAGTTTTTTGCCGCACAAGAGAATTCCCAATAGGAAAGGATCGAAGTAAGAATGAAAGACGAAGTACAGAGAGTTGTTATCAGTTTGCCGGCCACTGCGGATTATGTGGATATCGTCAGATTGAATCTTTATGGCGTAGCCTCTAAGATCGGATTTTCCTACGAAGAAATTGAGGATATGAAGGTTGCGGTTTCAGAGGCCTGCAATAACTCCGTATTATATGCGTACAAGCAGGAACCAGGAATAATGGAAGTGACCTTTGAAGTGCACCAGGATGCTTTATCGATTACGGTTAAAGACGAAGGGGAAAGCTTTGATTCTTGGGGTATTGCTGCAGATCGGGCATCGTTACACGACAAGGAACTGAGTGAAGCTCAAATTGGCGGGCTGGGCTTTTATCTCATGGAGGCGCTTATGGATGACGTAAGCGTGGAAAGTGCGGCCGGCCAAGGGACCAAGGTTGTTCTTACGCGTCGGCTCGTAAAGAGCGAGGAGAAGGTATGAGCGATAAAATGACTCCCCCCGAGTCTTTGAATGAATCAACCAGCCTGATCTGGAAATATCAGCAAACGAAAGACAACGAGATTGCGACGGTTCTCATTCAGAAATACGAGCCGATGGTCAAGATGGCAGCAGGCAAAATCGCCCGCAACCGCCCTGACCTGTATGAGGATTTATATCAGGTCGGACAGATGGCGCTGATTCGGCTGCTGCAGCAGTATGACATCGAACTGGGCATCCCGTTTGAGCCTTATGCCATGAAAAGCATGATCGGGCACATGAAGAACTTTCTGCGGGACAAGTCCTGGTACATCCAGGTGCCGCGCCGTATCAAGGAGAAGGGCGCCCTAGTTCAGCAGGCAATCGATGAGCTGACAGTGAAATTGGAACGTTCCCCCGACGTGAAAGAAATCGCCGAATATTTGGATCTTTCGGTGGAGGAAACGGTCGAAGTACTCGCTGGGCGGGAATGCTACCACTATGTATCGCTGGATTCTCCTTTATCCCAGGACGAAAGCGCGGCTACGCTCGGTGAACTAATCAGCTCGGAAGCCAATGATTATGACACCGTAGAGAAGCGGATGGATTTGCAGCAAGCGCTTAGCCAGCTGAAGGAGCAGGAGCAGCAGGTATTGCTGCTGGCCTTCCAGGAGGGGCAATCCCAGCGTGCCATCGCCCAACAGTTGGGAGTTTCACAAATGAGTGTTTCCCGGATCCAAAAAAGAGCGACAGAGAAATTGAAGCAAATTATGTCAAACTCTAATCTATATTAGCGGTTTGAATGGGATAGGACATAAAGGCACGCTTGCTTCCGAAAGGAACGGCGTGTCTTTTCGATGAGAGGGGGACGAAGCTTGAACCACGTGAAGCGAGGGCAGCGCCTTATTACAAGCGGGCAGGGCTGGAAGTGGCATGACCTTGAAATTAGCGGCTGGGACGATGCGGCCATTCAAGAGCTTCGTCAGGATATACCTGATACAGAGGAATGGCTGGATATTATACCTTCCGTGGACACGAATTATTTATCGGTGCGGTTTCCTGACGGAAAGAATGCGATCATGTTCGGCTCGCTCGTCTATTCCGTGGAACAGGAAATGCAGGAAATGAAAGACTGCGTGCATATCCATTTTTTTGTGAACAAGGATTGCTTTATTACCCTTAATCTGGACGCCCATACCCGGGATAGAATGCATATGCGGGAGAAAATGCTGATGCTGCACGCCTGCAGGCTGCCGGTCGAGGGCATGTTCGTATTGATTCGCACGATTCTCCACTATATTCATATCGGCATGGACCGGTTTGAGCAAAATCTCCGCAAGGTCGAAGAGATGATGCAAAAGCATAACAAGAAGCATTTAATGGACCAGATACTGAATTCCCGTTTTGAGCTGCTATACTGGTCTAACCTGTTTATTCCCTTTCAGGAAATCGTGACGGCAGCCCGGGAGGCATATTCGGCAGGGGAACTGGAAGACAGCGTATATTTCAAACGCCTGGTGTTCCGGACAGAGCGTATGCATGTGCTCTTCAAGCATTACGAGAAGGAGATTGATACGCTGATTTCCATCGATGAGGCCGTTTCCGCTTTTCGCGGGAATGATATTATGAAGACGCTGACCATTATGACGGCGATCTTTACACCAGCAACGGTGATTGGGGCCATTTGGGGCATGAATTTCGACTTTTTGCCTTGGGTCAAGACGGGCATTACCGGGTTTTTAATCATTAGTGCGATAACGATTTTCAGTACCCTCGCCTTTTATTTATGGATGAACATGAAGGGGTGGACAGGGGATCTGCTGCAGGTGGACAAAGAGGATTCACATCTGTAAATAAAACAAAACGGTGAAAGAACCTGGCGCGAGGCGTCAGGTTCTTGTGTTTGTCCGGGCTCTGTTACCTTCCTGAGCGGCTTGCCCGGGCTATTTATTGTTCCGGATCGGGGCTAAGCCCCCGCGCTTCATCCTCGCTGTTGGTCGACATTTCATCCATATCCTCGCCAAGCTGCTTTAAGTCCTCCATATCGTTGACCATGGAGCCGTTCTCGGCTTCACGGATGCTTTTATGCTCCGGATACTCGCCTTCGCGCGCTTCCCTGATTTGCTTATTCACATATTTCTCTTGCTCCTGCTCCGGACTGAATCGGGCCATCATCATCATCTCCTCTTTCGTAATAGGGCATCGCGCCTTATTACAGTGTGCCGTTACGGCTTGGATTTAATGTAATCCTGCAGCTCTTTGATGTAATCGCCTACCATGGGGATATCTACGAACAGACTCAGCACCCAGCCCAGCAGACCAAGCACGACAAAGGTGCCGACGCTCAGGCCGAGGCCGCGCGACAGGCCGGCCATGAAATTAGTAAGTATGCGCTTTTTGGGGCTTGTATAGTTCTCGAGAATATCTTTGAACTCCGCCTTTTCCAGCAGATCGGCAATATAGTCCAGCCTGCCATTCAAGCGTTTGACTTCATGCCTCAGTTCAAAGGGATGCTCCTGAGGATCGAATGGTTGAGTGCGCGCCATGACGTTCCCTCCTCGAATGTGGCATGGATAGTGCTTCATAGGATGAAACAATAAGTAGCCAGCTCTAAGAGCTGGCTACTTCAGGGGACAGCCCCGTCATGATTGCTTGGCTTCATTCATCACATCATCGGAGGCGCGCTTTACATCCTCGGCTACATCGGCGGATGCTTCTTTGGCGCTGTTAAAAATTGTTCCCGCACTTTCGCTGACCGTTTTGGCGAGATCCGTCGTTTTCTCGGTCACATTCTTCGCGAGGTCCGTCGCTTTCTCGCCTACGACGGCGGCAACCTCCTTCGATTTATCCGTAGCTGCGCTCAGCTTCTCGCTCAGATCGCTGCGCAGCTCGCGTCCCGGCTTAGGCGCGTATAGAAGAGCGGCGGCCGCTCCGAGCAGTGCGCCGATGACAAGGCCTTTAGTAAACGTAGAACCGCTTTGAACTTGGCAGTCCATTTCTTCTTTATTCATGTCTCATCGCTCCTTATATGTCCGTTTGTCGTCATTGACAGAAGTTGTTCAGCTTACTTCCTATATAAACGTCAGAAGAAGGAGTGAAACAAGAAATCCCCCTGCTGGGCCGCTCAAATTGCCCGATTTGGCACCAGCGAAGCCGCTGTACTATACTGGAATGGCACGGGTTCATGAAAGGGGAGTATAAGAGCGATGGACAGCTTGAGAGATACATTATTGATTGAGGAATATCGCGCAGGCATTCTGGAATGCAGTCATCGCGGGAATATATGCGTAGTGGATGAAGAAGGCCGGGTACTGATGCATGCCGGCGATCCGCACGCCCGGGTATTTACCCGTTCGGCCGCGAAACCTTTTCAAGCCATTCCGGCCATTCGGGCCGGCATTAAGGAAGCTTATCGTTTAACCGATGCCGAAGTAGCGGTAATGACCGCTTCTCATCGCGCAGAGGATGTTCATATTGATGTGTTGGAATCCCTGCTCTCCAAGATCGGGGTAGAAGAAGAGGGCCTGGTATGCGCTCCCAGCCTGCCGCTGGACGGCAGGTCCCGGGAAGCGCTTCTTCGGTCCGGTGGGCAGCGGCGCAGATTATACCACAATTGTTCGGGTAAACATCTGGGCGTGCTCGCTTATTGCAAAATGAAGGGCCTTGACCTGGCAAGCTATCATGAGCCCGACCATCCTGTTCAGCAGGAAATTATCGAGACGCTGGCCCAGCTTGCCGGCATTTCGGCGGAAGACATCGGGCGGGGGACGGACGGCTGCGGTTTTCCGGTATTCGCTTTGCCCTTGTCCGCATTAGCTGCCGCTTATATGAAACTGGCTTGCCCTGACCGAATACAGGACGATCGTACGGCGGCAGCCGTACGGCAAATTACCCGCGCCATGAATGCCCGTCCCGAGCTTGTCGGGGGCAGCGGGCGCATCGACTCCGCCCTGCTGGAAGATGACAATATTATCGCCAAAGGCGGCTTTAAAGGCGTATATGGCTTTAGTCTCAGACGGGAACGGCTGGGCGTTGCCTTTAAGGTATCCGACGGTTCTGAGGAAGAATGGGGAAGGATTGTCCTGGAAATCTTGAAGCAGCTCGATTATAGCAACCGGGAGCTGATGCTCAAGCTGGAGGAACAATTCCCGGCCCGTATTTTGAATGACGAGGGGAATGTCGTCGGCCAAACGGAGACTGTATTCACATTGAAGAATTAGTGTTCTGCGCCAGATTCCAGCTCTTTCAGACGTACTTTGATTAGTGTTTTTGCGTTAAGGGTAAGAAATATTCAAACCATCTCCAAACCACCATCTTAACGCCATGAATCCAAGTATTGATCTTGATAGAGAGCGAGGAGGATAACGATGATCAAAGTGGTCACCGCAGAGGAACGCCATACATCGGACAAGGGAGCCATTCATAGCGAATTCAGCTTCTCCTTTGCCGATTATGATGATCCGAGCAATGCTCATTTCGGCTGTCTGCTTGCTTTAAACGATAACGTCGTTCAGCCTGGCCAAGGGCTGGCGCCCCATCCGCATCATGACCTGGAGATCGTCACTTATGTAGTATCAGGGACGCTGCGGCATGAGGATGATCTCGGCAATAGGCAGGATCTGGCGGCAGGGAGTGTACAGGTCATGAGTGCCGGAGCAGGCATTCGCCACTCCGAGAGCAATCCTTCGCCCACAGAGCCTGTGCGCTTTATTCAGATGTGGTTCCTGCCGGAGAGGAGGAATTTGAAGCCGGCATGGGATAGCCGATGGTTTCCTTGGCAGGAACGGGAAGGGCTGCTGAAGCCTGTTATTGAGCCCGGGGGGAGCGGTCGCAGCCTGCGCATCAATCAGGATGTCCGGCTGTATATTCCGAAGCTGCAAACGGGCGAAGAGCTGGCTATCCCGTTCGGCAGCGAGCGCCGAACGCATTTATTCATGCTCGCCGGCCATATTGATTTGTACTGCGGGAAGCAAAAGTTCTCGCTGCGCCCCGGTGATGCAGCCCGCATACGGAATGCGGAGGAGTTCTCCGTATGCAGCACCGGCAGCGAAGAGGCAGCCGAATTCATATTGATTGATCTGCCTTAATTTAGGAACGGCGTCTACGGACGTATTTGCACAAATACAGAAGAGTCCGGTACCCGCCAGCGCGAAAATGCGAAAGCGGATGCCGGACTTTTCTTTAGTTCTGACATGTTCTTTGGTAAAAGTCAGCAGGAATATTAATTGCCTCTAAGCTGGCCGAGCTCCTTAGCGAGTGCTTCTACCTCCGAGATGCTCAGCCGTTCTTTGTTCATCACGATTTCATATACCTCCAGAATGTCATCGTAGCGGTCGACATGGAAGGCTGAAGCCGACATGGCTGCCCCTGTTGCCATCCTTAATTTCGCTTTAATTGCTTCGATCATATATTCCACGTTCTCCTGGGTTTTCTGCGTCAAATCTACCATGATCGCTCATCCTCTCTTTAAAATGCTCGTTCTGACCTCATTGTATTGTATCACGGCCGTCCGTCCGGTTCTATGTTTTGCGGTGAAAGGACGGTTAGGGTACAATCAAAATACGTTCAAGAGGGGGGATGAAGATGAGGTTGGAAGGCCGGAAGCTTCCTTATGACTCTGCCTTTAGCCAAAGGAAGCTCACGGGCAAGGAATTGCCGCAATTTATGCGCAGCATTCGCCAGAAGCATCCGTTGGACGAGGTTACGTTTCTATGCATCGGAACGGATCGCTCCACTGGGGATGCGCTTGGCCCCCTTGTTGGCACCCGGCTGGAGGAGCTGGGGTTTTCCTCGGTTGTCGGTTCGCTGCGGCATCCCTGTGACGCCGATAATTTGGTGCACCGGATGAATGCGATCCCTAAGGACCATGTCATCATCGCAATTGATGCTTGTTTAGGCGTTCCTGCCTCAGTAGGCAGTTATATCGTATCGGGAAAGCCGCTGCTTCCCGCCCAATCGGTAGGCGGAGGATTGCCGGAGGCTGGCCATTACAGCATTGCTGCCGTCGTAAACGTAAACGGACCGAAGCCTTATTGGACGCTGGGGATGACTTCGTTGTACAAGGTTATGCAAATGGCGGATGAAATCGTCCAGGCGGCGGCTTACGGTTTTGGCTCTGGAGACGAATAAGGGCGGCAGGTTCTATATATCATGATAAAGAGGCGTTTCAGACGGGCGATATTAGCTTAATTATATATATTCAATACATAGACAAGAAAGAAGGATGAACGATGGAAAAGCTAACGATAAACGGAGCAATGATCGCATACGAGGATCAGGGTGAAGGAGACGTTCTCGTGCTATTGCACGGCTTTTGCGGCAGTTCCGCATACTGGGAGCATGTGATGCCGCTGCTATCCAAGCAATATCGCGTCATCGCTCCCGATTTGCGGGGACATGGCTTGTCTGATGCCCCGCTTGGCGCTTACACGATAGAGCAGATGGCTGATGATGTTGCCGGCCTGCTGAAGGACTTGGCGGTTGACCGGTATACGCTGCTCGGCCATTCGATGGGCGGTTATGTCACGCTGTCGCTGGCGCAGCGGTATGCGGGCCGCTTGAACGGCTTCGGCTTGATTCATTCGACAGCTTACCCAGACAGCGAGGAAGCTAAAGAGAAGAGGCTGCAGGCGGTTTCGGTGATTGGCACTGAAGGAATTACGCCGTTCGTGGACGGCCTCGTGCCCGGCCTGTTCGCTCCGGCGAACGCTGCTTCGCATGAAACGGCCTTGGATCGGGTGAAGGAGATCGGCTACAAGACGCCTCCACAGGGAGCGTCGGGCGCCGCGCTTGCGATGCGCGAACGGATCGATCGCCGCGACGTGCTGTCAGCTACAACTTTGCCTGTCCTGTTAGTCGCAGGAGAGGATGACAGGCTTATTCCGATCGATCGGACATTCACAACTGAGGGCAGTAATGTCACCAAGGCTGTCATCAAAGGGGCCGGGCATATGAGCATGTACGAAGCCCCGGAACAGCTGGCGGTTGTCATCAACGATTTTCTGCGCCAAATCCATGAAGTGAAGGAATAAAGCTGATCTGGCTTCCGGGCTCTCTGAGCATCGGGGCAAGCGACCGGATGTCTGCTTAAGCAGGCTCCGGTTTATTTGCGTACTCTGCATTCGAGGGGGATCGCTGGAAATAGAGGTTGAAATACTATAGAATATTATCCATTTAGAGCAGGAAAGGAGTCTTTTGCATGTTACGAAAAGATTACCTCGTCCGAGCCATCGAAGAAATGACCGAGATGCTGGGGACGATTTTTGGCTTGAAGCAGCAGAAGAAGCATCCCGAAGCTCTTCAAAAGCTGGATGAACTGTATCGGAACCAGTTTCGACTGAACTCTTTGCTGCTTGGAACGCTATCTTCCAAGGATATCGCTGAATTATTCCGCAGCGGCGGAATTATCGAGGCGGATCGGCTGCAAACATTGGCCCGGCTGCTGCGGGAGGAAGGCGATCTGCTCCTGGATAGCGGGAAAACCGATGAAGGCAGGATGAGGCAGCTGAAGGCGCTCCATTTATTTCTTACGGCCAGGCAGCACGGCGCCGATCCATCTTTGTGGCAGCTGGACGAGGAAATATTCGGCCTTATGGCGAAGCTTAAGGGCTGTCCCCTTGATCCGGATACAGAGCGGATGGTATTTGGCTTTGCTGAGGACAAGGGCAGGTATGATTTGGCCGAAAATGCTTTGTACCGCTTATTGGATCAGCAGGAAATGGACGTGCATGAAGGGATTGCTTTTTACGAACGCTTAGCTGGCGTTGCTCCAGATCAACTGGAGGAGGGCGGTCTGTCTGCAGCCGAAGTCCAGGAGGGGCTTGCCGAACTGCGCCATCGCTTGTAAAATGGCTTAGTTAGCGATGAGGAACAATTATTTGAGAAGCGAAAGAGAGTTGTCTACTATGGAGTCTTTGCGGAATCTTGTTCATCAACTGGCGGAAGAAGGCACCTTGATCTCCGCTACGCTCAGCCAGGTACGCAAGGCAGGAGACGCCAGCTATACCAAAGTGGTCGTCAAACCCGTGGAATTGAAGAAGAGCCTTCATTACCAGCTGGCGTATCATTATGCCAATAAGGTCACCCATGAGAATATTGAAGCTCCGCTATTCGAGGCGAAGATCATGGAGCTGTTTGAAAACAGGTTCCGGCAGGGGCTGCTCTGTACCCCACAGGCCGACTATCAAGTGCTGATCAGCAAAAAATACAAAGTGTCGATCCTGAAGAAATCTCCTTCCAAGAAGCCCGGCGCACTGACGCATAATCGGCAGAAGCAGTACATTCTGGAGGAGGGGACGCCAGTACCATTCCTAATTGAGCTGGGCATTATGAACCCGGACGGAAAAGTGTACGCCAAGAAATACGACAAGTTCCGGCAGATCAATCGATTCCTGGAGATGGTGCAGGACGTCATTCCCCATCTTCCCGAAGATCGTCCTCTTACGATCGTCGATTTCGGCTGCGGCAAATCGTATTTGACGTTTGCGCTATACCACTATTTATCCGTACAGCAGCGACGGGAGCTGAATATCGTCGGGCTAGACCTGAAAGCGGACGTCATCGAGCATTGCGGAACGCTCGCACAGAATTTGCAATACGATCAGCTGCGCTTCCTCGTAGGAGATATCGCGGATTACGACGAGCTCAGCCAAGTGGATATGGTCGTCACTTTGCACGCTTGCGATACGGCGACGGATGCTGCGTTGGAGAAGGCGGTGCGCTGGGGAGCGTCGGTGATCTTGTCCGTCCCTTGCTGCCAGCATGAGCTGTTCAATCAGATCAAGAGCCCCGTGCTTGAGCCGCTGCTGTCGCATGGTATCCTGAAGGAGCGCTTCTCGGCGCTGGCAACGGATGCCATTCGCGCCAAGCTGCTGGATATACTCGGCTACAAAACACAGCTGCTTGAATTCATCGATATGGAGCATACGCCCAAGAATATACTAATTCGGGCTGTCAAATCGTCCGGCGGCGATACGGAGCGGCTGTGGCGGGAATATACCGCTTTTCGTGATTTTGTACAAGCCGATCCTTATCTGGAGAGGGCCTGCAGGGACCTGCTGCCCGGCAGCTGAGAACCCGCCCGGAATATAGCGCAGGCATGCCCCGGCTTCCCTGGTTTGAAGCCGTCTTCTAAGGTCAACACTTGAGGTGTTGGCCTTTTTGTATTGCGGCGGAGGCGAGATTAGAAGGCTTGTCATCAATGGGGAAGGGGGGCGGCAAAGACGGTATGGATGCAACCGGACTAAAGGGAGAAGAAGCTGTTAAGGACAGGATCGGAGTGCTGGCGGCAATCGCCTGCATCGCGGCGGGTTGCGCTGCTTGTATGAGCCAGGGACTATATTTTAAAGATACGAGAACGGCTTTGGGGCTGATGACGTGGGGAACAGCCATAACGGGCATCATCGTGGCGGTACTGGCGGCAAGGGGACGGCGGACGGGACGTGCCATTACTGTGCTGATCAGCGGCGGCGGAAGAAAGGCGGAGCGGTTCGGATCATTCCCCATGGCCCATCATCCCCTTGAGTTGCGGCATGCTGTTTTGCTTGCCGCTGCTCCGTCTATGATCGCTTTGCTCTATGCCGCACATCTGCTTGCCGGCCCGTTATCCGTGCAGAGCACCGGGGAAGCAGTGCTCGGGTGGAGTTTTTACGGCTGCTTCGGAATAGCAGCTTATTATGCTGCGAGAAGCGCCGAGGGCAGGAAATTGCTGCAGGCAGGCTGGAGTATCATCGGATTGGTGCTCGGCGTAACCGGGCTTGCATCGGTTTACGGGCTATTTCCGTACCCGGGTGCTATTTTTCGTACGGATGAGACGGACCTTGCTGCAGGCGGCGCGCGGTTAGGCGGACTGCTGCAGTACCCGAACGCCTTCGGGGCGGTGATGGGAGCCTATCTCCTGGAGCGCCTGATGCTCCTGGCCCGGCTGAGAGCGGCGGACTTTACCCGCGGGTGCCACTGGAGAGGGTATATTGTTTCAGGCAGCGCATTTATTTATATGCTATGCCTGCTGCTGACAGAGTCGCGGGGAGCTAGCCTGGCGACCGCTGCTGCGGGGATTGCCGGGCTGTGCCGGCTGCGGCCTGTAGATCGGCTCCGCTTTGCGAAGCAAAGCGGATTGCTGCTGCTTTGCGGTGCGCTTGCCGCAGGCCCATTGGCCGCCTCGTCGCTTGCGCCGCCGCTGCTCCCCGGGCTGGTTCTGCTCGGGGGAACATCAGGCGCAGCCATCGTTGCGGCGAAGTATTTGGCAGGCCTGGGACGGCGCAAAAAACAGGGAAATATACATAAGCGCAGACACGGATATCGAAATCGCTCTCGATTTCTGCCGGCAGGCGGCATGCTGCTCACAGCTGCCCTTCTTGGCGCGGTGTTGAGCCCGGGACTGGTTGAGCGGTCAAGCCGGCTGGCGACCGCTTCCGCCCGTATCCACATGTATCGCGACGGAGGGAGCTTGTTTCTTCTCTCGCCGTGGTTCGGACAAGGGGGAAAGACATGGGAAGCGTCGTTCCGGAGCATACAGAGTTCTCCTTACGTCGGGGAGGAAGTGCATTGCGGCTATTTGAACATCGCGCTGGATACGGGGCTGCTCGGGCTGGCTATTACACTGCTCTGGCTTGGGGCGATCGGCGCTGCTTTGGCCCGTGCGCGCAGCAGAATGCTGCCGCCCTTCCTAGCGGTGCTTCTGCATAGCGCGGCCGACTTCGATATGAGCTACGGCCTGACGTGGCTGCTCATCATTTGGATGGCCGCCGCTGGCATCACCCGCACGCCAGGCTGCGCTGCGCAGCCTGCCTGCCCGTCAGCACTGCGCTTGCTGCCCCGCGGCTCCCTTATTGCCCTGGCCGGGCTGCTTCTGCTAGCGAGCGCGACGGGTGCGCGGCAGGCCGTCAGCCTGTCCCGCGAACGGCAAGCGCTGGCGGCTGCCGCCTCGGGCAATATCGGGCAGGCCACGGCTCTGTTGGAGCAGGCTCTAGCGCTGTGCCCTGCCCGGACCTCGGTCCGGCTGCATCTCGCCAGCCTGTCCGGTGCTGCCGCTCAGGCTGGCATGCTGCGGCAGGGGCTCGCCTATGACCGGGCCGATCCCGAGCTGTGGGCCGCCTTGGGGCAGGCGCTCTCCGGCTCGCGGCCGATGGAGGCTGTTGCCGCCTGGGAGCAGGCCGTGCAGCTCGATCTTTACAGCCGGCAAAGGCAGACGGAGGCGCTAAGCGCTCTTGCTTCCCTCGCCGGCAGGCTGCGAGAGCACTACCCGCAGGAAGCTGGCGCTGCCGCCGCGGCTGGATACAAACTGTACGTACGCTACGAAGAGCTTGCCATGCGGCTGGCGGGTACCGCTAACCTGCGCAATGACCGGCGCTTTACCGTGACGGCGGAAGCGAAAGACCGCGGGCGTGAGCTGGGAGAGTATGTGCTGCGCTACTCTCCCGTTCATCGCTAGCCGCCGAAGGCAGCCCGGAATGCCTTGCATAGCGCTTCGGTGTCCAGGCCCCACAGCCCGGCGAGCTCGGGGCCGACCTCCTTATCCCACCAGTCCGCCAGAAGCTTGCGGTTGCTGCTGTTTTCGCCGATCCAGAGGAGGTTGGCAATGACTTTTTTATAGTACAGCGCTTCTCCTTCCTTGAGCAGATCCTCGGGAATGTATACACCGAGCCGTTTGATCGTTCGGTATAGCTCTTTGCTGCATCCACGGCGGATTTTGCGCGGCGTCGGGAGGGCGGTTTTGTGCTTGCCATGCAGCTTGTTCAGAATGATCGCCTCCTTTGTTACAGCATATGCGCCCCGATTCGGGCGGGACACTCAGTGTATGTAGGCCCGGGCCGAATTTGGCCCAACTAGAAGGCATGTCTCAGGCTATGATAGAATAGACTAGGTATTAAGAAGATTTTGGGGAGAGGACGAGTATTGGAATGGTTGTCAAATATAGTCGGAGCCTTGTTTGAGTGGATACAGCAGCTTGGGTATTTCGGCATTATGCTGGGGCTCATGATCGAGGTCATCCCAAGTGAGATCGTGCTTGCATACGGGGGGTATCTCGTATATGCAGGGCGGATCAGCTTTATCGGCGCAGTAATCTTCGGCGTTATCGGCGGCGTCATCGCCCAGTTGTTCGTATATTGGATTGGACGCTATGGCGGCCGGCCGATTCTGGAACGGTACGGCAAGTACATTCTGATCCAAAAGAAACATATCGATTTATCCGAGGCATGGTTTCTGAAGTATGGCTCAGGCGTTATTTTTACCGCCCGTTTTATCCCGGTGGTTAGGCATGCCATTTCCATTCCGGCAGGCATGGCCAAGATGCCCGTAAGCAAGTTTCTATGGCTGACGACGCTTGCCGTCATTCCTTGGTCGATATTGTTTGTCTACTTAGGCATGGTGCTGGGAGAACAGTGGCAAGCGATTGATGAGAAGGCCGGGCCGTACATCATGCCGATTCTGCTCGTTGCTCTTGCGCTTTTGATCGGGTATTTTATCGTAAAATGGTATGGGGCGAATAAGAAGAAAGGAGCAAAGTAATATGAGTGTAAATTTAAAGGATAAGTTGGGCAAAGGCATTTCGCCGCAGCAATTCATGGAAGGAATGCAGCATAATCAAGAAGCGTTCCAATCCGGTTATGACAGCTTCAAATGGGTGAACGAGGATGACCGGCTGTTTTTTGAAGGACTGCAGAAAAAACGGGATGATTTCCGCGTGCTAATTCTTGCGGCAGACTGGTGCGGCGACGTCATTCGCAACGTTCCGGTCATTTTCCGGGCGCTGGAGACAGCGGAAATCCGAACGGAAATCCTTATCCTGGAGGAGCATCAGGACGTCATGGACCATTTCTTGACCATGGGCGGCCGCGCCGTTCCCATAGTGATCGTGGCGGACGCGGAAGGGCATGTGCTTGGACATTGGGGGCCGCGTCCGGCTGACGTACAGGAGCTCATGACCCGCTTTAAGCAGGAGAACCCGGATCGTGAAGCAGCGGACTATGAGGAGAAAATCGCCGTGGTTCGCAAGGAAATGGCCGTGAAATACGAAGAAGGAGCGGGAGTTAACGGCAAGGTCGTATCTGAACTGCGCGCGCTGCTCTCGAAATTTTAAAATGCTGAACATCGAGACATTTTCTTTGGGACCGCTGGAGACCAACGCTTATTTAATTCGCGGGAAAGAGGAAGGGAAAGCGATTATTGTCGATCCCGGAATGAATCCTGCTCCTTTGATCCGCAGAATTGAGGGGCTTGAAATCGAAGCGATTCTGTTAACGCACGCCCATTTCGACCATATCGGCGGAGTGGATGAGATACGCCGCTTAAAGCAGTGCCCCGTTTACCTGCATTCCCTGGAAAGCGATTGGCTCACAACGCCGGCGCTTAACGGTTCGCTTCGCTGGGCGGAGGTATCGCCGCCCATCCAGAGTGATGCCGCAGAGTATGAGCTTGCCGAGGGACAGAAGCTGAAGCTGATCGGTCATGAGTTTACTGTATTCCATACGCCAGGTCATTCTCCGGGAAGCGTCAGCTTCCTGTGCGGAAACGACCTTTTCTCCGGAGATGTGCTGTTTCGCATGAGCGTAGGCCGCACGGATTTGCCGGGAGGCCGGGAGGCCGACCTGTATAATTCCATCCGCGGCAAGCTGTACCGTCTGCCGGATGAGGTAACGGTATATCCAGGTCACGGTCCAAAAACGACGATTGGGTTCGAAAAAGCCAATAATCCGTACGTTTCCTGACCAGGTGATGCGAATTAGTGAGAATTTGCTACAAAAAGTACAAAAATACTAGACAAAACTACATTCCTTTGCTAGGATGTATATTAATTAAATGTTTGTAACCTTTGCGAAGCACGCAAGCTGTGGAATAAGTCCCGGTTTGCGTTCTTTTTTTGTCTTTTTCGGGTTGTGCAGCAATGCAGAAAAGCAGGCGAGCCGGCAGAATCAGGAAGGAGAGGGCAAGGTGAAGCGCAGTGTATCCTATATTACGGATGAAGGCTTTGGCTATGAAATGGGAAAGAATAAGGAGGACATAGCGATTGCAGAGTCTTCGGCATCCGACATTTTCCGTTCATGGCGTCAGGTTGTCATTGCTGCGGGGCTGATTAACCAGCCCTGGCACCATAAGCTGAGGCAAATACGCAAGGAACGATATGAATAGTCATGCTCGGAGGAGCTGAATGAGAGGTGCGGCATACCATCATTTAGCTCTATTTTTTTGGAAATCATTTTTTTATTGCCCGTATTGAACGATTTGTGCCGCCTGGGCGTATTATAGGTGTTATCGACAAAAGGGGTGACGCGATGCCTCAGGAGAGGGAATGGATCAAACGAGCTAAACAAGGAGATGCCGCCGCTCTCGCCTCACTAATACAACATCATTATTCGTATGTGTATAAATATTTGGTGAAGGTAACCATGGAGCCTAAAACGGCCGAGGATTTGACCCAGGACACGATGCTGAAATGCATGGAAAATATACAGAGATACGATGGAACCTCCGCTTTCTCCTCATGGCTGATGACGATCGCGACGCGGCTGTTCATCGATGTGACCCGCCGCCGGAAAAGGGAAAAGCAGTGGCTGGCGGATGAAGGCCGACCCGATCGGCTGAAATGGCATTTCGAGGCCAATCAGGAGGAATGGAGCGATTTGCTTGAGCTGCTCTCCAGGCTGTCTGCCGAGCACCGGATCGCTATCCTGCTGAAGCATTATTACGGATATAGCTATGATGAAATCGGAAGCATGCTGAATATTCCCGCAGGGACGGTCAAATCCCGAGTCGCTTATGGATTGCGAGAATTGCGAAAGGAGTTGAATCCCCATGAATCATAATGGACAAGACCGGGAGTTCGAGGACGAGCTTATTCATGAGCTGCTAAAGGACTTGCAGACGCTGGACCGCGTCGTTCCCGAGAAGCGCGGGCCTTCAGCGGAGTCTTGGGAGCTGATTGTGAAAGAGCGCTGGCGCACCATGACCTGGATGAAAAGATGGGAAGTGATGCTGTTCTGTCTCGTCGCCCTGCTGATGATTAGCGGCGGGTTTCTGTTCGCGCTGTCGACGCCGGTCATCTATGGGCTGCTGCAAGGCTTTGGAGTCATCGCGGCGGTAGTGGTTGCCGTGGCGCTGCGTCCAGCCAGAAGGGGGCGGGCGGAATGAATTGGTCGTTAATCGTTTCATCCGAGCCGCTGCCTCCGTGGTGGGTGTTCGTGATATCCGCCCTGCTGCTGCTGGTTCAAGGAACGTGGATGTTTATCGATGCCCGCAAACGGGGGAGAAAAGCCTGGTTCTGGGGGTTATGGGGGGTTGTCAATCTTCCCAGCCCGCTGATCGTATACTTGCTTGTCGTCGTGTGGGGCGATTATCGCAAAGCCAAAAGGAAAACGGGGGAATAGAAATATGGACATCGATATCAATTGGGGTTTGCTTGCGCCCGTAATCGCGCTGCAGCTCATTCTTATGATTACGGCCCTGGTTTCACTGCTCAAGGCACAAACCGTGCGGGGAACAAAATGGATCTGGGCTCTGGTCATTATTTTCGGAAATATGATCGGAAGCATCGTTTATTTTATTCTCGGAAGGAAGGAGACCTAGATGTCATTTCTTCAAGTTGACCAATTGACAAAGAAGTTCGGTTCGCGCATTCCGGTCAATGGGATTTCCTTTCAGCTGGAACGCGGAAGCTGCACCGCGCTGCTCGGGCCAAACGGAGCCGGCAAGACGACGACGATGCGCATGATTGCCGGATTGATCTCGCCGTCCGCGGGACGGATTGCCGTTCAGGGACGGCTGCACTCCAGCGGGGAATACCGCTCGTTGATCGGATACCTGCCGCAGCATCCTGCATTTTACGGCTGGATGACCGGGGAGGAATTCGTAATGTATGCAGCAGGCTTAAGCGGCCTGAACCGCCAAGATGCCCGGAAGCGGACGCTCGCGGTGCTGGAGCGTGTCGGCTTGAACCAGGCGGCAAAACGGCGGATTGCGGGATACTCCGGGGGAATGAAGCAGCGGCTTGGCTTGGCTCAGGCGCTGGTCCATCAGCCGCAGCTGCTGCTGCTCGATGAGCCGGTATCCGCGCTTGATCCGATCGGTCGCCGCGAGGTTATGGACTTGCTGCAGTCACTCCGGACGGAGACGACAATCTTATTCTCGACGCATGTGCTGCCTGATGCAGAGGAGGTCTGTGACCGGATCATGATGATGCGGGACGGAGAGATCGTGGAGAATGGAGAGCTGCAGGTGCTTGCGGATAAATATCGCAAACCGCAGCTTATCATACAGGTAGAGCGGAATAATGCTGCAAATGAATGGCTCCAGTCGCTCCGGAGCCGGCCGTTTGTCCAGAATGCGCAGATTCAAGGCAGCACTGCCCAGTTAACGGTCAACAATATGGAGGATGCCAGACGTCTTATTTTGGGCGAGGTCGCTTCGCGGAATATTCCTTTGCTAAACTTTGAAACGGGAGCAACCTCGCTGGAGGAGATGTTCATGAAGGTGGTGACAGCATGAGGCAGGCATGGTTAATATATCGCAAGGAACTGCTCGGCATGGCTCGCAGCTATCAGCTGCTGTGGGTTCCCGTCGTACTGATGCTGCTCGTCGTCATGCAGCCGGTCACTTCGTATTACTTGCCGGAAATATTGGCTGCTTCAGGCAGCATGCCCGAGGAACTGATTGCGGGCTTCCCGATTCCTGGGTCTGCCGAGGTAATGGCGGGCGTACTTGGCCAGTACAGCACGATCGGTGTGCTTATTCTGGTCATTGCCGGAATGCAGGTTGTAGCCGGCGAGCGTTACGGGGGAACTGCTGCCTTGGTGCTTGTCCGGCCCGTAAGCTCGGCTTCCTTCATTTCTGCGAAGTGGGCGGGGCAGATGACTTTGATGCTTCTCTCCTTTACTGCAAGCTACGCAGCATCCTGGTATTATACCGTGCTGCTGCTTGGTCCGGTAACCTGGCGAGAGGGATTGATTGCCGGAGGGTTCTATATTCTGTGGCTGACGTTTGCGGTATCCTTGACCGTACTGCTTAGCACTTTATTGCGAGGCAGCGCAGCCGCCGTGATTTCGCTGCTGCTCATGGGTGCACTGTCGCTAGGATATAGCCTAGCTCCCGCTTGGTTTACCTGGAGTCCGGGCCGATTGCTCGTGGAAGGGACTGCCGCATTCGGGGGTTCGCCGCTTAAATCGGCAATTTTTCCTAGTATAATGACCGCATTACTGAGTTTTGTTTGCATAATTAGTGCTGTATGGAGCCTGCGCCGGCAATCCATCCCTGATCTTAGGGGAGACTGAACCTTGAATTTCGCATTTTGCTGCGGAAGTCTATTAAATCCTTGAAACGCTTGACCAATCTCGCTTATTTTTAGTAGGATAGTAAAATAACTGAGAGTAAATATCAGGGAGGTAGACGATGCTGCAATTGGGAGAGAAAGTTGTTATCGTCGGCGATGCTTTTGAGCAGAATCTTCCTGTTGGGGAATATGGCTATATTATTGCTTATGACCGTAACCCGGACAATGTGTTTGATTACGTTGTGCGGTCTCCAAAGACGGGGCGAAATTATTTTGTCCCATCCCAGGATGTGGAATCTGAAGAGCGGCTGATTGAGCAAGAAGTAGAGCGCACCACCCAGGAAGCGTTGATCGACTACGCACTGGCTACGTACAACGAGAAGCTGTTTCATCAGATCATCAATGGAGAAGATTCTCAAGCGGAGGAGCAAGAAGAACCAACAAAGGAAGTTATGTCTCAGGCGGAATTCATCAAACAGGTGAATTTGCGAGCTTGGATTTAGAGAAAAAGGCCGGCTATGCCGGTCTTTTTTGAGTTTTGTTGTGCTTTGCGGCCGCTGTTTGAGTTTATTCATGCTTCGCGTTAACGGATTGAATTGTCGGATAATCTACAATATAATTTTAATCATCTATGCGGACATGTTAGAATGGACAAATCAAGTCCCGTCAGGGAAGGTACGAGGAGGATTACAGTATGAGCATCGAGACTAAAGATGTTGAGCATGTGGCCAAGCTGGCCCGTTTGAATTTAACGGATGAAGAGCGGGATATGTTCACAGAACAGTTGAACGCTATTTTACAATATGCGGAGAAGCTGAACGAGCTGGATACGGAGGGCGTCGAGCCGACGACTCACGTGCTGCTCCTCAGCAATGTCATGCGTGATGATGTTGTCCAGGACAGCTTGACGCAAGAGCAAGTATTCCGCAATGCTCCTGATGAAGAGGATGGGCAGTTCAAGGTGCCTGCCGTTCTGGAGTAAGCGGAGCGTATGCATAGGCTTAGTTCTGCAGACGAAGCGGCAAGCGCGTTTGAAAGTGCTGCCAACAAATGTGATGTCCCAGAGGACGCACTGCCAAATTACGGAAGGAGGAAGCGGTTGTGACGCTTTTTGATTTACGTTTACAGGATATACATAACCAGCTCCGCAGCAAGGAGTTATCGGTTACCGACCTCGTTAATGAAGCTTTTGCCAAGATCGGGGAAAGGGAGGAACGGATCGGCGCTTATTTAACGCTGAATGAAGCAGGCGCGCGCGCGGAAGCGGCGCGGCTGGATGACAAACTAGCTCGTGGAGAGGATCTGGGGCTTCTGTTCGGTCTGCCGATCGGCGTGAAGGACAATATGGTGACGGAGGGACTGCGTACAACCTGCGCAAGCCAGTTCCTGTCCAACTATGATCCGATTTACGACGGAACGGTGGTTTCCAAGCTGAAGCAGGCAGAATCCGTAATGATCGGCAAATTGAATATGGACGAGTTCGCAATGGGCGGCTCCAATGAGAATTCAAGCTTCCATCCGGTACGCAATCCTTGGGATTTGAATCGGGTACCGGGCGGCTCCAGCGGCGGTTCAGCTGCTGCCGTGGCTGCGGGCGAAGCTTATTTTGCTTTAGGCTCGGATACCGGCGGCTCGATCCGCCAGCCGGCTTCGTATTGCGGGGTTGTTGGCTTGAAGCCAACCTATGGCCTCGTCTCCAGATATGGTCTGGTGGCCTTTGCATCGTCGCTCGACCAAATCGGGCCGATCACCAAAAATGTGGAGGACGCCGCTTATCTGCTGCAGGCGATCGCCGGATACGATCCAAAGGACTCCACATCGGCCCAAGTGGATATCCCGAATTATGCCAGCGCGCTGACCGGGGATATCGCCGGGCTTCGCATCGCCGTGCCGAAGGAATACCTGGAGGGTGTTGATCCGCAAATCAAGGCTTCCGTGATGGAGGCACTACGTCTGCTCGAAAGCCTGGGCGCCGTGTGGGAGGAAGTGTCGCTTCCGCATACCGAATATGCTGTAGCTGCGTATTATTTGCTGGCTTCTTCAGAGGCATCTTCGAACCTGTCGCGCTTTGACGGCGTTCGCTACGGGGTTAGGGCCGACCATGCCGGCGGCCTGCTTGATCTTTACCACGAGTCCCGCAGCCAAGGCTTCGGGCCCGAGGTGAAGCGGCGTATTATGCTCGGAACTTACGCTCTTAGCTCCGGATACTATGATGCTTACTATTTAAAAGCACAGAAAGTGCGCACTTTGATCAAGCGCGATTTCGACCAGACCTTTGAGAAATATGATGTCATCGTCGGACCGACGACGCCAACGACAGCGTTCCAGTTAGGCTCCCAGGTGGATGATCCGCTGACGATGTATTTGAATGATATATTGACGATTCCGGTCAGTCTTGCCGGAGTGCCGGCGCTGAGCGTGCCATGCGGCTTTGCGGACGGGCTTCCGATCGGTCTGCAATTTATCGGCAAAGCGTTCGACGAAAGCACGATATTGCGGCTTGCTCACGCCTTTGAAGCGAATAGCGACCATCACAAGCGCCGCCCGGCGTTGTAAGGGATAGCAGGATTGTTTCACTAAAGTGTTCAGGAGGATCAATATGTCAACATCCAAATATGAAACGGTAATTGGGCTGGAAGTGCACGTGGAGCTGCATACGAAATCGAAAATTTTCTGCGGCTGCTCTACTGAATTCGGTGCCCCGCCTAACAGTCATACATGCCCGGTGTGTCTTGGACATCCCGGCGTGCTTCCTGTGCTTAACCGCCAGGCTGTGGATTACGCGATGAAAGCTGCGATGGCTCTCAATTGCGAAATTGCGGACGTCAGCAAATTTGACCGGAAGAATTATTTTTATCCCGACTCCCCGAAGGCTTATCAAATTTCCCAATACGACCAGCCAATCGGGGAAAATGGATATATCGACATCGAAGTTGACGGCAAAACAAAGCGCATTGGAATTACCCGTCTCCATTTAGAGGAGGACGCGGGCAAGCTAACCCATATTGATGGAGGTTATGCCTCGCTTGTCGACTTCAACCGCGTTGGTACTCCGCTGGTGGAGATCGTCTCTGAGCCGGATATTTCCTCGCCGGAGGAGGCGAAGGCTTATTTGGAGAAGCTGCGTGCGATTATGCAGTATTGCGACGTCTCCGACGTAAAGATGGAAGAGGGCTCGATGCGCTGTGATGCGAATATCAGCCTTCGTCCGGTAGGCCAGAAGGAACTGGGCACCCGGGCTGAGCTTAAGAACATGAACTCGTTCCGCGGCGTGCAGCGCGGACTGGAATATGAGCAATACCGTCAGGCTGAAATATTGGATGAAGGCGGAGAGGTTGTTCAAGAGACGCGGCGCTGGGACGAGACTCAGGGCAAGACATTCTCTATGCGCGGCAAGGAAGAAGCGCATGACTACCGCTACTTCCCGGACCCGGATTTAGTTACGCTCTATATCGATCAAGCGTGGAAGGATCGCATCCGGGCATCCATTCCTGAGCTTCCAGACGCCCGCAAGGCGCGTTATACCGAGCAGTTCGGCCTTCCTAGCTATGATGCTGAAGTCATTACCTCATCCAAAGCGCTGGCCGATTTGTTCGAGAGCAGCCTAGAGTTTACGAAGGATGCCAAATCGGTGTCCAACTGGATTATGGGCGATTTGCTCGGATATTTGAATACGAACGGGCAAGAGTTGTCCGATGTGAAGCTGACTGGCCAAGGCCTGGGCGAAATGATCGGCCTGATCGAGAAAGGAACGATCAGCTCCAAGATCGCCAAAACGGTGTTCAAAGAAATGCTGCAGAGCGGGAAGCTGCCTCAGCAAATCGTCGAGGAGCAGGGGCTTGTCCAAATAAGCGACGAAGGAGCTATTTTGGCGATCGTAAATGAAGTCATTGCCGACAATCCGGCTTCTGTCGAGGATTACAAGGCCGGCAAAGAGAAAGCGATTGGCTTCCTTGTAGGTCAAGTGATGAAGCGCAGTAAAGGAAAGGCCAATCCAGGGCTTGTTAATAAGCTGCTAGTCGACGTATTGAAAGGCTAGAGGTATGCGGTTCCTACACGTCTAAATGAAGAAGGGGGGCGGAAGCATGATTACACCGCTATCGCTGCGGGATCCGGAAATCGCAGAACAAATTTGGAGCTTACAGCATGCGGCGTACCGACTTGAGGCGCACGCGGTAGGAGTTAAGCATCTGCCCCCGCTTCCGGACACCTTTGAGTCTGTGAGGAACAGCCCTGATACTTTCTACGGAGAAGTAACCCCGGAGGGTGAAGTTCTCGGTGCGATTGCTGTTACCCTTAAGAAGGACGGGGCGGTTGAGATTACACGACTTATGGTACACCCTCAGCATCTCCGGCAGGGCATCGGCAGATCATTATTGCGGCATGTCATTGGAGAATATCCAAATACGGCGCTATTTGAGGTAAAGGCTGGGAAGTTAAACACTCCGGCCGTCTCGCTGTATGAGCAGCAGGGCTTCGTTGCCGCTGGCACATTAATGGCGGTACCGAATGTAGAATTGACGATATACCAGCTAGAACCTCTGAAACTCTCCTCTTTATAGGAGAGTTTCTTTTGCTTCCCTGGCCAGCCATAATGCAGGTACCTAGTCTTCGCCAGTACCTTCCAAGTTACGAACAGTCCAGAAATCGGTTATTATTAGTCAAAAGAGGAGGATGGATATGACACCGGATCAAATGACCGCCAGCGACACAGCGCGGCACAACAAAAAGTCCGTGCCAAAGGGAAAGATCAGACGTTACAGACCTCGGCGCCTCAAGCGGAAATTCATGGCCTGTATGCTCTCGGCTTTGCTTCCGGGTCTGGGCCACCTTTATTTACGAATGTTCTGGCGCGGCATAGCTATTATATATTTTCTACTCCTGGATGCTTCGGCATTGATTTATTTCTCGTCTGTGCGCATGACCATTAATATTCCTTTTCTGTTCCTGCTTGGAATATTAATCCCTATGATGTATTTCTACAGCATCTATGATGTGCTGCAATCTACGGATGTCGTCAATGCGAGAGTAAGAAGTGAAACTACTCAGAGAGAAGAGGCAGCCGGGGCGAAAGAGCATGTTTGGAAAGGGATTCTGTCGGGACTTTTGCTGATGGCGGGCGGCGGTCTGATCTTTCTGCTTAGCCAGAAGCCGCCATGGCTTGCTGCTGTCATTCAGGCCAATGCGGGTTATGCGGCAGCGGTGCTGCTTATTCTAAGCGGTGCGGCATTGATAGTTCGGGAAGGCCGCCGCCGCCGGTTTAGAACCGGTCGGATGACCGCCTCGCTGCTGCTTATAGGGGTAGGAATCATTCTTCTGATTGATGTGGCCACGGGAAGCAACTTTATGCTTCATTTGCTGAAGTGGTGGCCGCTGCTGTTCGTCGTCGCCGGATTAGAGCAAATCTATGTGTTCCTGTGGAATCGCCGAAAAACAGCTTATCCTTTGCGGCTGCTTCGCGTTGATCTCAAAGGGCTTTTACTATCGCTGTTTGTGGCGTTCTCCGTTTTTGCGGTAACCCAGCAGGATCATTATATGCATTTATGGAACAGGGTCAGTCTTGATTTAACGGCGGCCGGCACGGATTTCAGCGCAGAGGAAGGCTACTCCCTGATCAAGGAACAGCTGGAAATCCCCATTGATCTAAGCACGGAGCAGATTGTCCTTAATGGCATTAATGGAAATATTGACGTCAGGAGAGCGGAAATTGAAGGGATTCGCGTAGAGAGCACGGTATGGGTGGATCAATTGCCGGCTGAGGAGGCCAAGTTAGTGGCGGAGGAAACCGAGCTTCAGATAACCGAAGGGAAAACGTTGACCCTGAATGTGAAGGATAAAGTCTACGGCGCTTCCGGGAAAAGGCATCCTCGCATGAATATGACTGTATTTTTGCCAGAAAACCGTTTTTTGGATATCGATATAAGTACCTCTAACGGTAAAATCAAGATGAGCGGAGTTCGTGCCTTGAAGCAGATCAAGCTGCAGACGGGCAACGGGGATCTGAAGCTTTGGGACGTCAATGGCGATGTGACGGCAAAGACGCTAAACGGTGATGCGGAAATGTACCGGATATTCGGCAATGTCAGCGTGGATACTCAAGGCGGAAACATGATGGGGAATATGATCACGGGACAGGTGTCGATGTCCACGCTAGTCGGCAATATTGCACTAATGAATGCGGATGACGACATCCATGCGGCGACAAAAAATGGCAACATCGTTATCCATGGCGTTGCCGCGGCATTAAAAGCCGAGTCCTTAAACGGCAAAATCCAGATTGAATCGCCGCAGATCGAAGGGGATTGGAATGTGTACAGTGCGGTAGGTGAAATGACAATAACCATTCCGGAGGAAGGAGACTACACGCTGGAAGGTTCCAGCGGATATGGCGATATTATAACTGAGCTGCCTTTTGCCGTTGATAATAAAACCATCCATGGCATTGTCGGTTCCGGGGAATATTTGGTCAAGGTAGAAGGAAACAGTAATTTATATGTGAACCAACGGATAACCGATGAATCCGCACTCCGTTGACAAACGAATTATTGTAAAAGTACAATAAACTTGTAAGAAGAAGAAGAGGGACTGTAAACGACCTCTTAAAGGCGGTGGACATAATGACTACGCGGGTACAGCATGCTCTGGATCAATTGAAACAGAGCGGGGTTCGAATTACGCCGCAGCGTCATGCCATTTTAACGTTTCTTATGGAATCGATGGGCCATCCGACGGCAGATGAAATCTACCGTGCTTTAGCGCCCCGTTTTCCGAATATGAGCGTGGCAACAGTTTATAACAATCTTAAGATGTTTATAGAAGCTGGCATGGTTCGGGAGCTGACCTATGGGGATAACTCCAGCCGTTTTGACGCGGACGTCTCGAATCATTATCATGTAATATGTGAGAAGTGTGGAAAAATAAAAGACTTCACATACTCCTCGCTGGAGGATGTGGAACAAAAGGCCGAGGAGATGACCGGCTTCCAGGTGCACGGTCACCGATTGGAACTTTACGGGGTTTGCGGCGATTGCCGGAAACAATAATCATTTGACCTGCGGGTTTGGAAGAACGTGACGGATTCCTTCGTGAATTCTTCACGTTTTTGTTTTTTAGCCCCATACGTGGTGCTGTATCGCAATTATAATTTCTTTACTAATGGAGGTACTGAGGATTGAAGAATAGAAGAACGGCTCGCATGAGGCGCAAGCGCGGGGGCCGATTCAAGTGGTTCATCGTGCTTGTACTGTTTGTGGCCGGGGCGTATTGGGCCGTGTCTGAGCTTCTGCCGAGCTGGGAGCATGCCGACCCGGACTGGAAGGGGAAATTTGATAAGCCGATATTCGTAGCAGGCGAAGTGATGGATTTGCCCGCCTTGGATAGCGGGGAGGGGCTTAAGCTGCCTTTTTCCATGATTCAGTCGGAAATTGACCCCAATGTAAGATATGAAGAAGAGACGAAGTCAGTCATTTTGACTACGCAGCGCAAGCTTGTCTTGATGAAGACGGACGATATGAACGGAAAAATCAACAACAAGCCGGTTCAGCTGTTGTTTGCTCCGGTCGAAAAGGAAGGGAATTTATACTTGCCGGCCTATTTACTGAAGGAGTTATATGGCATCGAGGTACATGAAGATACCGCTTCCGGTACAGTGCTGGTATATCGGGCCGGGGAGACGATACGGAAGGCTCAAGTTCACAGTACCAGTCGAAGGAAGGATAGCACGGTGGCTTTAAGGCAGGGCGATAGCATTCATACCCCGATTTTAGCGGAGATGAAGCCGGGAGAGCAGCTGCGGATTTTGGACGAGACGGATAACTGGTATTATGTCCAGCTGAATAACGGCTATGCCGGATATGTGAAGAAAAAAAATGTCGCTCTGGAAGAGCAGATCGTGGTTCCACCCATAGAGGAGCAGGCGGTTCCTCCGGCCAAGCAGAAATGGCAGTCCAAAGCCGTCAATTTGACCTGGGAGGCCGTATATAACGTAGCGCCAAAGCCTTCGTCCATCGGTGAAATGCCTGGCGTGAACGTAGTCAGTCCGACTTGGTTCTCGCTTGTGGACGGCAAGGGAAATGTGCAAAGCAAGGCCGATCACGCTTATGTGAAATGGGCCCACGGCAGGGGCATGCAGGTGTGGGGGTTGTTCAGCAACAGCTTCGAGCCGGAAATTACGTCAGAATCCTTATCCACATTTGAACGGCGCATAACGACGATCTTGCAAATGCTGCATTATGCAAAATTGTACGATTTAGACGGCATTAATATCGATTATGAAAATGTTTATACGAAAGACGGGGCCAATTTGACCCAATTCATGAGGGAATTATGGCCCCTGGCACAGGAGCAGGGATTGGTGGTTTCCATAGATGTGACTCCGAAGTCGAATAGCGAAATGTGGTCTGCGTTTTTGGATCGCAGGGCTTTGGCGAAGGTTACGGACTATTTGATCGTGATGGCTTACGATGAACATTGGGCGGCAAGTCCGGTTGCTGGTTCTGTAGCATCCTTGCCATGGGTCCGTTCGTCAATGACGCGGATTATTAATGAGGATGATGTCCCCCCAAGCAAGCTGATTCTTGGCATTCCGTTATATATGAGGGTATGGACCGAAACCGTAGAAGAAGGGGCAACCAAGGTAAAGTCCAAAGCCATCGGCATGAAAAAAGCCCAGGAGATTATCAAGGAGAAGTCCTTGAAGCCTGAGTTTTCGGAAGAGACCGGACAGAATTACGTCGAGTATCGGGAAAACGGAGTTCTCCAGCGAATTTGGCTGGAAGACAAAGATTCGCTGGCTCGCCGGGTAGAATTGGCGAAGTCGCTGCAGCTCGGAGGGATAGCAACGTGGAATCGGAGCTTTGCATCGAGTGATGCCTGGGACGTGCTGAGCAAAATCGCGGAATAGGTTTAACACAAAGAAAGGCGGGAACCTTGGGAGGTTCCCGCCTTTCTTTGTGTTATCATCAGTCGGCTGATTGTGCCGCAGTTTTTTGTTGTTGCAGTTGATCCGCTGTGATGTTTGCCCGTTCTGGATCTAACGTTAACATGGTTCTGCAGAACATGCAGCGATCCGTTTTACCCAGCATTTTGGTTAATTTATGACATTCCGGGCACTCCAGCTGTACGGCAGAGGTGGACAGCATCCCGGCAATGAAATAAATGGCCAAGCTTCCGAGCATAGCGATAAGTCCGATGACAAGGCCGATTCCGGCAATGACTTTACCGGATTGTCCCCAGAAGACGATGCCGGCTGTTCCGAGGACCATAAGCCCCATGCCCATCATGGTCAGGAGTAGGCCCCATAGTCTGAATTCATTGATTTTGCTTGACTTGAAGAACATTTGAGCAAACCTCAATTCATGTTTTTTTTTAGGACGCTGCCTTAAAAAAAGCAGGAAACTTTAATATAGCGTAGAACTATATTATAACGAATTGGTTGAGTAACGCCAAGGTAGGGGGATATCGTGGAACCATCTATTTTTTCATTGGTTGATGAAGACAGCGTCGGCCGGCAAGCCTTAGGCGCTATCGGATACCGTCATGACAAAGGGGAATATCGCAGTTCGCTAGTATACGACTTTGAACTGGTTGTTATTACGGTATGTGAAGGGCGAAATGAAGCTGGCATCGAAATTGAACATTGCACGAACGGAGATGCTCAATACCAGTTGCTCTATATCGGTAACAATGATTTAAAACGCTGGGTAATGACCGGTGAGAACCGGGAAATTGTACAGTGTTTTTTACATGGAGAAATTATTTGGGATGTTGAAGGGGAATTGGCTCGATTGCGCAAGGAAATAATTGATTTTGGGGAGGATATGAAGGAACAACGCAAGTTTATTGAATTTGCCAAGTTTCTGAAAGTGTATATAGAAGCGAAGCGATATACCCAGGATCTTGATTTCCTCGATGCTTATTACCATGTACTTCAGGCTTTGAAGCATTATGCTAGGATCGAATTGATCGAACAGGGAATGCTGCCGGAGAATAGCGTGTGGGAACAGGTGCGTCCCCTTAATTCCGTCGTTTATAAATTGTTTGACGAATTGACGGATAATAAAGAGACATTGGAACAGCGCATTCAGCTGGTGCTTCTGGCTTGTGAGTTCACAATCATATCCAAAATGGCCGACTGCTGTGCGGTGCTGCTTCGCATATTATCAAGCCGCAAAGAGGGGTGGAGCATTCAAGAGCTTAGACAATTGCCCGAGCTTGTTCATGTCAGTGAGGAAGTTCCGATGATACTGCGCAAGCTGGTGCACCACTCCTTGGCGAAAGAGGTTACAAGAGATCCGAAAGGATGCGGCGGCGAGGACCGTGAGATCAAGTATTTAGCAAGCAAATTATGAAGTCATTCATTTCCAATAAAATAAATATAAATAGAGATTGACTCTTCTGTATAATCTGTGTTAAATTAAATCTCGCCCCTTCAAGGCAGCAAGTTCTGAAGAAACATATACAGGCAGCAGCCTAAAAAAGTTTTTAAAAAAACTTGTTGACTTAATTCGGGCGAACGTGATATATTATAAGAGTCGCTGCTGAAACAACGGCGACACGCGAAACAAGGTTGATCTTTGAAAACTGAACAACGAGTGAGCGGGTTTCACGGAAGTGAAATCTAAATAATAGAGTCAGATGCAAATCTGATCTCGTCAGATTCAAAATGAGCAAGTCAAACACCTTAGCTGAAAGAGATTTTACCATTGGTAAAACTTCCTTTCATCTCGGATGAAAGATCCCATCCATTGGATATGCGATGCTTTCATCCTTTATTGGAGAGTTTGATCCTGGCTCAGGACGAACGCTGGCGGCGTGCCTAATACATGCAAGTCGAGCGGAGTTATTTTGGAAGCTTGCTTCCGAAATAACTTAGCGGCGGACGGGTGAGTAATACGTAGGCAACCTGCCTGTAAGACTGGGATAACTGCCGGAAACGGTAGCTAATACCGGATAAATCATTTCGCCGCATGGCGGGATGCTGAAAGACGGAGCAATCTGTCACTTACAGATGGGCCTACGGCGCATTAGCTAGTTGGTGGGGTAAAGGCCTACCAAGGCGACGATGCGTAGCCGGCCTGAGAGGGTGAACGGCCACACTGGGACTGAGACACGGCCCAGACTCCTACGGGAGGCAGCAGTAGGGAATCTTCCGCAATGGACGAAAGTCTGACGGAGCAACGCCGCGTGAGTGATGAAGGTTTTCGGATCGTAAAGCTCTGTTGCCAGGGAAGAACGTCTTGGAGAGTAACTGCTCTGAGAGTGACGGTACCTGAGAAGAAAGCCCCGGCTAACTACGTGCCAGCAGCCGCGGTAATACGTAGGGGGCAAGCGTTGTCCGGAATTATTGGGCGTAAAGCGCGCGCAGGCGGTCATTTAAGTCTGGTGTATAAACTCGGGGCTCAACTCCGAGTCGCACTGGAAACTGGGTGACTTGAGTGCAGAAGAGGAGAGTGGAATTCCACGTGTAGCGGTGAAATGCGTAGAGATGTGGAGGAACACCAGTGGCGAAGGCGACTCTCTGGGCTGTAACTGACGCTGAGGCGCGAAAGCGTGGGTAGCAAACAGGATTAGATACCCTGGTAGTCCACGCCGTAAACGATGAATGCTAGGTGTTAGGGGTTTCGATACCCTTGGTGCCGAAGTTAACACATTAAGCATTCCGCCTGGGGAGTACGGTCGCAAGACTGAAACTCAAAGGAATTGACGGGGACCCGCACAAGCAGTGGAGTATGTGGTTTAATTCGAAGCAACGCGAAGAACCTTACCAGGTCTTGACATCCCTCTGACCGGCGCAGAGATGTGCCTTTCCTTCGGGACAGAGGAGACAGGTGGTGCATGGTTGTCGTCAGCTCGTGTCGTGAGATGTTGGGTTAAGTCCCGCAACGAGCGCAACCCTTAGGTTTAGTTGCCAGCACATGAAGGTGGGCACTCTAGATCGACTGCCGGTGACAAACCGGAGGAAGGTGGGGATGACGTCAAATCATCATGCCCCTTATGACCTGGGCTACACACGTACTACAATGGCCAGTACAACGGGAAGCGAAACCGCGAGGTGGAGCGAATCCTATCAAAGCTGGTCTCAGTTCGGATTGCAGGCTGCAACTCGCCTGCATGAAGTCGGAATTGCTAGTAATCGCGGATCAGCATGCCGCGGTGAATACGTTCCCGGGTCTTGTACACACCGCCCGTCACACCACGAGAGTTTACAACACCCGAAGTCGGTGAGGTAACCGCAAGGGGCCAGCCGCCGAAGGTGGGGTAGATGATTGGGGTGAAGTCGTAACAAGGTAGCCGTATCGGAAGGTGCGGCTGGATCACCTCCTTTCTATGGAGTACCTCGCTTCCGCAGCGAAGCGGTACAAATTTAGCTCGCTCGTTGGTCAGTTTTGAGAGTTCAACTCTCAAGCGTTTGGTGGCAATGGCGGAGGGGTTCCACACGTACCCATCTCGAACACGACCGTTAAGCCCTCCAGCGCCGATGGTACTTGGACCGCAGGGTCCTGGGAGAGTAGGACGTCGCCAAGCGCACCCCGTTTTATGGGTGTTATTTAAATTGAACATTCCTTGTATGGGCCCTTAGCTCAGCTGGTTAGAGCGCACCCCTGATAAGGGTGAGGTCGGTGGTTCGAGTCCACTAGGGCCCACCATACAACTCCATATTTGCTTACGCTTCTTATTGGAGTGATATGGGGCCATAGCTCAGCTGGGAGAGCGCCTGCCTTGCAAGCAGGAGGTCAGCGGTTCGATCCCGCTTGGCTCCACCATAAACAATATCTCTTCCATAACTTACCGCTTGAATGGTGAGTGCGGATTTGATAAGATAGTCTTCCGCCAGTCAAATGGCGAAAGAAACTTGATCCTTGAAAACTGGATATACGAAACGAAATTTGCGTTTTAGAAAATTCCTTTTAGCTGAACTTGTGTCAAAACAAGTTTAATTAAAAGTAGCTAGCGAACGTTTTGGGATAGGCGATCCTTTGGGAGTTACTTTCCACCTTGGTTGAATTTATTCGATCAGGAAAGTGACGGACAACAGAGCGAATAGCCCAAAATGAGAGCGATATGGTTAAGCTACTAAGAGCACACGGAGGATGCCTAGGCGCTAGGAGCCGAAGAAGGACGTGGCGAACAACGAAACTGCCTCGGGGAGCTGTAAGCAAGCTTTGATCCGGGGGTGTCCGAATGGGGAAACCCGGCTGTGGTAATACGCAGTCACTCACATCTGAATACATAGGGTGTGAAGAGGCATACCAGGGGAACTGAAACATCTAAGTACCCTGAGGAAGAGAAAACAAAAGTGATTCCGTCAGTAGCGGCGAGCGAACGCGGATTAGCCTAAACCAGAGAGCTTGCTCTCTGGGGTTGTGGGACGTCTCACATGGAGTTACAAAGGAAGAGGTTAGACGAACAGGTCTGGAAAGGCCGGCCATAGAAGGTAAAAGCCCTGTAATCGAAAGTCTGTTCCCTCCGAGACGGATCCCGAGTAGTGCGGGGCACGTGAAACCCCGTATGAATCTGCCAGGACCATCTGGTAAGGCTAAATACTCCCTAGCGACCGATAGTGAAGCAGTACCGTGAGGGAAAGGTGAAAAGCACCCCGGGAGGGGAGTGAAAAAGAACCTGAAACCGTGTGCTTACAAGAAGTCAGAGCCCTATTTATGGGTGATGGCGTGCCTTTTGTAGAATGAACCGGCGAGTTACGTTCCCGTGCAAGGTTAAGGTGAAGAGCCGAAGCCGCAGCGAAAGCGAGTCTGAATAGGGCGACTTAGTACGTGGACGTAGACCCGAAACCGGGTGATCTACCCCTGTCCAGGGTGAAGGTGCGGTAACACGCACTGGAGGCCCGAACCCACGTATGTTGAAAAATGCGGGGATGAGGTGGGGGTAGCGGAGAAATTCCAATCGAACTCGGAGATAGCTGGTTCTCCCCGAAATAGCTTTAGGGCTAGCCTCGGTAGGACAGTCGTGGAGGTAGAGCACTGATTGGGTGCGGGGCCCGCCAAGGGTTACCAAGCTCAGTCAAACTCCGAATGCCATAGACTGATTAACCGGGAGTCAGACAGTGAGTGCTAAGATCCATTGTCAAGAGGGAAACAGCCCAGACCATCAGCTAAGGTCCCCAAGTGTGTGTTAAGTGGGAAAGGATGTGGAGTTGCACAGACAACCAGGATGTTGGCTTAGAAGCAGCCACCATTTAAAGAGTGCGTAATAGCTCACTGGTCGAGTGACTCTGCGCCGAAAATGTAACGGGGCTAAACACACCACCGAAGCTATGGCTTGATGCATTGCATCAGGGGTAGGGGAGCGTTGTATGCGGATTGAAGTTGGACCGGAAGGACTGGTGGACTGCATACAAGTGAGAATGCCGGTATGAGTAACGAAAAGATCAGTGAGAATCTGATCCGCCGAAAGCCCAAGGTTTCCTGAGGAAGGTTCGTCCGCTCAGGGTAAGTCGGGACCTAAGGCGAGGCCGAAAGGCGTAGTCGAAGGACAACAGGTTGAAATTCCTGTACCACCGTAATCCGTTATGAGCGATGGGGTGACGCAGTAGGGTAGTGACGCGAGCTGATGGATGCTCGTCCAAGCAGTGAGGCTGATGTGTAGGCAAATCCGCACATCGTAAGGCTGGGCTGTGATGGGGAGGGAAAATTTACAGTACCGAAGGTCATGATCTCACACTGCCAAGAAAAGCCTCTAGCCAGGAGAAGGTGCCCGTACCGCAAACCGACACAGGTAGGCGAGAAGAGAATTCTAAGGCGCGCGGAAGAACTCTCGTTAAGGAACTCGGCAAAATGACCCCGTAACTTTGGGAGAAGGGGTGCCCCGGTAGTGTGAATAGCACGAGGGGGCCGCAGTGAAAAGGCCCAAGCGACTGTTTAGCAAAAACACAGGTCTGTGCGAAGCCGTAAGGCGAAGTATACGGGCTGACGCCTGCCCGGTGCTGGAAGGTTAAGGGGAGCGGTTAGGGAGCAATCCCGAAGCTGTGAACCGAAGCCCCAGTAAACGGCGGCCGTAACTATAACGGTCCTAAGGTAGCGAAATTCCTTGTCAGGTAAATTCTGACCCGCACGAATGGCGTAACGACTTGGGCGCTGTCTCAACGAGAGATCCGGTGAAATTTTAATACCTGTGAAGATGCAGGTTACCCGCGACAAGACGGAAAGACCCCATGGAGCTTTACTACAGCTTGATATTGAACTTTGATGCGATTTGTACAGGATAGGTGGGAGCCTAAGAATCCGGAGCGCCAGCTTCGGTGGAGGCATCGTTGGGATACCACCCTGATCGTATCGAAGTTCTAACCTAGGACCGTGATCCGGTTCGGGGACAGTGTCAGGTGGGTAGTTTGACTGGGGCGGTCGCCTCCTAAAGAGTAACGGAGGCGCCCCAAGGTTCCCTCAGAATGGTTGGAAATCATTCGCAGAGTGCAAAGGCAAAAGGGAGCTTGACTGCGAGACTGACAAGTCGAGCAGGGACGAAAGTCGGGCTTAGTGATCCGGTGGTACCGCATGGAAGGGCCATCGCTCAACGGATAAAAGCTACCCTGGGGATAACAGGCTTATCTCCCCCAAGAGTCCACATCGACGGGGAGGTTTGGCACCTCGATGTCGGCTCATCGCATCCTGGGGCTGAAGTAGGTCCCAAGGGTTGGGCTGTTCGCCCATTAAAGCGGTACGCGAGCTGGGTTCAGAACGTCGTGAGACAGTTCGGTCCCTATCTGTCGTGGGCGTAGGAAATTTGAGAGGAGCTGTCCTTAGTACGAGAGGACCGGGATGGACGCACCGCTGGTGCACCAGTTGTTCCGCCAGGAGCATAGCTGGGTAGCTACGTGCGGATGGGATAAACGCTGAAAGCATCTAAGCGTGAAGCCCTCCTCAAGATGAGATTTCCCAATTAGTAAGACCCCTTGAAGACGACGAGGTTGATAGGCCTGAGGTGGAAGTGCAGCAATGTATGGAGCTGACAGGTACTAATCGGTCGAGGGCTTATCCAAGATACCCCACAAAGTGAAGCGGAGGCTTCGAAGAGTATACCGAATACTTTTCGGGGGCCCCGGTGAACCAAGTAAGGGCTAACACGCAAATGAAGTTTCGTATCCAGTTTTCAGGTGATCAATTCATCTGAATATGATAATGTTCCCTGATAGCTCAGTCGGTAGAGCACTCGACTGTTAATCGAGTTGTCACAGGTTCGAGTCCTGTTCGGGGAGCCATATGGAGAGGTGTCCGAGTTGGCCGAAGGAGCACGATTGGAAATCGTGTAGGCGTCACAAGCGTCTCGAGGGTTCGAATCCCTCTCTCTCCGCCATCATTATTTTTTTAGTATCATAGCAGTGTGTGATACATATGTGGCCCGTTGGTCAAGGGGTTAAGACACCTCCCTTTCACGGAGGTAACAGGGGTTCGAATCCCCTACGGGTCACCATTATTTAACTGCTTCAATTGGGGATGAGAATTCCTATAAGTTTTTAAGAAAAAGCTTGATTTCTAACCGGGTAATATGATACAATAGAAATTGTCTTTCCTCGGAGGCTTAGCTCAGCTGGGAGAGCATCTGCCTTACAAGCAGAGGGTCAGCGGTTCGATCCCGTTAGCCTCCACCATATATAATTTATTACTGACGCGGGGTGGAGCAGCTCGGTAGCTCGTCGGGCTCATAACCCGAAGGTCGCAGGTTCAAATCCTGTCCCCGCAATTGCAATATCTAGTGTGGAGCCGTGGTGTAGAGGCCTAACATGCCTGCCTGTCACGCAGGAGATCGCGGGTTCGAATCCCGTCGGCTCCGCCATTATAACCTCAATCTAAGAGGTGAGAATCCGCAAGGATTCACAGCTTGCTCTGGAAACCGTCACTTTAATGAGCTGGTCGCAGCGGAATAGGTGAAGAGGATCCAACGAACTATTCCTATAAGGCTCGGTAGCTCAGTCGGTAGAGCAGAGGACTGAAAATCCTCGTGTCGGCGGTTCGATTCCGTCCCGAGCCACCATGATTTATCTGATAATTGAAAACGCCGGTGTAGCTCAATTGGTAGAGCAACTGACTTGTAATCAGTAGGTTGGGGGTTCAAGTCCTCTCGCCGGCACCACATGGAGGCTTAGCGAAGTGGCCAAACGCAGCAGACTGTAAATCTGTTCTCGTACGAGTTCGGTGGTTCGAATCCATCAGCCTCCACCAGTTTTACCACATAGGGGCATAGTTTAAAGGTAGAACAGCGGTCTCCAAAACCGTTAGTGTGGGTTCAATTCCTGCTGCCCCTGCCAGTAAAACAATAGAATATTTATATTATGGCGGTCGTGGCGAAGGGGTTAACGCACCGGATTGTGGCTCCGGCATTCGTGGGTTCAAGTCCCATCGATCGCCCCATTTTTATCTTAAAAATCACATATTGGGGATTAGCCAAGCGGTAAGGCAACGGACTTTGACTCCGTCATTCCATAGGTTCGAATCCTATATCCCCAGCCATATGTTGCGGACGTGGCTCAGCGGTAGAGCATCGCCTTGCCAAGGCGAGGGTCGCGGGTTCGATTCCCGTCGTCCGCTCCATTTTTATATACGGCGCCATAGCCAAGTGGTAAGGCACAGCTCTGCAAAAGCTTTATCCCCAGTTCGAGTCTGGGTGGCGCCTCCATTTAATTCCCTGCGGGAGTGGCGGAATCGGCAGACGCACAGGACTTAAAATCCTGCGGTAGGTGACTATCGTACCAGTTCAAGTCTGGTCTTCCGCACTTGTGAAGTGATGGATTTATAGTGTGCCGATGTGGTGGAATTGGCAGACACGCCGCACTCAAAATGCGGTGCCGAGAGGCTTGCCGGTTCGAGTCCGGCCATCGGTATTATCGATAAGAAGGTATATGAAATTGTTTCTAGGAGCAATTTCATATACCTTCTTTTTTGTGACTAATATTCAGAGGAACGAAATTTGACATTAAGGATCGTAAGGTTTATTTTGGTTAGGGAGACGATGGGCAAACGATTCAAATTAGAGGAGGCGTCATACGAGATGAATCACATTCAATCTATGGTTACCTTGTCCAATGGAAGACAAATGCCGTGGCTGGGCCTCGGTGTCTATAAGATGAGTGAAGGCCAGGAGGTCACCGCTTCTATAGAAGCTGCCATCCGCAACGGTTATAGAAGCATTGACACTGCTGCTTTGTACCAGAATGAAGAAGGGGTAGGCCAAGCGATTAAAGCATCCGGCATATCCCGCGAAGAACTGTTTATTACTACGAAGGTCTGGAACTCCGATCAAGGCTACGATAGTACGCTGAAGGCTTTTGACGCGAGCATGAGCAAGCTTGGCCTCGATTATTTAGATCTCTATTTGATTCATTGGCCAGTTAAGGGCAAATATAAAGAAACGTGGAAAGCGCTTGAGCAGTTACATAAGGACGGACGTGTTCGCTCTATTGGCGTATCGAACTTCCAGATTCATCATTTGGAAGACCTGCTGGCAAACGCAGAGGTAAGACCGGTAGTCAATCAGGTGGAGCTGCATCCGCTGCTCAGCCAAGTGGAATTGAGGGAATACTGCAAGTCGCAAGGAATCCAAATCGAAGCCTGGTCCCCTCTTGCCCAAGGCAAGCTGCTGGACAACGAAGTACTGAAGGCTATCGGGGCAAAATACGGCAAATCCACGGCTCAGGTTATTATCCGCTGGGATCTGCAGCATGGCATTGTAACCATTCCAAAATCATCTAATCCAAAACGGATTGTTGAAAATGCTAATGTATTTGATTTCGAATTGACTGCAGAGGAAATGAAGCAAATTGATGGTCTGAATCAAGATCAGCGCGTTGGTCCTGATCCGGACAATTTCGATTTCTAATATTCCGTTAGCATAATTTATAGTGCTAGAGAAAGTAAGAAGCGCCCTAAGTTCAATTGAAACTTAGGGCGCTTCTTCATGCCGTCAGAGAGGCAAGGTGCTTCTTATTGTAAACTTCGAATGATACTGTTACAGAAAAAACTAAGCACTTCCGTTCAGAAGAATCTGACGGATCTGCTGCTGGTGCAGACGTTCGCCGATTACGACAACCAATGCGCCGGCAGTAAGGAGCAAATCCGGTCCAGGATTGATATGTTTGGAATGATTGCTCTCAACGACAGCAATGATCGTGGCGCTGGAACGTTGACGAACGCGCAACTCGCCGATCGTCTTGCCGATCGCTTTGTAGTGAGGTTCAAGTTTATACCATTCAATAATGAGATCGCCTAACGCGACTTCGATATTCTCCAATGGTGTAGGCTTGTAAGTAACTCCGCCAATAATGGCAGAAACATACCGGGCTTCCTCGTCGGTTAAAGATATTTTAGAGATGCTGTCGTCCGGGTTATCCGCTCCATAGTGATAAACTTCACGACGACCATCATCATGGATAGTAATAGTTAATTTCTCACCACTGCGTGTTTCGATTTCGAATTTTTTGCCGATGCCTGGCAATTCGGTTTCTTTAAGATTCATTAGCTTCCGACCTCCAATATTAAGAAGTGTTATTTGTATAAGGTGTGTTTAATACAACCGCCGATCTTCCTTCACGAGCATGGGCGATAATTCTAGTTACTTATCATTTACATGTAAATCAAGCAGCATAAATGCTAGTAAATTTGATGGGTAACAGAAGGATTCGCTTCATGAATTGATAGAAAAATGGACGGAAATAGATCCCTGCCAAAGCAATTATACTACTGGCTGCGGCGGGGATGACTAACAGGTAAAACGGGGATAGATCGTTGCCAAGCTTGACATGTGCAGGCGTCAGAAGGGCTGCCTTGTTCTCCGATTTGCGGAGGGGCTGCTCAGCTTCAACGGCCGTATGTTCGAAACTTGCGACATGTCCTGGATTTAGAGCTGGATGAGGAATAAAGAAAATCATGATTAGCGCAAAGACAGAGGCAAAAAACCATACCATCGTTTGCCGAATATGTATCATGATGCTTATCCCCTCTCTAAAATAGCTGCTAACCTTAAGGATAGCACACAATCCTTAGTATCTCAAAAGAATGATGATAAATTATTCGCCCAATTTCAAGGAAATCCTTCCGGATGAGAGGACGGTACGATCCGGATGTATTCCCGGGGCTGAAACGCAGCTGGGTTTCTTAATCCAATATTTAATTGCTTGAAGTATAAGCGCGATTGTTCTAGGGACATGAGTGGCGACAGCTGGCGGGCAAGAAACGCGGCACTGCAAATAATCACGAGAAATATGGATGAGCAGACGAGGATTTGGCGGATCGGCATGGAAATCACTCTCCTTTACTATAGAAAGTGATTTCCTTAATGAGCTATATATATACAGTTAGATTCGTGTTTACAACCGCTCAAAAAAAGGATATACTTTTGGATGTGCTTCAATTGCACGACAGCCTTAACCACATATTGATTTATCGGAGGAGCCTGCCAAACGCGGGCTCTTTTTGTGTTTTTTCAGGGATACCGTATTTATGTTCTGATTTAAATATGGCTAAGCTGATGAGACACAGGTTATATAGCACGAGTAAGGAGGAAGCATGTTGTCTATTTTGCACGCAGCAATCATTTTACCATTTATTCTGGCTGCAGGAATGCCTCTGCTGAAGAGACTGCCGGGAAAACCGCACCCGGGATGGGCCGTTATGTTAGCGCCAGCCGTACTCTTTGTTTACTTCCTGAGGCAGATCCCCATTGTTCAATCGGGTCATGATATCGTAGCCGCAGTCCCCTGGATCACCTCGCTTGGCATCGAGTTCAGCGTTCAGTTGGACGGGTTGTCATTGCTGTTCACTTTGCTAATTTCGGGGATCGGTACACTGGTCGTTTTCTATTCCATTTTTTATATGGATAAGGAAAAAGAGGCCGTTCATCGCTTCTACGTGTATTTGCTTCTATTTATGGGGGCTATGCTGGGAGTTGTCCTATCTGATAATCTGATCGTGCTTTACGGCTTCTGGGAATTGACGAGCATCTCTTCCTTTCTGTTGATCGCTTTCTGGCATCACCGGGAGCGTTCCAGATATGGGGCGTTCAAATCCATGCTCATTACCGTGTTTGGCGGTCTAGCGATGTTGGCTGGCTTCGTATTGATTTATATTATGACCGGCACGTTCTCGGTGAGAGAAATCATTCAGAGCTCCGATATGATCATCGGCCATTCCCTGATGCTGCCTGCACTGCTGCTGGTGCTGCTCGGAGCCTTCACGAAATCTGCCCAGTTCCCGTTCCATATTTGGCTGCCGGATGCGATGGAGGCGCCGACGCCGGTGAGTGCCTATTTGCACTCGGCAACGATGGTCAAAGCCGGGTTATATCTGGTAGCGAGATTTACGCCGGTGTTCTCTGGACAAGCGTCCTGGTTCTGGCTCGTGTCGGGCGTAGGGCTTATTACGCTGATCTTTGGTTCGTTCAAGGCGATCAAGCAAACCGATCTGAAGGCGATGCTGGCCTTCTCCACGATTAGCCAGCTGGGATTGATCATGGCTTTGCTGGGGCTCGGTTCGGCCTCGGGGTATTACACGGACGTCCAGCAGTCTTTGTTCTATTCCAAGGCAACGATGGCCGCCATATTCCATTTGATGAATCATGCGGTATTTAAGGGAGCGTTATTCATGGTTGTCGGGATCGTAGATCATGAGACGGGAACGCGAGATATCCGCAAGTTGGGCGGATTAATGTCTATCATGCCCGTAACGTTCACGGTCGCTGTCATAGGAGCGTTATCGATGGCGGGCATACCGCCGTTCGGGGGCTTTCTTAGTAAGGAAATGTTCTTTACGGCAGTTCTGAATGCCCGGGAAATGGGCATATGGAGCATGGATACCTGGAGCAGCCTGTTTCCTGTGATCGCTTGGGCTGCCAGCGTCTTTACCTTTGCTTACAGCATGGTACTGCTGGTCAGAACATTTACCGGCAAATTCAAGCCGGAGCAGCTGAAGCTGCAGCCGCACGAGGCTCCGGTCGGTATGCTTATACCGCCAGTGATCATGGCCGCGCTTGCGCTCGTGTTCGGCCTGTTCCCCGGATTGTTGTCGTACTCGCTCATCGAGCCTGCGATGGCAGCAGTTATGCCGGGCCTGCTCGGGCCGGGAGAGAAATTCCTCGTATCCATAGAATTCTGGCATGGCTGGACGCCGGAGGTATTCATGACACTCGGCGTTATCGGCGCAGGCATTCTGGTCTTTGTTCTGCAGCCTAAGGTCAAGGTATTGAATAGCCCTGGATCACCCCGCTTCTCCTTGAACGGCGTGTATGATTCGGGCCTGGGGATGCTGGAGCGGTCGTCAAAGTGGTTAACGGATAAATATATGACCGGTTCTGTACGGCATTACTTGATTTATATTTTCACGTTTCTCGTAGTTGTACTTGGAGCCATTATGCTTGCGTTTGACGGCTTCAACCTGGATAGCAGCAGCTACGCTCCAGTCACGGTATACGAGGCAGCTATTTTGCTTGCCCTCATTATAGCCGCGATCGCGGTGCCCTTTGCCAATTCGCGTCTGCTGGCGATTATTTTGACGGGGGCCGTCGGTTACATGGTGTCCTTGTTCTTCGTCATATTCCGGGCGCCGGATCTGGCGCTTACCCAGCTCATCGTGGAGACGGTATCGGTCACGCTATTCCTTCTGTGCTTCTATCATTTGCCGAAGCTAAAGAAAGAGCTGTCCGTCCTTAAATTCAAGCTTACGAATTTCCTGATTGCGCTGGGAGTAGGGCTTATGGTCACCCTGATTGCACTCAGTGCTTTAAGCGCCGGGAACAGCCACCCCTTCGAGTCAATATCGAAGTTCTTTCTAGAGGCAAGTTACACACTGGCTGGCGGGAAAAATGTCGTCAATGTCATCCTCGTAGACTTCCGCGGCTTCGATACGATGCTGGAAATTGTAGTGCTCGGCATTGCGTCGCTTGGCATCTATTCCATGATTCGCCTAAGTTTGGACGAGAAGCAGGAGCAGCTCCCTCCCCGCTTAGGCTCTAACAAGCAATTGAGAGGCGGGCTTATACCGGTAAGAAGCAACGATGTCATTCTGCGGATGACCTCAAGGGTTGCCATGTTTATTATCCTTACGTTCTCCTGGTATCTGTTCTTTGCCGGCCACAATAATCCGGGAGGCGGATTCATCGGCGGACTGATGACTTCGGCCGCGCTCGTGCTGCTTGCAATCGCCTATGGACAAGAGGTTATGCGCAGCATCGTTCCGCTTAATTTCCAGAAGGTCATGGCCACGGGCCTGCTTATCGCTTTTCTAACAGGGCTAGGCTCGCTGTGGTTCGGCGTGCCGTTTCTGAGCCATGCGTTCGGACATGAGTATTTGCCGATTCTCGGGGAGGTCGAGCTGGCTACGGCGGTCATTTTCGACCTGGGCGTGTATTTAACCGTCGTGGGGGTCACGATGACGATTATTCTTGAGATCGGGAGGGATCGGTAATCATGGAATTAATGATGTCAATAGCCGTCGGCATCCTGTTCATGGTCGGAGTGTATCTGATCCTTACCAGGAGCTTGCTGCGCATCATACTCGGGACCTCTCTGCTGACGCATGCGGTGCATTTGCTGTTGTTAACAATGGCCCGTTTGAAGAAAGGGGCGCCTCCGCTGCTTGGAGAGCATGCCTCCGCCTATACGGATCCGGTTCCGGCGGCTCTTATATTAACATCTATAGTAATTAGCTTCGGAGTCACATCTTTCTTCTTTGTACTCGCCTATAAGGCGTACCAAAAACTGAAGACAGATGATATGGAGCAGCTAAGGGGGGACGAAGGTGAATAATTTACTCGTATTTCCGCTTATCATTCCTCTGCTGACTGCAGTTGCTCTTATTTTTGCCCATAGCCGGGTCATGCTGCAAAGATGGATCAATGCCACAGGGGCAGTGCTGAATATTCTCGCGGCGGTCCTCATCGTCCGAGAGGTTAGACTGAACGGTATCCAGACTTTGCATATGGGAGGCTGGGCGCCGCCATACGGAATCGTATTTACGGCGGATATGCTGGCGGCGCTGCTCGTATTAACGACGACAGTGCTAAGTACGGCTTGCCTGTTCTATGCGTTCGGCAGCATCGGAAGAGAGAGGGAGCGGCATTATTTCCATCCGTTCTTCCAATTTCTGATCGTAGGCGTAAACGGATCGTTCCTGACGGGGGATTTGTTCAATCTGTTTGTCTGCTTTGAGGTGATGCTAATCGCTTCCTACGCCCTGATCGTGCTTGGAGGCACGAAACGGCAGCTGAGGGAGACGCTGAAATATATTCTGGTCAACATCGTGTCCTCCAGCTTCTTTGTAGCGGCGATCGCCTATCTATATGGTGTTACCGGTACACTGAACATGGCACATTTATCGCTTCGCATAGCCGAGGTGGGACAGGGCGGGATAATTAATGTCATCGCCGTGTTATTTCTCATCGTATTTGCGCTTAAAGCGGGCCTGTTCCTGTTCTTCTGGCTGCCGGGCTCATACAGCGCCCCGCCAACGGCGGTGAAGGCTTTGTTCGGCGCGCTGCTGACCAAGGTCGGCATTTATGCGATTGCCCGAACCTTCAGCCTCATATTCTATCACCAGCCGGAGCTTACCCACTCGCTCATCGGTTGGATGGCTGTGGCGACGATGATATTAGGCGGGATAGGTGCAGTCGCTTATTCCGATATCCACCGGATCATCAACTATAACGTTGTGATCGGGATCGGCTTTATTTCCTTCGGAATCGCCACGGCGAACAAGACATCTATGGATGGCGTCGTCTTCTATCTGATCCATGACATGATCGCCAAAGCGCTGTTGTTCCTGCTGGGGGGAATGCTCATCAAGGCCGCGGGCACCAGTGACTTGAGGCAAATGGGCGGGCTGATAAGACGCTATCCGCTGCTGGGCTGGATGTTCTTTATCGTCACGCTCGCGATCATCGGTGTGCCGCCGCTCAGCGGCTTCACAGGCAAGCTGTTGATCGTCCAGGGCGGGTTTGCATCGGGGCATTATTTATGGACAGGAATTGCGCTTGCGTCCAGCCTGATCGTACTTTATTCGTTGATGCGTGTATTTATCGGAGCTTTTTATGGCGGCGGGGAGCAGCCTGCAGCCATCCAGGAGCCAGTCCGGATCAAAGGGCTGCTATCTAGTGCAGCTGCATTGTTCGCCCTTATCCTTGTGATCGGGATCGGCTCTGAGTGGGTATACTCTCTTGCGTCTCAGGCCGGGGATGTCTTAACGAACCCAGCAATTTATATCGATGCCGTGCTGAAGGAGTAGATGATATGGCGCTTCAAATTTTATTGAATTTCCTGATCGCTGTGATCTGGATGTTCTTGAACAATAACTGGTCGGCCTCTGGACTGATTGTGGGTTATATGATCGGCTTGGCCTTGATAGGCCTGTTCGGCCGCTTTTGGCCGCAGGGCTTCTATATGAGGAAGGTGTGGGCGATGATCAAACTGCTTGTGTTGTTCATTAAAGAGCTCTTTAAATCGAGTTTTGTGGTCATCGGACAGGTGCTGTCTCCGAAGCTGAATATTCGTCCCGGTATTTTCGCTTATAAGACCGAACTGACTGGCGATTGGGAAGTCACGATCCTGGCTAACCTCATTACGCTGACACCGGGAACACTAACGCTTGATGTATCCAGAGAAGGTTCTACCTTATATATCCATGCTATGGACATCGATGATGTCGATAAGCTCTGCAGCGATATTAGAAGCACGTTTGAAAAAGCAATCCTGGAGGTGACGAGATGATCGACGGGTTCTTGTTTGCAGCCCTCGTCATATTATCGTTGGCGATACTGGGATGCTTGTACCGTTTGATGAAGGGGCCTTCCATGGCTGACCGCATTACGTCTCTGGATACGATTGGCATCAATCTGCTGGCCATGGTAGCCGTACTCTGCATGCTGATGAGGACGGAAGCATATTTCGAAATCATTCTTCTGATCGGTATTCTATCTTTCGTTGGAACGACCGCCTTTGCCCGGTACATTGAGCGTGGTGTTGTCATTGAGCAGCGAGGTGATGATGATGATCGGTGAGCTTCTGATTGGCATGCTCGTGTTGTTTGGGGCCGTAGTCAGCGCGTTAAGCGCTTTTGGGCTGATACGGCTTCCCGATGTATATTTGCGGTCGCATGCGGCCACGAAAAGCACGACGCTTGGCGTATTATGCATATTGAGCGGGGCCTTCCTGTATTTCATGTTCTATCTGGATCATGTCAGCGCCAAGCTGCTGCTCGGTATCGTCTTCGTCTTCATTACCGCGCCGGTGGCAGGTCATCTGAACGGCAGGGCCGCTCACCGGACCGGAGTGCCTCTATGGAAGGGTAGCGTTCGGGACGACCTGAACGAGGCCATGAGACGGGAGAAGCAGGGACGGCAGATGCAGCAGGGAGACGGAAGCAAGCAGGAGTAAGACTGGCTAAATTAAAAGCAAGGATATATGACACAGCAAGAAGCAATAGCAACTACTGTATAAGCAACTGCAGGAGTAAATGTATAGATATTGCAGTACAATGGCGGTAATATACAGGAACAAGCGACCTGCACCAAGTCAGGTAACAGCAACTTCAATAGGAATGTGCAGCCTGCCCAAGTTACCCGGGCAGGCTGTTGCTATTTCTCCAGTAGTCGGACACCGGGTCTTCAGGGTCTTAAGGCCACCTCGACTTAGGTCTAGGAAGAAAAACCGTCCGTAGTCCGTTTTGAATAAACGCTTTTCCACCTACAATAAGGACATAAGGTTGATACTTACGAAAGGCGGTGACTAATAAATGAGAGCAAATCGATCAAGCGGGTTCGCAATCGTACTTATTGTCCTGGGGGGATTAATCCTGCTGGGCAAGCTTACCCCGCTGCTGGGCAGTCTATTCGGATTGTTGTTCGCAGTAGCATTGATCGGTCTTGGTTACTACGGTATTCGCCGGGGCAACGCATTTTTTGGATGGATTGTTCTCCTCTTTGGGATCATATCCTTAATGAACAAATTGGCGTGGCTCATCGTACCGGCAATCGGGATCGGCTTGATCGTCTTCGGCATTTATTCACTGAATGGAAGACGGCGGGGATATTGATCACATATATCGAATAATGATGAACCGATTTGGTTAGGAGGGATGGGATGTCATGAGTGTATTTCGTCGAGTACGGGATATTACGGTAGCTAATTTAAATGAACGGTTGGAGCAGTCTCAAGATCCGGTGCGGTTAATCGATCAATTCCTGATCGAGACCCGCCAGGAGATCGCCGAGGCAGAGAAGCTGCATCAGCAGTATGCGGGGCATACGAAGCAATTGAAGCAGCAGGTGGATCAGGCCAAGGTGATGCGCGACCGCAGGGAAGAGCAGGCGCTGCTTGCCCTTAAAGCGGAGGAAGAGCATCTGGCGAAGCTGGCTCTGCAGGAAAAAATGCTCTATGAAGAGAAGATCGAGCAATACTCTGAACTGTACGCACAAAGCCTGGAGTCTTTGCAGGAACTGGAAAGCCAGCTGAATGAATTGAAAACAGAATATCAAGTGGTATACAGCAAACGGCAGTATTACTACGCAAGAATGGAGACGCTCCGTCTGCAGCAGCGTATGAACCAGCGGATGAGTGGGTACGGTACACAAGACGTGCCGAAAATGTTCCACCGCCTGGAAGACCGGGTGTCCGATATGGAATGGGAAGCCCGCAGTCTGCGGGAACTGAGAAGATCAGGCCAGGATTTCCTAAATCAGGCTGGATCGGCTCTGCAATCGACATTGGAACAGGAGCTCTCCCGTTTGAAGCAGAAGCTGAATAACAAAGGAGAGGAGTAGGATCGATGGGAACTCTATACCGTTCCAGACGTGATCGTTGGTTCAGCGGTCTGATCGGCGGACTTGGCGAATATTTTGGCATCAGCGTAACCGCGCTTCGGCTGCTGGCGATTATCAGTGTATTCATTACAGGCGGAACTACCATCGTGATTTATCTGATTGCAACACTGGTGATTTCGAAAGAGCCTTATATTCCCCGCGATCCATACTACAATGGAGGCTGGCAAGGCGGCGGTCAGCATAACCACGGGTACGGCAATCCAGGCAACCCAGGCAACCCGGGCAATCCGGGCAATCCGGGCAATCCGTACCGCGACCCGCAGTATGCCGATCCGCGTTACGCCGGACCCAGCTATAACGATCCGCGTTACCAGCAGCAATCGGCATTCGGCGGCAGCGCATCGAATTTGGATTCGATGATGGAAGATATTGAGAAGAAAGCGATGGAGAAAGAGCTGGAGGAACTCCGCAGAAAATTATCCAAATACGAGAATGAGAAGGGAGATAAATAACCATGGGAGTATTCAAAAGAATAAAAGACATTACGAAAGCGTCCGTAAATGACATGCTTGATAAAGTAGAGGATCCGGTAGTGATGCTTAACCAGTACCTGCGCGACATGGAGACCGAAATCCGCGACGCAGAGGTAACGGTAGCGAAGCAAATGGCGAACGAGCGCAGAATGAAGCATCGTCTGGAAGAGGCAATCCGCATTTCCGCACAAAGAGAGAGCCAAGCTGAGGCGGCGCTCAAGAACGGGCAGGAGGAAGTAGCCCGTAAGCTGCTCGAAGAGAAGATTCTGTATGATCAAAAACAACTGGAGTTCAGTGATCTGCACGTCCAAGCGGAAGCACAGGCTCAGGAACTCAAACAACAGCTGCATGACATGAAGGATGAGTATTACAAGCTGCGCAACAAACGTAACGAGTTGGTCAGCCGCGCGCAAATGGCTAAAGCCAGAAAGCAAATGTCGCAAATCAATACGCTCAATACGATTGAAAGCGGCAGCGCCTCCCTCGGCTTCCACCGGATGGAAGAGAAAATCATGCAGCTTGAGGCAGAAGCTGAAGTAGCCGGAATCGGTTACCGCGGTGTTAGCAGCTCCGGCTCCTCGTACATCAGCCCGGCTGACGCTGAGAAACAGGTTAAGGTGGATGAGCAATTGGAAGCTCTGAAAGCTAAGCTGAACCCTTCTGCTAAACAAGCAGAAAGCAAGGAATAACAGCTACACGACTACAGGACATTGTGATATGCTATGTAATGGTAAAGCCATGCGGTATGATTTATACTGTTATGGCTTTTCCACTTACATTCTCACATATGAACTGATCTGGAGGTGCGGCATGGATAGGCATAGAAGCTTATTGGCCATCGGATTGATCGGGCTGGGCATATTTATTATTTTCGGCCAGGGGCTGGGCTTTTTTACCATCGTCGCGATTTTTATATTAGGCTATGGCATTTATAAAATCCGTCTTGGGGACGACGTGAAAATCGGTTATATTTTACTGGCGATTGGCGGAGGCATGATTCTGCTGCATCATTTTATGTTCGTAGTCGCCATTGTCATGATTTCGCTCGGTTTGTATTATGCAAAGATGAAGAAGGTAATTCCGGCAAGAAACCATGTTCAGAAGCAAAACGTTACATCGAGCATTCACTGGGATCGCGATCCGTGGACGCTGCGGAATACAAGCATGTGGCATGTGCTTGGGGAAGTGAACATCGATCTGTCGCTTGCCATGGTGGAAGACGAGAATAATGTGCTCATGTTCCAGGGAATTGTCGGCGACATTGATTTGGTCGTATCCGAGGATTACGGCGTGGAGGTTGAGGCCTTCGCTCTTTTCGGGCAAATTGATTTAGATGATGAGAAGGAAACGGGAATGCTGAATCGCGTATACTGGAAATCTCCGAACTACGAGCAACGGGATCAAAAGGTGAAAATTATAATTTCCTACCTTGTAGGGAATGTCGATATACATTTGACTTAATTACAGGAGGATTGACCTGCCATGAGAAAGAAAAAGCCGTCCAACATGGTATCTCGCAGTATGCGGGATGGGATCCTCCTGTCTTTTGTGCTGCTTGCGGGAATCATTTATATTTTGTATACATACGGGTATTTCTTACCCTCAACATCCTGGAAAACCGGCATTCAGGCCGGATTGACCTTATTTACTCTGCTCCTTGTCATTGGGGCGGTGTATGGCTTCCTTCAGGGCTACCGCGCCAAACGAAGGATCGATTTGCTTCGTGATTCTTTGCTGCAATGGGAGAAGGGGAATCAGACAGGAACGGTTCCGAAGCTGGGCGAGGATGAACTGGGCCGGCTTGGGGAACAGCTGGAGAGGATCGGGAAACGCTGGGAGGAGCAGGTAACCTCCTTGCAGCGTTTGTCTACGCATAATGCTCAGCTGGCCGAGCAGGCGAGGGTATCGGCGATCGTCGAGGAGCGTCAGCGGCTGGCCCGCGAGCTCCATGATGCGGTCTCCCAACAGCTGTTCGCGATATCGATGACGGCGACGGCGGTAGGCCGTACCTTGGAGAAGGATTTCGACAAGGCCCAGCGCCAGGTGGAGCTGATCGAGGAAATGGCCTCGGTGGCCCAGTCGGAGATGAGAGCTCTGCTGCTGCACCTCCGCCCGGTCTATCTGGAGGGCAAAGAGCTGTCTCAAGGTCTGCTGGAGCTGGTACGCGAGCTGAAGACGAAGGTTCCTATGGATTTAACGCTGGAAATCGATGAGGATTTGAAGCTCAGCAAGGGCATAGAGAACCATTTATTCCGCATTATCCAGGAGGCCATGTCGAATACGCTGCGGCACGCCAAGGCCGATAAGATGGAGATTCGGATCCATAGAAAGGCGGAGACGGTCAAGGTTATTCTCCGTGACAACGGGGTAGGTTTTGAGCTTGACGAGAAGAAGCAGGCGTCCTATGGCTTATCCACAATGCAGGAGCGCGTACATGAGATCGGCGGCTCGATTCAATTCATTACCGCCCCGGGCAAGGGGACGCGGATCGAAATTACCGTACCGTTAATGACCGAAGAGAGCGGAGAGGAGGAGTATCATGGAGATGGACAATGATATCAAAGTACTGCTGGTGGACGACCATGAAATGGTCAGGATCGGCCTGGCTGCCGTGCTCGGCACGGAAGAAGGCATTGAAGTGGTCGGCGAGGCCAGCAGCGGAGAAGAAGGAATCAGGCTCGCCCAGGAATACAAGCCGGACGTCGTACTGATGGATCTCGTCATGGAAGGAATGGACGGAATCGAGACGACGCGGCAGCTGCTTAAGCTCTATCCTGATTGCAAGGTTATCGTCCTGACGAGTTATCTCGACGATGAGAAAATGTACCCCGTCATCGAGGCGGGTGCGTTCAGCTATCTTCTAAAGACGTCGCGCGCTTCCGAAGTGGCCGACGCGATTCGTGCTGCGGCGCGTGGCCAGTCTGTTCTCGAATCGCAGGTCGCTTCCAAAATGATGAACCGGTTCCGGCAGCCGAAGACCGAGACGCCGGCTCATGAGGAGCTTACAGAACGGGAGATGGACGTGCTGCGCCTGCTCGCTCAAGGGAAATCCAATCAGGATATCGCTGACGATCTAGTGATCGGCATAAAAACTGTGAAGTTCCACGTCACGAATATTTTGGCCAAACTGGGTGTAGAAGACCGCACTCAAGCCGCTATCTATGCTTACAAAAACGGGCTGGCGGAATAGGGTTAACTGTTGCATGGCTAATGATATTTGAGCTTGTAGGTGCTGGAATGCATCAGCTTCACATCTACGTCCGTATCTTCAAGCTGTAACGATGAGAAAAGGTGATCCTGGCCTCCCGGGCCGGCGGTCATCTTTTTCCATTGTTTGTTGAACCTTCGATATAGAATGTCCTCAATCCCGTAAATATCGATTTTTTTTGCCTTGGCGGCATGGAAATTGCCGGTGATTTGTTGTTTGATTTGAGCGGCTGCGGCTTCCTTGATTTGGAGGGAAGTGGGCGTAGGATCTCCAGCCACCTCGGAAACCGCAGCTTTTACTTTGATTTTTACCGTAAATTTAATTTCCCCTCCGTCCAAACGCACCCTCACCAATGGCTTCGAATTTAGAATATTGATTTGGGCCTGGCCTCCGTCTTTTATTTTCAGCAGCAAAGGATATCTGTGCATGTTCTTGAAGGCCACCCATCTGGCTCCGCTCAGCAGGCCGTCATCCAGAAACCCCTTATTCTCACCCTTGGAAATCACGTAAGCCCCATCCAGCCTGACCAGCGAAATAGGCTTCTCCTTCGATGACCATACCTGATCCGTCAGCTTAATGGACGGGATTAATACGGTTGCAGCAGGCTCCCTAATCCCGTTCATCAGCTTAATGAGACGCAATGGCTCTATCGTGGAGAACTGCTCATATACCTCCCGGGGATCCATCAGCTCGGAGTTTAGGGCGGACTGATTCAATAGCGATACTCCAGATAAAATAGAAGGAATGTCCTGATCGGTTCCGTAGACCCAAGGCGTATAGCGCAGCTCGCTGGAGCGCAGGAGAGAGTTCAGGCACTCGGTCAGATTGCTGTTAAGCAGCGATTTGGAGAAGACGATGGCTTTGACATGAGTCCATAACGTCTTCTGCTGCGAAGCCGGGTAGATGCTCATAAGAGCTTTCGAGATTGTCTCGCCTTTGCCAGTAGCAATCCATACATGAGTCTCTTCCGTGTTAGCGGAGCTTTCCTGCTTGGAAATGTCGCCGAAGGCAAGAACCTGCGCATAGATCGTATATTCTCCTTTAATGTAATCAATGCCTAGTGCCGTAACGAAATTGACGCTCTGGGGTTCTTTGGCGTCCCAGCAGCCGGATAACAGGACAGCCATACAAGCGGCGATGAGGGCAAACTTTCGTTTCACCGGCTATTCTCCTTTCGAAGTATTATCCCGAGGCTGAAATGTCTCTGCCCGCTGATTACTGCTGCCAGACGGCCTATTTATGATGGCTTGGACGATATCCTTCCTGTGGAACGGAGACAGCGGTGACAAATAGGGAACGCCGTATGACTCGAGATAGGCTAAATAAAAGACGAGGCCGATAACGCTGACCAAAAATCCGAACATGCCCAGGATGGAAGAAACAAACAGAATATACAAGCGAAACTGCGATACCGTTCCTGTAAGTGATTGGTTCACAAGGGTGTAGGTCGCTACCATTGAGATGGCAACCGCTACGATAATCGTCGGCGAGGTGATGCCCGCCCGAATGGCGGAATCGCCGATGATCAGTCCGCCGACAACGGTTACCGTCTGTCCCACAGTCTTGGGCAAACGCCGTCCGGCTTCATTGAAAATTTCAAACAAAAACAGCATGATGAAGGCCTCCATCTGAACGGGAAAGGGAAGGCCATGCCGTGAGTTGCTGATCGTTGCCAGCAGGGGAAGCGGTATCTGCTCCAAATTAAAGCTTGTGAGCGCGACATAAAACCCTGGCAGCAGCATGGAGATCAGCAGGCCCAAAACGCGGAGAATTTTCTGCATGGCTACAATGTAGCTGGAAGTATTCTCATCCTCCGGTGAGGTAAAAAGGGTGATGATCGACACGGGAGCAAGGATGGCCACTGGAATGCCGTCCACGATGACGGCAAATTTCCCCTTGAGCAGTGCATCAACGGTAAAATCAGGCCGCCCGGTGTAATCTGATAATGGGAAGAAGGCACTTTTTTTATTCGCTACGATACTCTCAATGTAAGATGTGCCTACAATCGCGTCGGTGTCAATTTTGCTTAAATTTGTACGTATTTCCTGCAGTATTTCTTCGTTAATAATGTCCTGAATATAAAAAAGGCCGATCTTATTCTCGCCGCGCCTCCCGGCAGTAAAATGCTCCACGCAAAGGGAATGTGTCCGCAGGCGCTTGCGCAGCAGTCCGGTATTTGTAGTCAGTTCCTCGGTGAACCCGTCATGCGGCCCCTTGATGGAGGGTTCCGTTGTAGGCTCCTCGGGGTTCCGGGCCGGCGGGGCGGCAATGTCGAGACTGAAAAAGGCATTCTGCTTCTGAAAATAGATGATTAAGCTTCCGCTGTACACCTTCGCGGTCAGATCCCGCAGCAATGTGTTTTTGGGCAGCAGGCTTAGAGGAAGATGGCGGTTACGCTCGATATTTTGAACTGTCGGTTCGGGGAATTCCTCGAATAGTGCTGTCGGCCGGGCAGGGCAGTCTGGTTCAACTGCTTCGTGTCCGTTACGGCTTCGCAATATATGATGGTGACAGGCTGTTTTGCCTCTTTGTCCCCTCCTTCCAGGTCGTGAACGAGAACATCGGCCGATTTCGAGAAATATTCCCGCAAAAAAGAAGTGTCGATATGCTCGGGTTCTCTCAGTGCCCGTGATGACGATGGATCAAGTATCATGTGCCGGATTCTCCTTTCTTATGGGCTGAAATAAAGACGGCAAAGGCTAGCAGCAGGGTAACGATCAGAATGAGGCCCGTATTGAACGGAAACATGAACCGGATCATCAGATGCTGAAATTGGATATCCGTAAAGGTGGTGAGGCACAGCAGGGTCAAGCCAACGGCGTAGAACAACAGCAGTGCACTGCGCTGGCGCTTCTTGCTGATATTCCATATGTCCGTCGCGATGAATAAAGCTACGGCAATACGGACAGTTACTCCGGCCAGCCATTGGTAGATCGAGAAGAAATCGGTCTGGGAGACGTACTTTCCAAACCCTGCGATCCTCCACTGTTCATAGGCGGGATAACGCTGAAGGGACGCTTCGTGCGGATTGAATTCCGCGATGGAACCGGTGAGCGGGCCAAGTGTTAGACCGACAAGAATGAAGCCAACGATCATAAAATGCTTGTTGGTCAAAGGTGTTTTTAAATAAGGCTGCAGAAACAGAAGAAAAAAAATCTCGAACAATCCCGTACATGCGTAAATGATACCCTTTAAGGGCGGAGCCCAGCCATGCTCCAGAAGGGGCAGCAATTGGTGGTAATCTTTGTATTGAACATTAACCGTCGCTACATAAAATCCCAAAAGAACAACGAACGGCAGCAGGACGCCGGAGGCGTAGGCCATGGAGTTAACTCCCAGCTGAGCGGCAATCAGGCAGATCAGCATTAACACGGCGGCCGTGATGACCATCGGCGTGTAGGGCAGGAACGTTACCTTCGTCCACATAATGGTGTCGAACAGAGCGAACCAGGCCGTGCCAAGAAAATAGGCGGCGGAAATGAATTTGAACGGAATGGACAGCCTTTTCCCATAATTGCTTTCGAGCCAGTCAGGCAAGGATTTACCTTTGGTACGGGCAGAAATATACGCAATCAGCAGGGTAAGCAGGGCAAATGGCACGATCGATAGAATGACGGAAAACCAGGCATCCCTCTTAGCGACCTGAAGCAGCGCGGGAATAATAAATACATGGTTCGTGATGCCGACCGTGAGCATGATGGTCATGATGGCTTGCAGGGCCGTAGGTTTCGGGGGGTTCATTCACATCAGCCTCCAGTCGGGTTCAGGTGCGCTTAGTATTTTCCAGGCAGAGGAAGGATATGCAGACGTATAAATTTCTCTCTATCTGGCAAATCTATTGATAGATTTGTAACATGCTTGGGGAGAGATGGTGCGTGAAAAATCGTTGGGGAATTCTCATGGTGGTTATTGTTGTCGGAGCAATCATTATCAAGTCGTTGAACACAGCTGGCACAGCCGCTATGGCAGATGCCGCAAATTCGGCCGAGGCTGCATCATCCCGGACGCAGCTCAGCCAACTGCTGGCTGCAAGCGAAGGTCTGATCCAGGGCAGCAGGCAGGCCACCGTAAAGTGGCAAGGGGAATGGCATACGATGTTGTCCTTGGAGGCAGCGGGGGAGCGGCTCGCTGATCGTTTGGGACTGGCGGATCGTTATACGGAAAAAGTGCATGGAAATCAGGTGTTTTACGCTGAGGGATCTTCCGGAGAGGCGGAAGACGTTATCCATGGCAAGCTGGCGTTAACGCTGCAGGAGGAAGGGAGCTATTATGTCATTCTGCGGCTGGAGAATGGAACGGACGAAAGCTTGCAGCGGCTGCCAGAGGCCGGAGAGTCCTGGGGAGAGTTGCTTCTCAGAGAGGGAGTACGCGCTAAATGGAATGCCGCCCTTCAGGGGGAGGCTGCTGTCGTTAGTGCGCCGGACTGGCCAGATTTTTGGCAAAATGATTCCGCCGGAGCAGGAGAGGCCAATCCTATGCCGGCCCTGGCTGCCTTTGCCAAGCTTGAGTCGCGGATAAAGGAGCAGTTGAAGCTGCGGGCGGTGGAGAGTTTTGCGGACGAGCGGACGGTCAGCAAATCTTATTCTACCGAGGACTTGCCGATTAAGGCACGGAGTGCCGGACAAGAGATCAGCCTGCAGATTGGACTGCATTGGAATACAGAGTCGGAGCGTTATGACGTATCCATCGGTTCGCCGTTGTTGACTGTCGAATATTAACTGATCTTAGATAAATATTAGATGAATTTTCGATGGACATAACTAAATTTGATATGAATTTGATGGCATCCTTGTAGTGAATATGCTAAAATATCATCACATGCTTTGATGCTGTATAAGGTTAAGGCATTGATGGGAGAATGAATAAATATACACTATATTACATAGAAAGAATGAGGAGCCATGACTGAAATACAAAATCTAGATTCAGTGAAGACACCAGGGGCGGTATATTTCATTTTTGGAGCAACCGGAGATTTAGCTCGGCGCAAGTTGTTTCCCGCAATATACTCGTTGTATCGCGAAGGGAAGCTCGGTGAAGATTTTGCGGTTATCGGTGTGGCGCGACGTCCCCGCTCAGGAGAAGAATTCCGTGATGATGTATATCGTTCCATTCAGGAATTTTGCCGTTATTCGGTCGAGGATGATGCGGAGTGGAGTCGTTTTGCAGAGCATTTTTCGTACAAATCACTCGACATTAACAATATAGACGGGTACCGGGAGCTTTTGCAGCAGACTGAGGAAGTAGAGGCGCGCTTCGGCATCCCTGGCAATCGTCTGTTCTATCTGGCGCTTGCTCCGGAACTGTTCGGCAACGTATCCTTCAACTTGCAGAAGGGCGGCATGCTGGACAGCAGCGGATGGCATCGCCTTGTGATCGAGAAGCCGTTCGGCTACGATTTGATCTCCGCTCAGAAGCTGAACGAAGAGTTGAACCAAGTGTTCAAAGAGGAAGAGATCTACCGGATCGACCATTATCTCGGTAAAGAGATGGTACAGAATATCGAAGTAATCCGCTTTGCGAATGCATTCTTCGAGCCGCTTTGGAACAACAAGCATATTTCCAATATTCAAATTACGTTGAGCGAGACTGTCGGTGTGGAAGAGCGCGGCGGGTATTACGACAATGCCGGGGCGCTGCGGGATATGGGGCAGAACCACATGCTTCAGCTGCTTACGATGATTGCCATGGAGCCGCCAAGCCGACTGCTTGCCGAGGATATTCGCGATGAGAAGGTGAAGGTGCTTCGTTCGCTTCGCCCTTACGCATCGGCGCAGGAAGTGAAGGAGAACGTGGTGCGCGGACAATATGCCGAAGGCGAAAGCGGCGGCAAGACGCTGCCGGGCTATCGTCAGGAGGATAAGGTAGATCCGAATTCCAATACGGAAACGTATTTCGCAGCCAAGGTCTATGTGGACAATTTCCGCTGGGCTGGGGTACCATTCTATATTCGCACGGGCAAACGCCTTCCTGTCAAGACGACAGAGGTCGTTGTCGAATTCAAGCAAATGCCTACCAACGTATACTTGGGCCAGAAGCACAAGCTTGAGCCGAACCTGCTCGTTATCCGTGTCAACCCGATGGAAGGGATCTATATCAAGATCAATGCGAAGAAACCGGGAACGGAATCGCAGATCAGCCCGCTGGCAATGGAGTTCTGCCAAAGCTGCCAGGTCGGCATCAACTCGCCTGAGGCTTACGAGCGATTGATCCATGATGCCGCCAACGGCGATTCGACTTACTTTACCCGCTGGGATGAAGTAGCTACCGCGTGGGCGTTCGTAGACCGCATCGCATCTGCCTGGGCACAGGAGTCCGGCGATATCAGCACCTATGCGGCTGGATCGTGGGGACCGGAGGAAGCTGATCAGTTGCTTGCGCAGGATGGTTTCCACTGGTGGCCGGTTAACGGACAGGAAGAAGATAACGTTATCTGGATCAAGGGTTAACATGAAAGCCGTCTGTCAGCTTTAGGCTGATGGGCGGCTTCGTTTATTGACAAATGCAGGGTGTCTTGTTATTGTAGAAAACAACAAAATAATTATTCTCATATGAATAGTTAGGATTATAGTCGGCCATTCGAATGGAGGCATTCCCGGAATAAGGGGATGCCTCCATTTTGTTTGGCAGGAGGTGAATGGCATGCGGGAGAAGAGATTTGATTTATCCGCGGACGTATTGATTATCGGCGGCGGACCGGCTGGTGCCTGGGCGGCAATTACAGCTGCAAGGAAAGGAACTCAGGTCGTTCTGGTCGATAAAGGGTATTGCGGCACGAGCGGGGCGACAGCCCCGTCAGGTACGGGCGTATGGTACGTCAAACCAGAGGCGGCCGCCCGGGAAGAGGCGAAGCGCAGCCGTTACTTTCTGGGAGGGCAACTGGCCGACGCACAATGGATGAACCGCGTGCTTGATCAGACGTATGACAACATGGGCATGCTCGCCGAATGGGGATATCCTTTTCCCGAAGATGGGCAGGGGCAGCAGCATCGGCGGGGATTGCAGGGTCCGGAGTATATGCGCTTAATGCGCAGGACGGTGAAACGGGCGGGAGTGAACATATTGGATCACAGTCCCGCCCTGGAGCTGCTGGCCGATGAATACGGTGTGGGAGGGGCTGCGGGGATTCGCACTCGGACTGGGCAGACCTGGTCCGTTCGTGCAGCCGCTGTCGTCATTGCCACCGGAGGATGTGCCTTCTTGAGCAAAGCCCTAGGCTGCAACGTACTGACAGGAGACGGTTACCTGATGGCCGCCGAAGCCGGAGCGGAATTCTCGGGCATGGAGTTTTCCAATGCTTATGGGATTTCGCCTGCCTTTGCTTCCGTAACCAAGACGGCTTATTACCAGTACGCCTCGTTCTACTATGAAGACGGGTCGCTGGTCGAAGGAGCCGGATCAAAACAGGGGCGCTCCATCATTGCCCAAAATTTGCTGGCCGGCCGGCAGGTGTATGCACGGCTTGACTTGGCGCCCGCGGAGATACGGCCGCTGCTGCGGGTAGGCCAGAGCAATTTTTTTCTGCCCTTCGACCGCTGCGGGATCGATCCGTTCGAGGATTTCTTTCCCGTTACGCTGCGCCTAGAGGGAACAGTCCGCGGAACCGGGGGCATTCATATTGTCGACGCATCATGTGCGACGAAGGTGGCGGGGCTGTATGCCGCCGGAGATGCGGCGACCAGGGAGCTCATTTGCGGCGGATTTACCGGCGGAGGCAGCCATAACGCCGCCTGGGCGATGTCGTCCGGCAGCTTTGCCGGAGACGGCGCTGCGGAATATGCCCGGCGGCTGGGGCCGCGTGCTGCTCAGCGGCGGGTTAAGGGGCTGTCATCCCTCTCGCTGCCGCTGGACAGCCGTGCCTCAGAGAGAAGAGGGCATACTCCGGAGCAGTATGCAAAGATGGTGCAGGAGGAGGTCATGCCTTACGACCGGAATCTGTTTCGCTCTGAGGCAGGGCTGGAGGCGTCGCTTGCACGGCTGGAACAGGTGTGGCATACGCTCCGGAATGACCGGGCCGGATGGGATCGTGAAGGCGTGAAGCTGCGCGGGGCGGCGGCGATGACGGCTACGGCACGATGGATGTATCAGTCCGCGCTAGCCCGCCGTGAGTCCCGGGGGATGCATAGGCGCGACGATTATCCCCAGCAGGATCAGACCCAGCACCACCGCTTGATCACCTGGGGACTGGATGAAATCAGCGTCAGGCCGGAGCCGATCGGCAAGGAGGCTGTGCTGCAATGATCGAACTGATTAGCGAGAGCCGCTGTGTGAAATGCAATCTTTGTGTCAGCGTCTGCCCAACTGACGTCTTTGATCAAGGAGTTAACGGCACTCCGGTAATTGCCCGTCAGGACGATTGCCAGACCTGCTTCATGTGCGAGCTGTATTGTCCCGCCGATGCGATGTACGTATCGCCCTTTGCGGAGGGGCGCGAGGAGGTGCAGGAAGCGGTGCTGGAGGATCGCAGGCTGCTTGGCGGCTACCGCGAGAAGGTCGGATGGGGTCCGGGGCGCAAGCCGGTGTCATCGCATGAATACATGCATCAATTGGCCGTTCGTGCGATTCCATAGAAGCATCCATTAGAACCCTGCATATCGAAAAGTAAAATAAATAACTTATAGCCATAATGAGAGGAGTATCAAAGTATGAGTCATTCGGAACTAGCAACCATACCTGTATCGGCAAATTCTATGAAGGAAGAGGCTCTGTCCCGCATAGCGGAACATGGAGCCGACCCATTATTCGTTAACCGCTGGTCATCCCGCGCATTTGCCGCCCGGCCGGTGGCAGAGCAAACGCTGCTGGCGATCCTGGAGGCTGCGCGTTGGGCTCCTTCCTCCAATAATTTTCAGCCGTGGCGTTTTATCGTAGCCAGGGAAGAGAGCCAGTTGAAACTGTTCCACGAGTTTATTGTTCCCGGCAATCTGGAGTGGGCGGCTCAGGCGCCTGTGCTTATCCTTCTATTATCCTCAGTGCAAGAGGATGGGAAGATGAATGGGGCGCATGCTTTCGACACAGGGGCAGCATGGGCAAGCATTGCACTGCAGGCCTCCTTGCTAGGACTGAACACCCGGGCCATCGGCGGATATGACCGGGTAAAGGCCAGGGAGCTGCTGAGCATTCCGGCAAATTTTGAGCTGCATGCTGTAGTTGCACTCGGATATCCGGGCAGCACGGAGCTGCTCCCGGATAAATTCAAGGATAGGAATGTGCCGAGCGGCCGCCGTCCACTGCAGGAAAGCATCATTTGGGGAGATTTTTCTACCGAATCTAATGGCCAAGTGACCAAATAGCGCCTGTAAGCATAAGCTAATACCGGGCAAGCACAAAAGCATCCTCGACATCTCCCAAGATGTGAGGGTGTTTTTGCGTACAAAGAGACAAAATATGTTACAATATACAACGTGAATTTGTGGAATGAGAGGACTAGTGATACATGAGCAAAGCATTGGGGCAAGTGCTGCAGGAGGAAGTGAATAAGCGGCGGACGTTCGCGATCATTTCCCACCCGGATGCCGGGAAAACCACATTAACCGAGAAATTATTGCTGTTCGGCGGCGCGATCCGTCTGGCAGGATCCGTTAAGGCTCGCAAGGCAAGCAAGCATGCGACAAGCGACTGGATGGAAATCGAGAAGCAGCGCGGAATTTCCGTCACTTCTTCCGTCATGCAGTTTGACTATAACGGCCATCGGGTCAACATACTGGATACGCCGGGCCACCAGGATTTCAGTGAGGACACCTACCGTACATTGACTGCTGCAGATGCAGCTGTCATGCTGATTGACGTGGCCAAAGGCGTCGAGGTACAGACGATCAAGCTGTTCCAGGTTTGCGCCAAGCGGGGCATTCCGATTTTTACCTTCATCAACAAACTGGACCGGGAAGGCCGGAATCCGTTTGATCTGATGGAGGAGCTGGAGCAGGTGCTGGGCATCCGCTCTGTGCCGATGAACTGGCCAATCGGTTCGGGACGCGAGCTGTCGGGCATTTACGACCGGATGAACAATCAGGTTGAATTGTTCCAGGGGAATGATCATTCCCAGATCCAAGTGAAGAAGGTCGAGAATTATCAAGACCCTGTGATCCGTGAATTGGCCGGGGAATACCTGCATGATCAGCTATGCCAGGACTTGGAGCTCCTTGATGTAGCGGGTGATCCCTTCGATATGGAGAAAATCAGCCGCGGTGAGCTGACTCCGGTCTTCTTCGGCAGCGCCGTCAATAATTTCGGTGTCCAGACGTTCCTGGAAAACTTCCTGCGTCTTGCTCCAAAGCCGGAGCCGCGCCATAGCTTGACCGGATTGGTCGAGCCGACAAACGAGAAGTTCTCCGGCTACGTGTTCAAAATCCAGGCGAACATGAACCCGGCGCACCGCGACCGAATCGCTTTCCTGCGCATCGTGTCGGGCAAATTCGAGCGAGGCATGTCGGTGAAGCATGTCCGGGCAGGCAAAGAGATCAAGCTGTCCCAGCCGCAGCAATTCCTGGCTCAGGATCGGGATATCGTCACCGAGGCTTATCCTGGCGATATTATCGGGCTGTTCGATCCCGGCATTTTCCGGATCGGCGATTCGCTCAGCCAAGGAAGCGAGATCGAATTTGATGAGCTGCCGACCTTCTCGCCGGAGATTTTTGCCAAAGTCACCGTAAAGAATGCTCTGAAGCATAAGCAGTATCAGAAGGGGATCGATCAGCTGACGGAAGAAGGGACCATTCAGGTGTTCACGACGGTAGGCTTCGAGGACATGCTGCTGGGTGTCGTAGGGCAGCTTCAGTTCGAGGTGTTCGAATACCGTATGAAGGCTGAATACGGCGTCGATGTCCAACTGCAGCGGATGCCGTTCCAATTCGCGCGCTGGATTGTCGCGGATAAGGTGGATCCTTCGAAATTCCGGATTAATTCAACGCTGGTGACGGATAAGAAGGGCAATTATGTCGTCTTGTTCGAGAACGAGTACGCGATGAGAACTGCGATGGAGAAAAATCCGGATGCGAAGTTCCTGGAGACAGCGCCATAAGGCAAAAATGAGCCGGAAAGGCTCATGCTATAAGCCGAGGCTATGCTTAGTTTCGCTCCAGTACTATACAACAAAGAAGCCTCCTTACAGGATCACAGGTAAGGAGGCTTCTTGTGTTGCGATGATGGCGGGCTATCCTTATTTCAATGGCTTCAGCTCGGCAGAAGCAAGCTCTCTGCTCAGGAGAGAGATCAATTCATCTTTCTTCGCGTCGTCGATATGCTTCCAGATGATCTCAAAAACGACGCCAAGGCCGGGAAGCGCAGTCTCCTGGGCATCGATCGAGCCCTCTACCATATCCCGCAGGCCTGCTTCGTTTTTGCCGTGCATTTTATGCACAACCGCTTGTCTAAGGTCAAGAGTAATTGGCATATCTATACCTCCTTGAAATAGTCATTGCCCGGTGTTAATGTTCCCGGCTCTTGCTCTGAAAATACAAGTTTGGGACGGGTTGTGGTATACTATTTCGCATAAATATGGACTCGGGTAGGTGGAAGCATGGCACAATCCGCAAAAAAACAATACGCTGTCATCGGCATGGGCCGCTTTGGGCTCAGCGTGGCCAGCGCTTTAAGCAATATGGGCTTTGATGTCCTGGCGATCGACGCCAACGAGCAGCGCACGCAGGCCGTATCCAATATCGTGACGCATGCCGTATCCGCAGACTCTACGGACGAAGAGGCGCTTCGCGCGCTGGGCATACGCAATTTTGATGTCGTGGTCGTGGCGATCGGCGAGAATATTCAAGCCAGCATTTTGACGACGCTGATCCTTAAAGACTTGGGCGGGCCAATCATTATCGTTAAAGCCCAGAATGAGCTGCACGGCAAGGTGCTGAATAAGATCGGTGCAGACAAGGTGATCTATCCGGAGCGGGATATGGGGCTTCGCCTGGCCCATCACCTGACCTCGCCGAACATCCTCGACTACATCGAGCTGTCGGACGAATACAGCATCGTTGATCTGCAGATCACGAAGGCGATGGTTGGCAAGAACCTGAAGGAGCTTGATATTCGGGCCAAGTTCGGCTGCAACGTCATGGCGATCAAGACGGGCAGCAAAATGAACATTTCGCCGGCGGCCAACGACCGGCTTGAAGAAGGCGACGTGCTTGTCATTGTCGGCGAGAAGAATGATTTGACGAAGCTTGAGCTGGCTTATTCGGAATCATAATCGAAGGGGTTGAACGACTGATGCAGCAAATTACTTCTCCGAACAATCCCCGCGTGAAGGAATGGGCCGGACTGCTTGAGAAGAAAAACCGGGATAAGCAACTGAAATACGTAATTGAGGGCATTCATCTGGTGCAGGAAGCGCTGAAGGCGCGGGCTGATCTGGAATGCGTATGCTATGAAATTGAGCGGGGGATCCCCGCCGAGCTGTCAGAGGCGGCTGCCGCCTCGCTGGATGTGGAGTGGATCGGTGTAACGGCAGCTATCATCGCCAAATGCACCGATGCAAAGACGCCGCAGCCGGTGTTCGCGATCGCCCGCAAAAACCGCGGCGAGCTTGAGCCCTTGCTGACAGAGGAACGCAGCCTCGTCGTCGTGCTGGACGGTGTGCAGGACCCCGGGAACGTCGGCACGATCATTCGCAGCGCGGATGCCGTTGGTGCGAGCGGCGTGATCGTCGGCCTAGGCTGCGCGGATATATACAACCCGAAAGTCATTCGTTCAACCATGGGCTCCTTATTCCATTTGCCCGTCATTGAAGGTGACCTGGCCGACATTCTGCCCCAGGCCAAAGCCCGGGGGATCCGGCTGGCCGGAACGAGCCTGCAGGCGGCAGCGAGCTGCTACGCATATGACTTTACAGGGCCGGTATGGCTGCTGTTCGGCAGCGAAGCAAGAGGCCTGAGTGCGAACGTGCGTGAGCTGATGGACGACGGGCTGCTTATCCCGATGCGGGGGCAGGCGGAATCGTTGAACGTGGCCATGGCCGCTTCGGTGCTGCTGTTTGAAGCGCAGCGGCAGCGGTATTATAGACAATGAAAATGCTTTTTGCCTCATAAAAGGGCTGGGGCGTAGATGGTTTCAGAGTTGGACGCCAGATTATTTTCCACCCTAACTTATGCTTATGTAAATTTCATATCAGTAAAAAACGCCCAACCTCTGTTGAAGAAGAGGTTGGGCGTTTTGCGGCAGATTATAGCTCGGGAAGATCCTGTGGATTATTCTTCTCATCTGGTCTTTCCAGCAGTCCGCCGATGCCGTATTCGCTGACATTTTTGATGAACTGCAGAGCTTCAGCGCGCGTTAAGGCGCTTTTGCCTTCATAGCTGTCCACGCTTACGATATTCGGGTCTTTACCCGTAGCGAGCCCGAAGGCAAGCACGTAGTGGATGGCATGATCGCCGCTGAAGTTGACGCCTTCCGTGGCGGTGACCAATTCGGCAACCTGCTCCCGGGAAATCGGTTGATTTCTAGATAAAAGCTCTTTGTAGCCGATGACCGGATAATTTAGCTGCTGCGCCCGGTTATAATAAGCATCCACCCAATGGCCTTGCTGGGCGGAGGTGACCAGCTCCGGCTCGAAAGCCCGCAGCAGCATAGCGAGGAATTCGGCTTCGCTTACCGTTTGCTGCGGTTTGAATGTCCCGTCAGCGTACCCTTTGACCATATCCTTGGAAACGGCCCATTGCACCGTCTCTTCATACCAGGAGCCCTTCTTAACGTCCGTGAAGGAAATCTGCTCTGCAGCATGAAGGCCTGACGGTAGGGCTGGTCCAAGAAGAGACAGGCCCATTGCAGATGTGATGACTAGTTTTGTAAGTGTTCGAATTTTCATAGTTGCAAACCCCTATCTTGTTGTGAACTCTAAAATCAACGGGTTTTTCAGTTCAAAGCTGTCAGACGCACTCGGATCCGGCTTGCCTTTTACTGTCGTGTCCATAATGATGGTGTAGGTTTCTTTGGCAGCGAACTTGCCTTTCTTCGGCGTTACATGAATTCGATTGAACAGTATTTTGATCTCTACCGTATCGTGTACGGCTTCCCCTTTGCTGTTCAAGACGAAGATGTTCTCGCCAGGCTTTAGGGACGATGGATCAATGTATTTATAGTTTGCGCTTTTCATGGCCACTTGAAGACTGATGCCGATCGGTATAGTAGAACGAACCCCTAGTTTGGACGGCAGATCCTGAATGCTCAGCTCTTCCTTGAGGCGATTCAATTCCTGCCGGAACTCTTCGCGCTTCTCTTGGTCAGTCAGCCTTTGAACGGCCATTTTAGCCTGGACGAAGTCACCGATGGTTAGCGTCTGCTTGGCCTTATCTAGCGATGCTTTGGCTTCTTGAAGCTGGTTCCCTGCAGCTGCATCCGCTTCGTCCTGCTCCCCGACTTGTGCCGTATTTCCTGCCGGGGCAGGTGTTACGTTAACCGGAACCTGAATGATACCGCCTCCCGGAGCTGATGGTCCTCCTGACGCAGGAGGCGTCGAAGGTGCGGGATGATTTACGGCCGGAGCGGGTTGCGTCCTTGCCGTTAGCGAAGCTCCATCAGATACGTTGCCATGGGTGTCTACGGTCTTGACCACGATCTTATAGGCGGTGTCCGCAAGCAAACCGTTGAATTGGTATGATGAAGCTGCTGTATCCGTAATGTAATTATTGTTGATGTATAGCTTGACCATGGCAAAATCGGGATCTGCCGGGTTGCTCCAACCGACCTGCAGCGATGAGCTTGTCGCTTTAACCAGCGCCAATTGAGTTACTTCTGCTGGAGCCGTTGTATCCGCTGCAGGCGGCTCATGACCAGGGCCTGCTGGATCAGCAGCACCTGCAGCTAGGGTGGAGGCAGTAATACTCAAGCCGGATGAAATATTGCCAGCAAGGTCTGCTGTTTTTACCCCAAAGCGATAGCTTGTATTCGGGGTCAACCCTTCGAATTTATAAGATGTTTCTGCAGTCTCGTGTACCTTGGTTCCGTTAAGGTAGAGATGGACTTTTGCAAAATCAGGTTCTGCAGGATTGGTCCAACCTAGCTTCACGTAGGTGGAGGACGTTGCTGTGACCACGAGATCTGATACTTCTGCCGGGGCAGTCGTATCCGGAATTCGAGGAATATTGTCTGTAATGACCGTGACTGTTTCCCCAGAAGATTCGTTTCCGCTCCTATCCGCCGATTTAACGGTAATTGAATAGGACGTGGTTGGCTGCAGTTGGGTCAAGGTATACGTTTGGCCCGCTGCGCTGCCTGCATAAACGCCATTGGCGTAGATATTATTGGTTGCAAAGTCCGAATTCACCGGATTATTCCAAGCAATCGAAATCTCTGAATCCGTTTTTCCTAGGACTTGAAGATTCGTGACATTCGCAGGCGGGGTCTGATCAAGTGACCGGTCGAAGCTCACCATACCGTAGCCATATTCGATATCCCGTCCGGCGGGTCCCAGATCCATTGCATATTTTTTGATTTCCTCGCGAAGCTGTACGTTCGTCATTCCGGGATCTTTCTGTTTGAGCAGAGCAATCATGCCGGAAACATGCGGAGCAGCTTGCGATGTTCCGCTGGATAACGCATAAGCGGGAGCGCCGCTGCTTACATAAGTCGATAGGATGTCCACGCCAGGTGCTGCGACTTCAACTTCATCGCCGACTGAGGAGAAAGCGCCGCGTGCGTTATTGGCATCCACCGCCGCAACAGCAATTACGCTGTCATATTTAGCGGGGTAATTGATTGTATAAGTGCTTAAGGGAACAGGGACGATATTGCCGTTCGCATCTTCCGTCGTCTGGCTGTTGCCTGCCGAACCGACGACGACGATACCTTGGGCATTTGCTAGGTCTACCATCTCTTTTAACAGCTCGGAATGCGTATCCGTTCCGAGAGATAGGTTAATAATATCCATATGGTTTTGAATCGACCATTCGATGCCTTCAAGGACGTCCTGAAGCGTTCCTTCGCCGTTCTGATCCATCGTTTTTACGGCATAGAGCTGGACGCCGGGCGCGATACCTACTGTTCCGCTGCCATTGCTTTTGGCGGCGATAATGCCTGCGACATGTGTGCCGTGTCCGTTATCATCCGTGTAACTATTCGTGTAATCTACGGTCGATATCCCCCCGGCAATCGCTAGTTCAGGATGCGGATAAATCCCGGAATCAATGACGGCCACTTTGACGCCTGTGCCCGTATAGCCTGAGTTCCACATCAGGGTTGGCTGAACAGCCTGAAAGCCCCATCCGTTTTGCTCGGAGGGAATGGACGCTGTTTTGAATTCCCCGCCCGTTATCCGAAAGGTAATATTGCGTTCGATCAGCGCGATATTCGGATCGGCTGCCAATGCAGGCAGATCGTGATTGCTTACCGTAGCAGCTACGGCAGGGATGGTGTCGAATTCATGAAGAATATCAATACTTTCGTTGTATACTGTGTCCTTGCCACCCTCGTTTTTATAAACGACAATGACCTCCTGCTGCATTCCGGACAGCGAGGCGTTGGCATTTGCCGACCCTAATCCTAGGGTCCCCAAATGGAGCAGCAGCAAAATGGCGAGAACAGATGCGATAATCTTGTTTGTCAGTCTGCTCATAGAGTGTAAATCTCTCCCTCTTATTTATCTGTTAATACTAAGAAGCATTTGAAGTAGAGCACCCCTTTCTGCTTGAATAATATGCGGTTCAATCATTATATCGGCAGGTAGATGAACGTTTTTAATAGAATCAAAGACTTTAGACCTATGGAAAAACATGACTATTGACCTTCCTCTCCTCATGGAGCTCGCTGCATTTTCAGCAACAAAAATTCCCGTCCAACGCTTAAATAACTGTCTCTGACTAAAAATAACTGTCCCTAACAAGCAAAAGACCGGAAGAGGATCAATCCTCATTCCGATCTTTCACAGTCTTTTTTTACTGGTTAGAGCAAAGTTGCCTCTGCGCATAAATTTTATAAAGGGCTGGGATACTATTCTATAGCGCTAACTAAAAATTACAGGAGAGAAAACCTTCAATGGATAAACAAATTGAACATGGCAATGATTACCATTATATTCCGGTTACCTCTGTAGGCAGTGGTGTTGGTGTGGAAGTCGTACCAGATTTATATAGCTATACCATTCAAATTGTTAACATCGGCTTGGTTGGTCAGCGGGACTCGAAGGAATTCGTATTAATTGATACCGGAATGCCGGAATCAGCTGGTGAAATCATTGCTGTCACTGAAGAACGTTTTGGCGCAAACAGCCGTCCTAAGGCAATTATTTTAACGCATGGTCACTTTGATCATGTGGGAGCTGTGGTTGACCTGGTAAAACATTGGAATGTTCCTGTATATGCTCATGAATTAGAGTTGCCGTTCTTGACAGGGCAAATGAGTTATCCAGAGCCGGATGCCACTGTTGAAGGCGGGGCGGTAGCCAAGATGTCACCCTTCTTTCCGATTGAACCAGTCAATCTAGGGGATCAGGTCAAAGCCCTTCCTGCTGACGGAACTGTACCTCATTTGCCTGATTTTCGCTGGATTCACACCCCGGGCCATTCACCAGGACATGTGTCATTGTTCAGGGATAAGGATCGCTCCCTTATTGCAGGAGATGCCTTCGTAACAGTAAGACAGGACTCGCTGTATAAGGTGTTTACTCAAGAGGTAGAGATTAATGGCCCGCCAAGATATCTTACGACGGACTGGCCAGCGGCATGGGATTCAGTTAAGAAATTGGCGGCGCTAAACCCATCTGTGGCGATTTGCGGTCACGGAATGCCTGTGTCTGGCGAGCTATTGTCCAGAAATCTTGAAAAACTGGTAAAGCAGTTTGACCAAATTGCGATTCCTGATTACGGCAAATACGTAAATAAGCATTAGACAGCAAAGATATAGGGCGCTGAGGGCTGCAATGAGGCAGTCCTCTTTTATTGTGTTTAGCCTGCTGCTTGGATGGTACCCTGAATTACTTGTGATATGTACGTTCGTTTGCAGCATACCTCCAGGGAGTATTTTATGATACCATATAACTACATTGAAAATATAAGGGCGCGTTTCATGCATCCTAATCATGAAGCCAGTAAGCAAAATTTCAACGGGTAATTCCATTGCTTAAATACCCAGTATAGGTATATGTGGGGTGATGATTTCACCGTCAGTATACAACTGGGAAACCTGGTTTAATGGATATTTAAACGGGGTATTATAATGGTGAATTCAGATTGAAAAAATAAATCTTAAAAAGATATCAATATCATATTGAAATACCCTACGGGGGTATGGTAATATGTAAATGAAATTAGTTATACAATTAAAATTCACTTTTTGGAGGGAGAAGCCATGGAACAAACAACACTCCATGTTAAAGGGATGTCCTGTGGACATTGTATCAACTCTATAGAAGGTAATGTCGGAAAAATGAACGGTGTGGAGTCCGTCAAGGTAAATTTGAATGAAGGAACTGTGGCTGTATCATTTGATCCTAAGGCTGTGTCCTTGAAGGAAATTAAAGAGGTCATTGACGAGCAGGGTTACGAAGTGGATGGAGCGCACGTCTAAAGGCAATCTCTATAAACTGCGGTAAGAAGCTGTACATTGAGAGTGGTAAATGGAATTCAGAAAATAAATCGTGCTGCCGAGGCACGATTTATTTTTGAAACTCTTTTCATAATAAAATTAAAGCTTATGAGCAAAGCTTGGCTCATACATGACCATTAAGGAGTGAAAAGAATGAGCGATACCAAAGAAATCAATCTGCAGATTTCCGGCATGACCTGCGCGGCTTGTGCGGTAAGAATAGAAAAAGGTCTTAACAAGCTGGAGGGCGTAGAAGAGGCTAACGTGAATTTTGCCCTTGAAAAAACGAAAATCAAATATGACCCGAGTAAGACGGATGTGAGTAAGTTTCAGCAAAAGGTCGAGTCGCTGGGCTATAAAGTTGTGACTGAAAAAGCTGAGTTTGATATATCCGGCATGACCTGCGCGGCATGCGCAGCTAGGATAGAGAAGCGGTTAAATAAACTGGATGGCGTTAACAAGGCGGCCGTAAACTTTGCCGTTGAAACAGCCCTTGTAGAATACAATCCTGATGAAGTATCCACTGCAGATATGATGGAGGCTATTAAAAAGCTGGGGTATTCTCTCATCCTGAAGGTGGAGAATGCTGAGAAAGGCGACCATAAAGAACGAGAAATCCAGCAGCAAAAGGGAAAGTTTATCTTTTCAGCTATTCTGGCCTTCCCGCTGCTATGGGCAATGGTAAGCCATTTTGAATTTACATCCTTCATTTGGCTGCCGGAGATGTTCATGAACCCTTGGGTGCAGTTAGCGCTTGCCACACCGATACAGTTCATAGTAGGGGGACAATTTTATATCGGTGCCTATAAAGCCTTGAGAAATAAAAGCGCCAATATGGATGTGCTGGTGGCTCTCGGCACGTCTGCGGCTTATTTTTACAGTCTCTATTTGAGCTTTGCTTCCATCGGGTCGGACTCCCATATGGTGGAGCTCTATTATGAAACAAGCGCTGTGCTCATCACTTTGATCATTCTGGGGAAATTATTCGAAGCCAAGGCCAAAGGGCGATCCTCTGAAGCCATCAAGAAATTAATGGGGCTGCAAGCAAAGACTGCCACAGTCTTAAGAGACGGCCAAGAAATAAGCATTCCCATTGAAGAAGTACTGACAGGGGATATCGTATATGTAAAGCCAGGCGAGAAGGTGCCTGTAGACGGCATTATTGCTGAAGGCCGCTCCGCTTTGGATGAGTCGATGATCACCGGTGAAAGTATACCTGTTGATAAAACGATCGGCGACACAGTCATAGGCTCAACCATTAACAAAAACGGGTTTCTCAAAATCGAAGCAACGAAGGTTGGCAAAGATACGGCTTTGGCGCAAATTATAAAAGTAGTGGAGGAAGCCCAAGGCTCGAAAGCTCCGATCCAGCGTCTGGCCGATACGATTTCCGGAATATTTGTACCGATTGTTGTAGGCATAGCCATTGTTACTTTTTTAATCTGGTATTTCTTTGTAACACCTGGCAATTTCGCTGAATCCTTAGAGAAGTTCATTGCCGTTCTCGTTATTGCTTGTCCTTGTGCCTTGGGCTTAGCCACTCCAACGTCCATTATGGCCGGTTCAGGCCGGGCTGCGGAGTACGGAATCCTATTTAAAGGCGGCGAGCACCTGGAGACCGCTCATCGGATCGATACGATTATTTTGGATAAAACAGGAACGATTACAAACGGCAAACCAACGCTGACCGATGTCATTCTGGCCAATGAGCACAATGAGCCGGAATTCCTGCGGCTGGTCGGGGCAGCTGAAAAAAGCTCCGAGCATCCGCTTGCTGAGGCCATTGTTGAGGGAATTAAAGAGAAGGGAATTCCGCTTGGGTCCTCCGAAAGCTTCGAAGCCATCCCAGGATTCGGTATTCAATCACGGGTAGAAGGGAAGGATTTATTCATAGGAACGCGCAGGCTTATGAAGAATCATAACATTTCAATTCCAGATGCTCATTTAGCCCGAATGGAGGACTTGGAGAAGCAAGGGAAAACGGCGATGCTAGTGGCGGTAGACAACGAATTTGCCGGAATCGTAGCTGTAGCGGATACCGTGAAGGATACCTCCAAGGAGGCGATTGCCCGCCTGAAAAAATTGGGGCTGGATGTAGTCATGATTACAGGCGACAATACGCAGACAGCCAAGGCTATTGCCCATCAGGTCGGGATTGACCATGTGATCGCCGAAGTTCTGCCGGAAGGAAAGGCAGAGGAAGTGAAGAAGCTTCAGCAGGCCGGGAAAAAGGTGGCTATGGTAGGCGACGGCATCAACGATGCTCCTGCTTTGGCAACAGCCGATATCGGCATGGCTATCGGGACAGGAACGGATGTGGCGATGGAGGCGGCAGACATTACGCTAATACGTGGAGATTTGAACAGTATTGCCGATGCCATTTACATGAGTAAAATGACAATCCGGAATATTAAACAAAATCTGTTCTGGGCGCTTGCCTATAACAGCCTCGGGGTGCCGATTGCAGCACTAGGCTTCTTGGCTCCGTGGGTTGCCGGGGCAGCCATGGCATTTAGCTCTGTATCTGTAGTACTGAATGCCTTAAGATTGCAGCGAATCAAATTGATAGCTTAACAAGAATGGGGGATAAGCCATGAAGCCAAAGACGGTTCTATACTGGACTCTTTCCGCTGTCCTGTATCTGGGGATAGTTATCGGAGGGTACAGCATATATGCTAGCGCCAGCACCTCATCTGACACCCACGAGATGGACGAAGTATCCGGTCATTCAGACATAAACGATCATGAGCATTCGCCGAACGGAACAGGTGCGGTTAGTGAAGTAAATGTAGATGTCGGTTATCAAGATCATGTCATTACGATTGATTTGAAAGATGCCAACAATAGAGCGCCACAGCTGGAAATCAGCCATGAGAAGGTGATGCATCTTATTGTTGTAAGCGCAGATCTGGAGGATTATTATCATCTGCATCCAGCCGATCAAGGAAACGGGGTATTCACACAGGAGGCTGACTTGAAGGATAATTTATATAAAGTCTTTGTAGATATTAGCCCCAAGGACGTAGCTTACCAGGTCAGCCCTGTAGAATTGCATGTAGGTGAGCGTACCGCTCTTCATGAAGGGAACCAGCTTCAAGCCGACACTCTAATGGAGAAAACCATTAACGATAAAACGGTTGAATTGAGGATCGATTCTCTAGCAGCCAATCACCCCACGACGCTGACCTTTGTGAGCAAGGACGGAACACCGGATCCTTACCTGGGCGCTCTGGGACATGTTGTTATTCTCGACGAGGAAGGAGAGCAGTTTATCCACGTTCATCCAGCCTCTGATGATGCAACAGTCTTTAACACGCAATTTAATCAGCCGGGCACCTATAAACTCTGGGCAGAGTTCAAATTTGGCGATCAGGTTAACGCCTACCCGTTCGTTATCCAAGTAAATTAACCTGTAACGGGAGAAGCCGTATTTGAGGATAGATTAGAAAAACGCAAATGGCAGGAGCTGTTCGACCCCTGCTATTTGCGTTTTTCCTTTGTTTTTAATGCGGATGAGCATGCGCATGGGCATGTGGCGTATCTGCTTTGGTGGTGCAGAAAATGGAGTTTTCATGATTATGCTTTTCCGATTCGGCCTGCAAGGTCACGTGCCTAATCTCTTTATGCTCTAAAATATGTTCAATTTTTTGCAAAATGGCTTCTGTCTCATAAATGGTCTTGTCTCCGTCGACCACGATATGGGCTGTAAGAGCATTCAGGCTGCTTGTAATCGACCAAATATGAACATCGTGAACTCCCTTTACTCCGTCTACCTGCTGAATAGTATCCGTAATCTCATTTAAATTTACATTTTGCGGCGTCCCTTCCATCAGGACATGCAAGGACGATTTAGTAACAAAGTAACCGCTTCGCAATACAAGGGCAGCTACGATCACACTAGCCAGCGGGTCCGCCCAGCCCCAGCCGAAGAAGATCATCAGCAAGGCTGCGGCAATGGCACCAACAGAACCAAGCATATCGCTGATGACGTGTAAAAAGGCGCCGCGCATATTCAAGTTGTTCTCCGTGTCGCCTCCGCGCATCATAATCCACGCGACCAGTATGTTGATCAGCAAACCGATAATACTAATAATCAGCATACCTGTGGTGGCAACCTCTGGAGGATGACTAAAGCGCTGAATGGCTTCATAAAAAATATATACCGAAATGCCAATCAACGTTATGCCGTTAAGGGAGGCCGCTAAAATTTCGAAACGTCTGTACCCGTACGTTTTCCCTGTATTTACAGCCTTTTCTCCGAACCAGAAGGCCAATAAAGCAATGGCTAGAGCAATGGAGTCGGATAGCATATGACCCGCATCGGAGAGCAAGGCCAAGCTATTGGTAACCATGCCGCCAACGGCCTCTACGATCATATAAAGGGTAATGATGAGGAATGAAAAAAACAGTGTTTTCTTATTATTGGTGTGAACATGGCTATGCCCAGCATCATGACTGTGGCCGTGGTTATGGTGTTCAGACATATTCGACAGCTCCTTTTATACATTAACATATGATCATCTGTTCATATGTTTTATTATCTTTATTAATATCATGTTCAAAAACGAATGTCAACCAAGTTTCTATTTTTGGAAGCAGAATATATAATAAGCCCTATAGGCGGTGATTGAATAAATGGACAAACCCGTTAAAACAATTAATAAATACGATGCGGCCTGCCCGGAAGAAGAGGCGAATCTGCAATCCCTGCGCACTTCACTTATGGATCAGGAGACCTCTTCGGAGATGGCCAACTGGTTCAAGACCTTTAGTGACCCTACTCGTCTTCGTATTATGGATGCTCTGCTGCAAAAGGAATTATGCGTGCAGGATCTCACGGTGCTTCTCGACATGGGGCAATCGGCCATTTCCCATCAACTGAGAATACTCCGCAACATGCGCATTGTTAAGAGGCGGAAGGAAGGCAAGACGGTGTTTTATTCCCTGGATGATGAGCATATCGAGCAGATTTTTCTGCAAACGCTCCAGCATATTAAACATGGCTAGCTCATTTTTCGGATGCACTGTGGGCATTCCAGTGATGGCTTGCTTTAAGAATATATGCAAAGTACGAAAGCTGCTGGATGTTGTTCCAGCAGCTTTTTATATTCCGTTGAATACCCACCGGGGGTATGTTATTATTGTTTTTGGGTTATGAATGTTTTTAAATGAGAAGGAGGGAGAGGGTATGGAGGATTCGAATGTTAAGATAGCCATTAATGGCGGCATTGGATTCGGTTCAAAATTGAATGCAAAACAGCTGGCTGTTATTACAAAATACATGCATGAAAATGACGAATTAGAGTTAACCACTTTTCAGCAATTATATATTACGGTGCCTGAAAGCGATGTAGTGATGCTCAAGGAGGAGTTTGAGCAAGTTGGACTTGCGTGTTATCCTGTTGGAAACTTTGTAAAAAGCTTAAGGACCTGCAATTTTTGTAAAGGAGCTGAGGAAGAAGGCATGCCGGTAGCCGTCGAGCTGAATAGAATATTGGCGGGCAGGCCAGTTCCTTTTACGCTTCGTCCGGCGTATACAGGCTGTCTCATTGGGTGCGGCGAGCCTTTAATTCATGATATAGGCGTAATGAAGGTCAGAGGCGGGTACAATCTTTATATTGGCGGCAAATCCAAGGGGGCAGATGCCAGGGTCGGTGTTTTGCTCTTGGAGGAGGCGACGCCAGAGGAGCTGTATGGTGCTGTTGAACAAATCATTGAAATCTATTCGGGGCAGGGTAAAAGAAGAGAGCCCTTTGCTAAGTTCGTGGACCGGTACGGATTTGAAAATATATACCATGCAATCACAGGTTCAAGTCCCCAGTAATTGGGGACTTTTTACGCTGCGATCTGAGTTCTGTTGAAGATGAGCATGGTACAATAAACGGGCAGACAGAGGGCAAATCGCGACTTGGGCAAGTTTCTACGGAAAGATGGCTTTTCAAGCCGTTTGGGGTAATGATAAGTTTATAGAGAGGTAGAAGGGAGCTACGTATTAAAATGTCAATCGATCATACTCAAAAACAAATCACTGAAGCATTACATGTCAAGCCGAGCATCGATGTACAAGCGGAAATCCGCAGCCGGATCGACTTCTTAAAAGCTTATTGCAAAAAGGCTAGTGCGAAGGGTTATGTTCTAGGCATTAGCGGAGGCCAGGACTCCACGCTGGCCGGCCGGCTGGCGCAATTGGCGGTAGAGGAGCTCCGTGCCGAGGGGTACGAGGCGACATTCTATGCGGTGCGCCTGCCTTATGGGGTGCAGAAGGATGAAGCCGATGCCGTGGCGGCCATGGAATTCATTCAGGCGGACCGGGAATTTGTCGTTAACATTCAGGAGCCTGTCTTGGCTCTGGCTAACGTGGTAGAACAGAGCACCGGCCAAAAACTATCTGATTTCAATAAAGGCAACGCCAAAGCGCGCATGCGCATGATCGTACAATATGCCATCGGCGGAGAAACCGGCTGTCTGGTCGTAGGCACAGATCATGCCGCTGAATCGGCCACGGGCTTTTTTACGAAGTTCGGTGACGGGGGGGCCGATGTGCTGCCGCTGGCTGGACTGACTAAGGGGCAAGGACGCGAGCTTCTGATGGAGCTCAAGGCAGCTGAACAACTCTATCTGAAAATACCGACGGCCGATCTGCTGGATGACAAACCTCTGCAATCCGACGAAACCGAGCTCGGCATCTCCTACGAGGTGCTGGATCAATATTTGACGGGAAATGCCGTTGACCCGCAGGATAAAGCGAGCATCGAGAAGCGGTATGCCATTTCCCGGCATAAGCGGGAGCTTCCGGCCACGCCTTTTGATACGTGGTGGAAATAGGTGATGCAGCAAGAATACCCCTTTTTTATACGCAAAAAACAGCAAATTGCTGTTCATCTCAATGAAGTGCAGCAGCAGGCGGTTCTGCATACGGAGGGCCCCTTGCTGCTGCTTGCTTCGCCCGGCTCGGGAAAGACGACGACGCTGCTGATGCGGATCGCTTATCTGATTGAGGAGAAGGGAGCACAGGCTTCGCGAATTAAGGCGATTACCTTCAGCCGGGCGTCAGCCGGGGATATGAAGGAGCGATATCAGCGATTTTTTCCGGAGCTGCCGCCCGTTGATTTTTCCACGATCCACAGCCTGGCTTTCGAAATTGTGCGTGAATCCTTCCGCATTCAAGGATTATCCTTTCAATTGATCGAGGGGCATGGGGCGAATCATGATGTAGAACCGAGAGAGGCAGATGAACTGGCAGCTCCCTACTTGCATAAGAAATTGATATTGCGCGATATATTCAGGGCAGTCACAGGAGAGAACATTACAGATGACCAACTGGAAGAGTTAACGACATATATTAGCTATATTAAAAATAAAATGATCCCGGAGAACAAGCGGGGCGATGTGTCCTGCGGCGTGCGCCATGCGGAGCAAATCCTCAGCGAATACGAAAAATATAAGATAAAGCATCCAAGCGGTTTGCTCATCGATTTCGATGATATGCTGACGATGGCTAATGATATTCTCGGCAAAGATGCGAGACTGCTTCGCAAATATCAGCGGCGCTATGATTACTTGCTCACAGACGAAAGTCAGGATACGTCGCTGGTGCAGCATGCGATCGTTGAAAAGCTGGTAGCGGTGCATCGGAACTTATGTGTGGTAGCGGATGACGACCAATCGATTTATAGCTGGCGAGGAGCGGAGCCGTCCTATTTGCTGGAATTTCAGCAGAAGTATCCGGAGGCGCGGATTCTATATATGGAACAGAACTATCGTTCCTCAAAAAATATTGTCGAGACAGCCAATCAATTTATCCAACGGAACAAAAGCCGTTATAACAAGCAAATGTTCACGCACAACGCTGAGGGGCAGCCGATCTCTATCAAGCTCTTGCCCGACTATAAGCAGCAAACCAAGTATTTAGTCGAAGAAATTCGCAAGCTGGGTAATTTGGGCGAGGTAGCGGTACTATATCGGAACAATGCTTCCTCCATTGATCTGATGAATCAATTTGACCGCGCCGGGATTCCGTTCTACATGCGTGATGCGGATAATCGTTTTTTTTCGCATTGGGTGGTACAGGATATTCTTAATTTCATGAGGATGTCGTATACCGACCGGAGGCCGGATATACTGGAAGCCATTCATACGAAATTCAACGGCTATATTACAAAGCAGCAGATGGCTGCATTAAAGGATATAAACAACAATGAATCCGTATTTGATAATTTGTTGAATTACGTGCCATTGCAGGATTACCAGCAGAGGCAGCTGCCGCAGTGCAAGTGGATTTTTGAACAGATGAAAGGCATGCCGCCTTTAGAGGCGATAGATGTCATTCGGACGAAGCTGGGTTATGACAAGGCCCTTGATAAAATGTGCGAGCGTCTCGGCTTCCGGAAGGAATATTTGCTGGGCATCCTTAATTCGCTGGAGGAGATTGCGGATTCCTTGAACACAATGGAGGAGTTCGCGCAGCGCCTCAAACATTTGGAGGCTTTGTTGAAGTCCTCCAAATCTAGAAAAGGTCAGCATGCCGTCACGTTTTCGACCTTCCACAGCGCCAAAGGCCTGGAATTCAAGCATGTATATATGATCGATCTGATTAACGGCATTATTCCATCCAAAGAGGATTTGAAGGGAGGCGACCGTAACGGCGCGCTGATGGAGGAAGCGGCCCGGCTGTTCTATGTCGGCATGACAAGAGCCAAGACGCAGCTTGAGCTGCTGACATATCAGCAAAGGGAAGGGGAGAAAGCGACGGAATCTGTGTTCCTTACCGAGGTTCGGACGATTCTGCATCCTCCGCGGCTTCAAGTGAGTCTGGACTCCGGGCGGCAAATAGCCAGCGGCGGGGCTGTTGCTGCGGCTCCCTCGATGAACGCGAATACAATCCGTTCGGCAGAAGAACTGTCCCCTGGAATGCAGGTTCTTCACCGGGCATTTGGGTCGGGAGAGGTGATCAGGGTATCCGGTCCTGCCGATCTGATCGAAATGCGGTTTGCTGCTGGAACCAAGCGGCTTTCCGTTCGGACATGCCTGCATATGGGCCTGCTTGAGCTTCTGGAGCCTGTGGAGATTTCGGGGTGATGGAGAAGGTACAGACCGGGAGTTAGTCCTTCTTTTTCATGATAGTTCTGCATAAACTGGGTGGTGAAGCAATTGAGCGCTGCCTGGGGGGATAGAGAATGCGGATCAGAAGGGGATGGCACAGCCGAAGAAGAGGAAAGCTCAGCAGGAGAAATATCTGGTTTATTGTTTTCGTCTTTTTGGTTACGGCCTTCGTGCTGTTTGGCCAATATGTGGAGCGTAATATGATCGGTCCCATCAAGCACCTGGCTCAGATCCGGGTGAAACAAATTGCCACTGAATCGATAAATGAGGCGATTACGGCCCAAGTGGCCAACCGGGAGCAAATCGATAACCTGATCGATTGGAAGACCGATTCCTCCGGCAAAATCACCGGCTTCATGCTGAATTACTCCGCGCATATGCAGATTACGTCTGATACGATTCAGACGGTTCGGGCTACGATTGATGATGTGTCTAGGTTATCGGAGCATATCCCTTTAGGACAGGCGCTGGGTAGTCCCATTCTGGCCTCCTTCGGCCCCAACATCCCCATCCGTATCGAGCCGAAAGGCGACGTAAAGGTCGATCTGAACACGCGCCGCCAGGAGGCAGGAATCAATATGATTCTCGTGGAGGTGTTCCTGCGGGTGCGGACGGAGCTGGCGGTCGTCGTTCCATTCGATATGGGAGCTCAGGCCGTGGAGACGGAGATCCCGGTATCCTATATGCTGGTAGTCGGAGATGTTCCGATGTATTACTACGACAGCAAAGGCAATCCCGTCGGCGAGAATGGCGTGAACGCACCGAATATCGCTTTGCCTTCGATCCCGGAGCAGCCAGGAGCAAGTTCAGGCACGGAACCCGGACATGAGTGAAAGAAATAAAATATTAGGAAAATAAGGGTGGCCCATCAGGAGGCTCCCTTGTTGTTTTGCTTCTTCACTTTTTCAGATTTTTCCCATTGCTGGAGCAGGGGGAAGGGGTTAAACGCCCAGTCCCTCGTTCCTGTATCTTTATAGATGCCATAGTGAAGATGGGGCGGGAATCTTCCTTGTGTACCCGGAGGGCCGTAGCCGCTGCTGCCTACCCAGCCAAGCATCTGGCCAGGGCTGACTGTGTCGCCGATATTGATTTTCTTATCGAAGCCTTGTAAATGTGCGTAGTAATGGTAGCGATTGTTCAAGTCGCGAATTCCGATTCTCCAGCCTCCGTAAGGATTCCAGCCTTTGGTTTCGACGATGCCGTAGCAAACGCTGCGAACGGGCACGCCATAGGAGGCGAACAGATCCGTCCCTTCATGCGTGCGCAGTCCGCCCCAGCCGCGCCGGTCTCCCCACGTGTCCCGGTATGTATAGGTGCTGGTTACGGGAAGCGGAAAAGCGTTATCGGAAAGGTCGATGCGGTTAAAGGTTTTGTATATTTTAGCAAACTGGCGAATCCGCTCGACGGACGAATCGTTCTGGTAATAGCGCCAGAGGGCGATGCGGATATCGTCGTCGCTATAACCGAAGTGAAGCAAATAAGCCGCCATCGTATATAAAGCATCCCGATCATTTGTGGGGTCGGCTTTTGCGTCTGAAGAAGCATCTTTGCCGATGCCGCCGAACAGGGCGATCGTTGCGGGATTGATATCATTGGGGTTGGGATTTAAGGGACCCGCCCACACGGCTTCCTTAAAGCGGATTCGGATCATTCTATGGTTCATCTCCGCCTGCTGGCTGCGCGGAGTGATCGACCGCTCATACTGATCGATCGCGGCCAGCCAGTGCCAAGGAATCTGCGTCAGCAAACCAATTTCTTCGTACAAGCTCCGTCTAAGCTCATAATCGTTTTTGGGGAGAGACGAGCCCGGCTTGCCGGGGGCTTCTGCTGCTGATGCGCCAAAACCGGGAATGTTCCATAATGACGTCAGTACCGTCACCCCAACGAGGCAAGGAATAATCCTGCTGACGAAGAATAAACTCGACCTCAAGATGAGATCTCCTCCTTTAAAAATCCGTCGCCGATTCTCCATAGGGAAACAGCGTTTTTTTAGGTTGGGATAAAAGATGTTTTTTTATTCCATTTGTCAATGAGGTTTTTCCATAGGATTCATGGTATAATAATGGCGCTATAGCCTATTCCAAGAGAAGGAAGGTCTCTATTCTTGTCCAAACTAGCTAAAGAACCGAAACCGGATTGGATTCGAATCAAACTGACGACCGGCGATAATTATCAGGAAATCAAAGAGATGATGCGTTCCAAGACGCTGCACACGGTATGCGAAGAAGCGCGTTGTCCAAATATATATGAATGCTGGGCCAACCGTACGGCTACATTCATGATTCTTGGCGATATCTGCACGAGAGCCTGCCGCTTCTGCGCAGTCAATACCGGGCTGCCTACGGAGCTGGATTTGCAGGAGCCCGAGCGCGTTGCCGAGGCTGCAGAGAAGATGGGGCTGCGCCACTGCGTAGTTACCAGCGTCGCAAGGGATGACTTGAAGGACGGAGGGGCATCTATCTTTGCGGAGACAGTCCGCGCTGTGCGGAAGCGCATGCCGTTTTGCAGCGTAGAGGTGCTTATTCCCGACTTCTTAGGCGACGAGGATTCGCTGCGGATCGTCATGGACGCGAAGCCGGATATTTTGAACCATAACATTGAGACGGTCGAACGTCTTTCGGATCGTGTACGCGCTAAGGCTAAATACCGCCGTTCCCTGGAGCTGCTTCGACGTGCCAAGTCGATGCAGCCGGATATACCTACGAAATCCAGCATTATGCTGGGGGTAGGCGAGGAATGGTCCGAGATTTTGCAGGCGATGGACGATTTGCGGGCCGTGGACTGCGATATTTTGACGATCGGTCAGTATTTGCAGCCTTCGCCGCAGCATTTAAATGTGGAGAAATACTACCGGCCGGAACAATTTGCCGAGCTGAAGGAAGAGGGCATGAAGCGCGGCTTCAGTCATGTGGAGTCCGGCCCGCTTGTACGCAGCTCTTATCATGCCCACGAGCAGGTTAAGTCGGCAAAGAGCCGTCAGGAAGTCGTTCCGGCAGAAATTTGAGGGCAAGGCAAGAGGGGGATACCGAATGATCCAAATCGGTGGCAGATCATACGAACTGATTCAGAATTACAAGAATGCTTGGGATGCCGAAGCCTTCAAGCAGAGGTACAGCGAAGTACTGGATCGGTACGATTACATCCTTGGGGACTGGGGTTACGAGAAGCTGAGGCTCAAAGGCTTTTTGCGCGATAATCATCCCAAGGCGAACCGGGATACCGCTTTCTCGGGAATCACGGATTACATCAATGAGTACTGCAATTTCGGCTGCGCTTATTTTGTACTTCAGAAGACAAAGGACGCAAGGGACAATAAGGAGCATAAGGAACACAAAGAGCCAAGAGAACAGAAAGGCAGCACCAAGGCATCCGCTTCCCCGAGTCCAGAGAATGCCTCTGAGCAACTGTAGGACAGGCTCTTGCAGAGCAGCTGCATATTATTTACAACCCAACAATGAAAGACGTCCTTCGAAATTCGAAAGGACGTCTTTTTTGCTGCCGATATAGCGTAGCAGGGATCATCTTAATCCATCTGTATAATTGCATGATATGCCGAGGACTGCTACTTCGTTTTCACCTTCAGCTTCAATAGTCCCTGCTGGTAGCTCCAATCGACATTAGGATAACTTTTCTTGAATACGCCAAGTTCGATAAAGGTTTCGTCGTTAAGAATTTTGACGCTGCCCGCATCCCGTTTGAATTGCTGTTTTTTCCCCGAACCCTCGGTGATCGTCAGCACGCCGGTATTTGCTGTCCAGGATACCTGGCCTTGAACGAGCGCAGCGAGCACACGGGAGGATGCATAGACTTTGCTGCCGTCCTGTATCACGTCAAGATAGCCGCTGAAGGATATGTTGTTAATGTCCAGCTCCCAGGGATTTCCGCTGATTTCCATGTTTGTAAGACCGATTTGATGCATCGCTGTAATGAGTTGGGCGGTCTGATTGAGATTCACTTCTACGTCCGGCTCAAGGCCGATATAGTTGAAATCCTCGCGCTTTGGCGTTAAGTATTTCATAATTGTCATCTTCAGTGAGCCGCCGTTTGACAATGAGTAAATGTTCTGGATCCGCGCTTTGCCGTAAGTCTGGGTCCCTACGACCTTGGCGATGCCATTATCCCGCAGCGCTGCGGTCAAAATCTCCGAGGCGCTGGCCGTCCACTCGTTGGTCAAAATGACGACCGGCATGTTAAGCGAACTGCCTTCCGAAATTTTAATGGCTTCCAGGATGCCGTTCTGGCTCTCGATATACATAAGCACGCCGTCTTTAATAAAATGCTTGGCGATGTTTTGCGCCGATTCCACGTATCCCCCCAAATTATCCCGGAGGTCCAGAACAAGAGATTTCATGCCTAACTTGCGCAGCTTGCTCAAATGAACAGCGAACTCTTCATCCGCTTGGTCAGAGAACGAAGATATGGCGATGTACCCGATATCTCCTGCCGATATCATGCGGCTGGAAACGGCCGGAAGAGCGAAGTGGGATCTTGCAATCTGAAAGGAGAGCTTGCTGCCGCCCCGGTTAATCGTGATGCTAGCCTTCGTATTCTCTTCGCCTTGAATGAGGTAAATATCATCCACACTGGTCACGGGATAGCCGTCTACGCTGGTAATGACATCCCCTTTGCGCACACCTGCCGCTTTCGCCGGAGAGCCGTCGAGCACCTCAGTGACGTAGAGCTTGCCTTGGACATACCGGAGCAGTATCCCGATGCCGACGTATTCCTGATTAAGATCATTCTCAAACTCCTGGAGCTCTTCCTCCGTGTAATAATCCGAATAAGGGTCATCTAAAGTGTAAACCATGCCCCGTATGGCGTTTTCAATGAATTCTTCCCTTTGAACCCCCTCAAGGTTGTTGTCATTCAATAATTGCAGAACCTCTTGCAACACCTCGAGGTCACTGGCCTCCGCCGCCTCAATTGCGCTGCCGTCTGCATATACCGCCTTTGGCAGGCAAAGCGCAAGAAGAAGGAGGGTGATTACAGCTGACTTGTACCATGATTTCAACATAATCATAAAAACGTCCTTTGCTATGTATTAACTGAAATATAACTCTATCATACAAGTAAAAAAAAGAAATTTATATAGGAAAACGGATGTTTCTGCAACATCCGTTTACTGGTGGCAAGGCGCCTATGAGTAGTATCTTATCCGAGGAAGGCGTTGCGGACGCGGTTCCAGAAAGGAAAAGGACGATAGCGTACGAAGCTGACGCTCTGCTTCGCGACTTGGCAGCGAACGGAGATAAGGTCGCTGATCGGGTAATTAATATGATCCAGAGTAAGCAGCAAATTCTGTTCCTTCCGCGAATAAATATCGCAATGATGATGCTTCGGCAGCACCAGGGAAGACCCGATCGTCCGGAAAACCCGGTTGTTGATCGAGGCGATTTCGGAAATTTGCAGGGCTTTGATCGAGGGATGGATGATGGCTCCGCCCAGGCTTTTATTATAAGCCGTGCTGCCGGAAGGCGTAGAGATGCAAAACCCGTCTCCCCGGAACATTTCGAACATTTGATCATTGATATCAACCTGGGCGACAATCGTGCCGTCCACGCCCTTCAAGGTGAATTCGTTCAGGCAAATATACGAGGAGGTCCCTGATTTCTTCTGAATCTCCAGCTCAATAAGCGGATAATGCACAATCCGGGGCTTGAGCAGGGATTCATCTTTGTGCCGGGTAATCATATCGACGAGCTCAGGAATTTCATTGGCTTGCCAATCAGCGAAAAAACCGAGGTGCCCGGTATGTACCCCCACAAACGAGATCGACGGTATACGGTCAATGAACGTATGGAAAGCGTGGAGCATCGTCCCGTCTCCTCCAATGGAAACAACGATGTCCGGTGACTCTGCATCCAACTGAAGACCTTGTTTTGCGGCCAATTGGTGGAATTTTTCGCTCAATTCAACCGACAATTGATCGCCACGGTCAAGAACGTAATATCTCAAGATGACAGGCTCCTTTGTAATAGATATCAGAAAGAATAACTTCGAAGCAAGTGCTTCCTGGTATCGCAAGAAAAAAACTACCGTTCGTAAAGATCATAATCAATTCTGGAGCAGAACACAACGTTCATTTCCTTGTTCTCCCTTCGGTTCGGGCAAGTATCCAATGAATGATTCGGGCGAGCAGAGATAAAATAAGAAGAACCGCTATCCATTTCAGAAAAATGACAAACGCGTCAGGAACGCTGCTCCATCCCACCGATATTTCTTCTTCCGGCGAGACCGGCAGCATGGCTGCCGAGCCGGTGCCCATCATTGGAGTCCAGAGGAGCAGCAATAAGGATGCCGCCAGGATGCCGTGGATCAGGCGAGCGGCCAAAAAGGGGAGATAACGCAAATCCGCTCCGTTCAGAATGCTGGCCACCTGAGCGTGGACGGACAATCCTCCCCAGGATAAAATGAATGCCGCCGCTGCGGCTTTATACATGAGCGGAACGCCGGGCGGAGCCGCGGCTGCTTTGGCGCCGAGGGTTACCTCGAACATTCCGCCCACGAAGGGCTCGGCCAGATCAGCTGGCAGGCCGGCCGTAACTAGCAAGGATTGAATGCCTGCATAAAGCAGGCTCATGATGCCGGAAGCGGTGAGCAGCTTCAGGACGACCGAGAAGAAAACGACGAGACCGCCGACCACGGCCATCAGCTGCAGGGAGGAGGAGACAGCCTGCTTCAGCAGCTCGCCCAGGCTGCGCCCGTCATTTAACCGGGCCTCGTGCATCGCTTGAAGCGCGGAACGCAGGCTGAACTTTGCCGGGGAGGAGGACATTCTATCGGACGGAGCGGAGCCTTGATCCGGTATCATGTCTATGGCGCTTCCCTGAAGCAGGCTCTCCTCCTCCCTGGTACCGTAAAACCTAAGCAGGATGCCCAGAAGGAGGGCGCTTCCGTAATGGGCAAGCGCCAAAATGCCCGCCAGCTGGGAGCTGCCAAAGAAGCCGACCGATACGGCCCCGATGAGAAAAATCGGGTCCGAGGAAGTGGTGAAGGCCACGAGCCTTTCCCCTTGCACGCGGCTAATGAGGCGCTGCTCCCGAAGCTTGGTCGCCAGCTTGGCGCTGACCGGATAGCCGGAGGCAAAGCCCATGGCCGCCACGAAACCGCCGCTGCCCGGAATTCGAAACAATGGCTTCATAAGGGGATCCAGTAATTTTCCTAGAAAATGGACGATCCCGAACCCAAGCATCAGTTCGGAGATGACGAAGAAGGGAAAGAGGGAAGGAAATAAAACCTCCCACCAGATCGCTAGCCCTGTCACCCCGGCTTCCCAGGAAACGGCGGGATAGCATACCATCAGGACGCCGAGCGACGTCATCGTCAATATAATGAGCGAAATGGCAATTCGCGTCAGGTTCATGAATAACGCCTCCACAAAGTTCATAGTGGAAGTGTATGATTAGATTAGGACAAACAGCACAAAAAAAGGAAGAAAGCGATTACAATTTATACTGTATTTTTGAAAGAGATGTGTTAGAATAAAAATCACAGATGTACACGTCACGGGACAAAAATCTCTGATGGATGGAGTGTTGGCTATGAGTTTTGTAGCAGGTGTGCTTGTATGCGCCTTTGTGTATGTGATCCGCGCTTCTCGCGTCCATTCCAGTGAAGAGGATTGGCGAAGTTATTGACATAACAGACAGGTTAATCCAGTTGGTACGTAAGGGCTCCGGTAGGAGCTTTTATTTTTTTTTGCTATACTTAATAGGAGCACCAAAATACAATGTGGAAGTTGGAGAGGAATCCCGTGAATCCAAGTTTAAGCATTTATGATAACCTGGGCGGCGAGGAGGTCATCCGTCAAATCGTGGAGGCCTTTTATCCCAAAGTGAAGGCGAATCCTCTACTTGGGCCTTTGTTCCCGGAGGATATTAACCCCGTGATGGAGAAGCAGTTTATGTTCCTGTCGCAATTTTTTGGCGGCCCCTCCCTGTTCTCGGACGCCTACGGCCACCCGATGATGAGGGCGAGGCATCTGCCATTTCCGGTCACGCGCGAAAGGGCGGAGGCTTGGCTGGCGTGCATGACGGAGGCGCTGGAGGAAGTTGGAATTGAGGAAGAATTAAAGGATTTTGTCATTAAACGGTTGTCTGGACCTGCTTTTCATTTCGTAAACACGCCCTAAGGATAAAGACGAAAGTGATGATATAACGTCTTACAACGGCGATGAAAGGAAGTAATCGTGTGGAACTGGAACCTCTTTACAAAATCAAGGTGACCTGCGCTTATTGCCAGAATGAATTTTCGACATCGCGAGTCAGGCCCAGCCTGAAGCGGTCGATCCGGACAGATACGGACTTTTGCGGCTATTACCGCGATGAGAATCCCGATTATTATGTGGTGCGAGTGTGTCCATCTTGCGGCTTCGCTTCGACGGAGAATTCGAATGACCGCCTGACGGAACGGCAGCGCCGCGAATTCGAGCAGAATATTAGCAACCGGCTCGTAAAACGGAGCTACGGCGGAGCAAGAACCTGGGAACATGCGCTGGAGACCTACAAACTCGCCCTGCTCTGCGCGCAGACGATCGGTGAGAAGGAGCGGATTATCGCGAGCTTGCTTCACCATATTGCCTGGCTGTACCGTTATCGAGAGGACCATGAACAGGAGCAGCGCTTTTTGAAACATGCCTTGAGTTCTTACATAAAGGTATTCGAAAACGAAGGGATTAGCGGCAACGATGCGCGCCTCATGTATTTGATTGGTGAATTAAACCGCAGAATCGGAGCATATAATGAAGCTGTCAAATGGTTCTCAAAAGTGATCAACGATAAGAAAATCATCGATGCCTCAATGATTCGCGCCTGCCGTGAGCAATGGGCGCTGCTGCGGGAAGAAATGCTCAGCAAAGGGGAAGAGCTGACGGAAGAGATTACGGGATAAGCCCGTTGATGTGCTTGTTGATCTTAAGCTTATAGCACCGAACTACGGGGCCGTTCATGGGGAAGAGGGAACGGCCCCTTCTGCCCTTTGAAGGCTGCTGCTCACCTGCGCACGACCGTATCGGTCAGCAAGTAATCGGAGTCGCTGTCCAGCAGCGTCAGCTTATTCTTGCAGCATGGAAAGACGAGCAGCTTCTTCTTTCCTTCGTGCACGCTTTGCACTTCACGAGGCTTCAGGGGAAGAAGGACGTTCTCTTGTCCACAAAAAGGGCATTTCGGCGCATATACATCGCCCATTAAGATATCGTAAGGCAGAGCCCTTTCAAAAGGTATCATGAGGACGCACCCGAATCGTCCGAAGGTGAAGGCTTGTTCGCTTCTTCTTTGGCAAGCTCCGCGATTTTTTGCATTAAAATATGCTGCGGCATATGCATAAGGTGCTCGAGAGGCACCTTTAATTTTTCGGCTAGTTTAACGGCAGTTTCCGGTGAGACTTGCAGTGGTTTCAAATGATCCCCTCCTGTCGATCTGGTTTCTATATCATACACTTTTAATGCCGGTGGCATCAACATTGGCATAAGGAAAGGATGCGTAATATGGCACAATTGACAAATCCGGTACAACAGACCTGGGAGCTGGATTCTATTTTTGCGGGAGGCTCTTCATCAGCAGACTTTGAGGCATTCCTGCAGCAACTTCAGAAGGATATCGCGGCGATGCACCAGGAACTGCAGCAATTCAGCGCCCCGGGAAGCCTGGAAGAGGCAGCGGGCCTGGATCGCCTGATTGCCGGGCTGCAAAGCGCAGCAGGCAGAATCGGCGAAGCGAGCAGCTTCGTGGCCTGCCTAACGGCAGAGAACCAGCATGATAAGAAGGCTGTTCAGCTCTCCAGCAAAGTAACTACCTTGCGTGCCGCCTATGAGAACGCGATGACCCTGTTTCAAAATGTGCTGCGCAACACAGATGACGAGCTTTGGGAGCTGTGGATGTCTCGCGAGGAGGTCGCCCCGATTTCGTTCGTGCTGAGTGAAAAGCGCGCCGCTGCCCGTGAGAAGCTCGCTCCGGAGCTGGAGAGCCTGGCATCCGATTTGGCGATCGACGGTTATCACGGCTGGGGACAGCATTACGACACTATCGTGTCGAAAGTAGCGGTCCCTTTCGAGGATGAAGACGGCAGTCAGACGTCCCTGTCCGTAGGCCAGGCGGCCAATAAGCTGGGGGACAACAGCCGCGCAGTGCGGGAAGAGACATTCAAAAACTGGGAACAGGCCTGGAGCGATGTCGCGGACTATTGCGCTGATACGCTCAATCGGCTGGCAGGCTTCCGCATTAAGCTATACGAAAAACGAGGCTGGAGCGATATCCTGAAGGAACCGCTGGACATTAACCGGATGTCCAAAGCGACGCTGGACATGATGTGGCAGGTCATTGAAGAGAATAAGCCCGTGTTCGTGGCTTATTTGAACCGCAAGGCCAAGCTGATGGGATTGGAGCAGTTGTCCTGGAGCGATGTCGATGCGCCCCTCGGAGAGTCTGCGGACAAAATCTCCTATGAGGCGGCCGCAGAGGAGATTGTGAAGCAATTCCGCAATTTCAGTCCGAAGCTGGCGGATTTCTCTGCCGAGGCGTTCAACAAGCGCTGGATCGAAGCGGAGGATCGTCCAGGCAAGCGCCCGGGCGGTTTCTGTACGTCGCTTCCGGTCAGCGGACAGACGCGCATCTTCATGACCTTCGGGGGGACGGTATCCAACGTCTCTACGCTGGCGCATGAATTGGGCCACGCTTATCACCAGTATCTGATGGATGAACTTCCGCAGTTCAATCAGGATTATGCGATGAACGTAGCGGAAACTGCTTCGACCTTTGCGGAAATGATCGTGGCGGATGCCCTCGTGAACAATGCGGCGGACGACAAGCAGAAGCTGAGCCTGCTCGCCGACAAAATCAGCAGCAGTGTCAGCTTCTTCATGAACATCCATGCGCGATTCCTGTTCGAGACGCGCTTCTATGAGAGAAGAAAGCAAGGGGAGCTTAGCGCCGGCGAGCTGTCAGCTTTAATGGAGGAAGCGCAGCGTGAAGCATACCATGGGGCGCTAGCCTCCTACCACCCTCACTTCTGGGCGTCCAAGCTGCATTTCTATATTACCGATGTGCCGTTCTATAACTTCCCTTACACGTTCGGGTACATGTTCAGTACCGGGTTGTATGCAAGAGCGCAGCGGGAAGGACAGAGCTTTGCAGCGAAATATGATGCTTTGCTTCAGGATACGGGACGAATGACTGTTGAAGAGCTGGCCAGCAAGCATCTTGGAGTCGATCTAACGCAGCCGGACTTCTGGCGAGAGGCTATGGCCCTGGCTGTAGCTGACGTCAAGGCGTTCTTGGAACTGACAGAATAAATGAATTCAGCGGGGCGGGGCTTTTGAACAGAAGCCCCGCTTTTTTTTGCCGAAAATCATCATTTTGTCGGAATCATCAGAAATAACAGCTAAATGGATGGGTATAAAGAACTAGTTTATGCCATGTTGATTTTACATGTTGACATTCTGTAGTGCAAAATATGTCACTGCTTATACTGAAATTTACATCAGGCGTATGAATGCAAAATCGACTTTGTCCCGAACAGGGAATAAGCGCGAAAACCCTGAAAAATAAAGGGAAGAAAGCTGTCGTAAAAGTGTGTAATTTGGCGAACAAGCTAATTTATAATTGTTGAAAAAACTATAGATATAGTAATAAATAACCATTTTTGTTTTATATTGTTGATCGGCTAGTCATATTGGAATATAATGAGGCGTAAGCCCTAGATGGGGAATTATATGTGAAGGGAGGGTGGATATGCTGAAGACGGACCAGCTTTCACTTGCCAGGCAGGTTGACATGGTGTTTAAGGAGCTTGAAGAAGAATTATCCGGCATGACCTCGGGAACTGTTTTTATTCAAATTCGCAATAATGCCATTGGGAAATTCGGTATCCGCCATAATCCGATTGCAGGTCGTAACGGACAATTGTCTGAGGAGGATAGAGGATTAACAAATCAGCAGTTGAAATCGTTTAAAGCGATGGCTATTGAAGCCTTGAGGTTCAAACGTTACTGGACGCACGGGGAAATTAGCTATGAGTTTGCACTGCGGCAGGATACGATTATTGTGGATGCTATCTTGGAATCCAATTACAACATGGCGAATTTGATGATACAGCGCTATTCGAGAAAGGACCCGGCGAGTACATATCATGATATCTCATAACATGCCTGTAATAACGTGTGTAATCATACGCTTGAAACGATGGGAAAGGCAGGCGACCTGCTAAATTGCAGACCGCCTGCCTTTTTATCGGCGAATAGAACAAGCTAATTACTGGTTAGAACGACCCGACAATTGCTGTTCAGCGATTTGAACCAGACGTTTTGTAATATAACCTCCGAGAGACCCGGTCTCGCGGGAAGTATAGTTACCGTAGTAACCATCTTGTGGAATTTGAACGCCCAGTTCTTGTGCAGCTTCATATTTCAGCTGCTGCAGAGCAGCGTTCGCTTGAGGAACGACAAGGTTGTTGGAACGGCTTCCGTTTGCCATGTTTGTCACCTCCTTTGCCTTTGTGAATTTAGTATGGATTTCGTGAGCTAAAATATGCAGTCTTGTTTCTAGCTATAGCTCTGGTAATTATTGCAACGCACAAAAAAGCAATTCTCCGCAGAGAATTGCTTGCTTCATTCCATAGATCCCGTTCAAAGCTGCAGATAGAACTTAATTAGGTTCGGGGTGGATCATTTCCAACTGCAGGTTAAGCTCCAGACTTTGCTCGGGCTGAAGCTCGATGAGCCCTGTATCTTCGTTGGGCAATCCCGAATTAGGCGCATCCGGGAGCCAGGTATAAGGTTCGATGCACAGAAACTGATCGGCTGCTCCCTTCGTATACAGCACCCAATGCTTGAAATAAGCGGGGTCGGCCGAGTAGACCAGGCCATATCCATCGTCATGCATAAGCGTGGCCCGGACAGGGTTGTCGCCGATCCTGAACATCGTATCGAAATCCATCCCCTGCAGCTTCAACCCACCGGTGAGCTCCTCAAGCTCGCCGAGCGGCTCGACTTCACCAGTTGTAATCAGTTCCTCGTCTAATTTATATTTCCCGGAGACGGGCAGCGTAATCGTCCACTTATCAGGCTGGCCATCCAATAAAAACCAGGTATGCAGGCCAAGCCCGAAAGGAGCAGGACGATCTCCCAAGTGGTGAATCCGGAACGTTTGCATAAGCTTCGCCCCTTGCAGGCGTAATGTCATTTCCAGCTTAAGCGGTACTGGGAACTGCCGAACCCAATTCGGGTCGTCTGAAGTGATGAATTCCGTAGTAATCGAACAGCCCTCATCGTCTTCTTCGATGTCGCTGACGCACCAGGCTTGCGTACGGTGAAGACCGTGAATATGGTTGTCATTGGCCGTATTGCGGTCAAATTGGTATTCCTGTCCGGCATAAGTAAATTGTCCCCTACGAATTCTTCCGGGCGGAATCAACAGAGGAATCCCGAAATGATACGGCTTTTGCAAATAGAAATCGAGTTCACTTTCGTCTGGGCGGCGAAGTACATCGCGTTGCTGGACATGATCCCATATGCGGATGACATTATTGCCAAGGCGGGGCAGCAGCGTGACATCAAGCTCACGGCTATGTAACGTATAAGTATCGTAACCGTTCCATTGCCCTTTGGTCACTTTTTTCATATCGATGCTCCTTTTCCCACAAATAATCGAATTCAAATAACTAGCCTTATCATAACACTTTTTCCTGGGGACGAGAAACGGAAGTTGACACGTAAGCCGTACGGCGAGTATCATTGGACATATAATTTTAACAATAGTCAACGCGATGACAGGGACAAGTAAGCGAAGCGGACTTCTTCCGCAGAAAGCCGGTGGGTGATGCGAACCGGCGGAGCTGCTTAGGCTGAATGGACCCTGGAGCGCCGAGCGTAAAAGACAGTTCGAATGATCCGTCCCAGTAAGCCGGCCGGCTATGCTCCACGTTACGGAGCTTCAAGGTCAAGACTCTGCTTGTCAGCGGTTAGCTGCTTTACGGGGCTTGACGAATAAGGGTGGCACCACGGTCTCACGTCCCTTGCGGGCGTGGGGCTTTTTGTGTTTCTGCCTAATTTACCAAATATCGAGGAGGAAGTTATGGTGAAAAAAGTTCTTTCTGGCATTCAGCCCAGCGGAAAATTAACTCTTGGGAATTATATTGGCGCACTGAGAAACTTCGTAAAACTCCAGCATGAGCATTTGTGCAACTTCATGGTCGTCGATCTCCATGCGATTACGGTGCCTCAGGATCCGGCTGCTTTGCGGGAGCAGTCCGAACAAGTGGCGGCATTGTTCGTTGCGGCCGGTATTGATCCAGCTAAAGCAAATGTGTACCTGCAGTCCCATGTCCTGCAGCATGCGCAGTTGGGGTGGATCCTGACTACGCAGACCGCCATGGGAGAACTGGAGCGGATGACTCAGTTCAAGGATAAGTCGGCGGGCAAGGAATCCGTCGGCGCGGGGTTGTTCGTGTATCCTTCACTGATGGCAGCGGATATCCTCGTATACAATGCAGATCTGGTGCCCGTAGGTGATGATCAGAAGCAGCATTTGGAGCTGACCCGCGATTTGGCTGGACGCTTCAATAGCAGATTTGGAGAATACTTTACCATTCCTGAGCCGTATATTCCGGAGGTAGGAGCCCGCATTATGTCGCTGGATGACGCTTCGAAGAAGATGAGCAAGAGCAATCCGAATCCGGGGAGCTATATTTCGCTCCTGGACTCGCCGGCCGATATCCGCAAGAAGATCAGCCGCGCGACGACCGACTCGGGCAGCGAAGTGAGATTCGATCGGGAGAACAAGCCGGAGGTAAGCAATCTCATTTCAATTTACAGCCAGTGTGCTGAAATTCCGGTGGCTGAAGTCGAGCGTCTCTATGAGGGCAAAATGTATGGCGCCTTCAAGAAGGATCTGGCTGAAGTCGTAGTTGGCCTCATTGAACCGCTGCAGCAGCGATACCGTGAGATCAGGGAGACTGGAGAAATTTTCGATATTTTGAAGCAGGGAGCAGAGAGAGCATCGGAGATGGCGGAGCAGACGCTTTCAGACGTTCAGCGCATGATGGGGTTTATTACTAAATAAGCAACAAGCTAGGTGAAGGGCCAGGCTGAAAACAAGAGAACCCGGATGAAAATCCGGGTTTTCTTTGCTGTCGTCACGGAATTGTCATAATAACTTGATCATTATGTAACGATTGTCAGAGACTTCGATGTTTTGATATGATAAAGTTTATAGCAAGAGGGTATATTCATTAGAAATTTAATTGATCTTATATATATAAGCATAGGAGGAAGATATAACGCATGGAAAAACCACTAGGCTATACTGCTCCATCGGATTCCCCTGCGTTGTCCGTGAGACCAACTCCTCCGGGAGAAACGGCAACTTGGAAAGATTTCATAGCCTTAACGAAACCGGGGATTATCCGCTCTAACGTCATTGCGGTATTTGCCGGGTTTTGGCTGGCCTCTCAATGGGATTTGCAATATGGGAAATTAATCTGGACGATACTGGGAGCCGTTCTTGTAATGGCTTCATCTTGTGTGTTCAACAATTATTTCGACCGTGACTTCGACATGAAGATGGAGCGGACGAAGAAGCGGGCTTTGCCTACCGGCAAACTGTCGCCGCGAATCGTATTATGGTATGCGATTATTCTCGGCATATTTGGTTTAGCAGTGTTGTTCAGCTTCTCCGGCCTGCTCGCAGGATTATTCGGCGCTGTAGGGATGTTCGTCTACGTCGTCGTGTACACGCTGTGGCTGAAGCGTACGTCAACCTGGAGCACCTCGATTGGTGCAATATCAGGAGCAATGCCGCCGGTGATCGGCTATGTGGCCGTTACAGGCAAGGTGGATCTGGGAGCCTGGCTGCTGTTTGCGCTCCTGTTCTTGTGGCAGCCTCCGCACTTCTGGGCACTCGGCATCCGCCGGGTCGAGGAATACCGGGCAGCCGGTTATCCGCTGCTTCCAGTCGTCAAAGGAATTCCAAGAACGAAGCTGCAGATGATTCCATATCTTGCACTGCTGCTTCCCATACCTGTATTAATGTACGTTTACGGTTATACGGGGATCTGGTTCCTGATTATCGGAGAGGCGCTGTCCGTCATCTGGCTGTATATGGCGCTTAAGGGCATTCGTTCGCAGGATGATGATACCTGGGCCAAGAAAGTGTTCATCTTCTCCGTGAATTATTTGACGATCAGCTTGATCGTGATGATTCTGGATACCGTACGGATTTAACCGGTCTGACAGCAAAGGAAATGATGGAGGCACTGTAATGACCTTGTTAAAAAAATATAAATGGACATGGATCATGCTGGCCATCTGCGTGATCCTGGCCGGATATTTGCTATGGAGCTCCCTCGCTAAACCAAAGCTTCCGGTAATCGGCACCGTTGCTCCGTTCTCGCTGGAGAACGTGGACGGCAATAACGTGGCGCTTGAGGATACGAACGGGAAGGTAAGGCTGTTCTATTTCTTCTTCTCCAACTGTCCGGACGTATGCCCGGTTACGACCTTAAGGCTTTCCCAGGTGCAGGATGAACTGAAGGAGAAGGGATTGTTCGGCAAGGATGCGACGATCGTGTCGGTGACCTTTGATCCGGAGAGGGATACGAGGGAGCGGCTTAAGGAATTTGGCGACAAATTCAAGGCGGATTATTCCGGCTGGTATTTTTTGCGGGGAGATCAGCAGCAGGTTATCGATTTGGCAATGAACTCATTTAAAATACTAGTGAACCAAGACAGGGACGGCAACTTTGTCCACATGGATCTAATAGGGCTTGTCGACCGCAAGGGGAACATTCGCGAAATGTTCCGTCCTGACGCTACCGCGGAGGAAATTGCGAGTGTCGTGGCGAGATTGGCGAAGGAATAAGGGCTCATGCGAAGCCGGGCGGGGGATAGTTGATGTAATCCTCCAGCCCGGCTTTTTCTAATTGCGCGATCAGGTATTCTTCCGGCGTTCCTTCCACCCCGGCGTAACCCCTTCTAGTATAAATATGCCCGGCATCGGGAAACGCATCGCGAAGTATTCCGCGAATTCGCTTGCCGGAGGAATCGTTATCCATAAACAAGAATACCTCGTCATCCTTGATTTGCTTGCGAAGCGACTCCAATTTCAAGGAGTTCAAAGTGCCGAAAGTGCACAGGATCGTTATTTCCTCGCTGAGTATGCGCCGCAGCTTGCTCCGGTCGTTCTTTCCTTCAACAATGATGTAGATCGACAATGAGATCACCTCTGGCAGGATGTTATCGATAAGAATGGCTGGATAGTATCAGATCCCCTCTAGTGTATACCGCAACAACAGATCATGCAAAAACGAACCAAAGCAAACGGCCTGCCAACGGCAGACCGCCAATAGTGAAGCGCAATTGTTTTAGAACAGAGGAGCTCGCAGGATGATCACCAGTAAGATGTACAGTACAAGGATAACGCCCGTTGATGTCCAGAAACCGCCGGGTGCAATCGGTCCGGGTCCGCAAGCAGCGATATTGCCCATTTGTTTCACCTCACTTTCGCCAACTGTCGGTGACTACAGTTATACTATGTGCATTCGTCGCCATTGCACTGTGCAGCAGCCTAAAGCTTGGAAAAGAAGCCATGGGAAGCACGGAGTCGCATCCGCCAAGCACCGCTGCCATTCGAAATTAGCGGAGGTTTGTCGGCGTGGGCAGCGGCGGAAGGCTTAGACCCTTTTTGCGCGCTGGCGGCACCAGGATAATAACGCTCATCAAGAGCAGGAAAGCGGCAAAATAGGGAGAAAACGAGCCGTGAATCGCCCCGGCGGCAATGGGACCAACGAAGGAACCTACCGACATGGCGATCGATTGCAGGGAGAATACCGTTCCTAGCCGCTCTCCGCCGCTCAGATCAATGAACAGGGATGACATCGCAGGATACACAACGCCTTTGGCAATCCCGAGCGCGAATAGCGACATAGCGAGCGGAACGGTATCCAGTGCCGCAAGGGAGAAGAAAGACAGGGCGAGGCCCAATATTCCTAGATGTGTCCGCAAATAGGGGGAGTAGTGGCTTAGGAACAACATTGACAGGGTGACCAAGGCTCCCAGGCTGATAATCGAAAAATGAATGCCAGTATGCATAATCCCTTCTGTGCCCCCGAGCTGCAGCGGGAGCTCGAAGAACAATATTCCCTGCGAACAGGAAACGGCGAAGGGCAATAAGAAATACCTGAAGGGAATTACCTGAAATACCGCGGGCCCGTGTTCGTTCTTGAGAACGGCCCCTGTGCTTCGAATGCCTGTAGGGCGGGGCTCATGAACCATAAATATGGCGATGATCCCCGTAACGATCAGCAGCCAGCCCAGGGACTGGAAGGTCATAGCGTAGCCGCTTTGCGCGACCAGAAAGGCGCCAGCTGCAGGGGAGACAACGGAGGCGAGCGTATGCACTACGCCATGTCCGGCCATCAGCTTGCCTTGGCCGACGGGATCTTTAGATAGCGAAGCGAGCAGAGCCAGACAGGCCGGAGATAAAAACGCCAGCACAAAACCGCTGATGGAGCGGAGAACGAGGAGCTGCCACGGCTCAGTAACCTGAGCCTGCAGCAGCAGGATGATTCCGGCGGAGATCAGGCTGAAGATCATGTAGCCTTTGCTCCCGTGCTTGTCGACCCCCTGTCCGGCAATCAGGTTGCCGGGCAGATGCGTGAGCGCGTAAATTCCCATCATCCAGCCGATGAACACGGGAGCTGCGCCTATGGAAAGGGCGAAGGGGGTTAGAATCGGGTATTGCGCATGCAAATCAAAGAAAGCGAGGAACAAAAAAAAGTAGAGCCAAAATGCCATTTTCATCATACCTTGCCTCCTGAGTAATTCCCTTATGCTCTACTTGTACGTTGCAGGGGACGAACTTATACCCTTTTAAATCAAAGGCAGTCCGTAATCCTGGAATACTTGGAAATATAACGAGGGTTAGCTGACATCGCTTAGGCCGATCATGTATAATAACTTACACTGTGGAATCCTACAAATTTGAGATGAAACTAAGTGCGGGTTTGATACGTTTAATTTAAGAGAAAATGAGACGGTAGAGGTGCGGAAAATGATGGATGTACAGGTATGGACTGAATTTCTGAAGCAGAATTGGCTCGTGATTGTCATTGCGCTGGTCGTTTTGCTTCTCGTCGTGAATTTAGTAAAGACGGTTGTGAAGTGGGCGCTGGTTCTCGTTATCGCTGCTTTTATAGTCATTTACAGCGGCATTTCGCTGAAGGATATCGGGGATGCCGTTAGCACGGTAAAGGATCAGGCGGTGGAATACAGCAGAAATGAAGTGCTGAACGCGATGAAGAACGAAGCCAAGGACGCCAAATGGGTTCAGAACGGCGACGGAACCTTTACGATCACTACCCCAAACCTGGAAGTGACCGGGACGCTGGGGAAGGACAAGGTGAAGGTCGCGTTTCGCGGTGTCTCCCTAGGCGAATGGAAAATGAACGATACGCTTGAAGCCTTCGTCCAAGAGGCACAGAAACACGCAAAATAATATGACGACAGGGGGCGGACATGACGGAAATCTGGATAGACGGGTTGCGGGAATACAACATGATTTCCGCCTTGCTCATGCTCATTATGGCTATTTCAATACTGCAAGGCCTGCTGCGGGGGGCTTCCCGCTCGGCAGGCCGGCTCTTTACGCTTTTTAGCGGCGGGCTGCTGTCACTGCTCAGCTTGGTGTTCTCTGTTCCGTTCACGATGTGGATTGCTCCGAGGGTGCAGCAGTGGCTAAGCGGCTATGCCCCGCCTTTGCGGGAGCTCTCGAAATGGGAGCAGCTTTATTATACGTTAGTTACGGCGGTAAGGGATTTTCCGTTAATGCGCCTTGCCGTTGTATTCATACTCAGTTACTGGCTAATTCGTTCGATCATGGGGCTTGTCTGCGCCTTTGCATTCGGGAGCGATTCCTTATTCGGACGGATTGCTTCGGGCCGTGAAGGAACTGCATCGTTGCTCAGCCGCCTAGCGGGAGCTGGAATCGGCGGGGTCATAGGAGCTGCGCGCTGCCTGATGGTTATCGCAGTGTTGTTCATCCTGGTGACCTTGTTTCCGAACAGCAGCTTCAGCCGCTACGTTGAGGCCTCTCCCGTATACCAGCAAGGAGCCCGGACCGTTATCGAGCCTCTTACCGGTGAGCTGATCAAGGACAAGCTTCCGGTATTTACCCGGGGAGTCGGGGAGGAGCTAGAGGGGATTCTGCAGCGGCGCTACGAGGTTATCGATGCAGAAATTCCCCGCGACATCGAACAGACTGCAGCCGCAATCACGGTAGGGGCAAGGAGCGACGAGGAGAAGGCGCGCCTGCTCTATGAATGGATCGGGACAAGAGTAGCCTATGATTACGATAAGGTCCGGGATTATGAGGAGAAGGGCATTTGGAACGAGCAGACGCCGCAAATGACCTATGACAGCAAGCGGGGAGTGTGCATCGATTATTCCCGGTTGTATGCGGTGATGGCCCGTTCGCTGGGGCTGCAGGTCAAAGTCGTAACAGGGCTTGGATATGACGGCCGCGGCGGCTATGGCCCTCATGCCTGGAACGAGGTATATCTGTCCGAGAAGGACGTTTGGGTTCCGTTGGACGCGACTTGGGCAAGAAGCGGGGACTGGTTCAATCCGCCCGCATTTAATGATACCCATATCGCGGATAAAGTAATTTAAGAGAGAAAGTCCGGACCGGCCAGCACTTGAAATGACTGCAAGCCGGTATGTTACAATAAAGGTATCAATGTTCGAACATAAGAAAGCGAGACTTCGGCCATGAAAAAAGTGTATTCAGATGATCCGCGCGAGCAGGAAATAGAGCTGCAGCGTCATTTTAATATTCGCCTCAATTTATTTTTTTTCAGCGCGTTTGCGATTTTTACGGTGATCATCGTCCGGCTGGCTATTCTGCAGTTTGTGGAAGGGCCGACGCTGGCCCAGCAGGGAACAGGCCTTAGAGTGAAGGATGTTCCGCTGCCGCCGACGCGGGGAACGATCTATGCAGCCGGCGGCGAGAAGCTGGCTTATTCTACGCCGGTGCAATCTTTGTATATCACGCTGCAGAAGGACTACAGCAAGAACTCGACACGGGGGAAAGAGAATCGTCCTGAAGCTATAGCTTTGGCAGAGAAGCTGAAGGAGGCCTTTGATAAATACGGCGATCCGAACGGTACGCCGATGACGCTTGATGACATCGTCGATGCCATGGATTTGGAATACCGGCGCGCCAACGGCTTTGCGCCCCGCCGGATCAAGATTGATCTGACGGACCAGGAGATCGCTTATTTCCTGGAGCGCAAGGATCAGTTCCCGGGACTCGATATCGTAGAGGAGAGCATTCGCCATTATGACGAGGACCGGGTTGCCGTCCAGACGATCGGCTATCTGCGGAAGTTCAGCTCTACGCTGGACGTATCCTGGTACGATTCGGTCCGGGAAACGATGGCCGCCGAGAACAAAGATCCCGGGCTGGAGTATACGGCAGAGGAATTTGTGGGCTTCGACGGATTGGAGATGCAGTACCAGCATGAGCTCCGCGGCAAGAACGGGTACAAAAGCGTTCCGATTGACCCGCGAAACATGGCGACGGGCATTCCGGAGCTGACCGCTCCGCAGAAGGGGTATGATTTGCATACGACGATCAACAAGAATGTCCAGTTAACCGCCCAGCAGGCCATCACCGACCAGCTGAAGTGGCTGCACACCAATCCGGTATCCGGCAAGCTGCACCCTAATGCAAAGACAGGTTATGCCGTAGCTATGGAGGTAGAGACTGGCAACATCATCGCGATGGCCAGCATGCCTGATTACGACTCGAACGTATGGAAGAGCGGCGGCGTGAGCGGCGAGGTGTGGAAGGAAATCGAGAATAGCTATAAGAACGGGACGATTACTCCGTTCGGTTCAGGCCGCTCGGGCCACAACTTCGAATCAACCATCCTGCTCGGATCAACAATTAAGCCGCTATCTGTGCTGATTGGATTAAATGAAGGGTTGTTCACAACGAATACAACCTACAATGACAGAGGGATCGCCTATTTTGGGCGTAACGACTCCTCCAGAGTAAGAAACTCCGGAAGCCATGCTTATGGCTCGATGGACCCGTCTAGAGCCATTTATAAATCCTCGAACACCTTTATGGTCGATATGGTCGGGAAGAGGCTGTACAACAAATACGGTGCTGAAGGAATCGACGTATGGGATAAGTACATGAAGGATTTCGGACTTGGCGTATCAACCGGCATCGATTTGCCCTCCGAATATTTGGGCAAGCTCGAATACAAGGATGAGAACGAGACGCCGCTGGCGAGACTGGTCTATGCTTCTTTTGGCCAGCAGGGAAAATATACCGCCATGCAGCTGGCTCAATTCACGGCTACCCTGGCGAGCCGCGGCAAGCGGATGGAGCCGCATCTCGTCAACAAAATTACCGATTCCGATGGCACCATCGTCAAGAAAATCGAGCCTAAGGTTCTGAATGAATTGAACTTCAAACAGGAGCACTGGAACGAGGTAATCAGCGGGATGAAGACGGATGTCTCCGCATTCAACGGCTTCCCTTATGATTTTGCCCGCAAGACTGGAACATCAGAGCAGAGCTATCGTGGCAAAATGATCGATAATGGTGTATTTATCGCCTTTGCACCGCGGGAGAATCCTAAGCTTGCTGTAGCAGTTGTTGTCCCTGAGGGCGGGTTCGGCTCAATGAGCGCCGCGCCGATCGCGCGGAAAATCTTCGACGCGTACGATCAGGAATACGGATTGGACGGCGTACCGAAGAAAGCAAAACAAACGGAAACGGAGCAGAATTCGCCTGTTAACCCGTGATTCTATGAAGATATGGCAGGCTCAATGAGAAGATAGAGCGGCTTCCCGGCTATAAGCCAGGCGAAGCCGCTTTTTTATTTCTGGATCTATTGTTCGCTGCAAAGATAGCTGGCTCTTTTCTCAACCGTCATGTTACAATTATTTCATATTATGAGATATTAATGAAAGTTGAGAGCGATGCGATGAAGAGGTATTACTCGGAGGATGTCCTGGAGCAGGAGAGCAGGCTGCAGCGGCACTTTAATATTCGCCTGAATTTTTTCTTTTTTAGCACATTCCTGATTTTTACGGTGATGATCGTCCGTCTGGCTATTCTGCAATTTGTTGAGGGGCCATCCCTGGCAGAGCAGGGGGTGGATTTGAAGCTCAAGGATGTTCCGCTTCCGCCGATTCGGGGGACGATCTACGCTGCCGGGGGAGAGAAGCTGGCTTACTCTATGTCGGTGCAATCTCTGTACATTACGCTGCAGAAAGATTATAGCCAGAGCACGGAGCGTGGGAAAGAGAATCGCCCTGAGGCCATAGAATTAGCGAAGAAGCTAAAGGCTGCTTTCGATGCGCATGGCGATGCAAACGAAGGAGCGCTCACGCTTGACGAAATTATCGATGCTTTGGATTTGGAATATCGGAAGGCTAGCGGCTTCGAGCCCCGGCGGATCAAGATGGGGCTCAACTCAAGGGAAATCGCTTATTTTTTGGAGCGGAAGGATCAATTCCCGGGGATCGAGGTGCTGGAAGAGAGTGTCCGTTATTATGACCCGGATCAAGTGGCCGTCCAAACGGTCGGATACATGAGGAAGTACGCGAATGCGTCAACGAATTTGGACTTCTACAAGGAAATTAGAGCATCAGGCGAGTCCAATCCGGCTTTGCAGTATACGGAGACCGAACATGTGGGATACGATGGGCTGGAGCTGTATTATCAAAACGAGCTGCGTGGTAAAAACGGCTTCAAGAAAATTGCTGTAAATTCACGGAACATGGTCAAGGGGATTCCAGAATGGACTGCGCCCGAGAAGGGGTACGATCTGCATACGACCATTAACAAAAGTGTACAGCTGGCTGCCCAGCAGGCCATAACCGATCAGTTGAAATGGCTGCACAGCAACCGGGTCTCCGGCAAGCTGCATCCGGATGCCAAAACGGGATATGCGGTAGCCATGGAAGTGGAGACCGGGAATATTGTGGCGATGGCCAGCATGCCCGACTATGACGCAAACGTATGGCAGAGCGGGGGGATATCAGCCGAGGATTGGAAGCGGATCGAGAATAATTACCAGAACGGGACGGTTACTCCCATCAGCTCGGGACGCTCCGGGCATACTTTTGACTCTACCGTATATTTAGGATCGACGGTCAAGCCGTTGTCGGTTCTTATCGGGTTGAATGAGGGCCTGTTCTCGGCAAATGCTCAATACAATGACAAGGGGATCGTTTATTTCGGAAAAAACGACTCCTCCAGCGTCCGGAATTCCGGTCGTGCTGCCTACGGCCCGATGGATCCGTCCAAGGCGATATACAAATCCTCGAACGCTTTTATGGTTGATATGGTAGGCAAGAGGCTTTACAGAAAGTACAGGAGCAAAGGAATCGAAGTATGGGATGAATATATGAAAGAATTTGGCCTTGGTGTGTCGACCGGCATCGATTTACCGAGAGAATTCTATGGTATACTGGATTACCGGGACGAGGGGGAGAGTGAACTGGCAAGGCTGGTCTATGCCTCCTTCGGCCAGCAGGCGAAATATACTCCTCTGCAATTAGCTCAGTATACTGCTACCTTGGCGAGCCGCGGCAAACGGATGGAACCGCACCTGGTGAGCAAAATTACCGATTCAAACGGCAATGTGGTTAAAGTATTCGAGCCGAAAGTACTGAATGAAGTGAACTTTAAAAAGGAGCACTGGGATAAGGTCATCGCTGGGATGAAGACGGATGTGTCAGCATTTAACGGCTTCCCGTATGATTTTGCCCGTAAGACGGGAACCTCGGAGCAGGACTATAAGGGCCGTAAGATCGATAACGGGGTGTTCATCGCCTTTGCTCCCCGGGAGAAACCGAAGCTGGCCGTGGCCGTCGTTGTCCCGGAGGGCGGCTTCGGGTCGACGAGCGCCGCGCCGATTGCCTGCAAAATTTTTGAGGCATACGATTGGGAATACGGGCTGGACGGCGCGCCTAAGAAGCAGGGCCGGAAGGAATAACCCACGCCGAATCAGGCGTATAAGCCGGAGGATGGAAGCAAGAGAAAATTTTTCTCTTGCTTTTTTGTATGGGTATGCCTTAAAATTTGCACTAGGGAAACTTTATTTTATAGGGCAAACAATTGAGGCGACGGGAAACATATGTTTCCCCGCTCAACAACACAAAAAATAATAAATTGACCGGGATATTTGGGAGGGAATGGAATGGATCAGTTAAAAGTCAAGAAGGGTCCGCTGCAGCGCTTGAAAATGACGCTTAGCGTACTGGCATTGATCATAGTGGCAGCATGCTCCAAAGTCGAGGGGGGGATGATTCATGCCTTGCGGGGAGAAGAACAGGAGATTATTCAGGTTGTGGCAACAACGGGCATGATCGCTGACCTCGTTCAGCAAATTGGCGGTACGGAGGTTCAAGTCACGGCACTGATGCGTCCGGGGGTTGACCCGCATTTATTCAAGGCTTCTCAAGGAGATATCCAGAAGCTGGATAAGGCGAACATGGTGTTTTACGGCGGGCTGCATCTCGAAGGGAAAATGACGGAAATTTTGGAGAAGCTGGGACGGCACAAGTACACGGTTCCGGTCTCGAAGGATATTGATCAGGCTCTGCTTCGATCTGGGGCGGATATCAATGGCACGCAATTCGATCCGCATATTTGGTTTGACGTCAAGCTGTGGATTTCTGCAGCGGGGACGGTTCGGGACACGCTTGCCGCTTACGATCCGAATCATGCAGAGCTGTACCGGCAAAATGCCGAGGCATACATCGAAGAGCTGAATGCCCTGGACGCCGAAATCAAGGACAAAATTAACGAAATCCCGGAATCCGGACGGGTGCTGGTCACCGCACATGATGCCTTCGGATATTTCGGGGACGCCTATGGCATGAAGGTTATGGGTTTGCAGGGCATTAGCACGGCAGCCGAATACGGCTCCAAGGATGTCAGCAATCTGCGGGATTATTTGGTCGAGAATAAAATCAAAGCCGTGTTCGTGGAATCGAGCGTTCCCCCTAAGGCAATGGAAGCGGTCATCGCGGGGGCGAAGGAGAAAGGGCATGCCGTCATCATCGGCGGCGAGCTGTACTCTGATTCGCTGGGCGAACCGGGTTCGGGTGCGGATACGTATATTACGATGGTTCGCCATAATGTTAACACCATTGTTGAAGCGTTGAAATAAAATGTAGGATGTCAGCCATTGCCTATGGAAATAAAGGAGCGATAGCAGATGAATTCATATCCGTTGGAAGTACAGCATTTAACGGTGGCTTATCAGAAGAAACCGGTTTTGCGCTCCGTATCTTTTCAAATTCCCTCCGGGAAGCTTATTGGGGTACTCGGGCCAAACGGGGCGGGGAAATCCACACTGCTTAAGGCGGTGCTCGGCCTGATCCCGAAGGTGGACGGGGAAGTGAAAATTTACGGGAAGCCCTATGAAGAACAGCGCAAACTGGTCGGGTATGTTCCCCAGCGGGAGTCGGTGGATTGGGATTTTCCGACGAATGCGCTGGATGTCGTGATGATGGGGAGGTACGGCCACTTAGGCTGGTTCCGCCGTCCCGGGGCAGAGGAACGGAGGATTGCGTTGGACTGTCTAACCAAAGTCGGTATGGCCGACTTTGCCGACCGTCAAATCAGTCAGCTGTCCGGAGGCCAGCAGCAGAGGGTGTTTCTCGCCAGGGCTCTTGCCCAGAATGCTCAGCTGTATTTCATGGATGAGCCCTTTGCTGGAGTGGATGCGACGACGGAGAAGGCGATTATCGGGCTGCTTCACGAATTAAAGGAGCAGGGCAAAACCGTATTGGTCGTCCACCACGACTTGGCTACGGTCAAGGAATATTTCGACCATGTTCTCCTTCTTAATGGAGAGCTGGTTGCGGAGGGGACTACCGAGGATACATTCACCCCGCAAAATTTGCAGAGAACGTACGGAGGGCGGATTGCCATGATCCAGGACTTCGCCGCCGTACCGATAGAGATGGAGTGATTAAGGATGCTGGTATCTATACTCGGATGGTTCAGCGATCCAAATATGAGATGGATCCTGATGGGCTCCCTGCTGCTCGGTTTAGGCAGCGGAGTGATCGGTTCCTTTACGTTTCTGCGCAAACAGAGCCTGCTCGGAGATGCGCTGGCCCATGCAGCATTGCCCGGCATCTGCATCGCCTTCATGCTTAGCGGCGTGAAATCGGTGGGACTGTTCATGATTGGAGCAATCTTGTCAGGCATGCTGGCAACATTCGGCATCCATTTCGTGACCCGTTACTCCAGAATCAAGCAGGACGCCGCGTTAGGTATCGTTCTTACAGTCTTCTTCGGCATCGGAGTCGTCCTGATGACGAAAATTCAGCATAGCGGAAACGGCAATCAGAGCGGTCTTGATAAGTACATGTTTGGGCAGGCTGCCTCGATGATGCTATCCGACGTTTATTTAATGGGGGCTGTCTCCCTTGCGCTCGTCTTGGTGTGTCTGCTGTTCTTCAAGGAATTCAAGCTCGTCAGCTTCGATCCCGGCTTTGCCCGGGGGATGGGACTGAAGGTCGGCTTGTATGAGCAGTTGCTGCTCCTGCTCACGGTTGTCGCCGTAGTCGTCGGCATTCAGGCGGTCGGCGTCGTACTCGTAGCGGCCTTGTTGATTACCCCAGCGGTAGCTGCGCGTTACTGGACGGATGCACTTGGCGTCATGGTCATTCTAGCCGGTCTGTTCGGCGCCCTGTCGGGCGTTACGGGCACATTGATCAGCTCGACATTGTCCAATTTGCCGACAGGACCTGTAACAGTGCTTGCCGCAACAGCTTTATTTGCTGTGTCGCTCGTATTTGCGCCGCGAAGAGGGCTGCTTGCGAAATGGATACGGCATAGGCGCACGCAAAAGGATGTGCGCGAAAGACTGGAAATTCATACGGCTACTGTGACGATTAGCCAGCATACGGCCGAAAAGGGGGCGGAATGATGTCCGATTTCTGGATTATTCTAACCGGAACGCTTGTTGCCGCCACCAGCGGCATTCTTGGCTGTTTTCTCGTATTGCGCAAAATGTCGCTGGTCGGCGATGCGATCAGCCACTCCGTGCTGCCGGGGATTGCGATCGCCTTTATGGTGGGCGGCTCCAGAGACTCGCTGCTCATGATGATCGGCGCGGCCGTGCTCGGCCTGATTACGGTATTTCTCATTCAGTTGCTGCAGCAGGGTGGGCTGCAGTCGGATGCCTCGATTGGCATCGTCTTCACGGCGCTGTTTGCCATCGGCGTTATATTGATTAGCAGGAACGCCGCGAATATCGATCTCGATCTGGATTGCGTCCTGTTCGGGGAAATTGCCTATGTGCAATGGGATATTCTCATTATCAACGGCTACAACATGGGTCCTGCCGCGGTTTGGTTTCTCGGCATAACCTTGTTTATTGTGCTGCTTGTGATCGGCTTGTTCTACAAACAGTTCAAACTGTGCGCCTTCGACCCGGCGCTGGCCGCTGCTCTAGGTATCCCTGTCGCGCTGTTCCATTATCTGCTCATGGGGCTCGTGTCGCTCTCTACGGTGGCTTCCTTTGAAAGCGTGGGCGCCATTCTCGTCGTCGGCATGCTGATCGTTCCGGCGTCGACGGCCTACCTGCTTACAGACCGTTTGAGCCGAATGCTGCTGTACAGCGTAATCATCGGTGCGCTTAGCTCGGCTGGAGGATATTATTTTGCCAAATGGCTCGATGCATCTATTGCCGGCTCCATGATTACCGTAGCGGGTCTGCTCTTCCTGCTGGCTTTTCTGTTCTCCCCGCTGCATGGCCTGGTTGCACGGTATAATAAACGGCGCCGCATGAAATCCATGACGGTATAAAGGCATAATAAGGTGTAACGGCCTGGCTTCAAAAGCTGCAATTCCGAATTTTGCGGAATGCGGCTTCTTTTGCTTTTTAAAAGTGTTGAATGTTGATCAAGGAGTAATGTAATGTATTAATAAATACTGTGGAGCAAAGGAGTTGTTGGCGCTTGCTGATCAAGCTGGACGTTGCGAATTACGATACAGCCAAAAAAATGATTGATATACAGATTCCTGCCTACAAGGTTGAAGCTGAGCTGATCGGTTATGACGGCATTCCTCAATTGCAGGATACCGTAGAAACGATGATGCAATGCCGGGAGAAGTTCGTCGGATATTTGCTGGGCGGGGAGCTTGTGGCCTTCATCTCTTATGAGGAGACGGAGCAAGAGGTCGAGATTTGCCGGCTGGTCGTGCATCCGTATCATTTCCGCAAGAAAATCGCCACCATTCTCGTTGAGCATATCGTGGAGACGATCTCGCAAGGCCGTTCGATTCGCGTAAATACGGGAGCATTGAATTTTCCTGCCAAGGGATTGTACCAAATGTTCGGCTTCCGGCAGGTCAAGGATATCGAGGTTGCCCCAGGAGTATTCATTACCGAGCTCAGGAGAAATTAGGCAAACCGTATGTCTTGATGGGGATTATGGTAGAATGGCGTATATATAGAGAAAACATTGCATCTAGGATTGGAGGAGCAATAATTGAAGTACAAATTGCTAGCACTGGACATGGATGGAACCTTGCTGAACAGCAATCATGAGATTTCCCCGAAAACGGAGGAATGGCTGCGCAAAGCGATGGCTGCGGGCGTTCATGTTTGCTTGTCGACGGGAAGAAGCTACGATGAAGCCGTCTCCTACGGTGAGCAGCTGGGACTCGATACCCCGATGATCACCGTCAACGGCAGCGAGGTATGGCGAACGCCCCATGAGCTGTATCATCGTGAATTGTTCGACTATCGGCTGATTGGCCAAATGCATGAAATTGCCAGAAAGAAAGACGTTTACTTCTGGGCATATGCCGTGGAAGGCCTATATAGGGAAGATAATTGGGACCCGAGCCTGCTGGAGCGCAACCAGTGGCTTAAATTCGGTTATACGACGAACGACGATCAGCTTCGCCATGAGATTAACATGGAGCTGCAAAATTTAAGCGGGCTGGAAATCACCAACTCCTCCCCTTATAATCTTGAAATCAATCCGGAGGGGGTCAACAAAGCGAGCGGGGCGGCCATGGTCTGCAAGCTGCTTGGCCTGCAAATGTCGGAAGTCGTCGCAATCGGCGACAGCTTGAATGATCTGGCGGCCATTCAGGCCGCAGGCCTTGGCGTAGCCATGGGGAACGCGCAAATCGCGGTCAAGGAGAATGCAGACGTGGTTACGGCTTCCAACGATGACGACGGCATTGCCTTGATTATTCGCGATTATATTTTGACGGAGGAGTGATCCGCCTTTGGATATACTCGGCTGGATTATTGTTATCGCGCTGTTCGTAACCGGGATGGCCGGGGCGGTGTTCCCCGTGCTTCCGGGCGTACTGGCCATTTATGCGGCCTTTTTCGTCTACGGGTGGTTTTTCTCGTTCGAGGCATTGGGCCCGGTCTTCTGGATTGTCCAGACGCTGATCGTTGTGGCTCTGCTCGTGGCGGATTACGCCGTCGGCGCCTGGGGCGTCAAGAAATACGGGGGCAGCAAGCTGTCGGTCTGGCTGAGCACGATTGGAATTATTATCGGCCCGTTTGTCATTCCGGCGTTTGGGCTTATTCTTGGCCCGCTAATTGGAGCGATGATCGGGGAACTGATTAAGGGCGAAAGCCTGTCCAAGGCGTTTAAGGTTGGAATCGGCTCTGTCGTCGGCCTGCTCAGCAGCATGGCTGTGAAGATCGTGCTGCAGCTTGCGATGATTATCCTGTTCGTGATATGGATCGCATCTTTTTAGGGGGAAGGCTAGATTCTTGCCTAATCGAGTGGAAAGAAGGAAAAATCGTTGTCCAAGAAGGAATCATTTGTTAAAGGAACGTTGATTTTAGCTGGTGCCGCGCTGATCGCAAGGCTCCTTGGCCTATTTCAGCGCGTACCGTTAGAGCATATATTGGGAGACGTCGGGAACGCATCTTATGTCCTTGCTAACGGGATTTATTTTATGCTTTTGCCGCTCGCTACCGCGGGCCTGCCAAGCACGCTAAGCCGAATGGTCTCCGAACGCCATGCCCTTAACCGGCCAGCCGAGTCGGAGCGGATATATCAGGCGGCGCTCTGGTTTGCTGCTGTTACCGGCATTGTTATGTCTTTGCTGCTATATTTTGCCGCGCCTTATTATGCGGCGGCTTCCCGCGTGCCGGAGGCGGCTATCGCGATCAGGACGCTGGCTCCTGCCTTGCTGATTTTTCCACTGATTGCAATCATGCGCGGTTATCTGCAAGGGCGCAATATTATGATTGCGGGCGGCATATCGCAGGTCATTGAACAAATCGTACGCGTGGGCTCGGGAATTTCGCTGGCCTTTGTGCTGTACCATATGAACGCCAAGGGCGAGGAGATTGCCGCGGCGGCGACGTTTGGAGCTGTGCTTGGGGGCGTGGCTGCGCTGATCGTCATGCTGTATTTCAACGCAAAGACGAAGCGTCAGGACAAGAAGGACGGCTTGCTGCAGGCTAAGGATGATCCCAACCGGCTGCCTTTCTCCAAAATTTATTTGGAAATCTTCAAGCTGTCGATTCCGATCGTGCTGTCTTCGCTGACCGTGCCTGCGGTCAATTTCATCGACGGCTCGATTCTGAAACCGCTGCTCAGCCAGCATATCGGTTCGGAGCAGGCGACATATATTCTCGGTATCCTTGGAAACCGCGCCCAAATGATCGCGGGCATTCCGCCGATTCTGGCGATCGCGCTCAGCACGTCGCTGCTGCCGATCATTTCGGCTGCATTTGCCCGGAAGGACGAGGAGCATCTCCATCAGCAGGTCACGCTCGCGATGCGAGTGTCGGTATTGACGGGGATGCCTATGGTCATCGCGCTGACTACAGCGGCTTATTCCGTCAATGGGCTGCTGTTCAGTACACGTGACGGCAGCAGCATTATCGCGATGCTGACCTTCGGGACGATCTTTCAGATCACGATGATGATCAGCAATTCCATCCTCATCGGGGTCGACAAGGTGAACCTCTCTATGGTTCACGTTGGCATCGGCGTAACGGTGAAGCTGGCGCTCAGCTTGCTGCTTGCCCCGCTGCTGGGGATTTACGGCATCATCCTCGCAACGATTCTGTGCTTCCTGACGATTACGCTGCTGAATGTCAGAACGATGAAGAAAATCGTGCCTTTCTCCATCATGGGCGGCCGCTGGACGGGCTTCCTGTTAACAGTCGCCCTGCTGTCCGGCGTCGGCTACGGCCTCAATCAGGCGGGCATCCACCTGGTATCCGTGCTGCCGGACCGTCTGGCCTTCTTCATTACCTGCTGCATCGTCGGTTTGGCGGTCGTCGGCCTGTACCCGGTGCTGCTGGTCGTGCTCCGCGTTGTCCGGAAAGACGAGCTTGCAACTTATCCGGGGCCGCTGCGCAAGCTGCTGTCCCCGCTGATGCGTCTGCAGCGCGGCGGACAGCCGAGCCAAGGCCGCTAATCCGTCTTGATGGATTCGGCAGCATCATGGGCGAGCGCGGTCTTCAGCACGCCCGTCCGGTGCTCGCGGCTGATGTCGCAGAGCAGCGGCGTCTGAGGCGCGCTGATGCCGTCCAGCGCGCTCGTGTCCTTGAGCCAATCCTCACGGGATATTGGCTCATAGGGCGTGTCGCCCCAAGCATCCAGGAGCTTGGGGCTGTAGAGACGCTCGCCGGGCGGCAGCGTCTCGCTCTCAAGAAGCTCTGACCCCTGCAAGGGTGTGGTCAGAGCTTCTTCTTTATTGGCCGTGAAGATGTCCGGCCAATAATCGGCGCGCGAGCCGCTGTGCGGCACCGCTCGCGCGAAGGCCTCGGCGCCGCTGCGCACGGCGCCAAGGCCCATGAGCATCGCGTACAGGCTTTTGCCTAGCGCGATGCGGGCGGGGAGGCTGCCGAAGTCGGTGACGGTTCGGCCGGCCAGGCGGGTCACGCTCGTCCCCTCGCGAAGCGGGATGATCAGCTGGTTGAGGCCGGACAAACTATATAGATGGAAGTTTGATTTCTCGGTGACATGCCGCTGGTAGAAAGGGTGACGGATAACCCGCTGCTCGATATAGTTCTGCTCATTGATGATCAGGCCGACGGTCAGCAGCGCGCTGCCCCGGTCAATCCAGAAGCGCTCCCAGAAAGGCCTCATGAACCGCGATACGCTGAAATACCGCAGCAGATGGAACTGGCTTGCGCCAAGTTCGCGGCTTTTCCGGTACAGCAGCAGCTGCGGGTAGGCATCTTGAAAAATAAGCGCATTGCTGCGCTCCAGAAACCGGTAAGTGGCCCGCTTGCCTTCTTCGCTCAGCATATCGGCGACCCGGCTCCCGCGGAGGTCGGTCATATTCCAGCCCGCGTTCCGGGATACGATGTGGGCCAGAAAGGCCCAGTGCAGCTCCGGGCAGGCCTCATAGCATTCCAGATATGCGGCGGTGCGCGTAATGTTGCTGATTCCGGCGCGGCTCGTAGCCGTCTGAATATCCTCGGCCAACTCCCGGTCGGTTCGGGTTAGTTCCTCGTCGTCCTGATTCCGGTAAGCCGCCCCCCGCTTCAGGAGTTCCTCGATCTCCCCGGAGACGGTGCGGGCGGCTGCTTCGTTCCAATCCAGCGGGAGAGGGTCCCCGCGGAGCTTGGTGGAATTGGCGATGTCCTCCGCTTTGCCGCGGATTGCATCTCTGACCGCAGAAGGCAGGTTCACCAGCAGCTGTGTAAGACGATTCTGCTTCATGTGAGTCCCTCGCTTTATTTTCACACGTTGTTATTACAAAGTATGGCCTAAAGATTTGACTTCCACTCTTCATTTTGATTGACTTAATTAAAGAACGATACACAGAAGGGAATGGTCCAAGTGAAACAAGTGGCATCCGCCGCAGAATTCAACGTCAGCATTCAATCCAGCAATTTGGTCGTCGCCGTGTTCAAAGCGGACTGGTGCGGCGATTGCAAGTTTATCGATCCTTTCATGCCGGAGGTCGAGGAGAAGTATGCGGATCGCTTGACTCTCATCGAAGTCGACGTAGACAAAGTGGGTGAAGTCAGCCAGGAGCAGAACATTCTGGGCATTCCAAGCTTTGTGGCCTATGCCGATGGAAGAGAATTGGTCAGATTCGTAAACAAGCTGCGGAAGTCGCGCGAAGAGATCGAGGATTTCCTGAACAAAGCGCTGGATGTATATCACACGCTTCATGATACGCCCGAAAGAAAAGAGTAGGCAGCCGCGGAGTTATTCAGTTCAAACAGCTAATCTCAATAACAAAAATCACATCGCCCTTCGAAATCACCGGGGGGCGATGTTTTATTTTTGAATATTTTGTCACAGTTTCACTATGTCGTCCCGTTCCTTATCGGTTATAATGAAGAATGATTTATGGGAAAACGAATAATTGATAAGAAACACGGTTCTTATTATCCTAAATTGCAGGTGAGAAACCTTTGAACACGAAGCAACTGAAATGGATCGCTTATATTTCCTGTTTTGTTATGTTTTTGGCTACTTTGGGAGGAAGCGTTGTCACCAAGACGGAATCGGGCCTTGGCTGCGGCAACGAGTGGCCGCTCTGTCATGGGAAATTCGTTCCGGCCCACACGGTAGCCTCATTGATTGAGTACTCGCACCGGGCGGTCAGCGGGGCTGCCGGCCTGCTTGCCGTCGCGGCGTTCGTGGCCTTCTGGAGGTACCGCAAGAATCGCAAAGACCTGCAGACCTACGCGCTGCTGGCCCTAATATTTGTAATGGTTCAGGCTTTTATGGGCGCGATGGCCGTCGTTTATCCGACGTCGTCGGCGGTCATGGCGCTGCATTTCGGCTTTTCGCTGATCGCCTTTGCCAGCTCGATCATGCTGGCGCTTGGCATCCGCGAGGATGAAGCCAGGCAGGGACGGGCTCCTTCGGCTCCGGCCGTCCGGGTGTCCAAGGCCTTCCGCAACCTTGTATGGGCGGCGACGGGTTATACTTATATCGTCGTATACATTGGCGCATACGTGAGCCATACCGATTCCGCAGGCGGGTGTCTGGGATGGCCGCTTTGCAACGGTCAACTGGTTCCAGAACTGACGGGCGGCGTGGCGATTGCCTTTATCCACCGGGTGGCCGCTGCACTGCTGATGATCCTCATTGCGATCATGGGGCATATTGCCTACTGGAAGCATCCGGGCAACGGCGAGGTGCGTGCTTTGGGATTGACGGCGACGATTCTTGCAGTCATTCAGATATTTACCGGGGCAGGCATCGTCTTTACGATGAACAATTATCACGTTTATTTGTTTACGTCGCTAGCGCATATCGTCGTGTTGGCAGCCCTGTTCGGAGTGCTATCCTATTTATGCGTACGAACCTGGCAAATGAGCCGCCTGCATAGCGAGCAGGCGCAGGGACAGAAGCAGGAAACAGCGATCAAACCCGGCCAATCGTAAGCTATTGAAGCACGGTCTTATGAGTTAGTTCAATGCCTGTCACACTAAAGCTGTGATCTCATCCAGGGAAGCGAGGAATGGATATGCTGCGCGCACTGCTTGGCGAACCACCGAGACGGAATGAAGGAATATTGGCGGATACGATGGAAGCCATGGACAAGACAATCAAGCTGCTTCGAAAAGAAATGGAGCTGCATCAAGATCCCTCGCATGATTTTCGCAAGCTGGAAATATGGATTTTCGGCTTGGTTTCTTCCCTTGATGAGCTGGAGCAGTGCAAATATGCGGCTAATTATTTTCGGCGGAAGGTTACGCATGATTATTTGGAGGATATGCCTCCCGCTGAGAAGAATGATTATGCCCGGTACGTGTACTTCTACAAGGATGGGTTCATTCGCGTTTTCTCCATATTGGACAAGCTGGGAACGGTGCTGAACGAGCTGTTTGATCTGAAGACGTCCAAAGTGAAGGCGCATTTTTCCTATTTCACAGTGCTGCGTCAATTCAGGTATTTGAAGGTGCATCCGGAGCTGGCGAACGACCTGTTTGCTATTAAGGACAGGCACAAGGAAGCGATGAGCGTGCTGCGCCGCCGCCGCAATACCGAAATCCACTATATGAACGCGGAAATGCAGGATGACTTGTGGCAGCGGCATCAGGGGCTGAACAACAAGCTCGAGCTAGAAGACCTCGACAAGAATCTGGACGATTTGGAGCATGGGTATAGGATGGTGTGCGAGACATTGCATACGGTATTTGTTTACACGAACCAAAGATGGAAAAAAGTTAAACAGATTCAGCGCCTAGATATAAAGTAATTTCCTTTGACAAACGCAAGGAAAGAATCTATACTCTATTTCTAGAATAGTTTCAGAAAAATTCAATGATGTTCTTTCATAAAATTTCATATTTTCTTATCAAGAGAGGCGGAGGGAAAGGCCCGATGAAGCCCAGCAACCGATTTGCAAAGAAGTGTGGCATGGATACCGCAGCTTTCGGCAAATGTCATGGTGCTAATTCCTTCAAGATCGCAGGCGTGAAAGAGCGAGCGGTTTTGGTAGATGAGAAGGCATTGTCTTTACGTAAAGAGAGCCCTCGGAATCTGCAGGGCTCTTTATTTATATGATCGGCAGTACGCGGAAGGGTTAATTTTATAAGGAGTCTATTTATGTGTAACGGGGGGACACTAGCTTGATTGAACTCAAACAGCTCACTAAAACATACGGCAACAAAAAAAAAGCGACCACTGCTTTGTCCGGGCTGAACCTTACCGTGAAAAAGGGCGAAATATTTGGGGTCATCGGTCATTCCGGGGCCGGCAAAAGTACGCTCATCCGCTGCATTAATTTACTAGAGCGGCCGACGGAGGGCGAGGTTTGGGTAGGCGGCGTGGAGTTGACCAAGCTGAAGCGGAGAGAGCTTCAGCAGCAGCGCCGGAAAATCGGGATGATTTTTCAGCATTTCAATCTGCTGTCCTCGGCGACCGTATATGATAATATCGCATTTCCGCTGAAGCTGATGGGCGTTCCGAAATTGCAAATAGCCGCTAAAGTGAACGAGCTTCTGGAGCTCGTCGGCCTGACTCAGCATCAGAAAAAATATCCTGCACAGCTGTCCGGAGGCCAAAAGCAGCGGGTCGGCATCGCCCGGGCGCTCGCCAGCGACCCTGACGTGCTGCTCTGCGACGAAGCGACGTCAGCCCTGGATCCGCAGACGACGGATTCTATCCTGAATCTGCTGCTGGAGATTAACCGCAAATTTCATCTGACCATTCTGCTGATCACGCACGAGATGCATGTCATTCAGCGTATCTGCGACCGGGTTGCCGTCATTCATCAGGGCGGCATCGTTGAGGAGGGGCCGGTGACCGAAGTGTTCCTGAAGCCGCGGCATACGGTTACGCGCGAATTCATCAGCCGGGAGCTAGCCGGCGACGAAGGCTTTAGACAGACCTCCTCGGTTCCGCTGCCAGCATGGGCGCGATTGGTCAGAATCACGTTTCTGGGCGCCAAAACCTATGAATCCGTACTGTCTCAGGTCGTCCGGGAGACGGGGGTCAACTTCGCCATCCTGCAGGGCACGATTTCAACGATTAAGGATACGCCATACGGTCAGCTGACGGTATCCTTCGAAGGAGACAATGCCAAGGTAGATGAGACGCTGGAGCTGCTGCGGCAACGCGATCTTGATGTGGAGGTGATCGGGTAATGTCGAATTTGGATTTTTCCAAAGTGAACTGGGACGAGATGCGCGTCGCCACGGGCGATACGCTGCTCATGATGGGCTATGCGACCTTGTTTACCTTTCTGATCGGCCTGCCGCTCGGGATTCTGCTGTACAGCTTCTCGCGCTCGAACCATTGGTTTATCGGCCTGCTCTATAGAGTTCTGTCGCTGATCGTCAACATTCTCCGGTCGGTTCCATTCGTCATCCTGATCGTGGCGCTTATTCCGCTGACCCGGGCTATCGTTGGGGTATCGATGGGCGTACAGGGAACGATCCCGCCGCTGGTCATCGGAGCTGCTCCGTTCTTCGCACGTCTCGTTGAGACTGCGCTGCGTGAAGTCGACCGAGGCGTTATCGAAGCCTCCCAAGCGATGGGAGCCTCCCCGCTGCAGGTCATCCGCAAGGTGCTGCTGCCTGAGGCGCTTCCCGGCCTGATCGCCGGAATGACGATTACGGCGGTAACGCTCGTCTCCTACACAGCGATGTCCGGGATGGTCGGAGGCGGCGGACTTGGCGACTTGGCGATCCGGTACGGTTATTACCGCTACCAGATGGAGGTTATGATCGTATCGGTTGTCTTTATGGTCATTCTCGTGCAGCTGCTGCAAATGATTGGCGATCGTTTTGTCATTTATTTTACGCGGAAATAAGGAATTACAATATATATCGTGCTGCTAAAGATCTAGCACATCCTTATTCAAAAAAACATATTCATTAGGAGGGCATACTGCAATGAAAAAATGGACATTATCTTTCTTGACGCTGGCGCTTGTTCTGGTACTTGCTGCTTGCGGAAATGCCAAAAACAATGGCAACGGTGCGGCAGAGGCTCCGCAGAACAACGCTGGAAACGCGGAGCAATCCGCACCGGCAGAATCGGTTAAACTGGTTGTGGGCGCTACTGTGCCGCATGCTGACATTCTGAAGTTCGTCGCTCCGAAATTGAAAGAGGAAGGCGTAGAACTGGAAGTCAAAGAATTTACGGACTATGTTCAACCGAACGTGCAAGTGTTCGAGAAGCAGCTGGATGCAAACTACTTCCAGCATCAGCCGTACCTGGATGATCAAAACGAGAAAAACAGCATGGATTTGGTTCCTGTAGTAGGCATTCACGTGGAGCCGTTTGGCGCTTACTCCAAAAAGTATACATCCGCTGATGAAATTGCCGACGGAGCGAAGGTTGCTATTCCCAACGATGCTACAAACGGCGGACGCGCGCTCCTGTTGTTGGAGAAACAAGGTTTGATCAAGCTGAAGGAAGGCGCTGGCATTGCGGCAACGAAAGCAGATATCGTCGAGAACTCTAAAAATCTAGATATTAAAGAGCTTGATGCGGCTATGCTGCCTCGCCAATTGGATGAAGTAGACTTCGCTTTGATCAACACGAACTATGCGATCGAAGCAGGCCTGAACCCGGTTAACGATTCCCTCTTCATCGAGGATAAGGAATCTCCTTACACCAACCTGCTGGTAGCACGTCCAGACAACAAGGATTCCGATGCGATCCAGAAGCTGGCGGCAGCTCTGACTTCGGATGATGTAAGAAAGTTCATTGAAGAGACGTATGAGGGAGCATTGGTTCCTGTATTCTAAATCGTCCTTTTGTATAATATCCAAGTCCCGCCTCCCTTTATGGGAGGGCGGGATTTTTTAGTGTTCCATATGATCCGGTATCGAATCTAACAGGATAAATGGATTTTTGGTATATAAGATTTGAAAACTGGCGTAAAATGTACATCTAAGTGGATCGCTTGTCATTAAAATGAATGCTGAGGCAGGATGACACGAGTCAGCCTTATTTTAATGCATGGTTTCCATTTAATTCTCTGAACATGAATCTATGCGCTAAAATAAATACAGAGGATCCTCTAAACCCGTATCCCCATCACCTTCATCCTGCTCTCGTTCCTTTGTCTGAAGAAGCTGCTTTAACACGATAAGGGATTGTAGTTGGAAGCTGCTCTTTTCCGTTACATCATGATTAGCTGTAGCTTGATTAGCCGGAGCTTGAGCTTCTGCTTTATGGTCTGAACCTTGTTGTTTGTGGGAATGCTTCAAATCTTTTATACTTGATATATGTGTATGTAGGATGAGGAGGAGAAGGACATTGAAGGGAAAAGTCGCCCTGATCACCGGAAGCGCCAAAGGACTCGGAAGAAGGACGGCGCTGACGCTTGCGGAACAAGGATGTCATATCGCACTGAACTATGTACATAGCGAAGCTGAAGCATTTGACCTGAGAAGGCAGATCGAAGGGCTGGGGGTATCCTGTATTGCCATAAAAGCCGATATTTCGCAGCGCGAAGAAATCGAGGCGTTGGCCAATGAAGTTGCGGCCCAATTGGGAACCGTCGATATTCTCGTCAATAATGCAGGTCCGTTCATTCGGGAACGGCGTTTGTTTGCGGACTATACCCAGGCTGAAATATTGTCCATGATTGAAGGGAATCTGGTAGGAACTATGCTGCTGGATCATTTCGTACTGCAGGGAATGCGGAACAAGGGCTGGGGGCGAATCATTCATTTCGGCTTCGGACATGCGGCGGAGTCACGGGCCTGGCCGCATCGCGCAGTATATGCCGCGGCCAAAACGGGGCTCGTATCCTTTACGAAGACGCTTGCGGTAGAGGAGGCGCCTTATGGAATTACCGTGAATATGGTCTGTCCAGGCGACATTCGCGGGGACAATAAAGAGATGTCGATCGAAGAAGCACGCCAAATGCAGGACGGGGAAACGCCCTTGGGGCGGCCGGGCAGCGGTGAGGATATTTCCAGGGTTATCGCCTTCTTATGTCATAAAGATTCCGATTTCATTACGGGCAACATTATGGATATTTCCGGCGGACTCGATCCGATCCGGCCATGGATCAAGCCCACCTGACGATGACGGTCCTGGCGGACAGATTCGCCAAATAAAAGAAAACTCGGCCTTTCCGGGGATCCGGAGAAGCCGAGTTTCTTAAAATTATGGAAGCTGTATGTCAGCAGAGCCGACGATTCCATAATTGAATCCGAGTTTGTATCTGAAGGAGTTATTTGCGTTTAGAATACTTGGACGACCTCTTGTACGCCTTCCACTTCTTCAAACAGCGCGCGCTCGATACCCGCTTTCAGGGTGATGGTGGAGCTTGGGCAGCTGCCGCATGCGCCGACCAGCTTCAATTTAACGATGCCATCTTCAACATCGACGAGTTCAACGTCGCCACCGTCACGTTGCAGGAAGGGGCGAAGTTTATCCAGAACTTCCAATACTTCGTCATACAATTTATCTTGTACATTTTCGCTCATTGTTTTCAACTCCTTTCCTCTTTATATTATAGTACAAATAAGGTTAAAATTAAATGGTTCATAAAATGGGGGGATGCCCAGATTGAAGATAATCCTAGAATTTTGCGCGAACAATGCCCATTTCGGAACGGATGAAATTATGAAAAGGCTGGAGCAGCATCCGGATTGCGAGGTTTACGAATACGGCTGCCTCACCGGCTGCGGCATGTGTTACATGACGCCTTATGCGCTGGTCAACGGCGAGACCGTGGAGGCCGAGACAGCCAGCGCTTTATATGATGCCATCATTCGCAGGATAGCTGACGTGAAATCGGATAACGGCTAGCCAATATGATGCCGGGACAACCAGAGAACACCGCTCTTCAGAATACGCGGAACTCTTCCGGTTACTTGCCTTTTGCCCATCAATCCGAAGCCAGCCTTTTTGCCCAGCGAACCAAGGGTGCCTTTCAGCTTCAGCTTCTGGAGCTTCGGCTGCTCACCGCGCCATAACGCCGAGGCGATCTGGGCGATTTGCTGGCCTTGCCCTTCGGCTGCTTGAGCGCTCGGAGCAAAGGGAAGGCTGGCGCAGTCGCCGCATACGTAGACTTCGGGATGCTCGGGAATTTGATAGTATTCGTTCAGCAATACCCGTCCCTGACGATCCTTGCCGACTTCCAGGTTTCGCACGAGGGCAGGGGGCTGGATCCCTGCGGTCCAAATGGTTACGTCGGAAGCGATCTCGCCGTCCGCATGATAGATGACTCCCTTTTCCAGCCCGGTTGTGGAGATGTTTGATAATGTCTCTACATCATGCTCCTCGAACCAATTGGTAACATAGCCGGACACTTTGGGAGGGAACGCTGACAGTACCCGTGCGCCGCGGTCGATGATGCTGATATTGAGATCCGGGCGGCTCTCCCTCAGCTCGGCGGCAATTTCCACTCCGCTAAGTCCTCCGCCTACCACGTTCACTTTGCCGTAGGGCTTGATGTTGTTAAGCTGCAGGTAGGCTTCACGCACAGCGGAGAAGGACTGAATGCCATAGGAGTGCTCCTGTGCTCCAGGAATGCCATGATAATTATCGGTACAGCCGAGAGCGATAACGAGCTGATCATATTCCAGCGGATCGCCCTCTTCAAAATGAATGAAACGGCTGTCTAAATCGATCGAGCTAATTTCCCCATATTTGATCTGTAATCCCGAGTAGCTCGGAAACGGTACACGCAGCTCATAATCGGAAGCCGTTCCAGCGGCTAAAGCATAATATTCGGTCTTCAAGCTTTGAAACGGCATCCGGTCTACTAAAATGACTTGAACGTCGGAGGGAATAAATCCCTTGAACAGTTCATGAATAACGGCAGTTCCACCATAGCCCCCACCAAGAATAACGAATTGTTTCATCTCACCGATGTCCTTTCTAGTCCGGTTCTTCAGAGCGCTCGCTGTGTTGCATCGTGAAGCCTGAAGGCTGTCAGTGATGCTCTATTCGTAAATCTGAATCTCGTTATAGAAGGTATCCCGTTCTACCGGTATGCGTCCGGCCCCTTGAATCAGCCAAATCAGCTCTTTGCGGGTCAGTCCTTCCGGAGTGAGTGCCCCCGCAGCATGGCTGATCCGTTCTTTAATGATCGTTCCGTGCACGTCCGAAGCGCCGAAGGTTAGCGCGACTTGGGTCAGCTGTACGCCGATGTTGATAAAATAAGCTTTGATGTGCTGAATGTTATCAAGCATCAGCCTGCTGATCGCGATCGTCTTCAAATCCTCATAGGCCGAGTTGCGGCGGGTAATGCCGGCATTTTTGTTCCGCGGCTGCATCGACAGCGGGATGAAGACCATGAAGCCGTTCGTCTCATCCTGAAGATCGCGAATCTGCAGCATGTGGCGGATGCGGTCCTCGTGGGTCTCGATAGCTCCGTAGAGCATTGTCGTATGTGTCTTCATGCCAAGCTGGTGCGCTGTACGGTGAACATCGAGGTATTGGTCAACGTTCGCTTTATCGACTTTCATTTTTTCTCGGTATTGGTCGGATAGGATTTCCGCTCCTCCGCCTGTCAGGGACTGAAGCCCGGCCTTTTGCAGTTCTATTAATACTTCCCGTGTACTCAGGCCGCTGATTCGCGTGAAGAATTCAATTTCCGCTGCGGTATAAGCTTTGAGCGTTACTTCCGGGAAGCGCTCATTCAGCGCTTTGAGAGAATCTACATAATATTGAAACGGCACATGATTGTTGTGGCCACCAACGATATGGAATTCACGGATGCCCGGGTGAATGTGCTGCTCTACATAAGCGACCATCTCTTCGCCGGATAGTGTATAAGAGCCTTCCTCTCCTTGATCCTTGCGGAAATTACAAAAGGCGCAGTAGGATTCGCATACGTTCGTAAAATACAAGCTCATATTTTCGATAAAATAGACTTTGCGGCCGTTCTTCCTGAGATTGACCTCGTTAGCTAACTGACCGATGGTCAACAAATCATCGCTTTCATATAAATATACCCCATCCTCCAGCGTCAGACGCTGTCCTTGCCGGACCTTCGCTACGATGTCCGCCATTTTGCTGTCGATATTCGGGCTGATTGCAATAGACATGAAATAATAACCTCCGTTTCCATAAGATGACTCCGGCGGCGCTGGCATAATCGGATGAGAGACCCGACCGCCGGCTTCGTCGCAGCTGGAGAGCATCCAATTAGTCAGTATGTACCACCACCTCCCCTATTATAAACTTCCCATTGTAAGTGGGCAACAAAATGTAATAAAAATCACATATCTTGAGGGGGACGATGATGTGGAGTATACTTTAATAAAGTAAGGATAAGGAGTGTGAAGACAGATGATTAACATTTCAGATAGCGCAATGGCCCGCATTAAGCAGATGCTGGAGCAGGAGGAGACACCGGATATGTTCCTTCGTCTTGGTGTGAATGAGGGCGGATGCAGCGGTTTCTCATATGGAATGGGCCTGGATGACCAGGAGAGCGAGGAAGATGTGCATATGGATGTTAACGGCCTGAAGGTCGTTGTGGATAAAGACAGCATCCGCTACTTGAACGGGCTGGAGATCGATTTCAAGGAATCCGGCATGAGCGGCGGCTTCACGATCCATAATCCGAATGCGATAGCTTCCTGCGGCTGCGGCCAGTCGTTCCGCATGCGGGACGAGGAAGGCAAACCGGAAGTTTGTGATTGATAGATAGGTTTAACTACTCTCATATATTGCAAAACGCTCTAAAGGACTATCTTGGTGTCAGTGACCGGAAAAAGCCGCGATAAGCGAAACAAACAAACCGCTTTCCTCGAGGAAAGCGGTTTGTTTGTGTTATTCCTGCTCTTCCTTGCCTGTGCCTTGGCCGGCTGGAGCACCTACGTTAACGGTTACCTCTACATTCGCTAGGTTCTCGCCGGCATCCCCTTCCTCTTCATAAAGCTTAGAGCGATGTTCAAACCATTGGAAGAGATGGGTGCAGATGACCTTTAGCACAGCATAGCCAGGAACGGCAAGGATGACGCCGAGCACGCCGAACAGATTGCCCGCCGTCAAGATCACGAAGATGATCGTGATCGGATGAACCCGCAGCGTTTTGCCCATAATTTGCGGGGAGATGAACTTCCCTTCAATCAGCTGGACAACGGTCCATACGATAATCAGCTTCAGAAGCATGAACGGGGAAGTAACGATCGCGATAATCAAGGCAGGCGTAATCGCGATGGCCGGACCCAAATACGGAACGATGCTGGTAAAGGATGCGATAATCGCCAGCACCAGGGAATAATCGAGCCCGATAATGAGGAAGCCGATATACAGCAGCACCCCGATACAGAAGCTGACGATGATTTGCCCGCGAATGTAGGAGCTGATTTGCCCATTCGCTTCCGTCATCACACGATGGGTCTGCTCGCGGAGCTTCACTGGCACGAAGCGAAGGATATAGTTGGGCAGCTTCTTCCCGTCTTTCAGCAGATAGAACAGGATGAACGGCACTGTCACCAAGGTAAGCACGATGTCGACGACTGCACCGACAAACCCGCCGATACTGCTGAAGGCATTCTGCGCAATCGAGGACGCCCGCTCGGACAGCTTCTGGGCCACATCGGTCAGATTGAAGCCGGTGGACTGCTGAAATTGATGATAGAAATCGCTGCCGATAAGGGCCTCGAACTGAAGCTGCACTTCATAGCTGTATTTCGGGAAGTTTTGAATCAGGCCGTTCACCTGCTCTTGAACGAGCGGGATAACGGAGATGATCACAATAGTAATTATCCCGATAATGAACAAATATAGCGCTACGATCGTATAGGCGCGCGGAATGCCTTTGCGTTCCAGCCAATTTACGAGCGGATTCAGCAAGTAGAAGATCGCTCCCGTCAACAGCACGGGAATCAGTACGGTCTTCAGCAGTACAATCAGAGGTTTGAATACGAATGATATTTTGGTCAGAACGAAGATATTCAAACCAATCAGCAGCAGCACAAGCAAAAACAATACGAAGCGATTATTAATGAAGAACTTCTTGAACCGGTGATTCCAGCCTTCCGTACTACTCATGAAAAAATGGCCCCCCTGTCAGCAACCTAGTTGTTTCTATTATTAGTAATACGTATAAATAAAATTTGGTTTCAGCAAAATTCAAAAAAAAAGATCCATGCCTCTGCCTTGGTAGAGTTAGAGCCGCATGAATCCACTGGCGCATGGAGCTTTTAATTAAAAAAATTGCCTCTTTACCATAACTATGATCATGGCTGCGGCGATGAGCGAAAACAAAATGGAGCCTCCGCCCAGCAATTTACGCGAGCTTTTGATAAATTTAATGCCTATGGCGAATACCGCAACAGTAATTGCAATGAGTACGAGTGACATCGCAATCATAGCAACCCAGTACAATACCCCGAACAGCGACGCGGTAAAATCCGTTTCCAAAACATGATCCTCCTTTTCCCTTTCCGAAATAACACTGCACCAAAATTACTATACGTCAAAACCTGGATTTTGCAAAGAAAAAACGGCTCTGATAAAACAGGCGTCCGCTGTCGGACAATCATACAAGAACAACAGCCTTGTCCTGAATACGACTATAGTATAACGCCAATATAAACGCCAGAAAGGGGAGAGTGTCATGGCGGGAAGACAGTTGGCCGATAAATGGTTGAAAACCGAAGCACTGCTAAGAAACCCCGAGGTAGCGGTTCATGTGCCGCAGACTCGGATATATAGTGGAGAAGCTCTGCGGAGCGTGCTGCAGCAGTTCGGGATGGCGGTTATTAAACCGGTTCGCGGCGGCGGCGGATACGGAGTTATAAAGGTTACCCAAAAGGGTGGAATCTACGGTTTCACCTATATGTCCCAAAGCCGATATTTTAAAAGCTTTGACGCCATGTTTCAAGCGTTGAATAGAACTAGAGTTGGCCGAAAATATATCATTCAGCAGGGCATCCATCTCGCGAGAATCCAGGGAAGACCTATCGATTACCGGGTCAAGGTTGTCAAGCAGAACGGAAAGTGGGTATATCGCTCCATGCTGGGACGGCTTGCCCGTCCGGGGCTGTTCGTAACGAATCTGTCCAAAGGCGGCACTCAACTTAGCGCGGGAGAAGGCTTAAGACGTTCTCTCGGCAATGTCTCCACCCGCAAAAAGCGCGCAGAAATGCGTTCCTTGACCAATAAGTGCATTGCCATCATGGAGTCGGCTTTCCCTGGCGTTGGACAGCTGGGCTTTGATTATGGCATTGATACAAGCGGAAGGATTTGGATTTTTGAAGTTAACACTCGTCCACAATAACATTACAAAAATGTGTTTATTTGGGTAATATTTTAGGTAAGTATTAATAGAGTGTTTATTTACAATTAAATTTTTTTTGACGAAAAAACGGGCTGTGTAACCTGTGAATAACTTTTATCCACATTACCCCAGTATATAATTCAACTGTTTTAGACAATTACACACATGTTATTCACAGGATTTCCACAGCTGTTTGTGGATAACAGAACGCTTGTTCCACTCTTCATTTCTTGATATGATCTTTATATGAAATTAGGAAAAAAATAGAAGGGATGTGTTACCAATGGCGATGTTAACAGACGAAATGCTTCTCGAATCCTATCATATGGCTACAGAATTGCAACTAGACATGGAGTTCATTGCTCTTCTGTTGGCAGAAATCCATAAGCGCAACCTGGAAATCAATCTAACGATAGTACATTAATTGACCAATCTTGTGGCAAAGCGTTATCTTAAGGCGCTGGCCATGCGTTGACATGATAAATATAAGCTTCATGACATTGCGGACACTGCACGACATGCTCACAGCCCTCGGGCTGGAGAGAGGAGATGACCGAGTTGTACTGGTCGGCTGAGCCATAGGGGCTGTAGGGACCAGCGTAGTCCTGCTTCCTTCCGGCATGCTCCAGCGTGCTGCCGCAGTCGGGACAAGCTGCTGTCAGTGGAGCTAATCCGTTGCATAACGGGCATATATAAGACAAAGGGTATCCCTCCTTTACGGCATGATGTCATCCGTATAGGTAAGATACCCTTTGTGGACCGTTGTTATGACTCTACAATTTCAAATTGCTGCTGTGACCTGGGGATAACTTAGCTTCCGGGTCGACGTAAACTTTGGCGTTATTTACAGCCGTAGGGGCTTCGCCGAATCCGACAGCAATCAAGTCAAGCTTGCCGGGATAGGTCGTAATGTCGCCAGCGGCAAATATGCCAGGGATCGAGGTTTCCATTCTGGAATCGACAACGATGGAGTTAGATTCGATTTCAAGCCCCCACTCGGCGATCGGACCAAGCGCGGATACAAATCCAAAGTTGACGACAACATCGTCCACTTCGATTTCCTGCGTCTCTTTTGTTTTCGTATGAGCCAGAGTAACGCGTTCGATGTGTTCGTCTCCGTGCAATGCCACGATTTCGGTAGGGGTAATGACGCGAACTTTGGAGTTCATCAGATTTTCTACACTGTGCTCGTGCGCCCGGAATTTATCACGGCGATGGATAAGCGTAACCTGCTCTGCGATCGGTTCGAGCATTAGCGCCCAATCCACAGCGGAGTCCCCGCCCCCGCTAATGAGCACCTTGCGTCCGCGGAACCGGTTTAAATCGCTGACGAAGTAGTGCAGGTTGGTCTGTTCGAAACGCGGAGCCTCTTCAAGCTCCAGACGACGCGGCTTGAACGCCCCGACGCCAGCTGTAATAATGATGGCCCGCGCGTAATGAACGTCTTTGTCTGTCGTAACGACAAAGTGGCGTTCGTCTTTTTTCTCGATGCGCAGCACTGTCTCCCCTAGACGTACGTCTGGATTGAACAGCTTGAGCTGTTCATTCAGATTGTTAACGAGCTCCTGGCCGGTTACTTTAGGAAAACCAGCGATATCGTAAATATATTTCTCAGGGTAGAGGGCGGCTACTTGTCCCCCAAGCTGAGGCATACTTTCGATTAATTTGACCGATGCTTTTCTCATGCCGCCGTAAAATGCGGCAAACATGCCTGCCGGACCTCCCCCGACGATAAGCAGGTCTGTAAATTCACTCCCGGAATTCAAGGATGACACTGGCAAACACCTCCAGATAGTATTCAAACATTCATAATGTCAATTCTACTTTATTATAAGCGTCCGCCTTACTGTTGCAAAGTGAACGCATTATGGCAGTTTTTTCAGCTCGATTTATGACTAAAAACCCGCTAAAACCGCGTAAAATAAGACTTGATCTTTTATAGAAAAGTGGATATCATTCAAATTGTGTGCGCACATAAATGTGACGAAATAGGTAACTATTATGATTAGGAACATATTTTTTTTGATAAAACGGTGATAAAGGTTTAAAATTAATGTGACAAATGTCGCATTCCTCGTCGCGCATAAGTTATGGATAATTACCAGAGACTATAATTTTATGTGTTAATTTTCACATTTTCAGTTTTTGGTTTTATTTAAAATATAGAGTGTCCATACTGGAAGGAGAACAAACTCATGAGTACCATACCTAAAATTGTTATTCTTGGAGCAGGCTATGGCGGTATCCTGACGGCTCAGCGTTTGCAGAAAGAATTAAACTACAATGAAGCCGACGTAACGCTGGTCAACCGTCATGATTATCATTATTTCACGACGCATTTGCACATGCCTGCAGCAGGAACGGATTCGATCGAGAATACCCGCGTTCCGATCTCCAAGCTGATCGACGAGTTCAAAATCGATCTGGTGAAATCGAATGTTCAGGAAATTCGCATCGCGGACAAGAAGGTCGTGCTTCAAGACGGAACCCTGTCTTACGATTACCTGGTTATCGCGCTTGGCGGAGAGCCTGAATCTTTTGGTATTCCTGGACTTGGCGAATATGCCATGCCAATCCGCAGTATTAACTCGGTTCGCTTGATCCGTCAACATATCGAATACCAATTTGCACTGTACAAAACAGACGAAAGCCGTACGGACCGCTTGAACTTCGTAGTAGGCGGCGCAGGCTTCAGCGGCATCGAATTCGTTGCCGAACTGGCCGACCGAGTGCCTGAATTGTGCAAGGCTTATGATGTAGATCCAAATCTGGTTAACGTATATAATGTAGAGGCAGCTCCTACCGCTCTTCCGGGCTTCGACCCTGAATTGGTGGAATATGCCATGGATGTACTGCGCAAGAAAGGTGTTCAATTCAAAATCGGCGTAGCGATCAAAGAATGTACGCCAGACGGTGTTATTCTTGCTACAGGCGAAGAGATTAAAGCAGCGACCGTCGTGTGGACCGGGGGGATCCGCGGTAACCGCCTGATCGAAGCAGCTGGTTTCGAAACCGCTCGCGGCCGTGTGAAAATCGATGATTACCTGCGTGCGCCGGAGCATGACAATGTATTTATTATCGGAGACAACTCGCTGATGTTTAATCCGGAGGGCCGTCCTTACCCGCCAACGGCTCAAATTGCCATGCAGCAGGGCGTAACCTGCGCACAAAATGTCGTGGCTTCGATCCGCGGCAAAGAGCTGAAGAAATTCGTGTTCAGCAACAAAGGTACCGTTGCTTCCCTAGGTAAAGGCGAAGCCATTGCTTCCGCATTCGGCAAGAAATATAAAGGCTGGGTAGCGGCTCAATTGAAAAAGGCAGTGGACATGCGTTACCTCTTTACGATTGGCGGCATTCCGCTCGTTCTGAAGAAAGGCAGATTCCTGTAAAATGCGCCATTGCAGTGTTCAGGTGCGAGGTCTGTTGACGCGCGATGAGCTTGACAGGTACAATGCCTTGATGGAGGTCGGCTCTTATTTGGAGTCGCAGCAAAAATACGATCTGGCTTATCATGTGCAGAAGGAAGTCGATATTCTCATTCTTCCGGCGATTGAAAGATTGAAGGAGAAGGGGAGAGCCCGTGACCGTGCGACGGCGGAGTTTCTGGAATCGCTGCGGGATGCAGAGGAATAATCATTTACAAAAAATAAAAGGGGTGTTCCAGCATTGCTGGAACACCCCTTCTTACGTTTATCGCCTGAATCACAGCTTCAGCATTTCCTCGAAAAGCTGCTCATTCAACAAATTGCCAACGTAGAATGAGCCGAACTCGCCGAAACGGGCGCTAACTTCGTCAAAGCGCATTTCGTAGACGAGTTTTTTGAACTGCAGAGCATCGTCGGAGAAAAGGGTAACTCCCCATTCCCAATCATCCAGTCCGACGGAACCGGTAATGATCTGCTTCACTTTTCCGGCATAGCTGCGGCCGATCAGACCGTGGCTGCGCATCATCGCCCGGCGCTCATCCATTGAGAGCATGTACCAGTTGTCGCTTAGATCGCGTTTCTTATTCATCGGGTAGAAGCAGATATATTTCGATTTAGGCAGAATAGGCTGCAATCTCGCCATAACCTCTGGATTGGCTTTAGGGTCGCCGCCTCCGGATGCCAGGTAGTTGCTAAGCTCAACAACGCTGACGTACGAATAGGCTTTGACTGTATACTCTGCAAAAGTCGTCTTGTTAAAGGCGTTCTCCAGCGCGTTAAGCTCTTCGAGCGTCTCGCGGAGATGCATGAATACAAAGTCTGCTTTTTGGCCTACAACGGAGTAAACCGCTGTGCTTCCGTTCTTGGATTGTTCCACGCTGCTCCATTCCTGCAAGAAAGCGTGAAGCTCCTCCAACGCGACAGCGCGCGTCTCATCGTCGGCCTCTCTCCAGGCCGTCCAGTTCATGGAGCGGAAATCGTGCAGGGCGTACCAGCCCTCCAGGGTTAATGCTGCTTCATTCATTTATGATCACTCCTAAGGTTTCCTATAATTCCAAGTGTAGAATACATTGATCTTATTGTATCCTATGGCTGGCAAGGGGGCAAATCCATTCACAATCTATTCACGCAAAGTTCGTTGCTTCGCAACATTTTTTCTAGTAAACTTACTACTAGTGCAAAAAGATGTGATCTAGCTTATTGAGCTTGTTGAAGAAGGGTTGGGGAAACAATGGGTTGGCTAGTCGTATTCATACTGATGGTGTTATTTTTCGTGATGATGTTCGGTATCGGTTTCATTCTTAATATGCTGATGAAAACAACATGGTTTCCGGCCTACGTATTCATTATTGTCATTCTGCCGATCGTGGTATACTCGCTATGGAACCATGAGCAGAACTTCTGGACTTACGTCGCCTCCTATCGCCTCGTCGATTATTTGACGGCGATCGCCGGACTGCTCGGCGCGATCCTGAGCGGCTGGACGATCCGCAAGCTGCGCCAGGGCGGGTACAAAATGTTCTAGCCGTCGCTTCTGACGGCAAGATGCAACGTCTTATAGAGAAGCCCCGGGCTGCAGCCCGGGGCTTTGTTTTTTTAGATCATGTTATTTCCGTTCCGCGTTCCTGCCTTGTCCTTGCTTCCACTTCTGAAACGCCAGAAATTCCTTGAACTCCTGCTTGCTGATCCCTGAATCTATCGCTTCCTGCAATAGCAGAGACCACTCCGGATCGAGCAGATGTTCAGCCGGCTGATCTTCAAACAGCAGCATGGGAATCGTAACATTCAGCGCGCAAGCGACCTTCTCGATGAAGTGAATGGAAGGATTGCCCTGTATGTTCCGTTCAACGTTGCTTAAGTAGGACTTGGCGACATCCGCTTTTTCGGCTAGCTCCGATAACGACATTTTCTGCTTCAGGCGGAATTTTTGAATGCGCTCTCCAATATGTTCTGCCATAAGGACGACGCCTTTCTATCTTAATAGAAGATATTTCTCAAATCATTATAACAAAATGTGCAGCAGCCGACAAAAACGGACGGCAAAAGGACACCCTGATCCGCGGATGACGGATAGAGGTGTCCGGGACGGGGGAAGTAGCGGACTATTTAGCCGTGCCGGTTCCTTGCCGCGCCTCAAAGGTCCATTTCAGCTGGAGGGCGTCTCCTTGGAACTGGTTTTGATCCTCGTTGTTATCCACAAATTCAAATTTGACGATGAGATTATCCGAGGTGCCGGCTTTTAGCCCGCCCCGTTCTTCGAACCACTCCTGCCATTTGTTATCTACCGCGTCCGGCGCCAGGGATTGCAGTTCGTAAAGCGTCGTTTCATAAATGACGTCTTCCTGTTTGTCGAGATTGGTTAAAAACATCACCTTAATGTGTTTTCCGAAGTCGTCTGTATTTGCCGGGGCTCCCGCCATGTTGGTCACACTGTAGGAAGTGCGGAGAAGAACCTTTTCAATATCCAGCGTACCGTTGTTAAACAGCTTGAAGGTCCGGATCCCATAGTCGCCAGGCTTGATGTTGTCAAGGTTGATGACTACGGTAGGCTCTGCATTCAAGTCAAGCGTCCCTGAAGCGAAAGTCCCCGACGTTTCCACCGAATCGCTGAAGTAAGCGAACGTCCCTCCGCCAATCAATGCCAGACCTAAAGCGGCCGTTGCCATACCGAGACCTAATGTTTTCTTGATTCCCATAATCAAGCTCCTCCTTAAGGATAATTGATATATTGCGGCCTTATGATGGGCATAAGGACAACAATCAGGAGATAAAAATCATTCTGGCGCGTCAGCCCCTGAATCGGCTTGAACGCCGGAGCCTTGCTCCAGCTGGGAGATGGCCTTCCATATGGAGCAAGCGCCATAGAGAAGGAGTATCAGCCCTGGAACGATAAGGAGGAGAAGGCTGCCGGCTTTGCTGCCGGCAAAGTGAAGCAAATATCCAGCGTACGGGATGGTGAATCCGGTATAAACGCCGACGATATTGGCCGGGACAACGAGCGCGCTGTCAGGAGCATCATTGTTGTCTCCCTGGGTACGGTACAGTATCTGACCGCCGGCTTCGCTGGTTATGACCTCGATGATCCTATGGGTAATTAGCCGCTGTTCATCGGCCCGGTACGTGATGATATCCCCGTCCCGGAAAGGAATCCCCGTTCCAGCATGATGTGGAGAAATGGCGATGACGGATCCCGTTCGAATCGTGGGTTCCATCGAACCGGATAATACTGTTTTTAGCTGATATCCGTAGAAATTCGGCTCACCGCCAGTTATTCTGGACAACAGTACTGAGCCGAGAACCGTCAGGCAAACCGCAGCAGTCAAGTAATAAACCGTTTGAGCAGCCAGCTTCCATAGCAGCCTCATTGATCCTTCCTCCAATCCACCCCATTATTTGTTTTGTAATACCTCTTGGACCGAGGCGTCCTCCGTACTCTCCTCAGCGGATTGACCTTCATCACTGAACTGTTCTTCCGTTAGGATTATTGGCGCTGCCGCGAATTCAGCCTCTTCAGCCTCTTCTGCTTCCATCTCAGGACGGTCCTCTTCTGAAGTTACAAAATGATCGGGTTGTTCCTCGACAGCTGCCAAGTTCCCCTCCTCCTGGACCGTCTTTTCGCCATCCTGCAGACGATTCTCCTCAGCGGCAGCTTGGATCGCGAATAAGCGCGATTTCAGTATGTGAAGCTCTGCCGCACTTTCCCGTAACTCGGCTTCCAGCGAACGCTGCGAGGCTTCGTAGCATTGAAGCAGCTCCTGGCTTACCGCATCGCCGGTTGCTTCTCTCGGCATGGGATAGTAATCTTTCGCTACCTCTAGTTGATTTGTGAGCGAATTCGGGACGTTCTGAACCGCAATCCCGGCTTCATATACTTGTCGCAAGTATTCGATGAGATCGGCTAAGGAAGCAGAGAGCGGGGGGGATAACGAAGTATCCGCTTCAGAGAACCATTCTAGCTCCTTGAGCAAGCCCATCCCGGAGATCCTGGCACAATTGGCCGGAATATCCCTGACTAGCCGAACCATTTGGTTCAAGGCCGCGGATCCGGAGGCAAGTTCATACTTAAGTTCGTGGAAGGAAGCGGATGAGCTGGCAAGGCTGTCATTCATTGCACTAATCTTTTCCTGGAGGATGCTTATCTTCAGAGATGCATTCTCCGCAGCAGTTTCAAGTTCAGGGAGACTTAATCGGCTTAAGGAATTCTGTTCCGGTTCCAGATAGGTAGCGTTTGTTGCGGATGTAATGAGGACAGGTGCAGCCGTAACGGGTGTGTCCATAGCAGGTTCAAAAAAAGACGAGGGGGTCGAAGATTGGAGCCGACTAGCGAGAACGCTTGCATTCCGAAAATGAGCATGCATATCGGAGAGTCCGTTCTCGACTGCGCTGGGGAAGACAGGGCAGGCCTCAACACTAAAAGCAGTGTCGCTAAAGCTTGAAAACTCGCCATATGTGGCACCGATTTGATCTGGGAGGTAAAGTAAAAGCCCGGAAAGAAGGAGGAGCGTTTTCAGCAACGGTCTATTTCGCGGCTTCCTTCGCTTGCAAACCGCGGGAGCCTTAGTGCTGCGCAAAAGGATTCCTCCTTTCCAGAAGTTTGTTTCGCACCATTTGTTCGTTATTAAGAACACTTATTGAATTCAATATATACGGTTTAAGGCTAAATATAAAACTGTAAAAACTGCCAAATGTTCTTTATAAAGAACCAAATGATCATTATTTCTCCATCAAGCTTTTGATATCTTCAAATTTCTGGAATTGAATGGATGCTGTATGTAAACGAAAATTCCATCATGATTAGGAGGCGATGGGTGATGAATAAGGCTGTGCAGGTTGCGGGAAGCGGGGAAGTAGCCGAGCATGAGGCAGCGGAATGGTTCGAATTGCTCGTGACGGCCAAGGAGGCGGGAATTCCGATTGAAGTGGTGCGTTCCTTCCTGCAGAGAAAGTTTCCTTCTGCGGCGGAGCAAGCCGCATTCCGCAAATTTATCGGCAGCGGAAGCATTCAGGAATAAGAGGAAGAAACATCGTCTACCGTGTTGAGAGACTATGCTTTTCGGCGAAATTTGTAGGGTATTCACGATTCAGGGAGAATGCTTTTGTGATAGAATAGAGAAAGTCTACACGTACGTGAGCTGGGAAGGAGCGAAGAAATCATGCGCATCAACAATATGCTGCACTTTACCGAGAACCACCGTTATTGCGTATACCGCGACTTCGGCCTCAGCGCTGTCGACGGCAGAATGCTTAGTCTGGTTTATCAGCCGATGGCTGGCGCGTTTGCCATCGGCTTTTATCGCCTGCTTGCCGAACGCGTCTCCTTGGAGCAGGTCGGATATTCCCCGATCGAGCAGCAGCGGGAGCTGTTTCTTACGCTGGGTCTTGAGCCGAGCGAGAAGGGGCGAAAATATTTAATTGAACAGGCATCAAAGCTGGAGGCGGTTGGGCTCCTGCAGACAAGTCGATTGTACATACCGGAAAGGGATGACTACATTTACGAGTACGAGCTGCAGGCCCCGCTTTCTCCTGCCGATTTTTTCCGTACCCAGCATTTGACCTTGCTGCTCCGCGACAAGATCGGCAAGTTCGCCGTCCTTGCGCTGCGGGAGCGAATGTTCTGCGAGGAGCCGCCTGAGTGGACTGGAATGGCCTACAATAAAGAGAACATATCGGTGCCTTTCTATGACATATTTGAACTGAACACGCATGCGATCGATTACGAGCTGGAACAGGCGATTGCTGAATCTTCCATGTCCAGGCAATCCGGGGGATTGCAGGGCGCAGAGGAAGAAGCGATCAATTATGCCGACATCATTATCCGTTTTCCGCGGGAATCAGCGAACCGGGCTTTTGTGGAGGGGCTGCGATTCAATTCCGAAGGAATGGGAATCGCCAATTATGTCGCCCGCAAATATGAGCTTAGCGTGCAGGATCTATGCCGCCTGCTGGATGAAGATGGCGTATTTGCCCCTGACGGCAGCCTGCTGCTGGAAAGCCTGCAGCATAAAGCGAATCTTCATTTCAGGCAAGGCAAGCGGCGGAGGGACGAAAGAGAGGTCGCTTATGCCAAGGTCGTAGCTCTGCGCGCCTCCGAAACGGCTGCCGGCGAAGGGATGCCGGAGGAGGTTGCCGTTCAAATGGAATATTACGTCGAAGTTCCTCCGCAGTTCCGCAGCAAGTGCGATATACATCAGTACAATATGATGCTGCGCAATGAGCCGTATACCCGGCTGCTGAAGACGTTTTTCCCGGGCTCCGTACCCGATAATCTGCTGGATATTTTTGAGAAAATCGATCTGAACTACAAGCTGCCCGGCGAAGTCATTAACGTGCTGATCCATTACTTGATGGAAATGCTCACTTCGGGCGGAGAGCAGCGGATCAACCGCAATTTCGTGGATGCGATCGCTGCCAATATGCTGCTTAAGCGCATCGATTCTTATGAGAAGGCCGTTCAATATATTCGCAATCAAGCGAAGGTCCGTAAAGAGAAGAGCAGCGGGGCAGCGCCCCAGGCCGCGGCGGGAAGAAGCCGTGCTTACGGCAGAACTGGTACGGTCAAGCCGGACATTCCGATCGTGGAGAGCTCAGCGAACGGGGATGCCGTCACCGAAGAAGAATTTGCTGAGCTGCTCAAAATGGCTGAGCAAATGCAGGCCAGCAAACAAAATAAAGCAAGCAAATAAGGAAATATGGAATAAGAAGCATGTCATAAGGAAGGTGAATGTTAGCTTATGGAATCACTCGGAGAACTGCTGACGCAGATGAAAAGCCCGGTGCTGCGCCGGCGTTCGGAGGAATTGACGGCGAAGCTGATGAGCGATCCGCTGGTGCTGGAGCTAAGAGCTCGTTATCCTGAGCTGAGGGACGAGCAGCTTACGCTAAATATGGCCAAGCTCTACCAATATGTGCGAAGTTCGCGTCACTGTGACAGCTGTCCGGGACTTGATCGCTGCCCGAATGATTTTCCCGGCCATTATACAAAGCTAACGGTCGATACGCTCTACGGGGATGCTGCGATCAGTGACCGGCAAGTGCCCTGCAACCTGCAGATCCAGCGGGAACGGGATCTCGCCATCAAGAAGCGGATCCATAGCTTCTACATAGATGAGCGGGCGCTGGAGGAAGGCTATAGCGAAGTAGAAATCATGACCAAGGATTTGGATCGGGCACCTGCGGTAGGCCGGGTATTCCAATACATCAATGAGGTGAAGGAGAACGGATTATCGCCTCGCGGTTTGTATTTGGAAGGCCATTTTGGGACAGGCAAAACATTTCTGATGTGTTATCTGCTGCATGAGCTGGCCAAGGCGGGATATTCCGGGGTTATCGTCTATATGCCGGAATTCGTTGAAGATTTGAAGTCGATGTTCCAGGACAGCCAGAAGCTGAAGGAAACCGTGGAAGTGATGAAGCAGGCTGACCTGCTCATTTTCGACGATATCGGCGCTGAGAATTTGAATCCTTGGGTCCGTGATCATGTGATGGGTTCGATTCTGAATTTCCGCATGAACCGGAAGCCGACCTTCTATACATCGAATTACTCGCTCGCAGGACTCGAGAAGCATCTTAGCTTTACGAGCAAGGAAGGGGAAGAACTTCACAAGGGACAGCGTCTTATGGATCGTATTGCGCCGTTCGTGGAGGTAGTTCAGGTTCGCGGCGTGAACAAGCGGGGACAGAAGTAAGAAATATCAGGGTAAAAAAATAGCAGGCCGGAGCGGTACGCCCGGTCTGCTATTCTTCATGCTGCAAAGGGTTCCTTATGTATAAGTTTGCCTAGGAGACCCGTGCTGCCATTGATGATTCACTCATCATTAGCCGGCTAGAAACTTAAAAATGACCATGCCGAAGAAAATAACGGCCATGACCGTCAGCATGCCAAAAAAGCCATTCATCAGGTCAAACAAATCGTTGCGCGGTTCTTCGTTGATATGCTCCCGCGGGTCATTTACGTGCGTATTTGCGTCCATGGCGATGGGGCCTCCTCGAAAAATAATATTTATCAATGAAATACGTCATAGACAAAACGGTTTTGGGTTATTATTAGTATAACCAAACGTTCAACAGTTTGTAAAGAACAAGCAGGGAGTACGATTTTTCATTTGCTATATATTTGTGGTATACTTTGAATGACGCTAATTTTTAGCGGCATTATCCAATATGTATGACACAAACCATGTTTAATGAACATGTTATACATGCCCTTAACATGAAGGAGGAGATTTATATGGCAATCGTTAACGTATCCGATCAAACTTTCAATAGTGAAGTGGAAAGCACAGGAACCGTTCTGGTTGATTTCTGGGCTCCATGGTGCGGTCCTTGCAAAATGATCGCTCCTATTCTGGAGGATCTGGCATCTGAAGTAGGCGATTCCGTCAAAATCGCTAAAGTCAATGTTGACGATAATCCAGAATCGGCTTCCCGCTTTGGCGTGATGAGCATTCCGACGCTTATCCTCTTCAAGGACGGACAACCGGTCGATAAAGTGGTCGGTTTGAACTCGAAAGACGCTCTGAAGAGCCTTATCGCTAAGCATCAATAAGCTTTGGTGCAGGGATCGTGCTTTTTCACGCCTCCGGAATCTCCGGGGGCGTTTTCTATGTCATACCTTAGTGTAGTATCATGGGGAGAGGGGGAACATGGGTATGGATGAACCGGTGAAGGGGCTTCAGGAATTAGATCAGGATAAAGAGAAGGCGCTGGAAAACATTCGCCACAAGCTCGCGCTGCTGCCAGACTTGCCCGGCTGCTACTTAATGAAGAACAGCAAGGGCACGATCATCTACGTGGGTAAAGCCAAAGTGCTTAAAAACCGCGTGCGGTCTTATTTTACAGGCAGCCACGACGGCAAAACCCAGCGGCTTGTCTCAGAAATCCGTGATTTTGAATATATCGTAACGGCCAGCAACATGGAAGCGCTCATTTTGGAATGTAATTTGATCAAACAGCATCATCCGCGTTATAACGTTCTGCTTAAGGATGACAAGACGTTTCCCTATTTGAAGATCACCAATGAACCTCACCCAAGGCTGGAGGTTACCCGGCGGGTGCTTAAGGATAAAGCGAAGTATTTCGGTCCTTATCCGAACGCATATGCGGCCCAACAGACGAAGAAGCTGCTGGACCGCATGTACCCGCTGCGCAAGTGTAACGTGATGCCTAAAGAGGTCTGCCTGTATTACCACATCGGCCAATGCATGGCGCCGTGTGTGGAGGAGGTGCCGCAGGAGAAATACGATGAAATTACGCAGGAAATTCAATCTTTCCTGAGCGGCGGCCATGAAGAGATCAAAAAAGAGCTGCAGCGCAAAATGCAGGAAGCGGCCGAGGAGTTGTATTTCGAACGGGCCAAAGAGCTGCGCGATCAAATTATGAGCATCGATGCGCTGATGGAGAAGCAGAAAATTACGATGGCCGACGCCAAAGACCGCGACGTGTTCGGTTATGCTGTCGATAAAGGCTGGATGTGCGTGCAAATCTTGTATATGCGCCAGGGAAAAATGATCGAACGGCATGCCTCGGCATTTCCTTTCTACGGCGAGGCCTACCAGGACTTTCTATCGTTTATAACGCAATATTATAGCGATAACCCGGCATTGCCCCAGGAGATCCTGCTTCCGGCGGAACCAACCGGCACGGAAACGGGAGAGGACGGTTCAGAGGCGGATGCCAAGGAAGGCGCGGACGCGATCAGCGGGGCCGCGGAACTGCAGCAGTGGCTTGGCGTCAAGACGCTGGTGCCGCAGCGGGGGCTGAAACGGCAAATGATCTCCATGGCCGAGGAGAATGCCCGGGTGTCCCTGGAGGAGAAGTTCCGGCTCATAGAGCGGGACGAGGAGCGCACCTCGAAGGCAGCTGAAAATTTAGGCGCTGCGATCGGGTTAGAGTCGCTGTCGCGGATCGAGGCGTTCGACAACTCGAACATTCAGGGAACGAACCCGGTATCCGCCATGGTCGTATTCATTGACGGGAAGCCGGCGAAAAAAGAGTACCGGAAATACAAAGTCCGCACCGTAGAGGGTCCAGACGATTACGAGACGATGCGGGAAGTGATTCGCCGCCGCTATGAGCGGGTGCTCAAAGAGAATTTGCCGCAGCCGGATCTGATCGTCGTGGACGGCGGGAAAGGCCAAATTTCAGCAGCGGTTGACGTGCTGGAGAACGAGCTGGGCTTGTTCATTCCCGTGTGCGGACTCGTCAAGGATGATAAGCACAGAACCGCCCAGCTCATGGTTGGAGATCCGCCGGAGCCGGTGCATCTGCCTCGTGACAGTCAGGAGTTCTATCTCCTGCAGCGCATTCAGGAGGAGGTTCACCGCTTCGCGATTACGTTTCACCGGGAGCAGCGGGCCAAATCGATGGTGGCTTCGCGGCTGGACGCGATCCCGGGGATCGGAGAGAAGCGGCGCAAGCTGCTGCTGAAGCATTTCGGTTCGCTCAAAAAAATAAAAGAGGCCTCCGTCGAAGACTTTCGGCCTCTTTCGATCGGCGACAAGCTCGCCAATCAGATTATAAATGCCCTTCGGGATGAGGAGTCGTAAACTGCGGCTCCTCTTCTTTGCGTTGTACCGGCGGAATGCTCTCCGTCCGGCCCGGCGGGTTGAACAAATATATAACATAGGCTACGATCGCCGGCAGAGCGATGTAAACAATCCCTGCGGTCCAGTTCAGCACCCCGCCCATCAGCATAAGGCTGAGCGACATGAGAATGCTGTTGAAGATGACATGCGTGAACATGGCGGTAATATAGCCGTAGCGCAGAAAAACAAAGCTGAACAACAGCCCGACAATCGTCAATTCAATCGGGCGTGAATAGACGGGATAAATCGGATACAAGGAATGTCCGAACGCCCAAATCATCGATGAGATCAAGCTGGCTACGAACGTGCTGCGGAATATTTTCTTCAGCATCGGGATGCCGAACAAGCGATAGACAGCTTCCTCGCCGATCCCTGCTACCCAGGCGAGCAAGGGGAACAGGATGGGATAGAGCATGTTGTAGGCCGACTGGGTGGCATCAGTCGTTGACCAGGTGCCGATCGTGTGTCCAAGGACAAAGAAGATGACCGATTGCGCCCCGAGCAGGATCAAAGCCCACAAATAGGCGCTTTGCATCGAGAACAGGACATGCTGCCCGTATCCCGGCTCCTTGGCTCTGGCCCATAAATTAAGCCCCTGTTTGCGCCAGAGTCCGTCTCCTCCGATCAGGGAGAAGTAAATAGAGGCCGATATTACCAAAGTGAGTGCGCCTTGCACGATGAAGCCGAGGATCAGGACCTCTGTTCCGAGCCCGTCCTTCTCCAGCATCGGAAGCATATTAACCGCTCCGACCATCGTAAAAATAAAGTAAGCAGTGGACAGAACCAGGCCGCGCAGAAAAGAAGAAAACGGTCTGGTCTTCACACTGTAGATGATCGCCAGAATGCCGAGCACGAAGGTGAATAGGGCGTAGCCAACCCAGGTGAACCAGCTGGCCAGCTTCTTTTGGCCTTTTACATACTCCAGATGAGCGGCAGGGGGATCGAAATATGCTTCCATGGAGGACACGGTTCCGTCTTGGAAGCGAAATTCGATTAGCCCGCGGGATTGACCGGCTTCATAGCCCGGAATTTCGTAGATCAGACCCGATTCGTTTTCGGCGCTCTCGATCTTCAGTTGAGCGGGATCGAAGTCAAATGCCTTAAGATACGGAGCAGCCAGGCTTTCTTTGTCCTCGGGCGTCAAGTCTCCCTCCGTGACCTGCAACCCCCTGCCGCCCGTGATGCCTTGCTTCTGCAGCAGATCCCTGGTGGCGTTGCTGTAGGTTTCGATACGTTCGAATCCGGCCACTCTGCCGCCATACATGTTAACGTCCACGGTTAAGGCGCTAAGGATGCCGTCTGGCGGCTCGAAGCGAACGCGAAATATCTCGAGCGGAAACTGTTCATCGTAATTTTGCATATAAGTTTTCATCAGGCCCGCTCGGGTTAAGTAACCATATATGTCCGATCGAGATTCGTATGTAACCAAAGCATCGTCCAATGTTACAGGCAGCTCCAGTGTCGAAGCGGCGAACTCGGCAGCGATTTCCTTCGCCTGCTGCTTGGTGATCGTCTTCTGAATTTGCTGCAATGAATCCGGCGTGGCCATCGGCAGAACCTGCAGGGCCAGAAAAATGAGGAAACCTACGGCGGCCAGTACCCGAAGCGTGGTGCGCTTCGGAGTTCGCCCTGCGGACGAAAAGTTGGATAACATTCAAAAACCCCTTTGCTCTAGTGTAAATGGATATCATTGTAAAGATTATCATAAGCATGGAGCAATCGCCAGAATCGAACGAGCCAAGCGCAGAAAAGAGGCAATAATTCCGCAAAAATACAGTATGGCTCAGAGAATGAAGGATGGCGAGCTCCGTTTCAGGCGGCAAAGGTGATTTTCATGGTATTTCGGGTAAATCAAGCTTTGTGGTGAACGTTAATTAAGCTTATAATCCAATTCATAGAGATGGAATGAAAATGTGAAATGAAAGAATTGAAAAGAATATCGGCCGAATTTCCAATGGAAAACGGGGGAACCAATTTTTTGGGGTGAATTTCTCAGGCTCTGCACGGACCGGAAAGTCCGGCGCAGGAGGCGAATAGGGCTGCTCTGCAGGCCCGAACCCGTCAGCTAACCTCGTAGGCGTATTGCAGCAGGAACCATTACCGAAAGGGCTCTGGATTTCCAGTGCTTTTTTCTTTTGCCAAAGTGTCCATAATAAAGGGGTATAAATGTGAGGAACGCAGATCAAGGAAAGAGGAGGTGAGCACGATGCCGTCCCAATGGTTTAAATTATCACCACCGCGTATATTGGTGCTTGGCTTTGCGGCGATTATACTGGCCGGAACACTCCTGCTGATGACGCCGCTCGCCACCACAACCGGGGAATCTCTTCCTTTCGTTGATGCGTTGTTTACGGCGACCTCGGCCACTTGCGTCACCGGGCTTGTCGTCCGCGATACAGGGACTTATTTTTCAACATTCGGCCAAATCGTAATTATGACGCTTATTCAGATCGGCGGACTCGGCTTCATGACGATGGCAACCCTCTTCTCCCTTGTGTTCAAGCGGCGGATTTCACTGCGGGACCGCCTTCTGCTGCAGGAGGCGATGAATCAGAATACGATGGAGGGCATCGTGCGCCTCATACGCAAGGTACTGATGTATTCCCTGGTCATTGAAGTCAGCGCCGCCTTATTGTTTGCGATTCGCTGGGCGTTTGACATGCCGCTAGGACGGGCCGCCTACTACGGAGTGTTTCATGCGGTGTCACTGTTCAATAACGCCGGCTTTGATTTATTCGGAAATTTCCACAGCCTGACGGGTTATGTGGACGATCCGCTCATTAACTTCGTAGCGATGTTTCTGATCGTATCGGGCGGGCTCGGTTTTATTGTGCTGTCCGAGCTCGCGGATTTCCGCCGCAGCCGCAAGCTGTCGCTGCATTCCAAAGTGGTTCTGTCCATGACCGGATCGCTTATTATCATCGGGGCGCTCGTCATCTTTATATTCGAATTTACGAATGCCAAAACGATGGGCTCTTTGGATTGGAGCGGGAAAATATGGGGTTCGTTCTTCCAGTCGGTCACGACGCGGACGGCGGGCGCAAATTCAGTGGATATCGGGACTCTTCGCCAGGCCACCCAATTCTTCATAATCATCCTGATGTTCATCGGCGCTTCCCCGGGCTCGACGGGAGGCGGGATCAAGACGACGACGTTCATGATATTGGTTGGCGCGGTCATTTCTATGATTCGCGGACGCAATGATATGGTGCTCTTCCGCTATCGTTTGTCCCAGGAGCGGATTTTTAAGGCCGTCACGATTACGATGCTGGCGCTGTTTCTCGTCATAGCGGCGGCAATGATATTATCCACGACCGAGGAAGCGGGGTTTCTGAGCATTCTGTTCGAGACGACGTCTGCTTTTGCCACGGTCGGTTTAACGATGGGACTGACCCTGGATTTGACCGATATCGGCAAAATTATTTTATGCTTCATGATGTTTACCGGCCGCCTGGGTCTCTTGACGCTGGCGTATGCGCTTGGTCCGAAAAAGGGTAAGGAATTATACCGTTATCCCGAAGGGAAAATGATTATAGGATAGGAGTTCGACCAATCAATGAAAATGCAGCAGTTTGTGGTGATCGGCCTGGGGCGCTTCGGCTCCAGCCTGGCGCTTGAGTTAATGGATCTGGGATATGAGGTGCTTGGCGTCGACCTGAACGAAGAGCTGGTCAACGATATGAGCGCTTATTTAACCCATGCCGTCGCGGCTGATGCTACGGATGAAGATATGCTGAAATCGCTGGGTATCCGTAATTTCGATTGCGGCATTGTGGCCATCGGCAGTGATATTCAGATGAGTATCCTGACGGCGATTCTGCTCAAGGATTTGGGCATCAAAACGGTCGTCGCAAAGGCGATTTCCGTCCTGCACGGCCGGGCGCTGGAGAAGCTTGGCGTGGACCGGGTTATTTTCCCAGAGAGAGATATGGGGGTTCGCGTGGCGCATCAGCTGGTGACGCCGAATTTGCTCGATTATATCGAGCTGTCGAAGGAGTACAGCATCGTCGAGCTGAGTGTGCCTGCATGCCTGGCCGGCAAAACGCTGGGCGAGATCAATCCGCGTGTGAATTACAGCTGCAGCATCGTTGCGATCCATAAACAAACGGGAGTCATTGTCGCCCCTACCGCGATGGATGTGCTGAATGCCGGAGATATTATGGTCATGATCGGTTCTAATGAGAATATCGATAGATTTGAAGCTGTCATTAACGAGGACGAGTGACGGATACAATGGCAAAGGAAGCTGAGTCAGCCGGGAGGGGCGGACACAGCTTCCTTTATATTTGGCTCTTTTTTGCCGCTTATTTCAGAAAGACTTCAGCTCAGCGCTTCGGTACAGCCGCCAGCAGATGAAGGCCGCGCCGATGGAAATGGCGATGGCGAAATGGGGAGGGAGAATATCTACCAGTGTCTTGGCCGTCGCATCGATGAGCGTGGGATTGTTCGTACGAAGAGCATCTAGACTCAGAATATAAACAACGATTAATCCGACGCCCCAGAACAAACCGAACCGGTACATCAAGGTACTCGTCAGAAAGAACAGCATGGCCAGGAGGAAGAAGACTGCAGTCTGCGAATACCATAGCATGCCATATGAAATGACGGCAGTGCCCGGATCGAAGGTGATCAGCGGGAGCAGTTGCCTGAGCGCCGCGACAAGGAGCGTCTGCGCAAGGGATACCGCTATGCTGAAGGCAGCGAAATAGATCAGGCTGCTCCAATAGTATTGCTTGCGCGTCCAGCCCAAGCCCATTAACAATGGGAAAGAGCTGGCGGCAGTAATATAAGCGGTTAGCAGGATGAAAATAGAAATTGCGGCAAAATTATTATTCATCACCAATGCGATTGCATTTTCGGGCTCATATATGCCGTATCCGGCAATCAGCCAAAAATCAAGGAATAGGACGATAGCTCCAAACCATAACAGCCGCTTGCGGTGATTATGCCAATGGAAGGTGAGCTGGGTACGAAACGTTCTCATGGATGGACACCTCCGAACTTAACTGGTTCTTTGCGGATGAAATGTATTCTCAAGGAAGGCTCAACTCGTTGTATTACCCCATTTCCACCCTCGTGAATCATCGTAATGAAGCAAACGTTAGAAGAATACGCTAAAATCACTCCAGTTCCAAGGCATGGATCAGACTGCCCTTGATATCATTAATCCACTCTTTGGTCTCTTGAGTCAGCTCCGAGCTGCTGCCATAAATGAGACAGGTCTCCCGGCGCGTTTGCTCCAGCTCTTTCATTGGCAGAGCTACCAGTTCATTGTCTTTCAGCAGTTGGGGCCTCAGATACGATTGCGGCAGCAGCGCAGCGGCCCGGCATGTCGGGAGGAGACGCACAATGGCTTCGAAGGAATCGATTTCCATGCGCACATCCGGTATGATGCCGTAGCGCCCGAACAGGTCATCAATCAGCTTCCGGTACCATGTCCCTTTGGAGAAAATGATCATAGGCAGGCCGTTCATATCCTCCATGGCGGCCGGCTTTTCCCCGGCCAGGGCATGGTTCCGCGGGACGACCAGCTCCAGATGATCCTGGAACAGAGGGATGCATTTCAAGCCCTGCTCGGAAATCGACGAAGCGACGACGCCGAGATCAACTCTTTTATCACGGACATATGAGACGATTTCATGGGTTTTGCCGGTAACAAGCTTCACTTCGATGTCCGGCGATTTGTTCATCAGCGCGGTCACGAGCGGAGGGAGAGTCGTCTGAATCGTTGTCAGGCTCGCTCCGAGCGTGATGACCCTGCGTTCGGCCGTTTTAAAGCGGGAGACCGATTGCAGGAAATGTTGATGGCGCTGGCGCTGCTCCATGGCGTAGATGTAAGCCTCCTGGCCGACGCGGGTCAGCTCAAGCCGCTTTCCTTTCCGCTCGAAAAGCGCGACGCCCCATTCCTCCTCGAGCTTGGCTATTTTACGCGACAGGGCCGGCTGTGATAAATTCAGCAGCTTTGAGGCTTTGTTTAAGCTGGACTGCTCGACAACCGTAGTAAAGACGAGTAAATCTTCCATCATAGGTAACATCCCTCCGATTGTTAGACGTATAGTTATATTGAAAGAGAACGGTTTCTTAACTTGATCACCTTTTAATAGAAACTTTATGCTTGTAAATGGATATGCATAAATGTTATAACGATTAATACGTATATTGCAATTCCATTATAAGATAAAAAGGAGTAACATTAAAAGTGACACAAGATGTTCACATGTTATTAAAATCACATGTGGATATGGCTGTTTTGATGTGGAATATGTCATAGTACTTTCCTGACGGCCGGTGTCGAACGATGTTATCGAATAGGGAACGATGGAAACGAGAAAGGGGAACACGCACTTATGAAAGGGTTTTATTCCAGAAAGCTGCACTCGCTCCTGGGTGTCATTCCGCTAGGATTTTTTATTCTGGAACACATGATTACGAACTTTTCAGCCGTTGAAGGCGGAAGGCAGGGATTCATGGATGCCGTCGCATTACTGAACAGTCTGCCGCTTGTTATTGTTATCGAAGCGTTATTTATTTGGCTGCCGCTGCTGTACCACGGCGTATACGGCATGTATATCGCATTTCAAGCGAAGCCGAACAATGGCAGATTCCGCAATGAACGGAACCTTCGCTATTTGCTCCAGCGGATTAGCGGGGTTATTGTATTTGCGTTCGTAATCTGGCACGTTTGGGAGACTCGGGTACAAGTCGCATTGGGTAACGTGACGCACGAGGAGCTTGGTGCAGTGATGCACGGAATCGTTACGCAGCCGATTTTCTTTATTATTTACTTTATCAGCGTGATCGCGGCCTCGTTCCACTTTGCCAACGGCATGTGGTCTTTCCTGGTTAGCTGGGGAATTACGGTCGGCCCGCGTGCGCAGCGCGTTTCTTCGAATATTTTCATGGGGCTGTTTGTGATCGTGTCCGTGATGTTTATCTGGTCGTTGTTTGCATTCCGCAACGTAGAATTTGCTGCGGAAGGAACGGCTTTGCTGCAGACGCTGAAGTCGTTTGTCGGCTAGGATCGATAAATGAAATGATGTAGTAACGCCGAACAAAACTAAGCGAATGCTTACGAAGCAAGTTTTGTTACGAAGTAAATCGAAGAAGTAACGCTCAACAAAACTAAGCGAATGCTTACGAAGCAGTTTTGTTACGAAGTAAATCGAAGAAGTAACGCTCAACAAAACTTTTAGGAGTTGAAACATATATGGCTAAACAAAGCATTATCGTCGTAGGCGGCGGGCTGGCGGGGCTCATGGCTACGATCAAAGCGGCGGAGGCCGGGATTCAGGTGCATTTGTTCTCCCTTGTCCCGGTCAAGCGTTCGCATTCCGTCTGCGCGCAGGGCGGAATCAACGGCGCCGTTAATACGAAGGGCGAAGGCGACTCCCCATGGGAGCATTTTGACGATACCGTATACGGCGGAGACTTCCTGGCAAATCAGCCGCCGGTTAAAGCGATGTGTGAAGCGGCTCCAGGCATCATCCATCTGATGGACCGGATGGGGGTAATGTTTAACCGTACGCCGGAGGGCTTGCTGGACTTCCGCCGTTTCGGGGGAACGAAGCATCACCGCACGGCGTTTGCCGGAGCGACGACAGGCCAGCAGCTGCTGTATGCGCTTGATGAGCAGGTGCGCCGCTATGAAGCAGCGGGTCTAGTGACAAAGTATGAGAGCTGGGAGTTCATGTCCGCGGTGCTGGACGACGAAGGCGTCTGCCGCGGGATCGTGGCGCAGAACCTTCGCTCGATGGAGGTCGTTACCTTTGCTTCTGATGCTGTGATTTTGGCGACAGGCGGCCCGGGGATTATTTTCGGAAAAACGACGAACTCGGTAATCAATACAGGTACTGCGGCTAGTGCCGTGTACCAGCAAGGTGTGTACTACGCGAACGGGGAGTTCATTCAAATTCACCCGACGGCGATTCCAGGCGACGACAAGCTGCGCTTGATGTCGGAATCGGCTCGCGGTGAGGGCGGACGGATTTGGACTTACAAAGACGGCAAGCCCTGGTATTTCCTCGAGGAGAAATATCCGGCGTACGGCAACCTGGTGCCTCGCGATATCGCTACCCGGGAAATATTCAATGTCTGCGTAGAGCAGAAGCTGGGCATTAACGGCGAGAATATGGTATATCTCGATTTGTCTCACAAGGATCCGAAGGAGCTCGACATTAAGCTCGGAGGCATCATCGAGATTTACGAGAAGTTCATGGGCGATGACCCTCGTAAAATTCCGATGAAAATATTCCCGGCAGTCCATTATTCTATGGGCGGCATGTGGGTTGATTACAACCAAATGACGAATATTCCAGGCCTCTTCGCGGCTGGAGAATGTGAGTATCAGTATCACGGAGCGAACCGCCTGGGAGCGAATTCTCTCGTCTCGGCGATTTACGGAGGCATGGTGGCTGGACCGAAGGCGGTCGAATACATCCGCGGCCTGAAGAAATCGGCGGAAGATCTTAGCCCGGCGATCTTTGAGAAGAATCGCAAGGAGCAAGAGAGCAAGTTTGAGGCTTTGCTGGCGATGGACGGCACAGAGAATGCTTATGTTATCCATAAAGAGCTCGGCGAGTGGATGACCGACAATATGACGGTTGTGCGCCATAACGATAAGCTCGAGGCGACGATTGGCAAAATCAAGGAACTGAAGCAGCGCTATCAAAAGATCAACATTAACGATACGTCCCGCTGGAATAACGCCGGTGCCGCTTTTACCCGTCAGCTCTGGAACATGCTGGAGCTCGCGGAAGCGATGACGCTGGGCGCATTGCTGCGCAACGAGAGCCGCGGGGCTCACTACAAACCGGAATTCCCGGATCGTAACGATGAAGAGTTCCTGAAGACGACGAAGGCAAAATGGACGCCGGAAGGACCGCAAATCTCATATGAAGAAGTGGATGTATCGCTGATTACACCGCGGATTCGCGACTATTCGAAGGATAAATAGGAGGGGAATGTCATGGCTACTGCGGAAACAACAGCCAAAAAGGTGAAGTTCATTATAACGCGCCAAGACAAGCCGGATTCGGCTCCCTATACGGAAGAGTTCGAGCTGAACTATCGTCCGGGCATGAACGTGATCAGCGCCCTGATGGAAATTCAGCGCAACCCGGTAAATCTAAACGGCAAGGACACGGCTCCAGTATGTTGGGATTCCAACTGCTTGGAGGAAGTATGCGGTGCTTGTTCGATGGTAATTAACGGCAAGCCGCGTCAGGCTTGCGCTGCTTTGATCGATAATTTGGAGCAGCCGATCCGGCTGGAGCCGATGAAGACGTTCCCGGTTGTCCGGGACTTGGTCATCGACCGCAGCCGCATGTTTAATGCGCTGAAGCGCGTCAAAGCTTGGATTCCAATCGACGGAACATATGATTTGGGTCCAGGGCCGCGCATGGCGGAGAAGAAACGCCAATGGGCATACGAGCTGTCCAAGTGCATGACCTGTGGCGTCTGCTTGGAGGCCTGCCCGAACGTGAACGAGAAGACCGATTTTATCGGTCCGGCAGCGATCTCCCAGGTAAGGCTGTTCAATGCTCATCCAACGGGCGAAATGAACGCGGAAGAGCGTCTGGAGGCGCTGATGGGCGACGGCGGAATCGAGGGCTGCGGCAACTCGCAGAACTGCGTACGCGCCTGCCCGAAAGGCATTCCGCTCACGACGTCTATCGCTGAAATGAACAAGGCGACAACCAAGCACATGTTCAAAACTTGGCTGGGCGTGTAAATCGTGAACAGCTCTTGCATCCGTGCCTAACAGAATCTAGAGAGGCCAGTTTTCCCCATTTAGTTTGGGAGAAAGCTGGCTTCTTTTTTTGGGGAGGAGGACGATAGGCTGCTGGTGAATGATAGAATAGTGCTATGAGAAGGCAGTAATAACCAGATGCTTAGTCCCTTCCATGTCATATACTCTGCTCTACTAAAAAGATCTTTCGCAATAATGCTGTGAAATGATGCAATATATGTTTTATAAGACTCCGGTTCAAATCAAGTTAAGGGGCCGTGTAACTAAGTCAGTTTTTGCTAGCGCTTTATTGTTGGGATGGCGGCTTATTTACTTAGAATGGCTTAGAGTGTTGGTGGCGACCCTCCACGAATATAAAAGGGTAATTTAAAAATCGGAATGTATTTTATACATCTAGTTAGGCGGTTTTATACAAAAACCATGCGTTAAATGCAAAACATGCAGTTAGTTTGCCTGAATGGAGCGAATTCGCCGAAATAACTTGAAACTAAATGCAGGTTTTGCAGTTAGTTCTCTCAGAACCGGTCAAATCCCCTGAACTAACTGCATGAAATACATCTAGCTTGCTGATCTCGGCCAACCAGTCATAACCTAGCTACCGATCCGGGCCAGCTAGTCATAAACCTAGTACGGCCCCCGATCAACAGTCGTAAAACTAGCTAGCTGACCCCGTCCAACCAGTCATAAATCTAGCTACCTTACCCTGACCATCTAGAAACAGGCATATATCAGCAGTTTGGGAAGATAGACTCCAGTTCAATTAAGGAGGCTTGAGGAAAATGCAGGAATACTGTCCTCATCAAACTCAACCTGATTTTGACATTATCAAAACCGATTCGACGATACAAAAATAAATGTTGCTTTTTCGAAAAAATGCCCTATAATAAAATCCATACTTAACTTATAGGATTAATTTTAGTATTTGAGGGGGAGCAAAATGAAGAGGTCTTTTTTGGTAGTTATATTGGCAGGATTGCTTGTCGGTCTGTTGGGCGGTTGCGCCGCAAATGACGGATCGACGGCTAAGAGCGATACGATTCGGATTGGCCTTGCGGCGCCGATTTCCGGAACGCAGGCTCAATATGGACAGGCCTTCAAGAATGGCGCTGAACTGGCCGCAGCTCAAATCAACGACGCAGGCGGAATCGATGGCAAGAAGGTGGAGATCGTCGTTCAGGACGATAAAGGCGATTCCAACGAGGCTGTCAACGTAGCGAACAAATTCGTATCGGACAAGAGCATCCTGGCTGTCGTTGGCCACTTCAACAGCTCGGCTACGCTGGCAACGGCACCTGTATACAACAAAAATAAAATTGTCGAAATTTCCCCGTCCTCCAGTGCGCCTGGCGTAACGAATGCGGGTGAATACACCTTCCGGGTAATTACGACGGATGCGTTCCAAGCTGATTATTTGGCAAGCTGGTCCAAGGAGCTTGGATACAGCAAGGTTGCTTTAATTTATGAACAATCTGACTTTGGCCTCGGACTACTGGACGTTTATCAAAAATCTGCTCCAGCCAACAATATCGAGGTTGTGGCGGCAGAAGCCTATAACCCTGGCGACAAGGATTTCAGCACAATTCTGACGAAGATTAAGGACAAGCAGCCAGAGGCTATCTTTATCGGCGGATTCTATAACGAGGCGGCTCTCATCTCGCAGCAGGCGAAGAAGCTCAATCTGAGCGTTGATTTTATCGGTGTTGACAGCTTGTATTCCGAAGCTCTGCTTGAGCTTGGCGGGGAATCCGTGGAAGGCTTCAAGCTGATCGGCTTCTTCTTCCCGGGCGGAGACAATGAGGAGGCAACGAAGTTTGCCGCGGATTATGAAGCGGCGTACAGCAGCCAGCCGGATACCTATGCAGCTTATTCCTATGTCGCAACTTCGGTGGTCATCGAGGCAATCAAGGAGAAGGGCGCAGACAGAGAGAGCATCAAGACCTACCTGGAAACCTTGAAGGATTACAAAGGAGCGACCGGCGTCCTGAGCTTTGACGAGAACGGCGACGTTGAGACGATTCCTTCTAAATTGACGGTGCAAGGCGGAAAGTTCGAACTTTATAAATAAGCGCTTCTGGAGCAGGACTGAATTTCAATCCTGCTCCCTGGCTTTGAAAGGATGTTACTATGCTCCTTCAACAACTAACCAACGGATTGACGATCGGGATGATTTACGCCCTGATTGCGCTCGGCTATACGATGGTCTACGGCATCCTAAAAATCGTGAACTTCGCGCATGGCGATATTTTCATGATGGGCAGTTTCCTGGGGCTTTTTTTCATGAAAGAACTGGATTTGCCGTTATATCTAGCATTTCTGCTGTCTGCGGTCGTGACCTCCGGGATCGGAATCCTGATTGAGCGGCTTGCTTACCGGCCGCTGCGGATGGCAGACCGGATCGTTCCCTTGATCAGCGCGCTGGGCGTATCCACGTTTCTGATCAGCTTGGCCCAAAAATTATGGGGGACGGAAATGCGTCCTTTTCCGACGGCATTTGGCAGCCGTACTTATACCTTGGGCAGCATTACGTTTTCCGAAATTCAAATTTTAATTCTGATTCTGTCTTTTATTCTAATGCTTGGCCTGCATCTGTTCGTCACGAAGACGAAGACTGGCACGGCGATGCGGGCGACCTCCATGAGCCTGACCAACGCGGCTTTGATGGGCATCAATACGAACCGGATGATCAGCCTGGCCTTCGGAATCGGCTCCGCACTTGCCGCCTGTGCAGGTATCATGGTCGGTATTTACTATAACGCGGTCTACCCGACAATGGGGTATATGGCAGGGATCAACGCCTTTACGGCGGCGGTGCTCGGGGGAATCGGCAGCATTCCCGGAGCGATGTTAGGCGGCGTATTGCTCGGGCTGGTGGAGACGCTGGGCGGCGCTTATATTTCCACGCAGTACAAGAGTGTCATTTCGTTCGCGATCCTGATCATTGTGCTGCTGATCCGGCCGTCCGGCATTCTCGGCAAAAAAGATATCAACAAAGTGTAGGTGATGAGCTTGAGCTTAAGAAAAACAACGGCAGTAGGAGCGGCGGCTGCCGTATTGATCGTTCTGCCTTTGGTGCTGCAGCAGGTCAACGATTACTGGATGCACATCGTGATCATGATCGGGATTTTCTCCATCCTGTCAATGAGCCTCAACGTCATTATCGGATATGCCGGACAGTTCGCGCTCGGACACGCTGCTTTCTATGGCATTGGCGCTTACTCCGCGGCCCTGCTCATGATACATTTTCAAGTTTCATTCTGGATCGCACTGCCTGCCGCCGCTATGATTGCAGGATTCTTCGGCTTTTTGCTGGGAACTCCGGTCATTCGCCTGAGGGGGGACTATCTCGGGATCGTAACGCTCGGCTTTGGAGAAATCGTGCGGCTCATTTTCGTCAATTGGGTGGATGTAACGCGCGGGCCTATGGGCTTGCCGGGGATTCCTGCGCCGACTTTGTTCGGCTACACCTTTAGCGGCAAAACGGAGTTTTATTATTTGATTCTGGCGCTTGCGCTCCTTACTTTTTTTGTCATTCACCGCATTGTTCATTCCGGCGTAGGCCTCAGCCTAATGACCCTGCGCGAGGACGAGACGCTGGCGCAATCGATCGGAATTCGTCCGAATAAATACAAGCTGCTCGCTTTTACAGTAGGAGCGTTTTTCGCCGGTATCGCCGGAGCGTTCTGGGCTTCCTATATTTCCTTCGTCAGCCCTGATGCCTTCCGTTACTTGGATTCGGTCAATATACTGGCGATGGTGATCCTGGGAGGATCAGCCAGTCTGCCCGGCTCCGTGCTCGGCGCGGTCATTCTCGTACTCGCTCCTGAGCTGCTGCGGTATATGAGCGACTATAGAATGATGCTGCTTGGACTCGCGATCGTCCTGATGATGATCTTTAAGCCGACCGGATTCTGGGGAGAGAAGCACCGCAAGTATAATTTCTACGGCATGGTGCGGAAAGGTGAGGACAAGTGATGGAGAACGTACTGGAGCTGGAGAAGGTGTCAGTGAAATTCGGCGGGCTGGTTGCATTGAATAACGTGGATATGACGGTACGCCGGGGCGAGATTCTGTCGATCATTGGACCAAACGGGGCAGGGAAAACAACGCTGTTCAACCTGCTGACGGGCATCTATCAGCCGACCTCCGGCAGGATCATTTACAAGAGCCGGGTCATCAACAAGCTGAAGCCGTTCAAGCGGGTTGGCCTGGGGATTGCCCGAACCTTTCAGAATACGCGATTGCTGAAAAATATGACGGTGCTGGAAAATGTGCTTGTCGCGCATGCGGAGTGCAACGGGGAAGGCCTGCTGCAATCGATTTTTGCCCGGAGTTCTACGGCTAAGCGGCGTGCTGCCATCGTTGCGGAATGTACTCAGAAGCTGGAAGTCGTAGGCCTGGCACATAAGCTGGACGTCTTAGCCGGAAGCCTGCCGTACGGGGAGCAGCGGCTGCTTGAAATTGCAAGGGCGCTGGCTACGGGCTGCGAGATTCTGCTGCTGGATGAACCGGCGGCGGGCATGAACGCAGCGGAAAAAGCCGAGCTCGTGAAGAAAATCCGGCAGCTCTCCAAGGAATTCAACATCGAGATCATTTTGATCGAACACGACATCGGCATGATCATGGATATTTCCGACCGCATCGTGGTCCTGAATTACGGTCAGAAGATCGCCGAGGGCAGCGCGGAAGAGATACAGAACAACCCTGATGTCATTCAGGCCTATTTGGGCGGGGAGGTCGAGGAGCTTTGACTAGCGGCAGCCAAGCTATTTTGGAAATACAAGATTTAGGCGTAAATTACGGTGTAATCGCGGCCGTAAAACAAATGAATCTGCATATTCAGCGAGGGGAAATCGTGGCCTTGATCGGGACGAACGGCTCGGGAAAAACATCGGCCCTGCGCAGCATTTCTGGCCTGAATAAGAGCATTCAGGGACAGATTCGCTTCGAGGGGCAGGAGATTATGAAGCTGGATCCCCATAAGATCGTGGAACGGGGCATTTCGCAGGTGCCTGAGGGCCGGGGCGTATTCCCCGATTTGACCGTGCTGGAAAATCTAAAGCTCGGCGCCTATGTCCGGAACGACAAAGCGGGGGTTGCCGCAGATATTCAGGGCATGTTCGAGTTATTTCCGCGGCTGGAGGAGCGCAAGAAGCAGCTCGCCGGGACGATGAGCGGCGGGGAGCAGCAGATGCTGGCTATCGCCCGCGCTCTAATGGCCAGGCCGAAGCTGCTGCTGCTGGATGAGCCTTCGATGGGCCTTGCGCCGCTGATCGTGAAGGAAATCTTCGCGGCGATCCGCAAGGTGAACGAGGAAGGCGTATCCATATTGCTGGTGGAGCAGAATGCTACCATGGCGCTTGCGACCGCCCATCGCGGCTATGTGATGGAAACGGGCAGCATCGTCGTGGAAGGCGATGCTGCGGAGTTAAGGAATAACGACGTGGTCAAATCCGTCTATTTGGGCATCGGCTAGCAGTAAAATAGACAGAGTTCAAATTTTATAAATGGATTAATAGTAGTTAGTTTCTGCGATAAGGAAGGAAAAGTAAATTTAAATGGATTTCATGTCGTTAGAGAAAGGGGAATGGCCAATTATGGGCAGGATTCTTGATTTTAGGTGCATGAAATCCATCTAATTCCCTAACTCATTCATATAGAGCATAGTTAGATACATGAATTCCATCTCGTGTACGGCAGTTATACATGATGAACTATAGGACGTACTTTGAGATACATTCATTTTAATAGTCAATTTTTATAGTTAAATTAGACCATATTGCAATGATTTTAGTGTTGAAGCTAGTACAGATAGATTAATCAAGGAGGCGTCTGAAGATGAGCCAAGAAAAACAGGACAAACTACAAGAGGAATCCCAGCAAAAGCTGAATCATGACGAAAGCCTGGAGCCGGTATCACCTTATACGATCATGGCGAAATTATTTGCCCACCTCTCCAAAGCGGTCGTTGACCGTTTCGGAGAAGAAGGGAAGGACGCGATCCGCGAGGGAGTACGCACGTTTGGCGAGGAACGTGGCCGGGATATTGCCCGCCGTGCCGCAGCTGCCGGACAGCCGAATGATATTCACAGCTATTTGCCGAATTATGATATGGGACGCAGCGATCTGTTCGAATATGAAACGGAATATCATCCGGTGGAAATCGAACAGAACTTTACAAGATGTGCGTTTGGGGATCAGTGGAAAAAAGACGGCATGGAGGAATACGGCATCCTCTACTGCCAGATGATCGACCCGGCCATCGCAAAGGGCTACAACCCTAATTTCGAAGTTGTGCACGATAAATATTTGCTTAAAGACGGACATTGCCATTTCAGGTTCCAGATGAAATCATCGGAGAAGGAGCCTGGGGGTGAGGAGAATGGAAATCAATAAAGATCGTCTGTGGGCGAGATTGATGGAGCTGGGGGAAATCGGAAAACAGTCTAGCGGGGGAGTCACCCGCTATTCTTTTACTCTCGATGAATCCCGCGCGAAGGATCTCGTTATCGCTTATATGAAGGAGGCGGGGCTAGCCGTACGTGAGGATGCGGCCGGGAACATTGTCGGCCGCCGGGAAGGGACGAATCCCGCCGCCTCTGTAGTCCTCACAGGATCTCATATCGATACGGTTCCCGATGGCGGGATGTTCGATGGGGCGCTCGGCGTGCTCTCGGCGATCGAAGCGCTGCAGCGCATGAATGAGCTGGAAATCCGGAACGTTCACCCGATTGAAGTCATTGCTTTTACGGATGAAGAGGGCTCCAGGTTTGGATTCGGGATGATCGGCAGCCGGGCCGTGGCTGGAACGCTGCGGCAGGAGGACTTGGAGCAGCGGGATGAACAGGCTATTTCAATTGCCGATGCGATGCGGAACGCGGGCCTTGCGCCTGAGCGCGTAGGGGAAGCGGCAAAGCCGCCGCACGAAGTGCAGGCTTATGTAGAACTGCATATTGAGCAGGGCCGGGTGCTGGAGAATCTGGATGAGCCGGTAGGCCTCGTGACAGGCATTGCCGGTCCACTTTGGCAGCAGTTCACCCTGATCGGTCAGGCAGGCCATGCGGGGGCGACCCCGATGCATCTGCGGCGAGATCCGCTGCAGGCGGCCGCGGAGATCCTAAATTACATTTTTGCGGAAGCGAAAAAATACGAGAACGCCGTGGCTACGATAGGGAAGCTTAAAACTCTGCCAGGCGGGGTAAACGTCATTCCCGGTGAAGTGCAATTCTCGCTCGACTTGCGGGATATCGATGAAGCCGAGAGAGACCGGCTGGAGGCGAGTATCCATGCCTACAGCCAGCAGGTATGCGAGAAGCTGGGGGTTGAGCTGCGGATCGATCTGCTGCAAAGAGTCGCTCCAGCTCCCAGCTCTCCTAAGGTACAGGAGGCCGTAGCCCAGGCTGGCAAACTCGCCGGACTGTCAGAGCTGCCGCGATTGGTGAGCGGCGCCGGTCATGATGGAATGCAGTTCAGCTCCCTATGGCCGCTGGGCATGATTTTTGTGCGCTCCCGTGGCGGCATCAGCCACAATCCCGAGGAATGGAGCTCTCCCGAGGACTGTGCGGCGGGAACGGAAGTGCTGTATCATACTTTGCTGGAGCTCGCGAATGAAGGATAGAGATTAGCCGGTCACTTTGCTCTGAACTGCACCTCCATGTTAGATACGATCTGACATTGGAGGTGCAGTTTTTTTATAGCTTTCGGGGATTACCGTTGATAATTTTTCTTCAGACAGATAAAATATTATCATTCAATTTCATACTAAACTAGATCCCTCATTTGACCCATTCGTTCCAGATTACCGGAATCAAAGCTAGGGCAAAGGGGATTTTTTTGTGTTAAGACTTAGGATGATATGGGGGAGTACGATGAAATGGCTCAAAAGAAGCTTATTTAGAAAATTGCTGGCCGTCATGCTGTGTGTGGCGATTCTGCCCTTCCTGATGGCGAGCGTGTTTGCTTACCGTACGATTTCAAGCTCTATGGAGCAGCAGGTGATTGATTTAAACCAGGATGCAATGGAGATTATTTCAAATAACCTCAAAATCTATTTCGAGGATTTGAATATGCTGACAGGTTCTTTTTATGTAGATCCCCAGCTTATGAAATATTTACGCTCCACGGAAGTCTCCGCCTTTCAGAAGCTGTACATTTACAATAAAGTGAATACGATGTATATCAGCCGCCCTGAGTTCCATGGAGTTCAGTACATCAGCAGAACCAAAAATCTAACCTTCACTTCTTCGGACGTAGGCAACAATGAAATGAAAAAAATGCTTAGCGATTATGATGAGATCGAGGGCGAGGCTACGGTCTACAGCGTGAAGAAATTGGGCGGCAAGAACATTTTATTGATCCAGAAAAATCTGGTCGATTACCCGGGGGCGACGATCCTCGGAACGTTAAATATTTATGTGAGCCTTAGTGAAATCGATAAAGTGATTCATACTCAGCGTTTGCAGGATAGCGCTTATTTTTTAATGATTAATGAACAGAAAGAATTCCTGTACAGTTCGCTTGAGCAAGCGACTGGGGTCGAGCCTGTGCATAGCAAGATGGCGGGGATCAAGGGATCATTCGCAGGGGAGATGGATGGGAACAAGGGCGTATTTATCTATTTGAACAATTCGAATAAAACATTGCTTTTCACCCTGGTGAAGTATGTATCCGACTCACTCATTAATGCCCCTGCTTACAAAACGTTGAACCAATCGGTCGTGATCCTGCTGATCGCGATTATCTTCGTTATCATTTTTGCCGTCATTTTGTCCTATTTTATTATTCTTCCGATTAAAAGATTGCTTCGCAACATGGTCCGTGTCGAGCAGGGGAACTTTAACATTCAGAAGGAAAGCCAGAGATTGGACGAGCTTGGCATTTTGGAGAATCGCTTCTATATCATGGTACGGAATCTGGATGAGTTCATGAATCGGGAATACCGGTACAGGCTGGAGCTCTCTACGGCACAATTGAAAATGCTGCAGGCGCAAATCAACCCGCACTTTTTGTACAATACGATGCAGTATATCGGTACGGTTGCGTTAAAAGCGAAAGCTTATGATCTTAGTGATAAGATCGCCGAGCTAGGATCGATTCTGCGGTACAGCATGGATTTTCGCACCGACGTGGTTAAGCTGAGTATGGAAGTCAAGCATATCGAAGACTACATGTCCATTCAATTGGGGAGGTTCAAAAATAAATTAACCTATTCTATGACCTGCCATCCGGAGGCAACTTCCATGGAAGTGCCGAAGATGCTGCTGCAGCCTCTGATTGAGAACAGCATTGTGCATGGGATCGAAAAGGGCCGAGGTTACGGAAGCATCCGGCTTGAAATAGATTTAGCCCCAAACGAGGAAACAGGAAAGCAAGTTCTCCTAATTCGCGTAATCGACAACGGCAAGGGAATACCGGCTGAAAAAATCGAGGCGATCCGCAATGAGTATTTAGAGGATAAGCTGCATTACGGCGATAACGGGATCGGTTTAATTAACGTGTTACAGCGGCTGCGGCTGCTATATGGCTCCGGTTTCACATGGGACATGGCCAGCGTGCCTTATGAGGCGACGATTATTTCATTAACTATCGCATTGGACAAGACAGGAGAAAGGAACGAATAGCAATGAGAGTTTTAATTGTCGATGACGAGGAGCATGTCAGGGAAGGAATTGATCTGGCGGTAGATTGGGAACAGTTCGATATTGATGAGCGATTCCAGGCCGAGAATGGGAGCGAGGCATTGGAGATGATACGCCGGCATAAGCCGGGAATCGTGTTTTGTGATATGAGCATGCCGGAGATGAACGGGATTCAACTGCTGGATCTCATTCGCCGCGATTACCCGGACATTCAGATTATCGTCGTCAGCGGATACGATGACTTTATTTACACCCAGGCTACGATTCGCGCTAAAGGCGTAGATTATATATTGAAGCCCTTTAAGAAGCGAGATCTCGAACAAGCGCTGTCGCAGGCAGTTGCCTTGTGCAAGCAGCGGGAGAGCAGTATGCGGGCCAAGCGGGATACGGGGTTCCTTGTGCAGCAGGCGGATTATGTCGTGATGGAGCAGAAGATGTCCCAGATGTTAAAAGGGGATGACACATCCATGCCTGAATTGGAGAATTACTGCCGTAAACTCGGCATGTCGCCAAGCTGTGTCAGAATTTCCCTCATATTAATGAGGAATGGCTCCAGTCTGATGAAGCGGCGTTATGACGGAGATAGCGGATTGTTCTCCTTCGCGGTCAAGAATATAGCTGAAGAATCGTTAGAGGGGTTTGGAAGTCATCTTTTGTTCCATTTTGAGGAAGAATTATGGGTGTTGGTTACAGGAGAAACTCCGGGCAGCGAAATGACGAGCTCATTGAATTTCTATATCCGTAAAATGACGGAGGCATGGAATTCGACGATCGGGCTTAAAACGTTCACGGGGGTTAGCCGGCAGGTCTCCGGTTTGCTCCAGATTCAGCAGCAATATTGGAGCGCGAGAGCGGAGCTAACTCAGTCTCCGATTTTGGCTGGGCAGCGAGCTGGCCTTGATAGACCCGTATTGTCCGATAGGGAATTGCAGTTGAACATTGCTCTGGAAAATGGAGACAAGCAGCGGATCGAAGAGGTAATTCATGGATTTACAGATGAGCTTCAGCAGTGTGGGAATGTTACCTTGGCAGATCTCCAGCGTTATACCAAGGAAGCCAATTATATGACCGAGCGGGCCTGCCTTCAGATGGACAAGGACATGGAGGGTCTATCCCTTTCTATATGGATCAGCTATATCGAGGAATGGGGAAGCAAGTGGATTCAGCAGTGGTGGCGGCTGATCGAGGAGTGCGGGAACCACGGCTACGAAGGCAGGAGCATTCAACTTATACATGATTATATTGAACAGCACTTTCATGAGAATTTTTCCCTCAATGAGCTGTCGGAGAGATTCCATTTCAGTCCGCAGCATATCGCGAGGAGATTCAAAGAGAAGTATAACATGACCGTCATTACCTACCAGACGGGGCTGCGCATGCAGAAGGCCAAGTCCTTGCTTGAGCATACCGATCTGCCGGTAGTTAAAATTTCGGAAATGATCGGCTACCAGGATGAGAGCTATTTCAGCAAAGTGTTCCGCAGGCAGCATGGCTTGTCCCCGTTAAAATATCGCAAGATGGTACGAGGTTCATAAAGTACTAGTTTCGGCGAAGATCGTCTATGTTTCGACATCAGGGAAACTCATAGAATAAAGTTGTAGCAAACAACAACTTAGGGGGTATATAAAGATGCGCAAGGTTATGTTAATGCTTCTCACCAGTGTTGTACTTTTGTCCCTGATCAGCGGATGCGCTGGCGGAAGCAGCCCGAAAACCAATGAGGGAGCAGGGGCGGATTCCGAAAAAGTAACGATTAAAATTATGGATTTCAAGACGGAAATCACGGATAAAATCAAAGCGATGGCCGCCGACTATATGGCAGAAAATCCAAATGTCATTATTGAGGCCCAGGTTACCGGCAATTACGATACGCTGGTGAAAACCCGCTTTGCAGCCGGGGACGGCCCGGATATTTTCATGACGAGAGCTTATACGGACATTCAGGATTGGTCGGAAAGACTTGTTGATTTGTCCAGTGAGCCGTGGATGGACAAGGTTATACCTTCGTCCGTACCAGGGATGACCGTCGATGGCAAGAAATACGGCTTCCCGCTAGCGGTTGAGGGCTATGGCTTCATTTATAACAAGGATTTGTTCGCGCAAGCAGGCATCGAGAAGCTGCCTGAGACATTAACGGAATTGAAGGAAGTCAACGAGAAATTGAAGGCGGCAGGCATTCTATCCTACTCTGAAGGCTATAACTCGTTCTGGGTGCTCGGCCAGCATTTGTTCAATCTTCCGTTCGCTTATGAGCCGGTTTCGGAAGGCATGATCGAGAAAATGTACAAAGGCGAAGCCAAAATCGCCGATCTGAAAAATTTGGACGGTTTCTTCGATGTATTGGACATGACGGTAGACTACGGTAAAGGTACGGATACGATCGGTCTTAACTACGACAATCAAGTGTCTGAATTCGCCTCCGGCAAAACGGCTATGATCCAGCAAGGCGTATGGGCGATCGATTCGATTACGAAGATCAATCCAGATATGAACATCGGGATGTTCGCGATTCCTTTAAATGATAACCCAGAGGATACAAAGATGCCTGTAGGCGTATCTACTTATTATTCCATTAACAAGGATTCCAAGGCGATTGAGGAAAGTAAGAAATTTTTGACCTGGCTGCACGAGAATGGTCAGAAGTATATTGTAGATTCTTATAAGATGATTCCTGCGTTCACGGACTTGGAAACGACGGCTGATTTAGGGCCTTTGGCGGAAGATCTCGACAAATATTTGAAGGATGAGAAGACGCTGATCTGGTCGTTTCAGCTGTGGCCATCCGGGATTGCAGAAGACTTCACAGTACCTCTACAAGCTTATGTTGGCGAACAATATGACAAAGATCAAACCATCATAGAACTGCAAAACATCTGGGATCAAAAAGTCAGAAAATAGGAATGATTGGACATGGCGATTAAATCACGCGGATGGTTGATATACGCAGCTTTCGTTGCGCCAGCTATCCTGTTCTTTACATTGATTATTCTGATTCCATTCCTGAGAGCGATTATCTTCAGCTTTCAGGATTGGGATGGAATTAGCAGCAATATCAATTGGGTCGGGTGGAGCAACTATCAACAGCTGCTCCACGATGCCTCCTTCTGGAAGTCTTTTAAATTCACGGCTAAGTATGTTGCGGCGACTACGGTTCTGCTGAATGTTTTTGGACTGCTCCTTGCGCTTGGCCTGAACCGGGCGATCAAGCTCAGAAATTTGCTGCGGACGGTCTATTTCTTGCCTTATGTTATGGGCTCGGTCATTGTGGGCTTTATCTGGAAGTTTATTATTACGAATTTGTTCGCCCAAATCGGAGAGGCTACCGGTTGGTCTATGTTTCAAAAGAACTGGCTGAGCCTGCCTGATTATGCGTTCTGGTCCATTGTTATGGTTGCCGTATGGCAATCTGTGGGCTACTTCATGATCATCTATCTATCTGCCCTGCAGGGCGTGCCGAAGGATTTGATAGAAGCTTCGGAAATTGACGGAGCGGGTTATTGGGGTAGAATGCGAAATGTCGTATTTCCGCTAATCAGACCAGCGATTACGATTAACCTATTTCTGGCAATTGCCAATGGCTTCAAAGGATTTGACCTGAACTACTCGTTGACGGGTGGAGGACCTTTCGGTACTACGCAATCGTTGGCTTATCACATTTACACCGAAGGCTTCGGCAGAAATTTGTTCACCTATGCTTCTTCAAAGGCGGTTATATTCTTCCTTATTCTAGCTACCGTCACTATTGTTCAGTCTATTGTGCTGAAACGTAGGGAGGTAGAGATGTAATGAAGGCACGCGAGAAGAAACTGAATTGGATCATTTTTACAATCCTATTTGTAATTGCTATATTCGTTTTCTTTCCATTGTATGTCACGTTGGTGAACTCATTTAAATCCTATAATGAAGTTGTTTCATCGGTAGCTTCATTGCCAAACCTATTGCGCTTTGATAATTTCAAGACGGTATGGAATCAATTGAATTTCGGCGGCGTGTTCATGAACTCATTGATCATCACGGTCGTTTCCGTAGTTGGGATTTTATTGATCAGTGCGCCTGCCGCATATCAATTCGTACGGCGTCCCGGATGGGTGAGCACGGTACTGTTCATGCTGATTCTGTCATCCCTGGTCATCCCGTTCCAGTCGTTGATGATTCCGCTGGTGAAGGTAGCCAGCGACCTGCATATGATGGACTCGATCGCCGGGGTAATCATCATGTACTGGGGCTTCGGTATCCCGTTAGCATTGTTTTTGTATCACGGGTTCATCAAATCGATTCCTCGAGAGCTGGAGGAGGCCGCATTAATTGACGGCAACGGCATAGTTGGCGCATTCTTCCGCATTGTACTGCCGCTGCTTAAGCCGATCACGACAACGATTGCCATTCTGCATTCCTTATGGATCTGGAATGACTTCCTGCTTCCGTTGATTACGCTCAGCTCCAAGAAGAATCAGACGATTCCGCTTGCTTCGTCGGTTTATTTCGGGCAATACATGAATGAATGGCATTTGGCAATGGCCGCCCTGACAATGGCGTCGATCCCGGTCATTCTCTTCTTCATTATCATGCAGCGCAACATTATAGATGGAATCACTGCGGGCGCGGTCAAGGGTTAAGGGTTAAGAAGCAGCTTGCACGGATCATTTGAATGATTGATGCCCGTATTTCCCTGTTTTCCGATGGGGAGACGGGCTTTTCGTTTATACCTATTGGGACAACAAATTAAGATATAAATTGCGATGCGGGAAAACAGCATCGGATCGGAGGAATTTAACGTGGGAATGAAATATGATTTAGGAACCGGCGAGGAGAAAAACTGGATTGTGGCCGAATCCTCCTTTTCCAGCAATTTGCTGGGGAAAGCTGAAGCGATTATGTCTCTCGGCAACGGATATATGGGTTTGCGCAGCGCAGCGGAGGAACCCTATGTCGGTGAAGTAAGGAATCTGTTCGTCGCCGGAACCTTCAATAAATCGGATACGCAGGAAGTATCGGAGCTGCCCAATGCCGCCGATGTAACCCGGATGAATATTTTTATTGATGGAGAACGATTGGATGCATCCGTGCGGACGGAGGATTACGTCAGGGCGCTGAACCTGAAGACTGCGGAGCTGAGAAGAACGTTTATTTGGACAACCTCCGACGGGAAACAGGTGGCATTGAAGTTTAGAAGGTTCGTGTCGCTCGACAACCTGCACGTTATCGGCATGCAGATGGAGTTGGAGGCATTGAGCGATGACGTACATGTGAGCGTGGAGAGCGGCGTGAACGCCCAGGTATCCAACAGCGGGGCGCAGCATTTCTTTGAAGGCGAGAAGCGGATCTACGACAAGAAGTATGTGGAGATGGTGGCGAGAACGAAAGAATCCCTTATCGACTTTATGTTCCATACGGTGCATCACGTTACTCTTGGGGGGGCGGAGCTGAATGAGCCGTTTATGCGGATGGATCGCCGGTTGATTATGCTCAGCTATAAAGGTACCCTCGCGAAGGGGCAGAAATTCTCGCTTGAGAAATTGACGACCGTGCACACCTCCCGGGATAAAGCGTTCGACGGTTTGACGCTGCAGGAGATGCGCGATCGAGCCCTGTCAACCTTGAAGCAGTGCGCAGCCAAGGGTTATGAAGGTTTGTTTGCGCAGCATGTGCAAGCGTGGGAGCAGAAGGTGTGGAAGCAATACAAGCTTAACATCGAATCCGAAGACGCCTTTGACCTTCTGGCGGCGCGCTTTGCACTCTATCATTTGACTATTATGACTCCGGCCCATGATGAGCGGATGGGGATTGCTGCCAAGGGGCTTAGCGGCGAGGGCTATCAGGGTCACTCCTTCTGGGATACGGAGATGTTCATTCTTCCGTTCTTTATTTATTCCAATCCTGAGGTGGCCAGATCGCTCTTGATTTATCGTTATTTAGGTCTTGAAGGGGCGAGAAAGAAAGCGCGAAGCAACGGCTACGAAGGGGCCATGTACCCCTGGGAGGCCGCCTGGCCGAGCGACGGCGAGATGGCCCAGGAATGGGGGCGTGTGGATATCGTCACCGGCAAGCAGACGAAGATCTGGACCGGCTTTATTGAGCAGCATATTACTGCTGATGTAGCGTTTGCGGTATGGCAGTATTATAAGGTAACCGGCGATCAAGCCTTTATGGACGATTATGGATATGAAATTATTTTTGATACGGCCAGATTCTGGGGAAGCCGTCTGGAATGGAATGACGACAGAGGACAGTATTGTATTAATGACGTGATCGGCCCTGACGAGTATAAAGAACATGTAGACAACAATGCGTTTACGAACTATTTTGCCCATTTCAACATGCAGCTCGCCATCAAGTACTATAGCCGTCTAAAGGAGAGCGATTCTTCCGTATTTCACCGTTTGAATGAAGCGCTGGATTTGGATCAGGCGATGGAAGTCTGGATGACATGCATTGATAAAATTTATCTTCCGCAGCCGGGAGATGATTTAGTTATCCCACAGGATGATACCTACCTGACGAAGCGGATTATCGATTTGACAAAATATAAAAACCAGACGCATGTAAATACGATTTTCGAGGATTACAGCTTGGAGCAATTGAGCGATATTCAGGTATCCAAGCAGGCCGATTTGATGATCCTATTCTATTGGCTCGAAGACAAGTTTACGCATGATGTGAAGATTGCCAACTACAATTACTACGAGCCGAAGACGATCCATGACTCCTCCTTGAGCCTGTCCACGCATGCGATACTCGCCAATGATTTGGGTGATCGTCAGCTTGCTTACCGGTTATTCAGGCAGGCTTGTGAGATCGATTTGGGGCCGGAAATGAAATCCTCCGATTTAGGGATGCATACGGCTTCCATCGGCGGCATCTGGCAGGTGATCGTGATGGGCTTTGCCGGAATGCGCATGCTGCATGGCGAATTAAGGATGGATCCGAAGCTGCCTGAGCATTGGAGCAAGCTGGAGTTCATGATCAATTGGCAAGGGCAGCGCTTAGAAGCGGAGATCACGAAGGATCGGCTGGTGATAGAGGCGACGGATCGCGTCCCGGTTAAGCTGGAGGTTTACGGGAAGGAATATCGCTTCAGCGACGTGTTGACAATTAACCTAGCAGAAGCGAAAGGGGAGAGAGACTGACATGAAACTGCAAGCTGTATTATTCGATCTGGATGGTGTCATTACCGATACCGCAGAGTATCATTACCTGGCGTGGAGGCAAATGGCAGAGCAGATCGGGATCGATATCGATCGTGCTTTCAATGAGCAGCTCAAAGGGATTAGCCGCATGGAATCTCTGGAGCGGATACTGGTGCATGGAGGCAAGGAGCAGCAATATACAACGGAGCAGCGTGAGCGATTAGCGGCAGACAAGAACAAGCATTACGTTTCACTGCTCACGCAGCTTACGCCTGAGCATGTCTACCCGGGAATTCCTGAATTGCTCGACCAACTGGCGGAGCTTCAAATCCCCGCCGTACTGACATCTGCGAGCAAGAATGCGCCGCAAATTTTAAGCTCTCTGCGTCTTAATGAACGTTTCCATACGATTGTGGATCCAGACGGTATTCCCGGCAAGCCGGCACCCGATATCTTCTTAAAGGGAGCGGAGGCGGTGGGAGCGGATCCCGCGTGCTGTATCGGGATCGAGGATGCACAGGCAGGCGTTGAAGCGATTAAGGCGGCAGGGATGTTCGCGGTAGGGATCGGAGAGCAAGGGCTGCTTTGCGCCTCCGGTGCGGATATCGTGTTCGACAGCACGGCCAAGTTGAATTTAACTGCATTGCTGCAAGCGGCAAAGCTGGATTAGCAGCAGGCGAAAGTAAGCTGTATGGCTTATATAGCTTCCTCCCGCTTTAACGGGAGGAAGTTGCACAAAAAAAGTTAAACCATAGCAGAACCCCGTGAGAACCCTGCGGGGTTCTTTCTATTATCGTACTTTGATAGACCTTATTCTGTTATCAGCTCAGTCAAGTACGGTTTTGACCGGGTATCCGAACTGGCTGGAAATCCCCCCCGCTGCAGCTAACAATTCCGCGAGGACTTGCTTCTCGTTCTCCTTGATTCGAGATAGCGAACCGATGATGCTGATCGTGCCGATCGTTTGCCCGGCGGCATCCTTTATGGGTGCGGCGATGCTGTAGGCGCCCGCCTCGATTTCCTCGTCTTCAATGCTGTACCCCTGCTCCCGGATTTGCTGCAGGTTATTCAGAAGCTTCCTTTTATCGGTAATCGTCTTCTCCGTCAGCTTGGTTAACTTGTAATTCTGCAAAAAGCTCTGCAGTTCAAGCTCTGGCATATGGGCCAAAAATATTTTGCCTGATGCAGAGGCGTGCATCGGCAGCTTGCTGCCGGCCCGCGAGCTAATGATGAAATAGTTATTCGGCGACTCTACCTTGTCCACACAAAATATCTGCTCGTGCTGATAGACATATAAATGAGAGGTCTCATGAAATTTCTTGGTCAGCTCTGTAAGATACGGATGGCCGATCTCCTTGAGGTCGAGGCTTTGCGACACTAGGTTGGCCTTCAAGAGGAATTCGAGGCCAAGCCGGTATTTGCCGTTGTTCGGATTTTTATCAATATATGAGTAGGCACAGAGCGTATTGATGAGACCATATACCGTGCTTATGTTCAAATTAAGCCTCTCGCTGATTTCGGTGAGCGACAGCTGAGTATGTAACGAATCAAAGCAATTCACAATATCAAGCGCCCGTTTCACAGATTGAATCAGACGGGGATTTTTCTCGTTCAACACTATAACCTCCAACTGTATTCCTGTTATTTTTATCTATATCCACTATGTTCAGGTCTTTATCTGACAATGTCAATAGGGGTTTGATATGCAGACCCTAGCAAACAACTAGGAGTAGTACAAACATGAACATAGGCTTGAAACGTATATTCTGCTATAAAACGGCCTTGGCCCGGATTCGTCCGGATCCAAGACCGTTTTGTTTTGCCTGTGTAAAGCGGCGCCATCCAGCAAGCTTCACTTAACTGCACTTTAATATAAAGATTATACCCAGTAAATAGAATGGATTTATAGTAAACGTATAGACGTCTAGACAAATAAAAAAGAAGGAGAACGATTTGAATCGGTTATTAACGAGCTCCAAGTATGTTTTAGCGGGTTTGATACTGTTGTGGACGCTGTTTCCGATTTATTGGGTGACGGTCATTGCCACGCAAAATTCGTCGGATTTATTTTCTAAGGTGTCACTGCTGCCCAATTCCATCACAGTGCAGCATCTGGTGGGCATTTTTACAGAAGATCATTACGTGTTTCCGTTATTCAACAGCATGCTCATTACGGTGTGTTCCCTGCTGATTGTGTTGTTGTTCGGGGTGTCCAGTGCTTATGTATTGGGAGGAAGAACGTTTAAAGTCGCGTTTAAGAAAACGCTGCTCATATGGATTCTGCTGGTCAGAGTATTGCCGCCGATTACGTTTGCTCTGCCTCTCTACATATTAATGAACAACGTTGGTTTTCTGAGTACTAAGATCCCGATTATACTAGCCCATGTGCTGGTCAACATTCCTTTGGTGATTTGGTTTATGATAGGCTTCTTCGCGAACGTTCCCGATGAGATCGTAGAAAGTGCGCGGATCGATGGAGCCTCCGAATTCCAAATCTATACCAGGGTCGTGCTGCCGTTAGTGGTGCCAGGAATTGCCGCCGTGACAATATTATCGTTTATGGCCTCATGGAATGAATATTTGTATAGCGTTATTTTTATTCAAAGCCCTGGTGATTTTACGATTCCTCTGAAGCTGGCCACGTTAAACAGCGAACAGGAGTTGACGGAGTGGGGCAAGGTTGCAAGCGGCGGCATCGTGTCTTTAATACCCGTGATATTGATCGCTATGTTAATGCAGAGATACTTGATGAGCGGTCTTACCGCGGGCGCAGTGAAAGAATAGGAGGATTACAATGAAAAAGAATGTCTTCATACTAATCAGTTTTGTTATAGTCGCGAGCATACTGGCAGGCTGCCAAAGCAAGGGGGCGGACAAGCTAGTCGTCGCTGCAAGGGGAGGCTCTCATGTGACGGCGATGGAAGCCGTGAAGGAGGCCTTCGAAAAGGAGCATAACGTGCAGGTCGAAATTATCGGGCTCGAGGCAGCGGATTTGAAGCAAAAAATATCGTTGGACGCAAAAAATAAAAACGGAGCCTACGATTTAATTATGGCAGACGACCCTTGGATGCCGGAATTCAGCGAAGCGGGCATTTTTGCTAATCTATCCAAACTGGGCGTTACCGAGGACGCCGATTTTGAAGCATCGTCTCTGGCCTTGGGCAAGCATCCGTATGGTACAGGCGAGCTGTATGCTCTGCCTTTCTCGGGAAATGTCCAGTTGTTCTTCTATAATAAGCAGCTGCTCGATAAGCATAACTATGAAGTCCCTCAAAGCTGGGAAGAGGTGCTGAGTATGGCGAAAACGATCCATGAACAGGATGGAGTCGCCGGTTACGTGATTCGCGGGCAGCAGGGAAATCCGATCGTATCCGACTTTTTGCCGATTTTTTGGGCGTATGGCGGACAAGTATTCGATGACAATTGGAATGCGCAGATTGATTCCGAAGCAGGCAAAAAAGCATTAAACACATACATTGAGCTTCTCGCCGTTGGGGCGAATTATGAAACGACAGATATCGTCAGCTCGCTGGCGACGTCTCAGGCAGCGATGGCATTGGGATGGCCGTCGTGGTTTATTACGGGCGAAGAGGCTAGCGCTGAGTATTCGCCGGTTCCGGCTCAGGCTGCAGATGGCGCTGAAGCGTTCGCTACAGGAATGATCGGCAACTGGATGATGGGAGTAACGGCCAATTCGAAAACACCTGAGCTGGCCGCCGAGTTCTTAACGTTCATTACAAGCTCTGAAGTTCAAAAACAAATGGTCGAGCATGGCGGGGTGCCAACAAGAAAAAGTGTGTATCTGGACAGTGAATTGTCCGCGAAATACAAGCATTTTCCGGTTCAATTGGAGGCGCTGGAGAACTCCGTGGCAAGACCGAGAACACCGCTTTGGTCACGCGTAGAAGAAGCGCTCGGCACGGAACTGTCCGCAGCGATTGCTGGCACGAAGACGGTGGAGGCCGCACTGTCCGCAGCGAATCAAGAGATCAATCAGATTATGAAATAAGGTTCATTCAAATGTGAAGGAGTGGAATGAACTTGCATAGCAAGCAGCGGTTTCAATGGGCCATGCTGGCCCCGGTTATTTTACTCTTAACTGGATTAACGGTTTTTCCAATCGGTTATACGATCCTGAACAGTTTTACCGATTATTATTATTTAGCCAGCGAATCCAAGCAGTTCATCGGATTTGCCAATTACATCAAGGTTATTCAGGATGAAGTGTTTCTTAAAGCGGTTTGGAACACGGTAAAGTTCATGGTGCTGGCCGTTACGGCTGAAATTGCATTGGGACTGGGAATGGCCGTGCTTGTCGAAAGCCTGAAAAGGGGCTTGAAAATACTTCGTATTTCGCTTCTCCTCCCGTCTTTGCTGCCGCCCGTGACCGTGGCACTGATTTGGCAGATGATGCTTAGCAATCATAATGGCATTATCAATCATTTGCTGTCTTATTTCGGGAGAGGGCCCTTTAATTTCTTAATGGATATCCACACGGCCTTTTATGCTGTCTTGTTCATTGATATTTGGCAGTGGACGCCATTTGCATTCTTGTTGATCTATGCTGCGCTGCAGGCAGTGCCCAAGCTGCAGTATGACGCCGCCAAGGTGGACGGGGCAGGAAGAGGCCGCATATTTCTTCATATTACGCTGCCGAATATTATGCCAAGCCTGATGATGGTCATTTTGCTTCGCACGATCGATACCTTCAGACTGTTCGATAAAGTGAATATATTGACCGGCGGAGGGCCAGCCAATTCCACAACGACGATCACTCAGTATATTTACAGGCACGGTGTATATAATTTGCAAATCGGATATGGAGCTGCCGCTTCCATGATCATGGTTCTTTTGGTGCTGACGTTCTCGATATTTTATATTAAGCGGTCGATTGGAGGAAGCGGGCATGACATGCGTTATTGATTTTTTGAATGTTGGCTTCGGTGAGGCTGCAGTTGTACGAGTCGAGGACGGGGAGCGTTCCTTCTGCCTTGTAGTGGATGCTGGCGATCTGAATTGCGATAAGCATGCGAGAAGATGCAGCCTGGGGCAGTATATTCGGGAATACGGGATAAACAAAATCGATGCGCTTATTTTGACTCATTTCCATAAGGATCATATCGGCGGGGTGCATGAAGTGCTGGGGCGTGTTCCTATAGGGGAAATTCTGCTTCATATGCCTTTGCCGGCGCATCTGTCCAATAGTAGGCTGAACGATCATTCCACGCCGATCTTGGCCTCGCTATCTCTGTACATTTCTATCTTGAGACAAGCCGAGGAGCGTGGTATTCCCGTACGCCAGATCAGCGAACCAATTGTTCTGTCAGGCCTAGCGGCTGAGTTCAGGCTGCTTATGCCAAACCAGGCGAAGCTTCAGCGGCTCCAGGCTGAGCTGGAGAGCTTGGATGTGGAGGCGCTGAACCTGCAGGAGGAACGTTTAACGAGGATTGATCGTTTGCTCAACGATACCGCTCTGGCCGTGTTAATTCGTTACGATAATGAACCTGCTGCGCTCTTGACTTCCGACGTTGGACTGGATTTCTGGGATCCGTACAAACCGGAGATCGAGAACATCTTTCTACTGCAAGCGCCGCATCATGGAGATTCGAGAAATATTTCCCGGGCATTGTTACACACCGTGTCGCCCCAGGTTATCGTGGTCAGCGCCGATGATGAGGGGACATATCAATTGCCGCATCCTGAATTTGAGGCCGTGGTACAAGAGCATTCGGAGGTTCGCATTTACTATACGGAGGAAGCCGGGAGCACGCATAGAATTATTCGCATGGACTTGAATGAGCGGACGATACACCTGATTAACTAAGAGATGGAATTCAGATCAGATCGAATAAGGGAAAAGTGATGGCATGAATTTGAACAACTTGATGATTGAGGTGGAGGAGTGGGTGGAGCAAGCAGCGGCCCTCCAGCTGGATGCGCTGAACCGCAAGCATATGCAGGTACAGACCAAAGCGCATGATACGGATTTTGTTACGAATATTGATCTTCAATCAGAGAAAATCTTAATCGATTGCATATTGAAGCGTTATCCCGATCATAGCATATGGACCGAGGAAGGCGGCAAGCTCGGCCAGCAAAGCGAGTTTGTATGGGTCATTGATCCGATCGACGGCACGACGAACTTTATCCATGGTTTTCCGTTGTCATCGATTTCGATCGCCTTGCAGCATAATGGGATTACTCAACTGGGGATGGTCTATTCCCCGCCGCTTTCCATGAAGTTTCAGGCGGTTAGGGGGCAGGGCGCCTATTACAACGAGCGGCGTATTCAAGTGTCGCAGACGAAGGATTTAAAGAGCAGCTTGCTTACGACTGGCTTTCCCAGCTGCAGCCATGAGCCTATCATCAATCTGAAGTATTTTAGCAAAATGATGGGCAGGGTGTCGGGCATTCGCCGTACGGGCAGCGCTGCGCTTGATCTATGTTTTGTTGCGGCATCGTATTTTGACGGGTATTGGGAGTTCGATCTTAACGCTTGGGATTGGTGCGCGGGTGCATTGATCGTTGAAGAAGCGGGGGGGACGCTGTTCATGACGGAGGTGGACGGCCATCCGCTTTTGATCTGCGGCAATCCGGAAATAGCGGAGCTGCTCCAGTCCATTTTGTTAGAAGAAGGATGAACTATACAGGAATCGGAGGCCATCGATTGGTTAGTTACCAGAATATTAAATTGGAAATTGAAAAAATGATCGACAGCAAACTGTGGAAAGTCGGGCAAAGGCTTCCGTCGGAGTATGAGCTGGCGAAGTATTTCAATGTAAGCCGGGAAACGCTTCGGGCGGCCATCAAGCTGCTGGAGCAAGAAGGGAAATTGCTTGTGAAGCACGGCGTGGGCACGTTTGTCATTAAACCGCTGCCGGTGATACCGAGCCGCTTGGAGTTCCTTCAAAGCATCGGAACGATGATTAAGCTGTCCGGCTTAACGGAGGAGAACAACAAGGAAATGATCGGGGAGGTGTCCTGCACCGAGGAATGGGCCAAGGCGCTGAACATTCAGGCCGGCGATCAAGTTGTGAAGCTGGAACGCATTCGTTATGCAGACGGAGAGGCCGTCACCTATTCCATCAACATCATGCCAAAAAAACTGGTAGGCGATGCCTTCGAACGTGTGGATTTTAACGGCTCGTTATTCCGTTTTCTTGAGGAGGAATGCAGCATGGTGATCGCAAGAGCGGATACGGAATTGCTAGTTCCGTACAAAAAGGACAATCATGTGCAGCGACTGCAGGTCGATAAGGAGGAAGAAACGCCCGTTATTTTGCTGAAACAACTCCATTATGACGAGCAAAACAGAGAGGTACTGTACTCTTTCGATTATTTAAGGAACGATGTCTTTCATTTCTGGATCCGCAGGGAACGAAAATAATTCCGATTAAACGCCTTTCAAAAAAGGAGTGGTACATGTGATAAAACCGTATTCATCGACCATTAGACGGTTGACGGCCGCATTTAGCTGTATCATGTTGTTTTGCGTGATGACAACCGGCGTGAAAGCCAGCCCCGGATCGATCGATGCCAATCCGTATAAAGCCTTTCATGATACGTATGATGAGAGCGATCCGGATCAAAAATTCCTTGATGCGCTTGCATTGAAATTTTATAACGTTGAGCTGGATATTATGGTCGATACGGATCATAGCACGTATTCCGGTGCTCAGTATCCGGACTATCTGCAAGGACAAGTCAAGCTGTATGTCAAGCATGATGCCGCATCCTGGCCGAATACAAGGCATTTATATCAATATTTTGAAGACGTAGCTGAGCAGGTGGCGAGAAACAGAGGAAGTGTGCATGGCGACGGGAAGAGCATCATCATCAATCTAGATATGAAAACAGCTAATAGACCGGATTATTCTGAGGTATCCAGCTCTTTGCAAGCGATCTTTGAGCATTATGGCGATATGCTAAGCTACAGCCTGCTGGAGGATCATCAGAGCTTTAACGAAGGCGTAATTACAGTCTGTTTGTCCGGCGCGGAAGAGCTGAAAAATACGTATTATGATCACATCGCTTCTTCTACCAAGAAATTGTATGCTTTCAGGGATAAGGTATACAGCGTCACGGACAGCAGGTTCAGCAATGTAGCCGATTATTTTCCAAAGGAAGCGGATAACTATCATCGCTTTTATGCGGTGCATTGGAAGCATATCGAAAGCGGCTTTGACTTGCTGATGCCTGGAAACTGGTCGCACGAGGAAGAGAAACGGCTGGAAGAGATGATGGCTTTGGCTTCGCAAAAAGGGTACACGTTGCGGTTTTACAGTCTAAACGGCAATGAGGGAGCCTGGCATTATAAGTTTCCGAACGGGGACGGGGAAGCCGCGCAAAGATGGACTCAATTCGCATACGCCAACGATAAGCTCGGGACTCGACATTTTGTATCTACGGATTCTTATTTAGCGATGACCCGGCTTTATGATCATTTCCTCGTGCCGCTTCGCGATTACAATCATAGGGTCGAGAAGACTGGCGGAACGCAGAACGGACAGGATGCTTCCGTATCCATTACTGATGATGGACGAGTGATCGAGATTCATAAAGCAGAAGGAGTTTTTAACCATAATTTATGGTATTCGGTCGGTTCGATACAGCCTGATGGATACATACGATGGACAACGAATGAACGAATCAATCCGGGCGGCAGCAATAAAAACGGTATACAGCCGCATAGCGACGTAACCAAAATTAACAATCAATACGTTGTGCTTCAAGTCAATCAGACAGATGGCTCCGGTTCGGGTCTATGGGCAAACATCGGAAGGTTGGAACCCAACAATACGGTCACATGGATGACCAACGAGAAAATTGCTATCGGCGGTCAACATACGGAGGGCGAATGGCCGCATATCGCGCTGGATGGAAATAAAGTTATTCTAAGCTATTCGAAAGGGGGCAAGCTGTTCTATCATACCGGGCTACTTCATCCAGCCGAGTACCGGATCGAATGGATGACGCAAGGAACGATAAATGATCAGAACGGGGAGCGCCCGGATGTAGACCTTCGCAATGGGAACATTATTGTCGTATATACTAGCGGCGGCAAGCTCCGCTATACTACGGGAAATTGGGCTGGCAGCGGGCAAGTGACGTGGAGTGTCAGCGGCAGCATGCAGGATCAAAGCGGCAGAACGCCAACAGTGGTGTTCCTTGGGGACGATAAGTTAATCGAATTGCATACGAGTGAAAACACGGGTTTGATTTGGTATAACATCGGTGAACTGCAATGGCCGAATATCCATTGGATTCATAACAATATCTGGGATTCCGGCACATCGTCCAATCCAAGTGTGGATTACAGTGCAGATAGCAACGTTCTCATCGATATACACAAAGCAGCCGCCAACGATGCATTATGGTACAACACCGGCAGGATCAACGATTAAATTTAATTTACAGGTACCCATGAATTTGGACAGGTCAAGCCAAGAAGCGCTTGACCTGTTCTATTGTTTCGGTCCATATTATAGACATTAACCGATCGCCTGAAAAATGAAAGAAAGGAAAATGCTGATGGACGTGACCGCTTTTTTTCGGGTAGAGGATGCTCCCGATTTCGGGTTGTATTCGACTTCCCATCTCGCAGTAATAGGGTTATTGCTATTGCTGATAGCAGCACTCTTTGCAGGGAGAAGGCATATTGGTTCCAGCGTGTTGGCTAGGAAGGCCATTCGCTATGGCTTGCTTGGCATACTGCTGCTATCTGAGATTGCCCTGAACTTATGGTATGTGCTTGAGGGACAGTGGGATATTAAGAATACCCTTCCGCTGGAGCTGTGCAGTGTGTCCCTGCTGCTGTCAATGGTAATGCTGCTGACGGGAAATCGGCTGCTGTACCAGATCCTGTTTTTCGCCGGAATCGGCGGGGCGCTGCAGGCATGGCTGACGCCAAGCTTGGACTTTGGGTATCCGCATTTTCGTTTTTTTCAATTTTTTATCGCGCACGGGGCAATCATTCTCGCTTCGCTCTATATGACCTGGATCGAACGCTATCGCCCGACATGGAGGTCCATTGCCTGGGCGATGCTGTTCCTGAATGTGCTCGCTTTGGCCGTCGGTGCGCTAAACTATGCGATCGGTGCTAAGTATATGTTCTTACGAAACAAGCCGAGCACGCCATCCATACTGGATCTGTTCGGGCCATATCCTTATTATTTGCTAGCCGAAGAGTTGATCGCGCTTACGATGTTTATAATGATGTACGGACTGTTCTTCTGGCTCCCTGACCTGAGGAGAAAAGCAGGAAGACAGCCGGCGAGTAGAGAGCTTACAAGATAGAGAACAGGTGAAATATGTTGCTATAAACGGCAGTAACTTACGTATCTCAATGAAAGTAGTTCACATGAATCCGTGTTAGCATGTTTACATCGAAGGAGGAAGCTATGTCATGCGGGAAGCAAATGAATCCATAGAGATCCAGGAGATTGCGGATCATTTGGATTTCGGGCTGAGCATCGTGTTCATCGGCTTTAATCCCAGCATCCGTTCCGGTCAGGTTGGCCACCATTACGCCAATCCGCGCAACAATTTCTGGCGTATTCTGCATAGCTCCGGTCTGACGCCAAGGCTGTATCAGGCCTCCGAAGACGGGGAACTGCTGAAGCTTGGGTACGGCTTCACGAATATCGTGGCCCGGCCGACGAAGGGGGCGGAGGATATTACCCGGGAAGAGTATGCGGAGGGCAGGACGATATTACGTGCGAAGCTGGAGAAATACCGTCCAGGCGTGGCGTGCTTTGTCGGCAAAGGCGTATATACGGAGTACAGCCGCAAGTCCCATGTGGAATGGGGATTTCAAGAGAATCCTGTCGTGGAAGGAATTCATGAATTCGTAGCCCCTTCCTCCAGCGGCCTGGTACGAATGCCGATGTCTGAAATCGTAGATATATATAAGAAGCTGAACGCGTTTGTTACCGGTATTTCAACCCCCGAATAACAACAAAACTTCTGCTATGGAAGTTTATGACAGACTATCATTTCCCTCGACTCTTTCATGGTGATATGTTATGATATAACCTTGATAACGTATTAACGAACTAAAGTATTTAGGTTGTACGGACTAGACGGGGAGGGTCAACATGAAGAGAAATAGATGGGTTGTACTAGGGGTAATTCTATCGATATTGATGGTTGCATTAGCAGGGTGTGCCGGCACTAACAGCAGTAGCGGCGGAGCCAAGGGTGACAAGCTGGTTATTGGAGTAGACGATAAATTCGCACCGATGGGATTCCGGGACGAGAAGAACGAATTGGTCGGCTTTGACATTGATTTCGCCAAGGCCGTTGGCGAGGAAATGGGCGTGGAAGTCACCTTCCAGCCCATTGACTGGAAAGCGAAGGAATCCGAGCTGAACAGCGGACGGATCGATCTGATCTGGAACGGCTATACGATCACCGAGGAGCGCAAAGGCAAAGTCCTGTTCACGAAGCCTTACTTGGAGAACAGCCAGATCATTATTACGCTAGCAGATTCTGATATTCATTCCATCAAGGATTTGGCTGGAAAGAATGTAGGTCTGCAATCTTTGTCCTCGGCGGCGGACGCGCTGAATGCCAATCCGATCCACTCCGAAGTGAAGAGTGTTACCGAGTTCGCGGATAACGTGCTGGCTCTTACGGATTTGAAGACAAAGCGCCTTGATGCGGTAATCATTGACGAGGTTGTGGCCAGATACTACATGTCCAAGGATGAGGGAATTTTTAGACTGGTTGAGGAGACCCTTGCTCCAGAACAATATGGCATAGGCGTCAAGAAGGGCAACGAAGCCTTGCTGGAGAAGCTGCAGCAAGCGATCGACACGCTGAACTCCAATGGCAAAGCCGCTGAAATTTCAACGAAATGGTTTGGCGAAGACAAGGTTTTGAAATAACATTGGATTGAGAAAAGTCATCATACGATAACCGGATCGCTAGTTATCCGGTTTTTGTTTTTGGGGAGACGAATGATATGAGTATAAGTTACCTATGGGACATCACGATACCGATGCTGCAGGGGGCCAAAACGACGATTTTGCTGTTTTTGCTGGTTATCCTGCTCTCGATTCCGCTGGGCTTCCTTGTTACGTTAATGATGAACAGCCGTGTGAAGCCGGTTAGCTGGCTGGCTCACGGTTATGTTTACGTCATGCGCGGAACGCCGCTCTTGCTGCAGCTGTTGTTCTTCTGCTTCGGTCTGCCGATGCTCCCGGTTATTGGCGAATATCTCGTGCTGGACCGTTTTGCGGCGGCTGGGCTTGCTTTTATTCTCAACTATGCTGCTTATTTCGCGGAGATTTTCCGCGGAGGCTTACTGGCCGTGGATAAAGGGCAATACGAAGCAGCGCAGGTGCTGGGATTGAGCCGTTGGCAGACATTAACGCGGATTATTATGCCGCAAATGTTCCGGGTGGCGCTGCCTGCGGTATCCAATGAATCGATTACGCTCGTCAAGGATACAGCCTTGCTCTATGCGGTATCCGTTCCCGAATTGCTACACTTCGCCTATACGGCGGTTAACCGCGATTTCACCATCGTTCCGTTCGTCGTTGCCGGGGTTGTCTACCTGCTTATGATTTTAGGTCTTACCGTACTGTTCAAGGCGCTTGAGCGAAAGTTCAAATTCGAGTAAAAGGACTGTCTAGCTATGGCAATCATTGAAGTTAACAATTTGAAAAAGGTATTCGGCCAGCTTGAGGTGCTAAAAAACATCTCCTTCAGCGTAAATCCGAGCGAAGTCGTAGCCGTTATCGGCCCTTCCGGCTCGGGAAAATCGACGATGCTCCGCAGCCTGGTTCATTTGGAAGAGGCGAACGGCGGCAGCATCCGGATCGGTGATCAATATCTCGTTCACGACGGCGCCTATTCCAATGCCCAGCAGATTAAGGCGATGACCTCACGGATGGGCATGGTGTTCCAGCACTTCAACCTGTTTCCGCACCTGACGGTAAAGGGGAATCTGGAGCTGTCTCCGAGGCTGGTTAAAGGAAGGTCTGCTGCTGAAGTATCCCGGATGAGCCGGGAGCTGCTCGACAAGGTCGGCCTGGCCGATAAGGCGGACGTCTACCCGTCCAGTCTCTCGGGGGGGCAGAAGCAGCGGGTAGCCATCGCCCGGGCTCTGATGATGAACCCGGAGATCCTGCTGTTCGATGAGCCGACCTCTGCCCTCGATCCCGAGCTGACGGGGGAAGTGCTGCAGGTCATGAAGCGCTTGGCCGGGGAGCAGATCACAATGATCGTCGTGACGCATGAAATGGGCTTTGCCCGGGAGGTCGCCGACCGCGTCCTGTTCATGGCGGATGGCGAAATCATCGAGTCCGGCACGCCGGAGCAAATTTTCGGCAATCCGCGGCATGAGCGGACGCGCTCGTTCCTGAACCGGGTACTAGCTTGATTTAGTCGCCGAATGCTTTCGGATAATTGTATAGAGGGCTGTTCCCAAGTCATGGTTGCATGACCTGGGAACAGCCCTCTTTTGTGTACACGAACAGCAAAGACAAAGCCTATAATCAATTTGACTTATTCCTGCAAAGCTGCTGGTAAAGCAGGCATTCTATATTTATATCTACGCTAAGATGCAAAAAAATAAGAAGCATACACTAGCTGCATACACTAAGGTGTCTTTACTGAGATACGTACACTAAATGGAGTTCATGTATCTAATTATGCTTTTAAACGAATATTTCAACAAATAGATGGATTTTAGGCCCTAAAATGCAAGAATTCGGGCCATGATTGAGAGTTCCTTTCTCCTAACGACATGCAATCCATTTAAATCTACATTCTCTTTTTTATCGCAGAAAATAACTACTATAAATCCATCTATATCAACTGTTCCTGCGACCACCGTATCTCTCAGGTGTTTGGATGATATGAAGGTTATAAAAGAGGCGTGAATCCGCTCATAAGGCGACCAGAAGCTCATGCGTCCGAAGCAGCCTTCTAGCCCGAAGCAGCCTTCTATTAGAAAGTTTCCCGTTTCTTCGGAATTATGATTTCTTCTTTGCTGCAAGGTCCGCTTTATAGTGCTTCCCCCGAGTTTTTTCATCACAATTCCCTCAAATTGATGCAGGAAAATATTATTGCACGTACTGGCTCGCTTTTAGATTTCCAGCTTGCTTCGATAATCCTTCGGAGTCATACCTTCCTGCTTCTTGAACACTTTGCTGAAATACTTGACATCGCGAAAGCCGACCATCTCGGCAACCTGCGCAATTTTCAAATGGGGATTATGCATGAGCTGCTTCGCTTTACCGATCCGGTAAGTGGCCAGATAGTCGGAGAAATTTATGCCGAATTCCTGCTTGAATTTGCGTGAAATGTACTCCCGGCTGACGAAAAAAGTGCTGGCGATGTCCAGCAGGGACAAGTCGTCCATGTAGCGCTGCTCGATATATTTAACGATATCGTCGATCGTCCGCTTGTCTTTGGCTTGCCGTTCGTTGATCATCCGGGCCAGATCGGTCATTAAACCGTAAGACCAGTCCCGCCAGGCAAACAGCGTAAAAGCATAACTGCCCGGGAATGGAGGCTGATTCTGCCGGTCGCTCTGCTCCAGCACAGTGAGGGCATTCCCGGAGGCATCGCCCAATGTCTCCCGCAGAAGCTGGGTGCGAAATTGCATGGCCGCGGATGTCCAGTGCTGAAGCTGCTCCGGCGTAACGGTCCCGATCCGGCCAAGCTCACCGGTCCATTTCTGGGCGGCGGCGGAAATTTGCCCGTCGTTTCCGCTTAGGACAGCCATCTTCCATTCCTCTCTAACCGAGCTGAAGGTGAACTGGCCGTGCCTGTCCGCCGGGTCCTCGCTTCCTGCTCCCAGCGAATGCACATAGGCATCGCTCCGCAGCAGGTTCCGCCTGGCCAGCGCCGATTTAGCTTCAGCATATTGCGCTGGGAGGCTATGCGGGAGCCGGCCGGCCGGGCCGATCCCAAAATGCATTCTCCGCTGCAAAGTATGGAGCAACCCTTCATTGATGCGGGAAATCAGCTTCTGGATGTCGCAGGCCGGCTCCCAGGCCAGAATTATGATTTCCCAAGGAGCTCCCCAATATTTAAAGGCAATACCGGAGCGCTCCTTGGCCAGGAACTCATTGCAAATATTAATGATGGCAAAATGCATCAATTCGCTGTCATTGCCGAACCGCTGGATGAGCAGCGCGTCGCTGGCATCCAGCTGCAGCAGCGCTAGCTGCACGGTATCGGCCTCCATCGGAACGGCGCCCTCATTGCGTAGACGGCGAATGGAAGCCTCCGCGGCGTTTTGGTCATCAATGAGAGAGGAAAGCAGTTTCTCACCGTAGACTGGTTTGAATTCATTCAACTGGATATTTTGCCGCTGCATATCGATCCGTTCCCGTTCCTCTTCGCGCCATTCCGTCACCGCCTTATGAACCGCGGCATTGATGGCTTCCGCGTCAATCGGTTTAAGGATATAGTCGATTCCGCCGTGGCGGACGGTGTTGCGGACGAAATCGAAATCATTATGCCCGCTGACGACGATGAATTTAATGCTGCCGGCAAATTCGCTGATCCATTCCATCAGCTCCATGCCGTGACCGGAGGCCATCATCATGTCCATGATGACGAGTCCGGGCTTGGACTCGCGGATGAGCTCCATCGCTTCGTTGCCGCTTCCCGCTTCCATAATTTCATCGATGCCGTGGACATCCCAATCCACGAGAAGACGGACAGCTTTACGGACTCTGGCTTCATCGTCTACAATAAGTGCTCTCATCTCTGATCACGCTCCGCTTCTGTTCTGATCAGGAATGATCAGGGTAATTTGTACACCGACCGGATCAAGATTGCTGATCGTCAGGGCGGCGCTGTCTCTATTGACAAGCTGCAGCCGGGCCAGAACATTGGCTAGACCAATCGAAGGGCGGCTTGCCTCATCGCCCTCATCCACGGGATGATGGATTCTGTCGGCGGATAAATCGCTCAGCTTCTGCTGCAGCTGCTGCAGTCTGCCTTCCGGAATTTGCGCTCCATTGTTCCGCACGACGATCTCGAACTGACCTTCGCCCAGCCTTCTTGCGGCCAGCGTCAGTTCCCCGTCCGAAGCCGTACGGTCTAAACCGTGCTTAAAATAGTTCTCAACTACCGGCTGCAGAATCATTTTCGGCATAGGAAGATCAAGCAGCGAATCATCCACATCATATTGGAACTGAAAACGGCTTTCAAAACGTTCCTTCTGCAGTTCGATATAGGCTTTGACATGTTCCAGCTCGTCCCGCAGGGTGACGTTTTTATCCTCGAAATGCATGCTGTAGTGCATCATTTTCGCAAGGGCCGACAGCAGCGCATAGATTCGCGGCATCTTCAGTTCCAGCGCCAGCGTGCCGATAATTTGCAGCGTATTGTTCAGGAAATGAGGGTTGATCTGCGCCTGCATCGCCCGCAATTGATTCGTTTTGTTGGCCAGCTCCAGCTTGTATTCGCGCAAAATCAGGTTGTTGATCGTGTCCATCATACTGCGGAAACGCAGCATGACCGCACCGATCTCATCATTGCTTGCCGGTTGAATATCGACATTCAAGTTACCAGATTGAATCTGGTTCATATATTTGCCGAGCTGCTTGATCGGGGCGGTAATTCGCACCGAGATAATGATGGTCGCCGCAGCGATGACGATTAATGAAACAGCAAGCAGCAGCAGGTTGATTCCGGCGGCATGGTTTGCTTCCCGGACCAAATAAGACACGGGGATCTGTTTAACGATCGTCCACTTCATGCCTTTCCCGGTAATTTTGTTGTAAATGAATAGGCTGCCGTCCTGCTCGAAATGGCCGCTCGTTCGGCCTGAGGCGGAGATTACCCCCGAATACCAGCTCTCCTGCAGCGGCTCGCCGAGCTTGCTCTGCTCATCGGCATAGATTAAATCCCCGTTCTCATCGACAATGAAAATCTTCTCCCGTTCTTTGTTATACAACTGGTCGACGATGTCGGTCAACGCCGTCAGGCTGACATCAATCGATAAATATCCGATGACCTCGCTTGAGGGAACATTTTCGATTCTTCGATGAAGCGTAAATACCGGCCGCGAAGGGTAGCGCGGCTGTAAAGCCTTAAGTCCGTAAGTATGGCTCATATGGCTTTTTTGCACCCATACGGTAGGACGGTCTTCGGTCAGCACATCGGTATAAACGTCGGTGTTGTAATTGCGCTGCGGGGTGTTGAGCGTCACCAGCGTTGCTTTGCGGTTGCCGTTCTCGTACAAATACACCTGGAAAATATCCGGTACGGACGTTGCGATATTGGATAACACGGCGTAAACGCGGGAATCGCTCTGCACATCCTCGTACCCGGCCTTGAGCTGATTAGAGATTGAGAATACATTGGAGGAGCTGCGGTTCAAATCCTCCACCAAATTGACGATATGCCTTCCGCCTTGGTACAGCAGCTTCGTATCTTCTTCAGCGACCCTCGTTCTGAGCGAATGGGCTGTATAGGAATAAGTAACAAACATCGTGGTCACGATCGGTATGACGGTAGCCAGGAGTAGAAAAATGATCAGTTTTGCGCGTATGCTGTTCCACTTCAATATTTTATCCCCCGATCAATAAATTGCACCTGAGTGTTCACCTCTGTCGGTGTTTATCGTAGCCAATTCAAGTCATAATGACAATACACTAGTTTTTCGGAATAAAGAAAGGGGGCTGCGCCATGAGCAAGAGAAGATTGTCCGGATGGGGGCTGCAGTTGTTTTTTGTAGGACCGGTCCTGCTGTTCTTCACAGTCATCATGGTTATTCCGTTCTTCCTTGGCATGTACTACTCGCTGACGGACTGGAACGGCGTGGCGGGTACAGTCAATTGGGTAGGCTTGGCCAATTTCAAAACGATATTTACGAATGACCCTGATTTCTGGTCATCGTTCTGGTTTACGACCAGATTCACACTGGTCGGTATCGTTTTAACGAACGTTGTCGGATTTTTCCTCGCTTATTTTTTGACAAAGGCGTTGAAGCTGCGCAACATTTTGCGAACGATTTTTTTCATGCCTAACGTCATCGGCGGGCTGCTGCTTGGATTTATTTGGCAGTTTATTTTTATCAAAGGCTTTAGCACAATGTATGATGTTACGGGCTGGTCGTTCTTCGGCCTTCCGTGGCTGGGAGATTCCGTTACTGGCTTCTGGGGCATTACGATTGTGTTCGTATGGCAAACTGCGGGTTACCTCATGGTCGTCTACATTTCCTCATTGACGAATGTGCCGACCGAGATTATGGAGGCTGCGGAAATCGATGGCGCCAATCGCTGGCAGATGCTGCGCAGCATCATTGTTCCGCTGATTATGCCAGCTGTTACGATTTGTTTATTCCTGGCGATTTCCTGGGCGTTTAAAATGTTCGACCTTAACCTCTCGCTGACGAAAGGCGGACCATTTAAATCCACAGAATCGGTCGCCATGAACGTTTATGCGGAAGCCTTCCAGAATAACCGGTACGGTCTGGGTACGGCGAAGGCCATGCTGTTCTTCGTAATCGTCGCGGTCATTACGATCATTCAGGTGGCGCTGACGAAGAAGAAGGAGGTCGAGGCATAATGCAAAAAAGATATTCCGGTCGCCTGTTCGCAACGGAGATTATCATGGTTATCGTCGCTCTGCTCTTCTTATCTCCGTTCTATTTCCTGCTCGTCAACTCCGTCAAGACGTTTGGCGAGATTATGTCGAACTCGGCCAGCTGGCCGACGGCGTTCCAATGGAGCAACTTTACAAAAGCATGGGAGCTGACGCGGTTTCCCCAAGCGTTTACCAATTCATTGGTCATCACCGTGATCAGCGTAGTCATTCTGGCTTTATTAAGCGCTATGGGCGCTTATCGGATGGTTCGAGCCAACACCTTGTTCAACCGTCTGTTGTTCTTTCTGTTCATCGCCGCGATGGTTATCCCGTTCCAATCGATCATGATTCCACTCATGAGAATTGTGAATGAATTGGGCGTCAACAATAGCAAGCTGGGTCTGATCATCACGTATCTCGGGCTGGGAGCCCCGATGTCGCTATTCCTGTTCCATGGATTCGTCAAATCGATTCCCCTGGAAATCGAGGAAGCTGCAACTGTAGATGGCTGTACATCAATAGGCGTATTTTTCCGAATGGTACTGCCGATGCTCCGGCCAATGATTATGACGGTCGTTGTCCTGAACTGCTTGTGGATCTGGAACGATTATCTCCTTCCGTCACTGATCCTGCAGCGGCCGCATATGCGGACCATTCCGCTGGCTACCTTCTCCTTCTTTGGAGAGTATACCAAGCAATGGGATATTGCACTGCCGGCTCTCGTGCTGGGGATCACGCCGATCATTGCTTTCTTCTTAATGCTTCAACGCTACATTGTTGAGGGAATCGCAGCAGGATCAGTTAAAGGCTAAATAGCTGATCCTCTGTTCCAAATATTTATTAAGTATAGATCAAGGGGGAACATGGCAATGAAGATGAAAAAATACGTTGTCTTACTATCCGCGCTCATGATTTTGTCCGTCATTCTGTCGGCATGCGGCGGTAGCAGCAATCCTGCTAACAATGGCAGTGCCGGCAGCAGCGAAGGCAGCGGCAAGCAGGAGCAAAAAACGGTTACCATTTTCCAATTTAAAACGGAAATCGTAGAAGGACTCAATGAACTGAAGGTAGAATTTGAAAAAGAGTATCCGAACATCAAGCTGGACATCCAGACAGTTGGCGGCGGTGCAGACTATGATGCAGCCCTGAAGACGAAATTCGCTTCCGGCGACGCTCCGGATATTTTCTCCAACAACGGCTATTCGAAACTAGATATGTGGCAGGACAAGGTTGAGGATTTGTCTGATCAGCCATGGGTACAGGATCTGGTTCCGCTGGCTGCCGAGCCGATTACGAAGGATGGTAAAGTTTACGGCATGCCGCTGGCTCTCGAAGGTTTTGGATATATCTATAACAAGGATTTGTTCCAGCAAGTCGGGATTACCGTTCCGCCAAGAACGTATACCGAGCTGGAGGATGCAGCTAAGAAATTGAAAGCGGCGGGCATTACGCCGTTTGCCAACGCTTATCAGGAGTGGTGGCTCGTCGGCAGCCAAGGCATCAGCGTGGCTTTTGCGAACCAAGACGATATCGATGGCTTCATCAATGGACTTAACCAAGGCACGGCTTCTATCGTAGGCAATGAGAAGTTCGAGAATTGGGCGCGCCTGATGCAGCTTACCGTGGACTATGGCAACAAGAACCCGCTGACTACAGACTATAATACACAAGTGACCATGTTCGCCAATGGCGAAGCAGCGATGATGCAAGAAGGCAACTGGGCGCAAACGATGATCGACGGAATTACTCCGAACATGAACATTGGCGTTCTGCCGATGCCGGTGAGCGATAACGCGGAGCAAACAGGCAAAGTAACGATCGGGGTGCCTGTAAACCTGGTTGTGAACAAGGATTCCGATGCCAAAGAAGAAGCGAAAATCTTCTTGAACTGGCTCGTGACCTCTGATATCGGTAAAGAATACATCGTGAAGAAGTTCAAATTTATCCCGACGATGAAGACGATCCAATCGACCCCAGAGGATATGGGCGCGATCGCGGCAGATCTGTGGAACTATATCGAAGAGGATAAAATCATTCTGCATCAGGCCGGTAAATACCCGGATGGCGTAGCCCAAGAGTTCGGCAGCGTGATCCAGCAATTCATCGCCGGAAAGAGCGACATCAAGACCTGGACGGAGAACATGCAGGCGGCTTGGGATAAATTGAAATAATACCAGCCTGATGAGCTAGTATACAGGCAGATGATAGGAAAGTGAAATAGGCTGCTTCTGAGACTTGTCGATAAGGATGAGCGAAGGAGCAGCCTATTTGCTTAGACCGCGCTCAAATCAAGACCAATTCACGATCAATTCAGGGTCAAAGGAGTCATTGCCATGAACAAATATGCGAATCACGTGCAAGTCGGCGTCGTTTATTATCCGGAGCATTGGGATCGGTCCCTGTGGGAGCAGGATGTGCAGCTCATGAAGGTGACGGGCGTGCGGGTCGTCCGGCTGGCGGAGTTCGCCTGGAGCCGGATGGAGAGCAGCTCCGGGACGTATCATTTCGAATGGCTTGATCAGGCGATTGATCTGTTCCATAAATACGATATCCGCGTTGTTCTTTGTACGCCGACCAATACCCCGCCCCGCTGGCTGACCGAGCTGAGGCCGGATGTCCTGCCAAGAAATGCAGACGGGAGCATGACTTATCCGGGCGTCCGGGGCCACCGCTGTTATAACAGCAAATCGCTTCGAGTCTACGGCTCGCGGATCATCGATGAGATGACGCAGCGTTATGGACGTCACCCTGCGGTTATTGGCTGGCAGACGGATAACGAGTACTGGGTGATCGATTGCCATTGCGATGCCTGCAATGACAAATTCCGGGAATGGGTCAAGCGGAAATACGGCACGCTCGAAGCGGTTAACCGCGAATGGGGTACCGTCGTCTGGAGCGGTGAATACAGCGACTGGTCGCAGGTTGGCGTGCCATACGGAGGCTCCAGGCATCAGAACCCGTCCTATCTGCTGGACTTTGCCCGGTTTCAGTGGGATTCGATAGAGGAATTCCAGCGGAGTCAGACGGATATTATTCGCAGGAACTGCCCAGGCCATTTCGTGACTCACAATTTTCATACGTATCCGCAGAGGCTGAATCTGTACCAGACCGGCACCGATCTGGACTTCGCTTCTTTCGATTATTATCCGAACACCGCGCCGGACAAGCAGTCGACCGGACCGTACAGCGGAGCGCTGGCCCTGGATGTCACCCGCGGGATCAAGCGGCGAAATTTCTGGATTATGGAGCAGCTGAGCGGTTCGCCGGGCTGCTGGTTTCCGACGTGGCGGGCGCCGTATCCGGGATTTATCCGGGCATTCTCCTGGCAGGCAATTGCCAAAGGCGCCGACACGGTTGTGCATTTCCGGTGGCGCACGGCGGCCATGGGGGCTGAGCAGTTCTGGCACGGTCTCATCGATCCCAGCAATGTTCCCGGGCGGAGGTTCTCTGAGTTTGCGGAGCTTTGCGGAGAGGTCAACGCCTTATCCGCCAAACTGCAGGGCACCGCTCCACAGCATGAAGCGGCAATCCTGCTGTCCCATGAGCAGCTTGAAGCGCTCCGCATCCAGCCTCAGGCCGAAGGCATGGATTATTATGAGAACGTGAAGGATTATCACCGTGCACTGACGAAGCTGGGGATCGGCTGCGATGTCATCGAATGGACCCAGCCTTTGGACGGCTATAAAATCGTGATTGCCCCTAGCTTCTATCTGCTGAGCGAGAAGGCAGCCGCTGCATTGGAGCATTTTGCCGCCGCAGGCGGTACAGTGATCATTACAAGCCGCTCGGGCGTGAAGCATATGAACAATCAAGCGGTCATGCTGCCGCTGCCCGGATTGCTCGCGAACTGCACCGGAGTCCGAGTGGAGGAGTACGATCCGATCGGGCTTGATATGCACCGGGTTGTTAATAGCGATGGGCGCCCATTCTCCTGCTCGCAGTGGTGCGATATTCTAAGTTTGCATGGCGCGGAAGCGATCGCCTGGTATGACGAGGATTTCTATAGCGGCGTACCGGCTGCAACGGTGAATTCCTTCGGCGGGGGGCGCGTGTATTATCTGGGTACGCATTTAGAGGAAGCTTATTTGCTGGAACTGTTCGAAAAGGAAGCAAAGGCGCATGGCATGCTGATGTTCCCAGGTTTGCCGGAGGGTGTGCAAATCGCGATGCGCAGCGGGAAATCCGCAGCTTATCTGTTCGTGCTGAACCTGAGCCGTCAGCCGCATCAAGTGACATTGCCGGCGTCCTATCACAGCGTCCTCTACGGCATGAAACGACAGAATACGATAAGCATGGAGCCTTACGGCATCGATATTTTGGAACTGCCGCATTAGCTGAAGAGAATCATACCTAAATCTTGATTTATTCGCCTTTACGGCGGCTTGGGGTTTATCTAGTATAAGTTACAGACTGATCGATATATGATCGAAGAGGCAGCAATATATTTTAAATACAAATTTAAATCTATTAACTTGGCAGGGGGAATTCACGGTGACCATCATACAATTTCCGGAAAACTTCGTCTGGGGCGTATCCACCTCGGCTTATCAAATTGAAGGCTCCTTGGATAAGGACGGGCGGGGCCCGAGCATCTGGGACGTCATGGCGGCAACGCCAGGCAAAATCTATCAAGGCGATGATGCAAGCATCGCCTGCGACAGCTATAACCGCTACGAGGAAGACATCCAACTTATGAAAGAGCTTGGCGTTAAGGCCTATCGTTTCTCAGTATCGTGGCCGCGTATTTATCCCAATGGCTTCGGCGAGGTGAACCGCCAGGGCATCGAGCATTACAAGCGCATGGTGACCAAGCTGCTCGAGAACGGAATCGAGCCGTTCTGCACGCTGTACCACTGGGAGCTGCCGCAGGCGCTGCAGGAGAAGGGCGGCTGGGAGAACCGGGAAACGATCGATGCCTTCGTCATGTTCGCCGAAACAATGTTCCGCGAGTTCGACGGCCTCATCAAGCATTGGATGACCTTTAATGAGCCTTGGTGCACCGCAATTAACGGTCATTTGCTCGGCAGACATGCGCCATGCATTATGAATTGGCAGTCCGCGATCCAAGTCGGGCACCACTTGCTGGTCGCGCATGGCAAGACGGTAGCGAAGTTCCGCGAGCTCGGGACAGCGGGCGAGATCGGTTATGCGCCGGATATTTACTGGTATGAGCCATTCTCCCGCAAACAGGAGGATATCGACGCAGCTTACCGGGCATTTTCCATTTACACCTGGTTTGTAACTCCAGTATTTACAGGCAAATACCCGGAGGAAATGGCCGCTTGGATCAAGACGAAGGGCGCGGAGCCCGTCATAGAGCCGGGGGACATGGAGATCATTTCGCAAAAAATAGATTTCCTCGGCCTGAACTTCTACGGCGGCAATATTGTGCGCCATAAGGAAGGCAACAACTACTTGGACCTGGAGCATGTCGATCTCGGCTACGACAAATCGGATAAGGGCTGGTTCATTTTCCCGGAAGGCCTGTATTTAACCTTGAGCTGGCTGACCGAGCAGTTCGGGCCGATCCCGATATACATTACCGAGAATGGCGCCTGCTATAATGACGAAGTAGTGGATGGGAAAGTCAACGACGTCCGCCGTATCAAATTCCTGGAGAGCCATATTGCCGAGCTGGGCCGTGCGATCGAATCCGGCGTAAATTTGAAAGGGTATCTCACCTGGTCGCTGATGGACAATTTCGAATGGGCGTTCGGATATTCCTGCCGCTTCGGCTTGATCCATGTCGATTACAGAACACAGGTGCGCACACCGAAAGAGAGCTATTACTGGTACCAGAAGCTGATCCGCAAAAACTGGCTTGAGCTGGAGAGCCGTTAAATTAGACGAATAATTCATAATAATCTCTGAGCAAGCCCGCCCTTCGTATGAAGGGGCGGGCTTTTTGTCTGATTTATTTCAAAATGAATTGGTTTATAATAGTTTGAAGATTTTACAATCGAGGTGACATCATGAGGAGATGGTTGTGGCTCCCGCTGGCGCTGGTCATTGTGATGCTGGCAGGCTGCGGGGGAAGCAAGAAGTTTACGATGGAGGAAGTAGACGTAGCAGCAAGGATAATGCCAAACGGGGATCTGTTCGTCCAAGAGCTGTTCACCTACCGGTTCGAGGGCAGCTGGAACGGCATGACGCGGTATGTTGACCCCAAAGGGCATGGGGGGATCGAGTTTTTTGAAGCATATATTCCGCCGGAGGGACAGCATTTCAAAGACTTTACATATGACGATTTGCAGCGGCTTGCTGTAGATTTCAATAAAGATAACGATACTTACTTTATACATGCGCCTTCCGCGGATGAGACGAAGCGGGTCTATTACCGTTACCGGATCAAGGGGGCTGCTGTCCGCTATGCGGATACTGGCGAATTGGCGTGGAGCTTCTTCAAGAACAACAATGACGACATCCATAACGTGACGATTGATCTGCAGCTTGGAGAGCCGCTCGATGAGGAGCGCATCCACTATTTCCTGCATGACCGGACGGGCGGCCAGGTTTCGCTGATTTATGGCGGGAAAGGCGAGGCTTCTTATCTTCGTTACTCTAATGCGCTGCTTGATCAGTATGGGACGGCCCGCTTAAGAGTGCTGTTTCCGGCAGAGTGGATCAGCGAACAGGCGGCACTTCCGGAGGCGCTTCCGCTGGAAACGGCTCTGGCTGCGGAACGGGAGCGGGAACTGCGGTTAGCTAAACGGACGGAGCATCTGGCCATCGCTGACGCTGTGCTGGAGCTGCTGGCATATGGAGCCCTTCTAGTGCTGGGGCTGCAAATTTTGCCCTTCCGAAGGGTTGCGGGATGGCTTCTGCGAAGCAGAATAGCTTCCGGTAAGCTGGAGGAGATCGATCCGCTGCTGGCGGTATATATTTACCGTAAAGGGCGGCTGAAAATACGGGACATGTTTGCCGGAGTGTTCTCGCTGCGGCACCAAGGGCTTGTGGCAATGGAGGAAAGGCAGGCCCCAAGGCGGCTGCTGGAAGACAAGAAGGCGCCTGACATCCTGCCGGAGTTCGTCTTCACAGGAAGGCGCTCGGCTTTAAACGAAACGGAGAGGTTTTTCCTGGATAAGTTCTTCTATGGCAAAAAGCTGGAGACCGAGCGGTTTGCCGGCCCTACACGGAAGGAGAAGAAGGATGCCAACGAGTTGAAGCGGTATCGGCGCCTATCCGAACGCCTTCACGCCGATTTTAACAAATGGCGGGTGCTGCTGGATCACAGTGAGGATTATCACGCGTATGTTTACCCGAATCAGTTCCAGCGGACCATGAAGCCGGCTATGATCCTTATTCATTTCTTGATGATCCTTGCCCTGTTTGTCATCGATGTCTCGAAGTCCTCAAGTATCATCTGGGCGGTTCTGATTGTTGGAACGCTGGCCGGATTTGCGCTTGCTTATCCGAAGAAAAGATGGCTTTCTGGATTGTATTACTTCGGCTGCTTCGCAGCGGCAGGATTTCTGTACGACAGCTCTGCCACAGGCACGTATGCCGTGCTGATCGTCATTACATTTATACTCTCGCTCATTCTGCGCCCCTATACTTTGACGCTGGAGGGCTGGAAGCTTCACGCTGGTCTTCGTTATTGGCGCAGGCGGCTAAAACGGGGAAAGTGGTATTCGAAAGGGGCTCCTCGCTACGATACGGAATCCGGTCTCAGACTCGCTGAATTCGCGATCATACTGGATGCAGGGCCACAGCTCCTAAAGGCGATGAAGCGCCGCTCCGGCGACGAAGCATTGCAATCGGTCGCGGCGCGGATCAGCCAGTCTGCGGTGGAGGGCCTGGTCTATTCCCAGAAGGCCATTGCCTATATGCCTCCGGATTCTTCCTCCGGGAGCAGCGGCGGCTTCTCCGGCGGCGGAGGCGGCGGCGGGGACGGCGGGGGAACCGGAGCTTTTTAGGAAGGCGATGGCGATATAAGAAAGACCTGTTAAGGCGGTTATCTCGTCAGCTAGTATATGTGCTATGCGCTATGCGCTGCCAGTGGAAGATGACCGGCCACAGCCCCGTCCTCATCTAAGCCGGCAATAGTGAGCTGGAACGTGATTTGCAGAACGAGGGCGGAATCGTAAAGCGCTTCTTGCTAGGACCTTCCGTTTGATCGGGTAACTGAATGCTGAAAAGCCGGGTAACCCTGTTGCCGAGAGGTTGGATGTACCGAAAGGTTGGGTAACTGCGTGGTGCCGAGGGGGTTAGGAAGCTGCTAACGGACAGAGAAGCCTTTAATGAGAGTCAATCATCTCATTTTCGCTCCATATTAGCGATATAGAGAACCCTCTGTCCGCTAGTTTCGATTTTGCAGGTATTTTCGGCGAATAGCGGAACCAAGGTCCATTAGCATTACCAAGCCAAGCCCATGAAAAAGGGGCTGTCCAGAAGTCATTGAAAACAGACTGCTGGGCGCCCTTTTTCTGTTGAGAAGGTTTTTATAGGTAATCTGACAGCAGCACCTTAGCGATGTCCGGATAACCAGCTACTTGATGATGCGGCTGATGATCCGATTCCGGATGAACGCTGCGGTGGTTGAACCACAGCACCTTCCAGCCGGCATCGAGCGCGCCGACAACGTCGTTGCGCCAGGAGTCGCCGATATAGCAGCAATGCTCGGGAGCCAGGCCGAGCTGATTGGTCACGTGCCGGAAGAGGCGCACGTCCGGTTTAGTGAAACCGACGGCTCCCGAGACATAAATCAATTCCTCCGGGATTAGCCTTGTCAGGATCAAGGCTCTGACCTTGTTCATTTGATGATCGGGCGGACCGTTCGTTATAACGCCAACCACGAAGTTTCTGGCCTTCAGCTCCAGGATCAGCTCTTCCACCCCGTCGAACAGCCTGATTGCATATTGCAGGCTGAGATACTCGTCCTGGACAGCTTGCGCTTGATCCGGTGTAAGCAAAAGGCCGAATTCAGCCAAGGAGAGCTGAAAGCGCTGCCGCCGCATCTGGTGCAGCTCTTCGCCATGTGTTGGCGTTCCTCCAAGCTCTGCGGACAGAGCGTCGCTGAAGTAGCGCATCCGGTGGTAGGCTTGATCGTACGGAAAATCCTCCGGCGTGGACAGGATGTTAGTCAGCGCAGTGCGAAAAGGAATGAGATGATCGTACAACGTGTCATCGAGATCGAAGAATACGGCCCGCTGCCGCGAATTAGATATCATGAATGCAGTTCTCTCCCTTGTAGTTGATCATTCGTATTAGTTACTATTATACCGCCTACCGGAAGAGAACTGGGATTAAAATCTTCTGCTGGCTCCGCCCCCGCCGGAGGAGCCTCCGCCACCGCCGCGGAACCCGCCGCCGCCGCCGCGGAATCCTCCGCCCCGGCCGAGGATGGACAGAAGGAGCATGGTGAATGTTCCGCGGAAGAACACGATGTCGATGATGATGAACGCCACGATGATAATGACCCATAACGGGGACAGGCCGCCGCCCTCCGCAGAAGCGGCTGAGTCCGGCAGGGCTACTTCCTGAGGGCTCAGTTCCTGGTCTACGCCGTATTCCTTGGCGACCTCGTTATACAGGACTTTGTACGTTTCAACGATGCCTTGTCCGGGCTGCTGATTTTCGATATACGGAATAGTGACCTGGTCGAGAATCCGCCCGGTCTTGCCATCGGGCAGCGCTCCCTCCAGGCCATAGCCGACCTCGATACGGACCTGCCGGTTGCCAGGCTGGTTGTCGCCTAAGGAGACGAGCAGCAGGACGCCGTTATTCAGCTTAGCATCGCCGAGCTGATAAGTTCGCAGCGCCTGGAGCGCATACTCCTCGATGGGCTCATCGCCCAAGGAAGGCACGGTCAGTACGGCGATTTGCGCCTTCGTGCGGTCTTCGAGCGTCCTGCCGAGCGAGAGGAGATATCGAGACTGCTCGGGGGTTAGCAGCTGCTCGAAATCCTGCACATATATATCCCCTTGAGGTTTCGGAATCTTCGGAACAGCTGAGACGCTGGAGGAAGAGGCGGCAAATATGAATATAGTCAGGATGAGAAGCGGGAACAAGCTGCGGATGATTCGTTGCCGGCAGGCCGATGGGCTCATGCCCATTCCCCTTTTGGCTGCAGCCTGAGATGCTGAGAACCGGTTCCCGGCAGCGCAGGAATCTGCGAAGTCTCATCCGTGCCGAAATCGACCTCCGGATTCGTTCTGGATTCCGGTGTCGTCTCGAAGTACCGCTTCTCATCGAATCCCATCATCCGTGCGATAACAACACCGGGGAAACGCCGGATCAGTTTGTTATAGTCCGCGACCGCATTGTTGTAATCGGCGCGGGCGACGGCAATCCGATTCTCCGTTCCGGCCAGTTCGTCCATCAGTTGGGTGAATTGGGCATCGGCCTTCAGCGTTGGATAGTTCTCAACGATGACCAGCAGCCGGCTGAGCGCGCCCTGAAGCTGTTGATCGGCTGCGGCCAGCTCGTCGGGTGTGCGTGCTCCGCCCAGCGCGGCCCTCGCATCGGTAACCTCTTTAATAACTTCCTTTTCATGCTGGGCATAGCCTTTGACGGTATTGACCAGATTCGGTATAAGATCGTATCTTCGCTGCAATTGCACGTCGATTTTGCTCCATTGCTGGTTTACCGTTTCCTCAGAGGTCATAAACTTATTGTAATTTCCCGCGAACAAGGCAATGCCGATAATGATAACTGCCGCAATGATAATGATGGGGATCAGACAGCCTTTTCCCTTTAGATTCATTGGCTATATTCCTCCTGTTCATGTCGCTATTCCTTATCTTTATACCCTTTGCTTTATTTCTAAAAACTAAACAAGGTTTTTACAAATTCGCTTTAGACAATATCATGGATCAGACCCAGAGCTGGATTTGGCGCGCCAATTGCCATCGATAACCATGGCGGTTTACATGAAATGGGAGGAATATGGATGATGCGAGAGCATTCGGGAGGATGTTTACGAGCGCCAGGTGCCGGGTTCATGAGCATTAGCGTCATACTCTCTCACCTAGGAGGATACGGGCTCTCCGCGGTTTCACTTCGGGTCTTTACATTCTATAATTAGAGATGTTTTTCAAATAATATTGAGGAGTTGACTTGAACTTGGCTTATGATGAAGTGTTGGAGCGCCGTAATGAGCTGTTGAAGAGACAGGTAGGTGAGATGCTCGTCAAGGAGAACCAATATGGATTGAAAGATCAAGAGAGTCATTTCCTCCGGCGAATGATTAAAGAGCTGCATCAGACGGAATTCGAGCTAAGCGGCAAATCATTGTAATCATTGAATTGGATATGATCATGGAAGTTATGACGACGGTAGAGGATATGCACCAGGTGCATATCCTCTATTGTTTTGAGCAGAGATCATTGAAAGGATGCTTGCAAGCAGAGGACGGAGGGGAGGTGCGATCCGTATCTTGGAAGCAGCCCGTGGAAAGACTCAGGGCAAGCAAGCTGTACCCGCCGTATATGTTTCTTTGCCTTGCAAGAAACCTTGGGAAATTAAAACTAATTGTATTTTATACAGCTAGTTGAGCTCTTTTATCAAAAAAACCATGCGCTAAATGTAATACATGCAGTTAGTTTGCCTGAATGGAGCCAATTCGTCGAAATAGCTTAAATCTAAATGTAGGTTTTGCAGTTAGTTCCCTCTAACAGGGTCAAAACCGATGAACTAACTGTATGAAGTACAACTAGTTACCTTACCTGATCCTGACCACCAGATACTCATCACCTGATACCCACCACCTGATCCTGACCATCTAGTCATAAATCCGTAGTTATAGGAGAGAAACATTCCAGTTCAATGAAGGCACCGTAAGGTAAATACAGCAATCTAGCTGAAAATGTCCAAACTGACCCTAAAGCTGCAATTTTACGCTATGGCTCAGCAAGCAAAGTTTCCAGGAGGATGAGTATTGCGGTTCACGATGACGCTGGATGCGCGCTGCTCCCTGAGCGCACGAAGCGGACCCGGTCCGATTGCATGGCTCCTGCAGTGCCGGTAATGCTACCTTCTGGATAGCTTAAGCACCATTTGATTCAGCACTTCGGACAATACGAGTCCGATGGCGATGGAGCCCGAGATCAGAAATGCCTTGGCGGCAAGCTGGACAGCCAGGTTATATTCGCTCACGACGAACTGCCGCATGGCGTCGTAGGCCAGCCCCCCGGGAACAAGCGGTATGATTCCAGAGACGCTGAAGAGGATGACCGGCTTCTTGTACAGCCTGGCTAGCGTTTGGCTAATACCCCCGACAATGAAGGTTGCTACGACAGTGGCGAAGACGGCATCAAGACGCGGGGACAGCAGGACATAGGCGATCCAGCCCATCATTCCGGCAAGCCCGCATTGCAGGAGCATCCTCTTCGGGGCATTAAACAGAATGCCAAAGGCAGCGGAAGCGATGAAGCTCGTTATAAGATGGGCACTGAGCGATATCCATTGCGGCGATATCATCCTATGATCAAACCTTCTTTCCGGTTAGAAAAATGTGACGACAACGGCAATTCCTACGCCGATGGCAAAGGCGGTCAGGAAAGCTTCGGCTCCTCTGGACAGGCCAGAGACCAAATGTCCGGCCATCAAATCGCGGACGGCGTTGGTGATCAGCAGCCCGGGTACGAGCGGCATGACGGAGCCAATCACAATCTTGTCCAGCACTTGCCCAAATCCAATCTTGACGAACAAAACGGCCAATAGCCCAATTACAAAAGACGCGGAAAACTCCGCAAAAAATTTCACCTTGACTAGTCGCTGCAGCGCAAGAAACATGGCAAAGCCGGCTCCGCCGCATAAGACGCCGGGCAGGATGTCGGCCATGCTTCCCTGGAACATATATGTAAAACAGCCGCTGGCGGCGGCTGCCGTGACGATCTGCAGCCAGATGGGGTACTGGTTTCCGCTTCGTTCAATATCCGTCAGACGGGCACGGGCATCGGCTGGCGTCATGTCTTTGCTTGCCAGCTTGCGCGATACGTCGTTGACTGCAGCGATTTTCGCTAAATCAGTCGTCCGTTCGACGATGCGAATCAGCTTGGCTGGCAGCGAGCTGCCTGGCTGGAACATGATTACCGTAGGGGTGACATAGCTGTGGGAGCCTCCCAGATTCATTGCTTCAGCCATACGGGTCATCGTATCCTCGACTCTGTACGTCTCCGCTCCGCTTTGCAGCATCATTTTGCCGGCCAGAAGACAAAGTTCCGCAGGGTCGATATGGCCTTGTCCGGCGGCGCCTGCAACCATATAGCCAGGTGTCTCTAAAGACTCCATCCCGAAAGAGCTCTCCGCTCCGCCAGCCGCTCTATGATTTTCACGTTCATCCGCGTTATCCATGTGTGTATTCACCCCTGGTTCATACTGCGTCCATTATATCATGATTGCCTTGAGCGGGCGGTGATTCGTCTTACAGTGGCATTGCATCAGCACTTCCCTCGCTATTATGGCCGAATCGTCACTCTCGTTCCTACAGGCACAAGCTTCGACAGGGCCAGCACGTCTTGGTTATACATACGTATGCAGCCATGGGACACTTCGTGGCCAATCGAAGAAGGATCGTTAGTCCCATGAATGCCATAGTGGGGTTTGGACAATCCCATCCAGAACGCGCCGAAGGGCCCGCCGGGATTGGCCTGTTTATTAATAATGACGAAATCCCCGGTCGGCGTCTGGGTCAGCATTTTGCCGATTCCTACAGGAAAGGATCTCACGACGGTGTCCCCGTCAAGCAATTGCAGCTGCCGTTCCGATAAATCTACGATGATCCGGTAATCGGGCATGTTACAACATACCTCCTGCTTCGGTATAATAAAAGGATTCGTTTAGCTCAGGATATGTATATTCCGGCCCAAGGCCAAATGTCCGACGACCTGATCATATTCTACCCTATAGCTTATAATTCTCCCCTTACGAACTGAAAACGCTGACACTACAATGAGATTATACAAATAAGGGAGGTCATGGAATGAAGAGAATTTTTAAATTTGCAGCATTAGTATCCATTCTAGCGATGGTACTGGCAGGCTGCGGAGCAAATAACGCAACCAGTAACGGGCAGGCTGCCCCGGAGAAAGTGAAGCTGACCATCTGGCATAACTGGACGGGACAGGATGCGAAAGCGGTCACGATGAGACAACTGCTGGATGATTTCAGAGCAGCTCATCCTGAGATCGAACTGGAGGACGAAGGGCTTCCGACAGACGGCTTGAAGACGCGGCTCAGAACAGTAGCGGCCGCGAATGAAATGCCTGACCTGTTCGTCATGTGGCCGGATGCCATGACGAAGGAATTTGTGAAGGGGGATCTGCTGCAGCCGATCAATGAATTCATCGACAGCAAACCAGAGTGGAAGGATAATTTCATTCCAAACGCGCTTGATGGCTTTACGGTAGACGGCGGGATTTATGCCGTACCGATGAACCTGGCGCCAACCTCTTTCATTTACTACAACCAGGCTATCTTTGACGAGCATGGCGTGAAGGTTCCGACGACGTGGGCTGAACTGGAAACGGCGATCCAGCAATTCAACGAGAAGGGTGTCATCCCGATTGCGCTGGGCAACAAAGCGAACTGGGTAGCACAGTCGACCATCTTCAGTGCAATTGCCGACCGTGTTACGGGAACAGAATGGTTCCTCAAGGCCGTTGAACAAGACGGCGCCAAGTTTACTGATCCTGAATTTATCGAAGCTCTGAAGGTACTGCAGAATCTCGGCAACATCGGCGCATTCCAGGAAGGGTTCAACAGTATTGACGAGACACAAATGATGCAGCTGTATTCTCAAGGCAAATCGGCGATGTTCATTAACGGCGGCTGGGCGCTGGGTAACCTCGTCAACAATACGCCGAAGGAAGTGCTTGATCATACGCATATCACGATCCTGCCAGCGATCGAAGGCGGCAAAGGCGAGCCCAATTCGACATCAGGCGTCGTAGGCACAGGCCTTGGCGTCAGCAAGAAATTGACCGGTGCAAAGAAAGACGCTGCAATGGAGCTGTTCTACGCTTTGGGCGGCCCAGAGGGACAGAAAGCGACGCTGGACAGCAGCACGCTGGTCAGCTACAACATCGAGCTGGATACGAGCAAAGCTCATCCGCTGTTCGTAGAACTGCATGAGCTGATGAAGAACGTGAAGATCCACCCGGTTTACGACTCCAAGCTGAGCTCCGCTGCGGTTGAAGTGATCAACAATGGACTGCAGGAGCTGCTGATGGGCGGCAACCCTGAGGATATCGCGAAGAAAATTCAAGATGCCCAAGCAGGCGCACTCGGCAAATAAGCAAATAGACGATGTATCGGCCCTCCTATCCAAGGAGGGCTCATATTTACCCTTAAGGAAGTGATACTCGCAATGAATATAAGAAGTCACCGGAATTTTATCGTTCTTGCGCTTTTGCCCGCATTACTGATCTATGCCCTGTTCGTGTTCGTGCCTGTGATCTGGTCGGCGTACTACGGTTTTTTCAACTGGTCGGGGATCGGAGAGGCGAAGTTCATCGGGGTTAAGAACTATATCGAAATTTTGCAAGACCCCGTCTTCTGGCGGTCGCTCAAAAACAATTTCATTTTCGTGCTCGCCGCCGTATTCGGTCAGGTGCCGATCGCTCTCGTGCTTGCAGTTCTGCTGCATAAGAGCAATATGATTCAACGATTTTTACGCTCCGCTATTTTCCTGCCTATGGTGTTATCCACCGTTGTTATCGGGATGATCTGGCAGTACATCTACCACCCGCAAATCGGCATTCTAAATTTTTTGCTGGAATCGTTAGGGCTGGAGAGCTGGAAGCTGCAGTGGCTGTCGGACAATAAAATCGCGATTTATTCGCTCCTTCCGCCGTTGATTTGGAGCTTCGTGGGGCTGTATCTTATCATCTTCATTTCCGCACTGCAGAATATTCCGGGGGAAGTGCATGATGCTGCCAAGATTGACGGAGCCTCTGGTCTCAGAAAACTCGTCAGCATTTCCATTCCCATGATTTGGGGAACAATTCAGGTGGCGATTATTCTGTGCATCTCCGGCAGCTTGAAGTCGTTCGATCTCGTATATATCATGACCAAAGGCGGTCCAGCCCATGCGACAGAGCTGCTGGCTACCTACATGTATAACTCTACCTTTACCTCCTATCGTTACGGATTCGGGAGTGCCATATCGACGACAATCGTCGTGATCAGTCTGCTGCTCATCGGCACAAGCCAGTGGCTGACCAGCAGAAGAGGCAAAAAATAAGGAGGGGGAGAGAAAATGAGCAGTACCATGCTTAGTATAAGAAAAATAAGATCGTCAATTTTTTGGGCAATTTTGATTGGTTATGGTATCGTTACGATATATCCTTTCTTTTGGCTGATTATTAGCGCATTCAAGACGAATGAAGACTTTTACAGCCGCCCGTTCGGCCTGCCGATGAATTGGCAGTGGGAGAATTTCACCCGGGCCTGGGAGAGCGCCAAATTAGGCACGGCATTCATGAACTCGCTAATCGTATCGCTGGGTTCGCTGGCCGTTACATTGTTCATTGCAGCGCTGGCCTCCTTCGTATTGGCCCGGTTTCAATTTCGCATGAAAGGCATGATTATGGCCTTCTTTGTGGTCGGCATGCTGATTCCGATTCATAGCACGCTGGTTCCGCTATTTATTCTAATGAAGCAAATCAAATTGCTGAATACGTATTGGGCGCTGATTTTGCCATACACGGCATTTGCGCTGCCGACGGCGATCTTTGTGCTGTCTGCTTACTTGATGTCGATACCGAAAGATATTGAGGAGGCTTCTTTCATAGACGGGACCGGGGTATGGGGACTGTTCCTTAAAGTCATTCTGCCGATGTCATTACCGGCTCTGTCCACGGTTACTATATTGAGCTTCCTGCATTCGTGGAATGATTTTTCTTTTGCTCTCGTGTTCATTAGCAAGACGAGTCTGAAAACTCTCCCGCTAGGCATCGCGAATTTTGCCGACGGCTATCAGACCGACTACGGGCTGACGCTGGCGGGAATGACCATATCGGTAATTCCAACGGTGATCATGTATTTGATTTTCCAGGAGCAAGTTATGAAAGGTATGACGGCGGGAGCTGTCAAAGGATAGATTGGTAGAAGATTTTAGGATGAACTGACTGACAACATGGGATGGTGGATGGGAATGTCTTTACGGCGAAAACTTTCAATGATGATGTTGGTTTCCATCCTGATCCCTTTGCTGTTTTTAGGTTCTTTTGCGTTTATTACCTCATCCCGTGTTACGGAGGAGAAGACGAAGCTGTCAGGCATCGAAACCTTAAGGCAGATGGACGGGAATCTCAGATTCATTATTCAGGACGTGGAGAATATATCGCTATTCCTGATCAGCCAAGGCGATGTGCAGCAATACTTGAGCTCGGCAAGCGAGGATGAGAAGGTGAGGTCGCGCATCGTGGGGATGATGATGAACCTGGCCAGCTCCAAAAAATATATCACCGATATTTCGATTGTATCGCGGAAATTTCCAACCGCGATGTCGACGGCGACGTTATATGATTCCAGCCTGCCGCAGCAGGTCGATATTCGGAAGGTAACGGATAAGATGTGGACGGGCGTGTACCAAGTCAAAGACTATTCGGGCCTCAAAAATGTCATCACGTTTATCCGTCCGCTGCGCAGCACCCATCACTATGGCGATCTCGGCTGGCTGGCGATCAGCATCGACGAGAAGGCGATATCCCAATATTGGTCGCAGCCCAAGCTGGGCGAAGGACGGGGGCAGGTCGCGCTCGTCAATGAAGAGGGGCTTATTTTGTCGGCGACCGAGAAGGATTGGCTGGCGAAGCCGCTTGAGGAGCTGTATCCTGGCTTGACTCGCGAATTCAGCGCGAACCTGTACGGGAGTATGACGTATGGCCAAGGGGCAAACAAGCAGACGATGCTGCATTTTCGCGAGCCAAGCGTCGGCTGGATGCTGATCGGTATGATTCCGTATGACCAGTACAGCGCGCAGAACCGCTACATTTTGCTGCTGACGATTGCAGCTGTAGCACTTGCGGCTATGATCAGCGTCGGGCTAATCCTGTTTGTCGCGCAGCGCGTGACGAACCCGCTGCGGCTATTGACCCGTTTGCTGGCCAAGATCGATCCGGATGCCCCGCTTCCGCTGTTTCCGACGAATTCGAGCGACGAAATTGGCAAGCTCGGAGAGAGCTATAACATGCTCGGCAGGCATATCGAGAAGCTGAAGGCGGAGCTGATCCGCAACGAGGCAAGGAAGAAGGAGGCGGATATCCTGGCGCTGCAGGCCCAGATTAATCCCCATTTCCTCTACAATACCTTATCCTCGGTACACTGGATTGCACTCATGGCCGATGAGAAACGCATCGCGGATATGGTGGAGGCGCTAAGCGACTTTTTACGGATCAGCCTTAACCAAGGCAAAGAATTTTATCCTGTGCGGCAGGAAATTGCTCATATTCAGAACTACGCCCAGGTGCAGGCAATCCGCTTCCCTGACAAATTCAATATCGATTTCATCATCGATGAAAATTTACAGGATAAATATATGCTTAAACTGCTGCTGCAGCCTCTGGTGGAGAACGCATTGATACATGGCATCCAGAAAAAAGAGGGGGCCGGCACGATCACCGTTTATCTGGAGCAAAAGGGCGGAATGATGTGCTTCCTGGTGCTGGATGACGGCATCGGCATGACCGAAGAGCGACTTGCTGCCGTAAGGGCCAATCTGCTGCCGAATGCGAATCGAGAGCAGAAGGAGCTGCATGGTTCTACGTCTGTAAGCTACGGACTTCGCAACGTGAATGAACGGCTGATTCTGCATTACGGTCTGGATGCGGGGATTGAGATCGAGAGCAGGCTGCATGCCGGAACAAGGGTATCCTTTTCTATTCCGATTCTGGAGGAACGCGATGAGAATCATGATAGTTGATGATGAAGTGATCATAAGAACCGGGCTTGCCAAGGTGATAAGATGGCAGGAGATCGGCATTGAATTGCTGCCGCCGGCAGCATCGGCGGAAGAGGCGCTGGAGCGCATATCGCAGGAACGGCCGCATATTCTGCTTACCGATATCCGCATGTCAGGCATGACCGGCCTCGAACTTGCGGAGGAGGCGAGAAGAATCAGCCCGGATATCGAAGTGATCATCCTGTCCGGGTATGATGATTTTGTTTATACCCAGCAGGCGATCCGTCAGGATGTTTGCGATTATTTATTAAAGACAAGCAGACCCGAGGAAATCATTAAGACGGTGCTGAAGGCGAAGCGGCGTGTACAGGAGCGCTGGGCAGCGGAAAGCCAAAATTATCATTACAAAAAGGAAGAGGTCAGCCGATCCTTCGGGATGTGGGTTGTTGACGGAGATACGCAGGAAAGCAGAGGCATGCCGCCTGTCCCGCTATTCCTGCCGGCTTTGATAGATGAACAGCAGATCGGCGACTGGAAGAAGCAGGTGCTGATCATTGCCGCCGACGGCTGGAACGATTCGCGTGCGGAAAGCCTGCTGCTGTTCGCTGTGGAGAATATGCTATGCGATCTGCTGACTTGCACGACGATAGTGCAGAAGAACAGAATCGTGGCCGCCATTTACCTCGATCCGCGCCATAAAGACGAGGAAGCTCAGTATCGTCAGGTCATTCGCCATATTGAATCGATGATGAAGTGTACGCTTTTCGTGGCTGCCGGCGAGCAGGTATACGAGCTGGAGAAGCTTCATGAGTCTTATTTGACTGCCGACGAGGCTTTCGGCTATCAGATGATCATCGATAGCAAAATGTGCAGCTACGAGGAGATCAAGCGGCGCAAGGGCGGCAAAACCGTGTGCACATACGAGGAAGAAATCGAGCTGTCGGCGATACTGCTTGAAGGCGATCCCGTAGCCTTGAAAAGCTGGGTGCAGAGGTTCATCAAGGAGCAGCGTCAGGATCCGCAGGCAACATTGGAATCACTGTCTGCATGCCTGCATTCGGTAGCGATCGCTGCACATCGCTGGCTTGAGCGGGTGCTTACGGCTACCGGGAGGGAGAAGCTGCTCGACGGGACCCCTGCACCATTCCAATGGAGGCGCGGCGATGTCATGATTCCTCAGGATGCGCTGTTCCAGCATTTGTATACGATTATGAAAATCTATCATACCCAGCATGCAGAAGGGCAGACAGCTCATGTCCATAAGGCGATGGCTTTTATCGAGGAGCAGCTTGAGCATGATGTCAGCCTGCAGCAGGTGGCAAAGCATGTCCATCTGCACCCGAATCATTTGAGCGAGGTGTTTAAAAAATCGACGGGGATGACCTTCGGCGATTTCGTCATCCGCAAGAAGATGAGCCGGGCGATGGAAATTTTAGCGGTATCCCCGGCCAAGGTAAGCGAAGTCGCCTCTCAGGTCGGGTATGAGGACGTGAAGTATTTCAGTAAAATTTTCAAAAAATATACGGGGAAAACCCCGAGCGAATTCCGCGATGAACCCACGCTGGAATTGAAGCCGCAGTGAAGAACAGGATATTGCGTTATTTTGCCGGAAGGGGAGAGGGAGTATGGAGCTTACAGGATTATGGAAACTTCAGCATTATGACGTCGGCCAAGTGAAACCAATGGAGATCGCTGCGCCGGGCCTGGATGATCGCTTCTGGATCACGGCACAGGTACCGGGCGACGTTCATTCTGCGTTAATCGAACGGAACATCATTGACCATCCGTATTTCGGGCATAACGATGCCAAGAGCCGCTGGATCGAGCAGAAGGAATGGTGGTATCGTACTCATTTTGATTATACCTGGCCGGAAGGGGAGGACGATCATCAGCTGGAGCTGACGTTTGAAGGATTGGACACATTCGCGACGATTTATGTCAATGGGCATGAAATCGGGACGACCCGCAATATGCTGATGGCGCATTCGTTTGATGTCACTCGCATCCTAAGGCGCGGCTGGAACTGTATTGCGGTGAAGTTCGATCCGCTCTATTTGCACCATAAGGACAAGGAGCAGTTTCAGTGGTCGTCCTATACGAAAGAGCGTCCGTGGATTCGCAAAGCAGCGATGAATTACGGCTGGGACTGGGGGCCGCGGATGGTTACGGTCGGTATCTGGGGCAAGGTGACGATCGCGCGGAGAGTGCGCGCCAAAATTGACAGTGTATATGCGAGAACGACTGCGGCTGCCCAGGATAAGGCGACTGTGCGGGTTGAAGTTGACGTGAAGGTGTACCGTAAAAAGCAGCTGTCCTACGACCGCGAACGGGAAGAGCTGCAAATTGGCGGCATGCCCCGGATCGAATGCGAAGTCCGGTTGCTTAGCAAGGATGGCCAGGCTGTTGTCAGTTCGCGTATTCCCGTGGAAGGCAAAAGTGCTTCGATAGATTTATTGGTGCCTCAGCCTTGTTACTGGTGGACGCATGATTTGGGCGAGCCATATTTGTATGAGCTGGAAGTGCGGCTATTTGCAGATAGCCTGCAGGTGGATATGTACCGGCAGCCGTTTGGGATCCGCACGATTGAGCTGGAATTGCACAATGAGGCTGGGGAGCCGTCTTTCGCTTTCCGGCTGAATGGCGTAAAGCTGTTCGCCAAGGGAGCCAACTGGATTCCGGTCGATCATTTTATCGGATCGGCTCCTGATCTGAGGTACCGTCATCTGATCGAGCTGGCCGTGGAGTGCAATATGAATATGCTTCGCGTTTGGGCGGGCGGTATCTATGAGAAAGACGTATTTTATGACGAATGCGACCGGCTCGGTGTGCTGGTGTGGCAGGATTTTGCTTTCGCAAATGCGCTGTTCCCGGATTTTAACCGGGATTTCATGGACAATGTCCGGGCGGAGGTCGTCTATAACGTGAAGCGCCTGCGTAATCGGACCTCGCTCGCGTTATGGTGCGGCAATAATGAAATCGACTGGCTGTACGACATGAAGTCGTCTGGCGGAGACATTACTTGCCCTTTCTATGGAGAGAGTATCTACCACGAGCTGATTCCCGAAGTGCTGGAGGAGCTCGACCATAACCGGGCGTACTGGCCGTCTTCCCCGTTTGGCGGCAATGATGCCAATGATCCGGATATCGGGGACCGTCATAATTGGCAAGTCTGGCACGGCTCTGTGTACCCTCGCAAATTCGGGGAGGCGCCGCTGCTGGATTACAGCGTGGAAGGCGTCACGTTTAAAAATTACAAGAAGGATTTCACTTTGTTCAGCAGCGAGTTCGGCATGCACGCTTCCGCCAACCGGTACACGCTGGAGAAAAATATCCCAGAAGGCGAGTTCTACTGGGGCAGCGTGGAAATGGCCTATCGAAACAAAGATACGAACCATCAGAAGGGCATTCTGCTGATGGAGGGATTTACCGGCGTTCCGCAGACGATCGAGGAGTACATGAAGTTCTCGATGCTGACGCAAGCCGAGGGTTTGAAATATGGCATCGAGCATTACCGCCGCAACAAGCACCGTACGAGCGGTTCCTTGGTCTGGCAGCTCAATGACAGCTGGCCGGGTACAAGCTGGTCTGTCATCGACTACGAGCTGCTGCCAAAGGCATCGTATTACTATATGAAGAAATTTTATCATCCGCTGCTGCTGTCAATCGATCATGATGCCGGGCAGCCGCTCCATGTGTGGGCGGTCAATGATACGCTGCAGGCTTATGAGGGCAAGATCATGTTGAAGGTGTATGATTTTGCAGGGACAGAGGTGTATGCCCGCGAATTCGCTGTAACGATTCCGGCCAACGCAGCTGTTCAGCTCGGCAGCTTGAAGGAGAGCGAGGTGCTCGGCGGCAAGGGAGCGCAGGAGGTTGTAGTGCAGCTGTCCTCCGAGGGTTTTGCTGCTCCAAGCAATCTGTATTACCTGCGAGATCAGAAGGATTTGGACATGCCGGCCGCAGCGCTAGAGGTTCAGGTTGACGAGCAGGAGCAGACGGCAAGCATCACAGCGCATAATCATTTGGCACGGATGGTCGTTCTTGATGTGCCGCAAGGTCATGTGTCGTTTAGCGACAATTTCTTCGATCTGCTGCCGGGTGAGACGAGGACGGTTCACATTCGGCATCTGGACGGTGACAGGGTAAGCTTGGAGAAACTGCAGGTTAGCGCGCTGAATGTCTGAGCAGCAAGGCTGGACGAGCAGCAGGTCAGTGTGCTGCATTGAACGGGACACTAATCCAACTACAAGCTAGTATGCGATTGGGGTTAGCCGTAGGATATACCGATAATCTGATATAGTTGGGGCCGGGGATATGCCTCAAATGAAGAGACCAGGAGTCGATCCTGGTCTCTTTTTATTTAGGATTGGACAGCCGACCTATGAACGGACAGAGGTTCCTCTATTTTCAATAAAAACAGCAAATTCGGATGCTAAAGGACCGAGGTTCCGCTAATACAGCAAATTTGGCCCATGATAGGCTTGAATTGGATCATAAGGTTCGCTGTGTCCACAAGGTTTGTGAATAAGGGGAAAAAAGTGGAAATAATACCCTCGGTGTTTGTTACACCGTAGAGCTGTGGGGCCCTAGAATCCGCCCTTGATATAATGGTCCATGCATGTTTTGTCGAATTATAGCGATTTTTAGCGAAAATTAATCTTTCATCCTTAAATTATATGGTATGCTTACATCAATCAAGGGTAGGGTATTACATTGCTCGGGACGTCAATTCTGTCAATCCAGCGAGGGATGTTCGATGTTTGAGAGTTTGTTTAACAATTTTACGACTCTAACGACCTTTTTATTTTTTGGAAATATGATTCGAACCAAATATTTGCTGAACAGCAGCCTGGAAGAAAGAAGCAAACGCGTAGTGCTGGGAATTGCTTTAGGTTTGTTTGGCGTAGTGCTCATGTATTTTACCTTTCCGATCACGGATAATGTGTTCGCCGATTTCCGCCAGCTTCCGATACTGATCTCGGTTTATCTGGGCGGGATGACCTCGGGAGGGGTCGCGACGCTGATCATCTCGGTTTATCGGATGTTTTTGCTCCATGGGGTCGATCATGTATCGATTTTCGGGGGAGGGTTAAATGCAATTGTTACGCTGCTCTTCGCGCTCCTGCTGCTGCGCATCCCCAGACTTTCATTGAGCAGATGGCTTGCCGCGCTTGCTCTATGTATCATTGCTTCTGACCTCGTCTATTATTGTACGCTGGAAGGAAGTGACCGCAGGGAAGCGATAGTCATGTTCAGCATCGTATTTGCCTTTGGCGGGCTCTTCACTTTTTTCTTGCTGCGATATATGAAGAAATCAGGAGATTCCCTTCGCACCATGCGCGAGGCGGCTTACCGGGATTTTCTCACGGGATTGTATAATGCCCGGGCCTTCGAGGTATTGCTGCAGCAAAAAATAGAATCCTTCAGCCGGTATAGCATCCCCTTTACTCTGCTTTTGGTAGATATCGATCATTTCAAACAGGTGAATGATACATACGGGCATGCTGCTGGCGATGCGGTATTGTCCCAGTTTGCCGATCTGCTGCGCGATACGTTTCGTCCGGATGATAAGATTGCCCGCAAAGGCGGGGAGGAGTTCGTCGTTCTTGTCGATCACTGCGACAGGGACAAGATCGCAAAAATCGCCGAGTGTTTGCGGAGCAATGTGGAGGAACAGCCGTTCTTGCTGCCGCAGGGGTTAATTATTCATTTGACGATTTCCGCAGGCAGCGCGTCATATCCTGACATCGGGGAGGAGCAGCTGCTGGATATGGCTGATCAAGCATTATATAAAGCAAAGGAATCAGGAAGGAACCAGGTCTGGCGTGCGGAACGCTAGGCCTTTTTTTTGTCGAATACAAAGCTGCTGGGGCCATGAGGCACAAACTGAGAAAAGCAAATGTATGATTTATCCGTTTCGTTGGAACAATAACCCGGACTGAGAGGAATGCGTAAAAAGATTTGCAAAACGAAAGGATATTATTCGATATGCCAACGATACGAAATGAGCAAAGGATGGAAGCATGGTTAGCCGAGCAATTGACCGGTCTGATGGATTTCGAGGAGAGGTCCCTGGGAAATTCCGGCGACATTAAAATGATCTACTTGAGAAGCCTGACCGATTCAGATACGGTTAAACGCTTCATTGTCGTACCCAGTTATGAGATGGACGTTCAGGAATATGAGAACTACATCTTTTCTTTTCCGGGGTGCGAGAAAGCCAAGGATAAGCAGCAGGTTATCGAGTTTGTGATGAAAGGCTATATTTTTATTCGGATCAAGGACAGCAGTTATTTGTTTGACGCGATGAAAATAGAGTTTAGCGGTATTTCCTCCAGCATAACGGAGGCAATCGTCCAAGGGCCGAATGATGCCCTGACCGAGAATATTGAAATCAACGTCAATTTGATTCGCCGCCGCTACCAGTCCAAAGAATTGAGGATCGAGCCGCTAACGATCGGCGATGTGTCCCAAACCACGGTTGTCGTGATGTATGACGATTCCCGGGTGGATAGGGATGTATTGCAAGAGATGAAGCAGCGGCTCTCTGAAATATCGGTTGATATTTTGCAATCGGCGGGCGAACTTGAAAAATATATCAGCGAGCGGAGGTATCAACTTTTTCCAACAACGATCGTAACGGAAAGGCCTGACCGGGTCGTATTCAACTTATCGGCAGGCAAAGTTGCCGTACTTATGAACACGGTAGGTTATGCAGTAATAGCCCCAGCCATGTTCAACGACTTCTTCACGGCAATGGATGACAAAATCCAGCTTACGTTAGTCGGCTGGTTTATGAAGCTGATCCGTTACATCGGCCTCTTTATCACGGTTACGCTCCCAGCCTTCTATGTTGCTTTTACATCCTATAATCCGGAAATATTAAAAATTCAAATCACGCTTCTGATCGCGGGAAGCCGCGCTGCCGTGCCTTATCCGTCTTTCGTCGAGGTTGTCTTGATGCTGCTCATGATGGAATTTCTCATAGAGGCGAGCTTGAGGCTTCCAAAGGCGATCGGGCCGACGGCGACGACGGTAGGAGGTCTTATTTTGGGGCAAGCGGCAACGCAGGCCGGTTTGGTCAGTAATATCATGATCATTATCGTATCGGCAGTCGCGATCTCCAATTTTGTCATCCCCTTGAATATGATGGCTTTTACTGTGCGTGTACTTAAATATTACCTCATATTCTTTGCGGCAACGTTCGGACTAATCGGCATCGTGGTGAGTACGGTGGGAATTGTGATGTATCTGTCGGGCATGCGCAGCTTTGGAAAGCCTTATATGGAAATATTTTCAGCGAAACGCCAATCAAGCTAAGGGAGACAAGCAGAATGGTTAAGGAAAGGTATTTCTATTATTTATATTTGATCAACGCGTTAATTAATATCATAAATTTCGTACCCCGCGTCTTGATCGACAACCGATTTGAGGGAGCGCTGCTGTCCATCTTGATTTCGGTTGTGCTTGGGTCGACGCTGTTGATCACCTTTACGAAAATCATCAGCCATTTTCCCGGGGAGGGATTGCCAGAAATTGTGGATTCCACCCTTCCCCGGTTTATAGGCATCCCTTTACTTTGCATTTTTGCTTCCCTTTGGTATGGATCCGGGGCTATCACTCTAGTGTCTTTTGTTGATATTACACTCCGCTTCATAAGTCCAGATGTCTCTCCTTTCTTTGCTCTCATCGCTTTTTTATTGCTGGTTACGATTAGCAGCCGCCTAAAAACAGAATCTATCCTGTATGCGCTCGAGACGACCCTGATCATTAACTGTCCACTGGCTGCTTATATGCTGCTTAAGGCGCTAATAAATCCGCATTTCAGCTGGGATGCGGTCATGCAGGTCATCACCCATCTATGGACTATGCCGAAGTACAACTCTATTGCGGGGGCTTCTTTTATTTTTACCGGATATGTGAACCTGGCCATTTTCAACCGCTCCTTTAAAAGCTTGAAGCCTAGACATTTGTGGATGATCCCGGTATCCGGACTGTTGATCCTGCTAATTACGCTGCTTGTTCCCATTGGCTATCACGGGACGATCGGCGTAGAGGACCAGGTATACACCTGGTTTTCTACGGCGGATGCCATTCGCAGCGAGTTTTTTATCGTGGAGCGCGTGCTGTTTATATTCTATTTCACTTACTTAGCCTTGTCGCTAGTTAGCGCCGTCATTCATTGGCATATTGCATTGGAAATATTCAAAGGATTTTTTATGAAGAAGAAGACAAAGGGATTAAAAGCAGCTTCGAATAAGGACTGGTGGATTCTTGGTGTGATGACGGCAGTAACGGTTTGGATGGGATTCTATTTAGATCAGGTGAAATTAACGGTGCTTGGACAGTGGTTTCTGAATGTTCGCCTGCCCGGAGAGTTTCTGCTGATAGCTACGATCATTGCCGCATACCGGAGGAGGAAGAAGAGGGCATGAGAAAATGGCAGTACCCGAGGCTTGTATTCCTGTTATGCCTGGTATCCCTGCTGCTAGCAGGGTGCCAATTCAAGGACGTGGACCGGCGCGTGTTCGTATTGAGTTTCGGAATTGATTCCGTTCAAACGGAGGAAGCGGGCGGAGAAGGCGGAGAAGGAAAAGAGGGAGAAGGCAAGGGTAAGGGTAAGGGTAAGCATTTGATCGAGGTTTCGCTTAAACTGGCTATTCCCGAAGGTGATCCGACAAAACGTAATCAGGAAGCCATTGTCATTTCTCAGATTTCAAGCAGCATACCGGAGGCAATTCGCCTGCTGAAATCAAAGGTGGATAAGGAGCTGGATTTCAGCCTTTGCAAGACGCTATTGTTCGGAGAGGGATATGCCCGGAACAATATTTCCGAAATGACCGATTGGATGGTCAGGCGCAGGGATATTCAACTAGTCGCCTATAACGGAGTGGCCAGGCCTACGGCCAAGGAAGTGCTTGGCGTACGTCTAAAAAGCGAGCGGGTCCCCGCTTATTACCTCATTTTAAGCTTGGGGAAGGAAGGAACTGAATCGCCTTTCATCGTCAGCACGTTCTCCTATAATTTACGGCGTCATTTGACGGAGCAAGGCCTGGATCCTGTTCTGCCTCTCGTGGAGAAAGAAGGGGAGGATACTCTTCTGATTAATAAAGCAGTGCTGCTGGACAATCAGAGAATACGCGCTGAATTAACGCCCGACGAGGCAAGACTGCTTAATTTGCTAACCCAGCGAGGGCTGCGGACCAGCTTCAATGTAGAAATGGATGGTAACATATATAGTTACAATATGGAAACTAACCGATCCAAATTCAAATTGGCTAAATCGAATAAGGGTAACATGGTCGTGCAGTATACCGTCGGAGGCAGGGCATCGTTGGAGGATAACACGGGCGGAATCGAGATGACAGGGCCCATTCTCAGAGCCGTTTCCAAAGCGGCCAGCGAGCAGTGGGAAAAGGAAATTAAGCAATTCCTTGTCAAAATCCATGGAACCGGGCTAGATCCGTTCGGATGGGGGTTAAGATACAGCGCCATGAATTGGAACAACGCTACGGAGCTTGAAGAGTGGAGAAGGATATATCCGAATTTGGAATTCAGCGTCAAGGCGGATGTGCAGGTTAGATATTCGGGCATGATCCGCTAGCTGGAGGAATTTGCGAAATTTATATCGCCAATAAAGAACCTCTCTCCCTGAATTTGCGGGGAGAGAGGTTCCTTTGTGAAGGTATTACAACGGTTCGGACCTGTCACTTCATCGTAACCGGCATGGCTCACTCATCCCCGTCATCCCCATCATAGCCGTTCAGCACATCAATGCCGGGTACCGCGTTCGGGTCAGGGGCGGCAGGATCTACGGGGCTGTTTGCGGCAATTTCATCGGCATCGGGCACATCAGGAAAATCGCTGCTATGCCGCACATCGTCCGCCTGCTTGCTGGAATGGGGGTCATCCTCGCTAAGCGCTTGGGTGATGCGTGTATCATGCGGGAGCAAATCGTCGCCGGGAATGTCGTTCTCCGGCCGATACTCTCTCAATACCTGGTATCTCTTGTACTCGTGATCAGCGGCCTCAGTCTTGGGATTATCGCCGTGTTCTAAATGTTCTAAATGTTCTAAATGTTCTAAATGTTCTAAATGTTCTAAATGTTCTGGCAAGGGGAATCTCCTCCTCATTATGATGTGCAGGCTATAAGCTGATGCTTAATTGGAGTTTACCCCGAATAGCCACATTCAAACGGAAGAAGTAACAAAAAAACCGGGACGCCTCCTGGCGTTCCGGCAAATGCGCAAAGATTTCAATAAATTAAAACATTGGAAATACGTATTTTACGAGGAAGTACAGAAAGCCGAAGAACAGCACAATATAAGCGGCATATTTAATAAACGTTGAAGCAACCATGCTTGGCTCGGATTTCTGCTGAATGTCTCTTCTTTCTACGTCTACGTTACTCACTTCATTGCGTTCGCGAGGCTCATACATGGACTTTACCTCCTTATCCTCTCAAATTGGGGATGTGTTTTGCTGCTTGTGTAATTTTTAAACGTCGGCCAGGAGGTTGAAACAAATGCAATTGTCACATTTGTAGTTGACTTGTTGCCGCCGGGACGACTACAATTTGCTTGACACGTACGAGACCATGCTCGGATGAATGTACCAGGAGATGAGTAAACGCTTTGACTACGATTTATGATATTGCCAAGTTAACCGGATTTTCGCCGACCACGGTGTCCAAGGTGTTCAACGGCTATTCGGACGTTAGCGAGAAGACCCGCCGTAAGATTCTCGAGGCCGCGCAGCAGCTGGATTATGTTCCGAACGCCCATGCCCGGTCGCTAACGACCAAGCGTTCCTGGACGATCGGCGTACTGTTCAATGAATCGTCAGGAGCCGGAATTTTGCATCCTTATTTCGGCGGCGTCATTGAAGGCTTCAAGAAGGTGGCTACCTCGAAAGGCTACGATCTGATGTTTATCACAAAGGATATCGGGGGCAAGCCCAGCGGGTATCTGGAGCATTGTAAAATACGCGGCGTCGACGGCATCGTCGTGATTCTGCCGGACTATGATGACCCTTATTTTCACGAACTGGTGGAGGCGGATATTCCTTGTGTCCTGCTGGATTCCGATTCGGAGCATGCCAGCACGATCTATTCCGACAATACGATGGGCAGCGAAATGGCCGTTGATTATTTATATTCGCTTGGACACCGCTCCATCGCCCATATTGGGGGCGGGCATTCCTTTGCCGGCGAGAAGCGGACTCAGGGTTTCATCGAAGCGATGAAGCGGCGGGGCTTGTCGCCTAAGCCGGAGTTCATCGTGCAGGGCAGCTATGACTTTACCGTCGAAAGCGGACGGAAGGCGATGGAGCAGCTGCTCCAACTGCAGGACCGCCCTACGGCGGTGTTCGCGGCCGGGGATAATCTGGCTGTCGGCGCAATGATTGCGATGAGGGAGCAGGGGGTATCCGTTCCAGAAGACATCTCCGTCATCGGCTTTGACGATATTGAAATGGCGAAATATTTAACGCCCGCCCTGACGACGATCCGCCAGAATACATATGGACTTGGCAGCAGGGCCGCAAACATGTTAATCTATTCGATAGAAGGCCATAAAGAATTACAGCGAGATATGCTTCCGGTCGAGCTGGTTATACGCGATTCATGCCGCCCTTTGTAGTTAACCTGCTTCATGGGCCGGCTTGTTTTTTGAAATAAATCGAAACCGGTTTCGACCCTTTATCAGATGGGAAATATCTTGTAAACCGATGGGTTGAAAACTAAAAGATAAATGGAGGTAACAGCATGTCTAACTATTCATTTGATCAGAACGCTTTCGTCATCACGCAGTTTGATAAAGCCAAGCCTTTTTCGAGCTTTCTCCCTGGCTTGGCAGGCCTGAAGGGGATTCCGATGTGGACGTTCTACGTCAATCGCGGCCAGGCGGTATGCAGCTTCGGCATTCGCGACAAGAAGAGCCCGATCATGGAGTTCTCCCCGGCGAGTATCACGTACCAATCGGTAACATCCAAAGGCTTCAGAACTTTTATCAAGCGGGAAGGCGCTAAGGGAATCTATGAACCGTTTCAAAGCGCGGCCCCAGATGCCGCAGCCGAGCGGAAAATGGTGATTCTGCCGAATGAGATCGGGATTGAGGAAGTCAACAAGGAGCAGGGAATCGGAATAAAGGTGACATATTTCCAAATGCCAAACGACGACTATGCCGCCCTGGTGCGGAAAGTGGAGATCACTAATATTTCCGGGGAGCCCATGAAGCTAGAGATGCTGGACGGTCTGCCGGAAATTCTGCCATACGGTGTAGACAACGCTGGATACAAGGAAGTCGGCAACCTGCTGCGGAGCTGGATGGAAGTATATAATCTGGATAATAACATTCCTTATTACCGCGTACGTTCAAGTACAAGCGACAGTGCGGAGGTCAGCGAGGTGCAGAGTGGTCATTTCTACCTTTCGTTCGGCCAGGACGGCAAGATCGTCAAGCCGATTGTCGACTTCCAGATCATTTTTGGCGACAATACGTCCTTGGCGTACCCGGACCGTTTTGCCGAGCGTTCCCTCGCCGAGCTGACGGCGGAGCAGGAGTACTGCACGAATAAGGTGCCTTGCGGTTTTACGGGATTATCCGCGCAATTGGCAGCTGGCGAGACGACTACGCTGTATACGTTAATCGGACATATTGAGAGCATGGAGCGTTTAAACGAAAAAGCGCCATCCATTGCTAGTCCTGATTATATTGCCGTGAAGCAGGCGGAAGCAGGTCAATTGACGGAGGAGCTGACCGATGATATCGCAACTCGGACGTCATCGCCGCTCTTTGATGCATACTGCCGACAGAGCTACATGGATAACTTCCTGCGCGGCGGCTATCCGTTCCTGTTCGAGAACGGCCGGGAAGGGTTCGTCATTCACTTGTATTCCCGCAAGCACGGGGATCTGGAGCGCGATTACAATTTCTTCTCGATCGCCCCGGAGTATTATTCTCAAGGGAACGGGAACTTCCGCGACGCCAACCAGAACCGCAGGAACGACATTTACTTCAATCCGCGGGTAGGCACGTTTAATATTGTGACGTTCTTCAGCTTAATTCAGGCGGACGGTTATAACCCGTTGGGCGTAGAGGGCACGAGCTTCACGGTGCAGGAGCAGCGGGCGGCCGGCCTGCGGGAATGGGTGGAGACTTCGGTATCGAACCCGAAGATCGCCGAGAAGTTGCAGGCCCTTTGCCTAGGCAAATTTACGCCAGGTAAAGTGATCTCCCTACTGGCGGACAAGAGCGCAGGCCTGCGGCGTAACGAGGAAGAAATTTTGACGGGGATTCTATCTCTGGCGGAGCAGAATATCGAAGCCGCTTTCGGAGAAGGGTACTGGTCGGATCACTGGACATACAATATGGATCTCATCGACGGGTACCTGGATATTTTCCCGGATCGTAAAGAAAAGCTGCTGTTCGGGGAAGAGGTCTACACGTTCTTCGACAGCCCGGCACGGGTGCTCCCGCGAAGCGAGAAATACGTCATCAACGGAACGAAGGTGCGCCAATACGGAGCGCTGGAACATGATGAGGAGAAAATGCAGAGGTTCGGCCTGTCCCTTAATGATACGAACTGGCTGAAAACGAAGCATGGAGAAGGCGAGATATTCCGCACGAATCTGTTCGTCAAGCTGATCTCATTGTCGCTGAACAAATTTGCGACGCTTGACCCTTATGGCATGGGCGTGGAAATGGAAGGCGACAAGCCTGGCTGGAACGATGCGATGAACGGCCTGCCAGGATTATTCGGCTCCGGCATGAGCGAGACGTTCGAACTAAAGCGGATCGTGAAGCTGGTCATCGAGGCAAGCGAGCTGTATGGCGATCGGCAGGTCGGCCTTCCAGAAGAGATGCATGAGCTGCTTGATCGAGTAAGCCGGTTAATGGAGCGTCAATTCGCCGGGGAGCTTGAACAGTTCAATTATTGGGACCAAGTGGCTGCCGCTCGCGAGCAGTACCGTGACGACATTCGCTTCGGAATCAGCGGCGAGCTGAAGCAGATTTCACTTGCCGAGCTAGGATCCATTTACAAACAAATGCTGAAGAAAATCGATCAAGGCATTGAGCGGGCCATTGAATTAGGGCATGGCCTGACGCCGACATATTTCGTTTTCGAAGCGGTGGAATACGAGCCGGTTATGGATGTTCAGGGCAAACCTGTCATTAGCGGCTATGGTCTGCCGAAGGTCATTGTGAAGAAATTCGAAGCGAAGCCTTTGCCGCACTTCCTTGAAGGGCCGGCCCGTTGGCTGAAGACGATCAACGATAAGGCGCAAGCCGAGAAGGCGTATGAGCTGATCCGGCAGAGCGACCTGTTCGATAAAAAGATCCAGATGTACAAAACCTCGGTGAGCCTGGATGGCGAATCCCAGGAGATCGGCCGGATTCGGGCCTTTACGCCAGGCTGGCTGGAGCGGGAGTCAGTGTTCCTCCACATGAGCTATAAATATTTGCTGGCGCTGCTGAAGAGCGGGCTGTACGAGCAGTTTTTTGCGGAAATGAAGACGTCCTTGATTCCGTTCCTAGATCCTGCGGTATACGGCCGCAGTACACTGGAGAACTCGTCGTTTATCGCTACAAGCGTCAACCCTGATCCTCATGTGCACGGCCGTGGTTTTGTAGCCCGTCTGAGCGGATCAACCGCGGAGTTTATTAGCATGTGGATCAAAATGATGATGGGAAGTACAGTGTTCAGCGTTAACGATGGCCAGCTGCAGCTTGCCTTTGAGCCTACCTTGCCAGGGTGGCTGTTCGACGAGCAAGGGAAAGTCGCATTTAAATTCCTTGGCAGCACTCAGGTGACCTACCATAACCCGCTTATGGCGGATACGTTCGGCGCAGATAAAGCGATGGTAGAGCGAATTCAACTGATGAAGAAGGATGGCTCTACAGCCGAGATTATCGGTGGTGTCATTGGCGGTGAACTGGCGCATGAAGTCCGGAATGGCCAAGTGGCAGCAATCGATATTTATTTAAAATAAATTTTCAGCTAACATGAAATATTTTACTGTCTGGCCCGTAGTTGACTCGCTTGTTTATTTGAACTATTATATTTGCTATAAACCACGATGTGGTGGCGTGTTACCGTTTGCGGGCATGAGCCAAGGGGAAACCTCTGTTGTTCGGAGGTCTCTTCTTGGCTTTTTATGTTTTTTAATAACCCTTTTGCCAAAATAAGATTATGCTTAGAAGAAGGGGGGATCCGACATGAGTGGGCCGGAGATGTTTGAGGTCATTCGGGTGATCGGCAACAATGTCGTTTTGGTGCACGGCGGCGGGATGAAAAAATTCGAATATGTAATACTTGGCAAAGGGATCGGCTTCGGCACGAAAGTGGGCGGGACGATCGCCTCGGATGATCATCGCATTGAGAAGCTGTTCAAGCTCGAGGACCAGGAGCAGTTAAATGAGTATCGTCTGCTGGAGGAATTTGATCCAAAGGTGCTGGAGATTACCGACGATATATTGAACAGTATCAGCAAGGAATTTCCGGGCAAGCTGAATGACAAGGTATATCTTGCGCTTCCGAGCCATATCCAATTTACGATTTACCGGATTCGGAAGGGTATGGATATTATCAACCCGTTCCTCGAAGAGACGAAAATCAGCTTTCCCAGGGAATATGAAATTGCGCTGAAGGCAGCGGATATGATCGGTCAAGCGTTTGGTATCGAAGTGCCCGAGGATGAAGTGGGATTTTTGACATATCACGTGTATTCCGCCGTCAGCCACGTCCCGGTTGGACAACTGGTCAAGGCATCCAATATGGTCGGACGGCTTATCGACATTATCGAACGGGAACGCGGCACCGCCTTTGAAAGCGGTAGCATGGATCATGTCCGGCTGCTGATGCATCTGCGGTTCTCGGTGGATCGGATCCTGAATCATTCGGTGAATGTAGACAATCCGTTTGCGGATCAGATCAAAAGCCAGTTCACCAGCGAATACAAGCTTGCGAGCCGGCTGGCCAAGGAAATGGAGCAGGAATTGGGCAGGACCGTACCGGAGGCGGAGATATGCTTCTTGGCTATGCATCTATACCGCCTATTTCGCGGACGCACACAAAACAAATAGCAGTGGATCAAGGAGGAATCATAATGTTCGAACGCTTTAAGAAGAAATCAAGCAAAGTAGTGCAGGTTCAATCTCCCTTGACGGGTAAAGCCGTCCCGCTCTCCGAGGTGCCGGATGAGGCATTTGCCGGAGGGTTTATGGGGCAGGGGGTAGCGATTGAACCTGCTGAAGGGCGTCTGGTGGCTCCTTTTGATGGCACGGTTGCCCATGTCATTAAGACCAGGCATGCCGTTATGCTGGAGGACAATGCCACTGGACTGCAGTATCTGTTCCATATTGGCATCAACACCGTAGGCTTGAAAGGGGAGGGTTTTACAAGCCATGTGGAGGCGGGGGATTCGGTAAAAGCGGGACAGACGCTGATTGAATTTGATAGGGATGCCATTAAGGCAGCCGGTTATCCTGTAGTGACGCCGATTATCGTTACCAATGGGGACGAGCTGGCCTCTTCTGTCGAGGGACATACTGGAAATGTAACTGCAGGAAGCGATTATGTTCTAAGTGTGACCCTAAAATCCTAAGTAACATTTTTTGTTATTGACAATCGGATAAGGCTGAATTAAGATAACAACATCAAATGAATACGTTTTAAGGCGTGTTACCATATATGTGGGCATGAGCCAAGAAGACATGATTAATATAGTCATTGTTCTTCTTGGCTTTTTTTGTCGAATTCTCCGAGGTCAGACACCGAACCAAGTCGCCTTAAAGCGATGATTAAAAATCCTGCAAGGAGGCGGTGCAAAGCGGCTTTTCATTTCTATCGGCCAAGGAAGAAAAGCAGGTGCCTACCCGGTACATATTGTAAACGTTTTCATGGTTAGGGCTAAGAGCAGTGCTAAATTAATGAGTCGAAAGGATGATTCGTATGCTGGCTAAATTACAAAGGCTGGGCAAGTCTCTAATGCTGCCGGTGGCTACATTGCCTGCAGCAGGTATTTTACAAGGGCTTGGGATGATCGACTATCAGAAAGATATTCCATTAGGGGTCGTCGGAAGTTTCCTGAATCAGTTTGTTACACCGTTTATGACCTCCGGTGCGCTTGCGATTTTGGACAATTTGCCATTTATCTTTGCGATCGGCGTTGCGATCGGTTTTGCCGGAGATGCGGTTGCTGCTTTATCGGCATTTATCGGATATATGGTATTTACGAAGGTGCTCGCTCAGGTTCCGCTGCAAATGCCGTTCATACCGGATGATGTGAAGCTGAATATGGGTGTGCTGGGCGGTTTCTTTGTCGGTTTATGGTCGGCTTTCCTGTATAACAAATACCACAATATCAAGCTCCCGGATTGGCTCGGCTTCTTTGCCGGCAAACGCTTCGTGCCGATTATCACCGCCGCCTCCACGATGGTATTTGCAGTTCTGATCGGTATGATATGGAGTCCGATTCAGGACGTGATTGCCGACTTCGGCAACTGGGTTGTTGGATTAGGCGGCATCGGCTCGTTCGTATTCGGAACTGCCAACCGTCTGTTGATTCCATTGGGATTGCATCATGTACTGAATTCTATCGCCTGGTTCCAGATCGGTGATTACACCAACGCCGCCGGCGAAGTCGTTCACGGGGATCTATGGCGTTTCTTTGCCGGAGACCCGACGGCAGGAATGTTCATGTCCGGTTTCTTCCCGATTATGATGTTTGCGATGCCTGCGGCGGCCCTGGCTATTATTCACACGGCTAAGCCGTCCAAGCGCAAGTTCGTTGGTTCCATCTTTTTGGGTTCGGCGCTTGCATCATTTTTGACGGGGATTACCGAGCCGCTTGAGTTCGCGTTCATGTTTGTTGCCCCGGTATTATATGTAGTTCACGCGGTTTTGACGGGGCTGTCCGGTCTAATCATGTATGTGCTGGACGTGCATTTAGGCTTCACGTTCTCTGCCGGCTTGATCGACTATCTGGTAAATATGAAGATGTCCAAGAACGCTTTGCTGCTGATTCCGGTAGGTTTAGCCTTTGGCGTGGTTTACTACTTCCTCTTCCGGATTCTGATCTCGAAGTTGAATCTGAAAACCCCGGGACGCGAGGATGACGATGAGGCGGAAATTTCCACGGGTACGGGTAATGATGCAGCGAGAGGCGAAGGCTCTGGGGGTTCTAAAGCATCAAAAGCGGCCAAGGTGCTGGACAATATCGGCGGTGCCGAGAATATTGTTAGCATCGACGCATGTATAACTCGCCTGCGCTTAATTGTGAAGGATGAAACTGCGGTAAAGGACTCTGAGCTGAAAAAGCTTGGCGCATCAGGGGTTATGCGTCTAGGCCAGGGAGCGGTCCAGGTTGTCTTTGGACCACAGGCGGAATCCATTAAGGATGAAATCAAAAAGATGATATAAAAAGGCGAAAAGCGGGCGCTTGCCCGCTTTTTATCATTTTGCCCAGCATGGGCGCAACCGATATGGCGAAAATCCAGAAGCTCACAATATAACTGAGACCTAGGGGGGTGGCAGGCAGTCTTAATGATGCCGATGCTGGAACCCATAGTCTTTTACTTTAAATGTGAAGTTGCATGTAATATTTAAATTCGCGTATTCCTCTCTCCAGTTCATTTCCTTCCAGTCTTTGTAGTTCATACTGTTTCGAACATAATTCCCAACGCCGAGGCTATCGGCCTTTAATGCTTGGAGTTTCTTAATAACCTGATTCCCTCGTCGGGTCATTTCTTCGGAAACCTTTCGTTCAAATTCTTGCAAATCTCTATCGTTGCTAAGGGTTAATTCACCCGGATAATCAACTACCGATGCTTTTACTTTAAGATGGAGCCTGATCTCAGGGTTTCCTGAACTTGTTCGTACTAATTTAACCTTTCTCTTGCTTTGCAGCGAATCGAAGAAGACCGATACGACCTTGTCTGATTCTTCAGTTAAATTCACGGTCAACTCGCCCCTTTTGAAGCTTCTATAGAGGCAAGTAAATATGATCCCTTCTTCTGAATTGATTTCACCAACATACTTATCATCGCGAAATAACCCGATCCCCTGAACAGCTATGCTGTCTGTTTCACTTCTGATAATGGGTGCAATTGGATCCTGTCCGTCATTGTAATAGTCTCTTAAAAAGGAATAAAGCGTAGTTTTCGGGATGATATGCTCGCCTGATTCTCTTGCAATAACCCCGTCGATGTATTTCCCTGTTCGGGGAAAAGACTCGTAATTTTTGCTGAGTAAGCTTGCAGCATCCCCGTCTACGATGACAATTTTCACCGTTTCGGACACGGTAGGATCTCGGTAAAACGAATCAATACTATCCCAGATCCCTTGCTCTGCTTGTGATCGGCCAAATAGAATTAGTCGTAATTGTCCTCTGACTAACTTCAGATTCGTCTGTCTGGCCAGTTTCATTTGGCCGACCTTGCTGCTGATCGCCACCGTCTGTAGAAATTCCCGGCCCTCTTTGATATCCGGGTTGGCAATCGGTACACTTATTGCAATTTTTAGCTGTCCATCAGGTAACAGGTCTTGCGAGGTGGATTGCACAAACCCGATTTTGTCGATGATTCGTTCATCAGAGCCGCATCCGCTTAGTAGCACTACAGCTATGAGTACCCATATTTGATGCCTGTTCAAGTGATTTCACCTCGTATTCTTTGTGTCAGCAGCAAGATAATCAAAAGAATGGGGAACACAATGGCGATACCTGTTGCCAGATACCCTAAATTGCTGGACCAATTCATCACTTCTACGAGTGTGTCGGGAACCAGTGCTATGCTAAAGACCGCTATAACTAAAATAAGGGCCAATAGCTTCTTGGGAGCACGAATCATCGTTTGAGTCGTTTCTAATGCTGCCCATAAATACATACCTGCGGTAATTAAAATTGAAAAAAGGAAGAAACCATAAAATAAATTTTCCGTACCTTGAACAAATGGCAACTGAACATAAGCAAGGATGTTGAGGATTGGAAATTGTATCGTGCTTAAATGCTTATAACCATAAAATCCGAAGGCGATAAAGGTAACATAGATGTATACAATTGTAACCATTGAATTGCTAACTAACAGGGATTTAATCAGCTTGGTCTTCCGGTTAATATAAGGAAACAGCAATAAACCCACCTCAAACCCAATGAAGTTAAAGTATATATTTAACGCACCAGATACTGACATATGATGATCACGAAAGACAAAGGGGGTTAAACGTGCCCAATCGAAATCTCTGAAGTAAAACAGCATTAATAAAAGTAACGGAACCGTTAGCCAGTGGAAGATTGTAGCGGCTTTTGCGATATTATATATCCCTTTAATAATAAGAAGGAAAAGTAATACATCTACGATGAATTTGAAAATGGTCGGATTCGCGGTGGGGTAAGCTACCATTTGAAATACAATAATATAGTATTTTGCAATCAGGCATCCGGTTACTGACCATATCCCGATCAATACCGAATAGAGAGGATATAAAATGAATTTAGGAATGGACTGCTCCAGGATTTTGAATATGGATCGGCCTTTTGCAAGATGGTAAACCACCGCAATTAACAATATATTCAAGGTGGATAGCAAAAAGGCAATTGGCAGCATCAACCATCCGTTGGTACCAAATTTTTCAGCTAATAACCGGGGAAGAGTGAACAATCCCATACCTATTTGGGTCATATAAATTAGGATGGTTGCATGGAATGGTGAAAGTTTTTCTGTCATGTCCGCCTCTCCTTATTTCTTCATTTTGTTCCGGACGGTATTAGGCGATTTGCTTTGTGATGGTCTCTCGATCAAAAATCTGTAAGGAGCAATAATAAATGTATCCATCCATTCATTAATTTTGAATGGGGCGACGGGCGTCAAATAAGATGTGCCCAGGCTGGTGAGTCCACTCATGTGTATCACGATAGCCGCGAAACCAGCGGTGATTCCAAAATTCCCCCATAATCCTGCCAAAATAATAAGGAAGAAGCGCAGCAGCCGAACTGAGGCGCTCATGATATATACCGGGGTCACGAACGAAGCGATCGCAGAGGACGCCACTGCTATGATAAGAATATTACTGGTCAGACCCGCCTGAACGGCAGCCTGTCCGATTACGATTCCTCCCACGATACCAATAGTCTGACCAATTTTAGTAGGTAACCGGGCTCCTGCCTCTCGAAGCAGTTCAATTGTAATCTCCAGGAAAAGAGCTTCGTAAAGAGGAGGGAAAGGCACCTTATTTCTGGATTCCGTCAAGGTGAGAAGCAAATTCTCCGGAATCATTTCATAATGAAATGTTGTCACAGATACATAGATCGCTGTAAATAAAAGGGTGATAACGAGCGCCAAGAACCTTAATAGTCGAATTGCAGTGCCAAGCAGCCAGCGCTGATAATAATCATCGGAAGAGGAAACAAACTCGAAGAAGGAGGATGGGGCAGTGAAAAGGCTCGGGCTCCCATTCAGCATGCCTACAATTCTACCCGCCACGAGCTTTGAGGCGATCGCATCGGGCCGCTCTGTCGTAAGGAATTGCGGAAAAATGGAGTAAGGGGAGTCATCAATATATTGGAGCAGCATGTTAGTATCAAATACGGAGTCAATTTCAATATTAGATACACGGTACTTGATCTTCTCCACATAATCCATGTTCACCAGATCTTTAATATATAAAAGATAGAAATCTGTTTTGGTCACTTCCCCTACGGAAATTTTGACTACTTTTAAATGTGAGCTTTTGACCCTCATGCGGATAAGCGACAAGTTAGTTTCAGCATGTTCAGTAAAAGCATCATGCGGGCCTGTAATTACGCTTTCGGTCTCAGATGCAGATACAGACCGAGATTTATACTCAGCAATATTAATGAGGTAAGCATTCTCCTGGAAAAATAAAGCGGCCTGTCCTGATGCGATTTCGATCACCAATAATTTACTGTCTGTGGTTAGACTGAAGTTGGGCTGCTTCAATAAACGCGGCAAATCCATGATTTGAATATGCTCTAGAGGTTCGACAACATTTCGATAAAGACTATTCTTATTAATCAGGGAACTACAGTAGACCAGGTTAATTTGATGGTCTAAATAGGTGTGATGTACAAAATCTGCACAGTCTTCAAACTCGGAAATGACATGTTCTAGGACAGGTCGTTCGGTTGACTTTTTCTTCATGGAATAACTCCTTCATTTGTTACTAGTTCAGGAGTTATATTGCACTTTTTATGGAAATATATACACTTTATCAAACGGGGTGTTGAACGTATTCCGGAAGATTATAGCACAGGAGTTTAAGAATATTTTAAACTTGATCTTGTCATTATTCAGTGATAAAAAGAAGGTACTTGAGTTGCAAGATAATATAATTTTATTACAGCCAGAGGGTAGTCTTAATGTGGAATATATTAAAGACTACCCCTTTTTTTATCTTGGAACGAGTTGACTAGAGATTAAGACTGAACGAGCAAATCAAAATCAATGAACGGGATAGGGGGAATAGAGGATTGGAGGGAGAAATAAATGTCGTGCTTCGAAAGAATGCTAGTTTATTCGGACACCCATATTCTATCCGAGGGGGTAAAACGCCATGAGGAGCCGAACGATTCTTATCGTCGACGACGAACCGAGATCGCGAGAGGGTATGAAGAAAATACTTAGAGTATGGGCAGCAGGCCAATACGAGATCCTTACGGCTAGCAGCGGGGGGGCCGCTATGCAAATTCTGGAGGAGACCCCCGTGGAATTGATGATAACGGACATCCGTATGCCGGAGATCAGTGGTCTTGCTCTAGTTAGCCAAATGAGGAAGAAAAGTATCCAGCGTCAGCCATCTGTGATTCTCGTCTCCGGCCATGCCCAGTTTGAGTACGCCCAGGAAGCGCTTCGATTGTCCGTAGTGGACTATTTGTTGAAGCCGATCGGCCGGGAGAAGCTAATTGCCTCCGTTGAGGATGCCCTTAAGGTCGTGGAAGAGCAGGAGGATATCGTCTACATGCGGAAGATGGCTGATCCTAAATTAATGGCCATCAGGGAGGAGGAAGCCGGACTAAGCGACCCGATCCGCAAGGCGATGCACTATGTGGAACTGCATATCGAGGAGGTAATCAGCCAACAGGAAGTCGCTGCGCATGTACATCTGAACGTGAGTTATTTCAGTTCGCTTTTCAAAGAACAATGCCAGATGAATTTTAGCGAATACGTCACCCGCAGAAAGCTGCAGAAAGCGAAGGAGCTGCTGCTGAAAACGAACCTGACCATCATAGAAGTCGCATATCGTACCGGTTATCAGAGAGTCAAATATTTTAATAAGCTGTTTAAGGAATACGAAGGAATGAGTCCGGGCCAGTATCGATCCATGCGGAACGGAGTAGAAGCTCATATTCCATAATGGCTGAACAAGCGGAATAGGGCAGTGAATCCATGTTATTTTGCAACCGCTTGCAATGGGGGTGAGAAATTTTCTTAATTTAAAGATAATCTATGTTCATGACCGGAACGGAATCCAAAAAAAAGAGGAACCTTTCCTAAAAAGCGGACCCTTATCTCTTAGGACTAGAGGCTCTATAATATGAATGCGGTTACATAAACCGAAGAAATAAATAAAAAGGGGAGGCAAAGTATGAAAAAAATGAAACGTGTTTTAGTGGGACTTTCTTTAATGCTCGTAATGTCGTCTGTTCTCGCAGCGTGTACCGGCGGAGGCGCGAAGGAACCTAACTCACCAAACAATACGACCCCATCAACGAACAATGGTTCAGCTTCAAAAGGCGGAGATAGCCCGAAAGTCACTATCAATCTCTGGAGCTTCACGGATGAAATTCCAAACATGACCAAGAAATACTTGGAAACCCATCCTGATGCGAATGTGGAATTCAAAACGACAGTTATAGCAACTACCGATGGCGCTTATCAGCCGGCTCTTGACCAGGCCCTGGCCGCTGGCGGCAAAGATGCTCCGGACATTTATGCAGCTGAAGCTGCGTTTGTGCTCAAATATACACAAGGCGATGCATCCACTTATGCCGCCAACTACGCGGACCTCGGTCTGGATGATCAAATGGTTAAGGATGCCGGGATCGCTCAATATTCCGTCGATATCGGCAGCAAAGATGGCGAACTGAAAGGCCTCGGCTACCAAGCAACCGGCGGAGCCTTTATCTATCGCCGCTCCCTTGCGAAGGATACCTTTGGAACAGACGATCCAGCCACAATCAAAAATGAAATTGGCCCTGGCTGGGATAAATTCTTCGAAGCAGCTGCGAAGCTGAAAGCCAAAGGCTATGGTATCGTATCTGGTGACGGCGATATGTGGCACGCCATCGAGAACAGTTCTGATAAAGGCTGGATTGTCGATGGAAAGCTTCATATCGATCCGAAGCGTGAAGAGTTTCTGGATCTCTCCAAGAAGCTGAAAGATAATGGCTATCACAACGATACGCAGGACTGGACGGAAGCCTGGTATGCAGATATGTCCGGATCTGGCGCTCAACCGATCTTCGGTTTCTTCGGACCGGCATGGCTCATTAACTATGTCATGAACGGTCAAGTCAAGGATACGAATGGCGACTGGGCTGTTACTGAGCCGCCGACAGGCTTCTTCTGGGGCGGTACATGGCTGCTTGCCAACAATGAAGTAACGAAGGATGAGGCTAAGAAAGCAGCAGTTGCAGACTTTATTAAATGGGTTACGCTCGACACTTCTGAAACGGGCCTCCAGCATTACTGGGCTAACGGTACGATGAATGAGGGCGAGCAAGGTACTAAGGACAGTGTTGCCTCCTCCGTCGTCATGGAGAAATCCAACGGAGAAGTGCCGCTGCTCGGCGGGCAGAATATGTTTGAAGTATTCGTTCCAGCCAACGCCAACGCTTCAGGCAAGAACTTGACTCAATATGACGAAACGATAAACAGGCTCTGGCGCGATCAAGTACGTGAATACACCGCAGGCAACAAAGACCGCGAAAGTGCGATTGCAACCTTCAAACAGCAGGTCAAAGACCAGCTTGACATTGATAGCGAATAAGAAGGAAGCGGAAGGGGCGGGGGAGTTCCCCCGCCTCTTTATATCAACAAGTGAGGTGAGGACATGCGTCGCAAGGTTGTCAACTATTCGAAATATGGTTATTTGTTTACCTTTCCGTTTGTGGTTGCATTTGTGATTTTCTCGTTATATCCCATTTTATATACCGCAGTTATCGGGTTTACTGATATGAAGGGCTTAGTACCTAAGCCAATTCATATTCTGGATAACCCATTTCAGAACTTTCAGGATCTCCTTTTTAATAATCCTTCGTTCAGGAAATCTCTGTTCAACACGGGACTGCTCTGGATTGTCAATTTCGTCCCACAGATCGTTCTCGCGCTTTTGCTCACGGCATGGTTCACGAATCAGCGCCTCAGAATAAAAGGGCAAGGCGTGTTCAAGGTTCTGTTCTATATGCCTAATATTATTACTGCAAGTACGATTGCTGTACTATTTAGCTCCATGTTCGCCTACCCGATGGGTCCTATGAACAGTTTGTTTCAGATGATGGGCTGGTCCGACGCCCCGATCTTCTTCCTTCAGGATAAGACGACAGCGCGCGGCATTGTGTCGTTCATCCAGTTCTGGATGTGGTACGGGAACACGATGATCATTCTTATCGCAGGGGTTATGGGCATAAATCCCGCTCTATTCGAGTCTGCGGCGATCGACGGCGCAAGCGGGTTTCAAACGTTCTTCCGTATTACATTGCCTAGTCTGCGTACCATATTGCTGTTCACGCTGATTACATCGATGGTCGGCGGTTTAACGATGTTCGATATTCCACAGTTGTTCCTTGCAGGCGGACCGGACGATTCCACGCTTACCGCGACTATGTTCATCTATGGGCAAGCGTTCAAGGGCAGCTATTTGTATAATCGTGCCGCAGCGGCGAGCATGATCCTCTTTGTGATCGCAGCGATCTTGTCAGGGTTGCTATTCTACCTCATGCGTGACCGCGACGCAGCAAAAATGAGGAAAGCGGAAAAGGAATATAGAAAGTCTGCCCGTGCAGCAGTTGAGAGAGAGGTGTAATCCATGGAAAAAACTCAGAGAAGCGGACTCGCCGGTTTAAGGATTAGCAGGGCGATTATTTACATTGTCTGTATCCTGCTGGCGATCCTCAGCATCTTTCCGTTTTGGATCATGTTTGTAAACGCTACGCGCTCTACAGCTGAAATCCAAAGCGGTCTTTCGCTGCTTCCTTCCACTCACTTAATGAGCAACTTGCAGGTGCTGCTCGACAAGAGCTTCGATCCTATTCAAGGATTTCTGAATTCGTTTATTATCTCCAGTTCGGCAACGATCTTAACGGTCTACTTCTCGTCCTTGGCGGCCTATGGATTAGTGACCTATAATTGGAAGCTGCGCAACGCATTTTTTACTTTCATCTTGTGTGTCATGATGATCCCTGCCCAGGCAAGCGCGATCGGCTTTTATCAGTTCATGTATAAACTGCAATGGACGAATAATTTCCTGCCGCTGATACTGCCTGCGATTGCGGCGCCGGCTGTGGTGTTCTTTATGCGCCAATACCTGCTGGCCACGTTGTCTATTGAAATCGTGGAAGCAGCGCGCGTGGACGGTTCAGGCGAATTTAAAACGTTCAACCGAATCATCCTGCCGCTGATGGTGCCGGCGGTGGCAACGCAGGCCATCTTTGCCTTTGTGGCCAACTGGAACAACCTGTTCATGCCGCTGATTTTGCTAACCAAAAAAGAGATGTATACGATGCCGATTATGGTAAGCCTGCTTCGCGGTGATATTTACAAGACGGAGTTCGGTTCGATCTACCTAGGGCTGGCATTGACGGCTTTACCGCTGTTTATCGTCTACTTCCTGTTATCTCGTTATATTATTGCGGGGGTAGCATTGGGAGGTGTGAAAGAATAACACCGTCTATTTGGTATTCAAAGACGGGCAAACCTATTGGCACTTATATGTTATTTATTGATTAAGAATTATGATGTTGGCGTGTTACCGTTTAGGTGCACAGGCCAAGGGAAGCCTTTGTCTTGAAGGCCTGTTCCTTGGCTTTTTCTGTTATAATAAGACCTTAGTCGATCAGTGATTGTTATGCATAAAGTTCGTCATTCACTTTCTCTAGCGTCTATCCCCGGAAGTAAAGTCATGGTATATTAACAATTTGGAGTACGTTTACTTATACAAGTGACAATATATGATAAAAAAATTTAGGCATTTCCAGAATATTGAAGGTTTAAGCAAGATTATATCGAATTATATAAAAAAGGGTTTGTTAAATGTTTTTTTATTTTGCAGGCAGGGGTGCTGTAATGAAAGGGTTAGTCAAAGCCATTGTTATTTTTATGGGATTAGTATTAGCAGCCTATTGTGCATATTTACTTGAAAGCTCTGGGGAGAAGGATTCATTAGGGCAAACTATTGTACAATGGGATATCGCATGGACTAATGAATTTGATACAAATATGGATGAGCGCAAATTGGAAGAAATCCAAGGTTGGACGCAGATTTCATTAAATGCCCCTATGCCTGAAAGACCTAGGGATGCAACGTCCCAATGGATAAAGGTTACACTTCCAAAGCTTTTACCGGGTTCCTCTACGATTCTAATCGATAAAATTTATGGTAAGCATATTGTTGCTTTTATGAACGGTAATAAAATATATGAGTCAGTGCGTGATTATAATTATGAAATTAATAGTGTACTCTTGCCTTTAGATGAAGTTGATTCAAATAAAACACTTTATATCGGAATCTATTCTCATAATAGAATAGGAATTCCAGATGTAATTAAAGTAGGGGCCTATCAAGAGCTGATCAAAGAGTATGTCAGGGGGAACATAGCTGACTTTATATTAGGCAGCACACTTATTTTTATTGCAATTATTATGTTAGCTTGTACAGTATTTTTAAGATCGGATAACTTGATTATCTGGCTCTCTCTATGTGTGGTTTTTTTATCTAGTGGTGTAATTGTTGTAACCTACTCATCCTTTTTATATTGGCTATTTGAGGATAAAGGAAATTTATATGTTACCTTGTTTGATGCGGCACTATTTATTTTATTGCCGGCATTCACATTTTTCTTTGAGAAGGTATTTGGTCCTGGCTATTACTCCATTATTAGGAGGTTTAGGAACTTCCAACTTGGATATTCTATGTTTTGCGTGGTTATGGTTGTTTTTCATCATTTATCATCAGGAAAGTACCACAGTATGTATAGCTTTGTGACACAGGAAATACTAGGGTACATTATGATTATTCAGTTTATCTTACTTCTGAGTATCGTCACTGTTTATACATTCCAAAAGAATAAAGACGCAGTTATATTTACAACTGGATTTTTGGTTTTCGCGATACTAGGAGTTGGTGAGCTGATTTGGTTTTATTCTCAAAATGCATACTACGACCTCTTCCTATGGAAATGGGGTGTAATTAGCTTCCTAATCTCCTTAATTATCATACTTGGGAGAAGATTTTCTGAAAACCATGAACAGGTGGTCGAGTACTCTAAGCAGCTTGAGATGTTCAATAATGAATTGCAGCGTTCGGAGAAAATGGAAATTATCAGTGAAATGGCAGCTTCTGTAGCTCATGAAGTTCGGAATCCACTGCAGGTAACCAGAGGATTTATTCAATTAATGGCTGAAAAACATGAGCAATCTGAAAAGGTATATTTGAATATGGCTCTTGATGAACTTGATCGAGCATCGAATATTATCACTGACTTTCTTACTTTTGCCAAACCGGAAGTAGGAAAAGTGGCTACATTAAACTTACTTCAGGAATTTATACATATTGAGGGAATACTAGTACCAATGGCAAATTTGCAGGGAGGAAAAATATCTGTAAATATACCTGACAATTTATTGATTAAGGGAAATTCCTCTAAATTTAAGCAAGCCATTATTAATATTATCAAAAATAGTATCGAATCACTTCAAGGCGAAGGAGATATTCAAGTTTGGGGATATAAAGAAGATGGCTGGGTCTACGTTCATATCAAAGATAATGGTGAGGGAATGGATTCAGATGTATTGGCCCGGCTTGGGGAACCTTATTTCTCCAATAAAACTAAAGGGACGGGACTCGGCCTAATGGTTACGTTCCGAATTATTGAAGTAATGCAAGGTGAAATTACCTTCTTGAGTGAAAAAGGAGTAGGTACCGAAGCAATTATTCGCTTCCCGTCAAGAGATACTTGACGGGAAGTTTTTTTGCCATGGCCCTACTCGTTTGTGATCATATTTCAAAAATATTTACATCCACACAGCATTCGGCTTGATGTCACTTTTAATTACTTCCGACGGATTTGGGGGAAGAACAAGATAAAATTCGTCGGAATTTTCCTCAACTGCCTTAACCTTGATGTGATCCGGAATTATAACCCCGAGCGCCTCCTGGATTGCCGCCTTTGGATCGGCTAGCAGCTTTGCTTTGAAACTAGGGTCTTGCCAAGCTTTCTGAATAATTTGCGTTTGAAGGAGAGCTCCTGATGTTGTCATAAAGATCACCCTTTCTCAGAAAAAATGGTTATAAACACTTACATATTATAGCATTAATCTCAGTTTTAATCTAGGAATTAGAATTTTTTTTCGACAGCCAGTACTCCAATCCGCCATTTTCCAGCAATTTCCTGTCCTTTTCGATCTGCTTGGCGGCTTGCCGAATATTATGTACAAGGAATTCATGGAAATCATAGAGATGCTGGGTGTAACAACGAACACCACTTAATGCTTGGTGGTGAGTCTCTGCTTGCTGCGCATACTCTGATAAGATGCCTTGCGTGTATATAGCTTGTCTTATCTCATCTGGCGTAGGTCGGCGCATCTCTGTCAGCTGCTGCTTCGTTTCGATCAGTGCAATGAGGCAGTTATAGCTGCCTTCCTTCAGATCCTTCTCCCAGTCCATCCAATCATCCAGCATTTGCAGTGTAATCAGAACGGTATCCACGCTGTCTTCGAGCAAAGGAATCATGTTCTCCTGATTAGAGAGCAAGCAAATAGCGGCAACCGTCAGCTTGACGGGCGCTGCCTTATGAGCGACCCTTACAGGAGCCTCTAGGAAGAAATTATTACTGTTCTCGTAAGTGACGGCATCTGCCCATTCCGCGATGTATTTCCGGAAATAGGGCCAGAACGGTGAGTCGGCAGGAAAATAGCTTCTGTAGATGTTCAAGAATTCAAAGTGAATCAGATCGGCCAGGGGCAACTGATGCTTAAACCGCGCTTCTGGATTATCCATCAGATCATCAAGAAGGTGATAGTACATCATTCCGAAAATATTTGCTATCGCGATTTGGCGGCAATCCGTAATCGGTACTGTGGATTTTTCCTTCAGCCAGTACGGCAGAAGGTAGCAAATATAATTTTTCGAGCGATTCTCCTTCAATACATGGAATTTGTCGAGGAAGTCACGGGCTGGTTGGCTAAAGGAGGGAGGGAGGCCAGATAACAACTTGTCTGCAGTAGTGAACGCTTGCTGCAAATCTTCTTCATAATTCAAAAGCCAGCGCAAAATAAACACCTCTCATCATAATAGAAGCCCGGTATACCAATAACATAATTCGTTAGGCAAAGAAGACGAGAGTAATCCGGTAACTATTATTATAGCCTATATGAAAAGTTCTAAAAATACAAATTTATGACTTTTGATCTAATTGCAGCTCGTTTGTTCTTTTTTCATATTCAAAATACCGCCAAGAGACCTCTTAGCGGTATTTTAGGAAAGGCGACATGTTATGCGTTCGGCATATTTAAGGCTTTGTCGACATTTTGTATGTCCATCTGTATTTGTTGGTCTGGATCGTAAGCGTTATAATAGCCGTTATCCTTCATATAATTGAAAATTTGTTCGTGAAGGTTAACAGCTTTACTCAGTTGATCGCACAGTACGTTTCTGACCTCTGGAGTTGCTGCCTCGGAGAGTGCGGCTCATAGTTTTTAATACCGCTTTTAGCTGCAATCAATAGATCGGAGGCAATCACCTGATCAGTCATTGCGTTCGTCCCAGTCTTATTATTCATTATGGTATTCATTTGCGGCCTCCTGTTTTATACGAGTAGATTTCTTAGCTGCTGAATATCTTCAGTTCCGCTGCGCACGTCATTTTCCAAAATCGTTTTAAGGTTTTGATCAGTCACCATGGGAGCCATCGTCTGGCTTTTAGTGAGGCAAGTGGTTTTGAAAGTAAGCAGCTCATGAAGTTCCAGCTTCTCATGAACCCCCAGATTTTGTGCAGGCATAATAACCCCTCCTTTCTCAAGGATTGTTATTTCCTGAACTTCGGGGATTTATACTGGCTTCTTTGCGGCGATTCGAATACGCATGTAGTCCGCGAAACCGCCTTTAGAACATTTGCCGAAATCCGATGAAGATCAACAGCAATCCGGAAACTACCGTTGCCCGGTGGCCCAATTTCTCGGCTGCGAACTTCTCCCCGAATCCAGCGCAAAGCGCCAGCAGGATGAAGCTGAATAAGCCAACGGACAGAGAGGTGTACCATACGTTCAATTGAGTAATGCCTGCGTTAAAGCCGCCGGCTAAGGCATTCATCGCTAGGGCGATTCCGAGTACTATGGACTCAGGCAAACTAAGCGATTTGGAGCTGTCGGCATCCGCTTCTTCTGGGTTTTGGAGCAGACGTGTAAATGAATTGGAGGAGGAAGTTTTGGGAGACGGCTTTTTTTCTACATAAGGCTGGACCAGCACCCATACGCCGACACCGATAATGACGATGGTTCCGATCAACTGGCCGATCCAAGGGGGCATCCAGGTGGATATCAAATTTCCAAATAAGCCGGAAACGAGGGTAGCCAAAAAGGAAATGAAGGCAATGGTTAAATTGGAATACCAGGGAATATGGATTTTTCGAACACCGTAAGCAATTCCGACCCCAGCGTTGTCTAAATTGGATGCCACACCGATCGCGATGATCGCTAACAAACTGTAGGAACTCAACGAGGTTCACTCCTTTGCATCGCTTTGCTCACAGCATATGCCCAGGACAGCATTTTGGTTTCTCCCATAATAATTTGCTGAAAGTGAAGAGAAAAACTCCCTTTCTACCGTATAAAGTAGTATAATTTACAATAAGATATATCTGAGGAGTGATAAATGTGCTTGAAAACTTGTTGCGGCCAACGCATCTGCTGTTGCTGGTCATTGCCGCGCTCCTGTTGTTCGGTCCCAGCAAACTGCCGGAACTTGGACGCAGTTTTGGCACGATGTTAAGGGAATTCAAGAAAGGCGCCCGCGGAGATTTCAAAGAAGAGGAAGACAAGCCGCAGGAAGTCAAGTCCATCGAAGAAACAAGCAAGTCCTAATGATAGAAAATGGGGGCGCCGAAGGGTGCCTTTTTTGTATCTGGAATAAACGCAATTCGCCTGTAAAAGCCAAGAGTATGCCTTTATTCAAGTGGCTCACCTCCAAGAAAAAAGCTGTGCATAAGTCATCGAAATAACTTATACACAGCCCAACCCTATTATTTTAGCTTAAAGGCACTGATGTCTTCCTTAATTCTGGTGATACTTTCCATTAATTCCTCAACCACTTCCAGATTTTGAACTAATGTGTCTGCTAATTCATCAGTTACTGCTGTTGTAATTACGGTTTTATCCAAAATTTCTTGTGAATCGCTGCTAATGAGGTCAACGGCATTCACAATATCCTCTGTGCTTAGCATTTGTCTTGTGATTTGCTCCATGAGATTTGTAATATAAGCCGTACTATGCTCTGTTGATTCCTTCATATTGTTAATAATATGAGTAAAATGCGTTGCAATTTTCTCTGTATCCTCAACATGGAATTTAACATCTTCATTGGCAGATTGTACTTGGGCTATTTTACCGTTAATGTTGTTGATAATCTCGCTAATTTTCTGTGTTTCTAAACTTGTAGCTTCGGACAGCTTCTTCACTTCATGGGCTACAACGGCAAAGCCTCTGCCTTCATCACCAGCTCTGCTTGCTTCAATGGAGGCGTTCAAGGATAACAAGTTAGTCTGGTTTGCAAAGTTCTGTATGGTTACCAATACCTCTTGAATCGATTGCGCATATTCGATCAGCTCCTGTATTTCATGGCTTGATCGGTCGACGCTTTGTGAGATTCCTTGAACATTGCTATTCAATGTCTCGATATTATGCACACCTTCTTGGACACTTGCTAAAGATTTCTCCGAGATGGTCTTCGTAGCGCTAATTTCATTTACGGAGCCTTTATTGGTTTCCAATATTTCATGCAGGCTCGCTAATGATTCTTCTGTGTTTGCACTTTGATTTGTAACGCTATTTTCGATCAATCTGAAATGTTCTTGCAGCTGCAATATACCCTCTCTATCGTCCTTACCGTTCACTACAGACTGGATAACACCATAAACAGCAGTATTTTTCTCATTCACTTCTAACGTTAGATTCTGTATTTTTTGCAAAGTCGCACTGAGCTGGTCGCTAAATTGGTTCAGGTAATTCGAAAATAGCGAGAATTCATCCTTAGAGGTAATTTTAGCACGTGCACTCAGGTTTCCTTTTCCCATTTCTTGCAGCAGATATCGGAATTGATCGACGTTCTTTTGGATACTGCGAGTTATGATGAATACAATGATAATAACGATCGCAACCGCCGCAATACTTAAAATGATAATTGTCGCTCGTAAACTGTTCGCACCGGTTACCATATCGTCTGAAATCTTCCCATGTATGCTTTCAATGACGCTGCGTACTTCGGCAACCAAGGTTTTATTTTCATTGATTAACTGAACTAGCGATGAATCTATGGGCTGCAATTCTTCTAGGATGTTCATTTTCTCTTCCATAAGGCTTATCGCTTCTGTTGGTGTTTCGTTACTGCCGAAGTAATTACCAAAGGCTGCCTTCATTTCATTCGTAATTGAACTGATCTCCTGATAAAGCTTTGTAACCTCTTCACTTTTACCTTCGATCACAGCCCGATTATATTCATTCAAAAGCTGATTAATCTGATTGGAGGCATTGCTGAAATCATAGCGTTGATCCAAAGCGACTCCTATTGAGATATTCTTGGAATGAACAGCTGTATCAAAGTATATTTCAAAAGATACCTGATCATATTCATTTAAATGGATGTCTGTCGTATCTATTTCAATACCAATCTCTTCCCATGAGGCATTTGCTGCTGTAAATTGGTTAGCAATTTTAAATGCAGGTTGCCCTTGAAAGGTTGTAAACTCAATTCCGCCGAAGGCAGAACCGTAGCTGCGCTGTAGAGCGGAATCTGATACTTTTGCAAAATCTATCACAGTTTGGGATGATTCGTTGATGAGTTGAATATTCGTTAAATAGGCTGTGCCTTTGTATTCTACGGCATCACCGCCGATCCGGGCCAATAGCTTATCGCGATCCCCTTTATCGGGAATGTCGTTGAAATAGCGATATTTACTATAGGTAGTTCCGTCGACAGTTTCAGTACCTAGTGATAAGGTCGCAGTACTCAACATAGGAATATCGACCCAGTTCGCTATCTTGCTCAGCAAATCCCTTTGTTCCTGAAGTGAGCTTTCATTTTCATTCAGCTTTTGATAGATGCCAGCGGATAGATCGAACCCGCGTTCATCGGATAGGTCAATAATTTGTTGCATGTTTGATTTATTCTGAGCTAATAGATTTCCTAAACTATCCCATTCCTTATTGTATTTGCTATTTGGATGGTTCGTATTGATAATAGTAAAAGCTTCGTCGATGTTAGTGTAGATTTCGCCCAAATAATTGCTATCTTTAGAAGAGACATACATGACATCCAAGGTTTCATTCTGTTCCGATAGCCGGTTAACTTGGCTCATATGGGTTGTCATTTGATAGTTTTGATTGTTGCTATTCAGCATAGCAAGCGACATTCCGCCAATGAGTAATATGATAACCAGACATACTGCGCTTAGTAACATCAGCTTGAACTTCAAGGAATGAACCAGCTTTGTTTTAATTTCCCCATGAACTCCTGATGCTTTTTCTCTAGATGGTTTGCTCTGCATGTACGAATCTCCTCTTTCAGTATTGTCCTTCATCGGACTCTCTAATTTTATGGTACAAAAGCACTACCTCGATTTATTATCGGCTTAAGCTTGATGATTTCTTAGGGGGAGATTAGTTATGTACAAAGCAGCCGATTATCAAAAAAACGGCATTCTCTCCCCGATAGAGTTCCGGGAATTGATCGCCGCTTATAACATTATTGCAGTATGAGTTTAATACGCCTTGATTAAATTGTATGTCGTAGTCCCGGCAAAGGTCGAGGAGCTTTGGATCATCCAGCCGGAAGGCATATTAAAAGTAGATGTGACTGTGACTGTGATTGTGTTCCCGTAGGCTGCGTGACCCAAGCTGTACGAATTGGCAAATATCAGAAGGAAAACGAGTAGAACGGCACAGAAATTATATCACTTTTCCCTCATCCAACACTCAAGAAAGGCAACCGACACTTATTGCCTCCTATATTAAGGCTACCCCTGCAAATTCAAATTATGCTCCAGGATCATCATCAATTGATCCACCATTTCCGACGGAGTGTAAGGCATTGAGTTAATAATCCACCATTCCACCAGACCGGCCACTGCAATGGTTAGAAATTGGGCGAGGATTTCACGGTTCATGCTCGGGCCGATGCCGTTGCTTTTGATATGCTCCTCGATACTTATCTCCATCATCGCCATCATTCGCTTTCGGAATGCGGGAACTCCTTTGCTCGTCATGAGCGTGGAGTAAACTAAGGCGTGACGCTCCAAAAATTCGAATGTGCGAAGCAGTAAAGCTTTGGACGGAACCTTTCCTGGTTCCCCGTCAGGTATACAACTTTCATACAATAACTGCAAGTACGTTTCGATGCACTGTTCCAGCAGGTCGTACTTATCCGTAAAGTGCAAATAGACGGTCCCTCGGTTTACATTCGCCCGGTCCGCGATTGCATGTATCGTGATCTTCTCAAAGCCGCGCTCCTCAATTAGCCCGATAAAAGCTTCCATAATGGCCTGTCTCGTTTTTAGAATACGTCTATCCATTTGTCTCTCTGCTCCCTTTTAGACAATCAAAGCCCATTTTGTTGAATTTTCAACAGAATCAAAAATATTACCGATTGATCCGTAGTTTAGTCAGATGTTAGTTTAATTGTAGTTGACAAACGTTGTTAATACAACAAATGTTCATTAAACGAAAAGAGAGGATATCAACATGAGAGTATTGGTTTATGGCGCAGGTGTCATAGGCAGTTATTTAACCCATGTTCTTGAACGTGGTGGCAATGATGTGACCGTATTGGCCAGAGGAAACCGGGCAGAGGAACTGGAGAAAGGGGGACTTGTCATTCGCCATTATTTTCAGCGGAAAACGACGGTAGATCGGATTCGTGTCATCCGGACTCTGGACACGGACGATAATTATGATCTCATCTTTGTTGTCATGAAATATACGGATTTTTCGGCGGTTCTGCCTATATTGGCCAACAATAAGAGCCAAAATATCGTAATCATAGGGAATAATACAAATGCCCATGATATGCAAGATTATTTGAATGAGCATAGTGATATACCCAAAAATATCGCCTTCGGGTTCCAAACTAGCGCGGGAAGCCGTGAAAACGGGCGGATTGTCTGTATCCGTGGAGGCGGTGGACAGATGGTGCTCGGTGGACTGGAAGGCCCGATTCCTTTTAAGGCCGATCTCGATCAAGTGTTTTCGAAAACCAAGTACAAACTTATCTATCACGAATATATAGACGCATGGCTGAAGAATCATATCGTGCCTATTATTGCGCTAAACTTTGTAACGGTTATACACGAGCGCCAAATGAAAAAAATCGCTAGGGACGACAAGTTGTTGCGGCAAATGATCGCGGCTATGGACGAAGGCTTTCGCGTGTTGGAGGCCCTGGGTTATCCGCTAACGCCGGCCGCACAAGCTTCGCTTATCCGCAAACGACCAGCGCTGATGCGCCTGATTATGAAAATTTATCATATTTTGCCGATTAGCCGACTGGTTGACGGATCCATAGGCGAAATTGTGGCTTTAAGCCGCGTGTTTCACCTTTGGAAGGAACAGACCCGCATCCCTACTCCCAACTGGGATGCGCTGGAAGTGCGGTTTAATGCCAAGTTAAGCTGATAATAAGTTTTACCTAAGAAGGAATATATGAACAAAAGGTAGCCATATGGATATCCTTAACCTTTTACAGCTTACGGTTCTTAGCATTTCAGAGAATGAACACGATATTCTCATTCAAGTGGAGACGAACACTCCAACCTACTCATTGCCCTCACTGTGGGTGCGTTACGAACCTCTACAAGCACAGTAACAGAGAGCAGCTTTGTACGGATTTACCGGTCCACGGTAAGCGTGTAGGGCTTCTTATTAAACGTCAGCGGTATAAATGCCGGAGAAATTGGAGAAGGGCGATTATAGGCCCTTTTCCACCATAAAATCCGAATACCCGAAGAAAATACGGATGGCAACAGTTTTGATGGCGCAATTGATACACCCATTTATCCTTCAGCAACCTCCGGTTTCTTCCAGTACAGCGCGATTACCGTTCCGATCAACAGGACGATGGCCGCGAAATAGTAGGGATAGTTCAGATTAATATCGAACAGCGCACCACCCACAATCGGGCCAAAAATATTGCCGATGCTAGTAAATGTCGAGTTCATGCCGCCCACAAAGCCTTGCTCGTTCCCGGCAATCTTCGATAAATACGACGTGATGGCCGGGCGTATCAAATCGAAGCCGGTAAAGAGGACAAAGGTGGTCAGCAGGATGATGAAATATGTGCTTACATATGTCATTAGGAGTACAAGAACCGTGGAAATTCCCAGGCAGTAACGGATGACATTGATTTCGCCTAAACGCTTGGTGAGGCGGTCAAACAGCAGGATCTGGGCAATCGCGCCGACCAGTGCCCCGCCAGTAATGACGATAGCAATATCCTTCGGCGTGAAGCCGAACTTATGGTCGACGAACAGGCTGAAGAGCGACTCAAATGCAGCCAGGCCGAACGACAACACGAAGATCAATATGAATGCGATGAAATACATCGGTATGAAGATGCGGCGCAGACCGCTCGTTTGCCCTGGTTTTGTGGAACCCTCAACTGCACGTTCAGGCTCTTTCAGCAGAACCAGGGACAGAATCGCCGCGAGCCCACCCAGCAGCCCGGCTGTATAGAAAGGGAGGCGCGTGTCGATTTCCGCGAGAAATCCGCCAAATCCGGGGCCGATGATAAATCCCGTGCTGATGGCAGCAGACATATAGCCAAGCGCCTTGGGCCGGGTTTCGTTTGTTGTAATATCCGCGATAAAAGCTGTTACCGCTGGCATAATGAACGCCGCGCTGACTCCGCCAAGCATGCGGGACAGGAACAATACTTCAACCGTTTTTCCGAATCCGAACAGAAACTCCGAGAAGCCGAAAATGAACAGGCCGAGCACAATCATGACCTTGCGTCCGTACTTGTCCACCCAGCGTCCGGCAAACGGCGAACTGATCAGCTGTGTAATGGCAAAGGCCGATACCATATAACCTACGACTTTCCCGCTAATATTCAGCTCATTCATAATGGTAGGCAGCACCGGAATAACGAGCCCGATCCCAAGGAAGGCGATAAATAAATTCGTTAGCAGGATGGCCAAGGTGATTTTTGGATTTTTCATAAACAAGACTCCTCTAAATCCATACTGTAAGAACAGTAGATGATGGATAACTCTATATGTAAGGTTGATCCGCAGAGTTATTATTATACAGTAATAATATCTCTGTTGCAGTATAGGATGTATTTGCTGTTCAAACGCACTGATTATGGCTCGAGCCATTAGAATATGAGGGATGTGTTGTGCAATAACTGGATTTGTTGCAGTTAAAAGCTGTTCTTATCTTCAGAATGTAATTTAACTGGATTTTGTGTAACTAAATAAGTCGGAAAGCCCGAGTTGGGGAAAAAATGAAGAGTTAGATACACAAGATACAGCTATTTCGTCTAATCATGGGAAAAAGGAAAAAATAGAATCATGAAATCCATCTAAATCGAGCGTAGGTCTGGGGCTGCTGAAGAAGTCGCGAATTAGGCGATATAGGAAGCGGTGGCAGGCAAATGCTCGAAGAATTTCTGAGTTGGGGGAAAATGATTGCCCAAACATCGCATCGCAATATGTTAAGGAGTTCATGGATGAGTCGGTCGGTATGCGTAGGGCAAAAAGCAGTCCCCAAGAAGGACACTTTGTACAAAGTGTCCTTCTTGGGGGTTACTTGTCGTTTTTTATGTAGAGAAATTAAAACAGGATTTAAAAGAGCGGCAGGTTCAAACGGATCGCCTTGTATCCGAAGGGTTCTACAGCCACTTGGCCTGGCGGTACCTCGTCTCCGGTTAAGGCATCCGTACCTTGGCAAGGCAGGGTGACGCTTCCGCCGCGGCCATCCATATTGACGATGATCCATACCAGTTGGCCATTGGCTCCCTGTCTTGGCGCGACCAGAGTGCCAGGGGTCACGTCGCTCTTGACGGTTACCCCTGCTTCATCCGTATAATGCCGGATAAGCTTGCAAAGCATGGCATCCCCCTCCTCGCCGCCCGGCATCGAGCCCAGCATGACGATCTTCCCCTGCCCATACCGATGCTCGGTCAAGAAGGCCAGGCCCGGCGTCAGCCCTTCACGGATTTCGCCTACCACGGATGCGCCGCCTTCCATCGGCTGAAATACCGCACTCCAATGCGAAAGCGGGGCCGATACGCCGAATGCGCGTCCAACCGATCCCGTACCGTCCATCGGGTACGTATACACCGTCTTCACGCCTGCTCGTTGCTCCAGTTCGCCCAGCCCCGCATCCGTCGGTATCGTATGCTCCTCCGTACGTCCACCGGTAAGCGGCCCGGCGATCCAGATGCCGCCCCCGGCTGCGAATTCCAGCGCCCGCTGCAAATAATCCTCGGGCACGTAAGGGAGAAACGGCGTGAACAACAGCTTGTATCCACCGAGATCGGCTCCTTCAGGAAGCACATCGCGGTGAATGCCTAGCGATAAGATCCTTCCATAGAAATCGCTCACCAATCCCCGGTGATCCAGCTTCCGGTGCGGCTCTGTTTTGAAATAAGCCTTTGCCTCGTCCGAATACGTCATCGCTACTTCAGCCTGCATCGGCTTTGTCTCCAGCAGAACCGCCTCAAGCTCCTGCCTGGCTGCCTCGGCCTCCAGCACCTGGCGATGCCCGATCGTCGGCTGGCCCCAGGCGCTCACGACGGAGCCGTGCGGCTGCTCGCTGCCCGCCCGCTGCTGCCGCCACAGCCAGTAACAGAAGGCCTGAGCGCCCAAGGCATAGGCCGCCACAGCTTCGGCCTTCACATACCCGTTCGGGTGCGGCGCGGCGTAGCTCTCCAGGGAGGCGGCGTGGGACGGACTTGTCTCCATGATCCAGAAATCCTTGCCCGGCTTGAAATTCCGCCATAAATCACAATTGAACAGATAGGCGTGCGCGTTCTCCCTGGACGCATACGTATCAAACGATGCGAAGTCCAGGTTCTTGAACAGCCGTTCGTTGTCGACGTGAAAGGCGATGCTGCTGTTATGGGTAATCGGCGCGGCGGAGTATCGCCGAATAATCGCCGCTTGTTCGTCTGCGAACTCCGCAATTTTCTCCATGGAGAAGCGCTGGTACATCGTCCGGAGCGACGAATTGTGCAGGAAGGGAGCCGGTCCTGGCTGCGGCACTTGGTCGAACCGCTGATATGCCTGACTCCAGACGTTCGTTCCCCAGGCCTCGTTCAGCCTGCTGATCGTGCCGTAGCGCTGCTCCAGCCAGTCATGCCACATGCCTTTGCACGTATGGCACATGCATTCCGCCACATGGGCTTTGAATTCATTGTCGAGCTGCCAGGCGATGACGCCAGGCAGGGCGCCGACGGCCTGGGCGATATGCTCGGTAATGATCGCAGCCCGCTCGCGGAAATAAGGGTAATTCGTGCAGACATGCTGACGCGCTCCGTGCCCCATCACGGTACCGCGTTCATCTACGTACATTCGCTCCGGGTGGCCGTGGCTGAGCCAGATCGGCGGGGTTGGCGTCGGCGTGCACATCACCGTGTCGATCCCATTCTCATACAGCAGCTCAATCACTTCGACAAACGAGCTGATATCGATCCGTCCTTCTTCCGGCTCAAAGATAGACCACGCAAATTCCCCGATCCGCGCCACATTGATCCCTGTTTGTTTCATCATCCCGATATCCTGCAGAAGCACGTCCCGGCTCCATAGCTCCGGGTACAGGCAGGCTCCGTGATACAGCTTCTTATTCAACTGATCTCCACCTCTCTAACGTTGATAGCCCTCCCCCACCAGTCTGGCTTAGCTGTTATCTCCCGGCAATAGCAATGTTTTGCCGCATTTGCACTTTTTTGGGGGACCGGTCTGAAGTAAGGTTTGCCAGGCCTTCAAGAAAGTCTAATTGCCGGAAAATAAGCCCTGACCCATAATGGGGCTACATCGATTGCAAGCTGCCGGCTTCCCGATGAATATGGAGGTGAACAGAGTGAAACCTACGGCTGCGCCAAACATCCTTATGAGGAAACAAGCCTTAAGGGCCGAGCGGGAGACCCGCTGGAAGCGCCTGAAGCGCGATAAATGGCTGTATATTCTTTTGCTGCCGGGCCTGCTGTATTTTCTGATTTTTAAATATGTGCCGATGTGGGGAATCTTGCTTGCATTTAAAAACTACCAGCCCTTCATCGGATTTTGGAAAAGCGAATGGGTAGGCTTCGAGCATTTCAAGGTTTTTTTCCAAAACCCGGATTTCTTCATGCTGCTGCGCAACACGCTGGTGCTGTCTTTGTACAATTTGATTTTCTTCTTCCCGGCTCCGATTATCCTGGCACTGCTGCTCAATGAAATACGCCGGGCGCTCTTTAAAAGAACGATTCAAACGCTGATCTATGTGCCTCACTTTATATCTATGGTCATCGTGGCAAGCTTGACTTATGTATTTCTGACCACCGAAGGCGGTATGGTTAATGAGTTTTTGTATGCGTTTACAGGTCGGAAAATCGACTTCCTCGCCAGTCCCGACTGGTTCCGGCCGCTAATTATTATCCAGACGATCTGGAAGGAGTGCGGCTGGGGGACGATTATTTTCCTGGCGGCGCTGGCGGGGGTCGACGTGGAGCAATACGAAGCGGCCATCGTTGACGGGGCTAGCCGCTGGAGGCAGCTGTGGCATATCACTTTACCTTCGATTCGCAGCACGATCGTCATCCTGCTTATTTTGCGGATGGGAACGATTCTCGATAACGGGTTCGAGCAAATTTATTTGATGATGAATGCCTTGAATCGCGAGGTCGCGGAGGTGTTCGACACCTACGTGTACGCGCTGGGAATTACGCAGGGAGCATTTAGCTATAGTACGGCTGTTGGATTGTTCAAATCGGTCATCGGCGTGATACTTGTCCTTGGCTCCAACTGGCTGGCGAAGAAATCCGGTGAATCGGGACTGTACTGACCACTGAATTTAGGGAGGAGAAGATGCTGTGGGCAAGCAATACAGAAGCACAAGCGAGAAAATATTCGACGCATTCAACTACGTATTCCTCGCGTTATTCGGACTGCTGGCAATTTTGCCCTTCATATTCGTCATCTCGGGTTCGTTCGCCACGGATGCCGAAATTACGAAACGCGCCGTATTTCTGATTCCCAAGACATTTTCGCTGGATGCGTATAAATTCATTTTTTCCACGGATACGATCATGCGCAGCATCGGCGTATCGATCTATGTGACCGTCATCGGCACGATCGTCAATCTGTTCTTTACGGTGACGATGGCTTACCCGATGGCCCGGCGCAATCTCATGGGCCGCAACATGATATTGAACCTCGTTATTTTCACGATGCTGTTCGGAGGGGGGATGATCCCGACCTACCTGGTCATTCGCGAGCTTCATTTGCTGGACTCCTTGAATTCGCTTATTTTACCCGGGGCGATCAGCGCGTTTAATCTGATCATCGTCAAAAACTTCTTTCAGGAGCTGCCCCCGGGGCTGGAGGAAGCCGCCAAAATCGACGGCTGCAACGAGCTCAGCCTGCTGTGGAAAATCGTGCTCCCGCTCTCGAAGCCCGTGCTCGCCACCTTCACGCTGTTTTACGCGGTGGGACACTGGAACAATTTCTTCTCGGCCCTGCTCTACATCAATGATCCCAGCAAATGGCCGCTGCAGGTGATGCTCAGGCAAATCGTCATGCTGTCGCAATCGGCTGGCGATCTCAGCTCTATGGACCCGACCTTCGTGCAGCCGCCGGAGCAGTCGATCAAGATGGCAGTCATCGTAGTGGGCACGATTCCGATTTTATGCGTATATCCGTTCCTGCAGAAGCATTTTGCCAAGGGAGTACTCCTCGGCTCGATCAAGGGTTAACTTCGTCCGGCTCCTGGAAGCAGCTGTGGAGTCAGATGATTTTACCATATAAAATGAGTAAAGCTTATGAACTTTAAGGGAGGTTATCAGTGAATGAGCAGGCACACAAGGATGGGAACAATGAAACGCTGGTTATCCGTATGGCTGGTTGCAGCCATGATAGCAGCGATCGCTGGCTGCGGAGGCGGCAGCTCCGGGGACACGGCGGCGGACCCCGCTTCAGCTGGCAATGGCAATGGGAATGAGGGGAAAGAGCAGGCGGAGCAAGCCCCGCTTGATCTGACGATCATGCTGCCGATTTTCAAGACGAATTATCCAAAGGACGACGGGCCGGTGGTTGAGGAAATCGAGAAAAGGACGAACAGCAACATTCACTTTGAGTGGGTGCCGAACGCCTCCTATGCCGATAAGTTCAATATCACCCTTGCTTCCGGCAAGCTCCCCAGCATTATATACGTCGGAGACGTGAAGGCGCCGAGCTTCGTCAGCGCTGCTAAATCCGGGGCGTTCTGGGAGGTCGGACCTTATTTGCAGCAGTTTCCGAACCTGAGCGGCGCCAATCCGGTCATTATGGAGAACTCCTCCATCGAGGGCAAGAACTACGGAATCTACCGGGGACGGGTGTTAGGCCGCAATGGAATTGCCTTCCGCAAGGATTGGCTCGATAACGTCGGGCTGGAAACGCCGCAGACCGTGGATGATTTCTATAATATGCTGAAGGCGTTCAAGGAGCAGGATCCCGACAAGAACGGGCAAAACGACACGTATGGCATGGTGCTCGTCAAATGGACGGGACAATGGGCCAGCGGCTTCGATACGATCAAGCTGTGGTTCGGCACGCCGAACAAGTGGGGCGTCGTAGATGGCAAACTGGTGCCAGAGCATCAATATCCTGAATATGTGGAAGCGCTTAAATTTATGAAAAAATTATACGACGAAAAATTGATCAACTCCGATTTTGCCGTGATGGACAGCGCTAAGTGGGTAGACCCGATCGTCAACAATAAAGCGGGCGTCATCGTCGATGTCGTTGACGTCGGCGCGCGCATCGACGATAAAATACACGCCGCTCTTGCCAAGGAAGGAAAAGATGAGCCGGATCGCCACTACATTGACGTCCTTGGCGGAGTGACGGGAGCTGATGGCAAGCTGCATACCCTGCCGACATCCGGCTTTGCGGGCATATTGGCCATCCCTAAATCGTCTGTGAAGACCGAGGAGGAGCTTATGCGGGTGCTCGGATTCCTGGATCAGCTGAATGAGCCGGAAATGCAGACACTGCTTAACTTCGGCCTCGAAGGCATTCACTATAATCCGGTTGGCGAATTCGTGGAACCGATCAAGGATACCGTGAAGCTGGAATCTGAGGTAGAAGGCTTAAATCAAATGCTCGGCTTCATTCCAGAGGACCACGCCAAGAAGGTCAAGCAGACGCCGCTGCGCATTAAGCAGACCGAGGTGCAGAAGGCCAATGAGGAATTTATTGTAACGAACCCTGCCGAGTCGTTCATTTCTACCGTTTATTCGCAAAAGGGCCAGCAGCTTGATAATATCATCAACGACGCGCGCATCAAATTCATTGTGGGACAGATCGATGAGGCAGGACTAATGTCCGCATTCGAAGTATGGAGAAAAACCGGAGGGGACGATCTGGTCAAAGAGATGAACGACCTGTACAATCAGGTGAAACCCTAGTGTAAACGGGAGCCGTATGGCGATATTAGCTGCCGCGCGAAATCATGCATACTGATTTGCGCGGGCAGCTTCTTTGCCTTAAACAGCGATAAGCCGATTGCCCCATTTTATGTAAACGGGCTTGTAATTTGTTATGAATGCGTTTACATTTTGTATATATCTTGATTCGGTTGGTGAGGAGATGAATACGGGAACTTTGGCAAGATGGTGGTCGCATGCTATAGGAGCTTCTGGCTGCAAGGGCAAATACTATCGCAACAATTTAATTATGATGCTGGTCGTCTCGGCGATTCCCGGCATCATTACCGGCATAATCATCTATGGACTGGTAGGAGGGCGTCTCGAGAGCGAGCTGCTGCAGATGCATCATCAGCAAATCGCGCAGCGGGCCCGGAACATCGATGAACAGCTGTCCAATCTGGAACTGATGCTCTCGCATTGGGCGTTCGATCCCCAATTCGACTACAGCTTGAACGGGCGTGATTTCAAACGCGATTTCGAGCGGGCAAGGGACATTACGAAGACGCTCGTTGTGATGCAGGGCTCGAATACGATGGTGAAGCAGGTCGAGCTCTACTTGGCCGGGCAGGAGCCGGCGCCGCTGCTGTTCAACCCCGAGTATGGCGAAATCCATTCCCCTGCGGTATCAGGATTATATGACAAGCTGATTGACACGAAGAGAAGCACGTACTGGACAGAATGGGCCTTTGATCCGAACAGGCCGGAGGCGAAGGAGCTTACGCTGGTGCATTACATTCCGGGCGGCAGCCAGCAGCCCTTCGGGGCGTTGCTCATTCGGATGGATTCCCAGAAGGTAGCGAATATGCTGAAGACGATGACCCCGTATAACGCGGGAGAGACGTTCCTTGTGCAGAACACGGGGGAATTGTTTGCCTCCGCGGGCGGCAGCAGCTCGAACTCGCCTTTCGTCACCGAGCTGCGCGCGAAGATCAAGGAGCGGGGACCAGCCCAGAACTCTTCCTTCTTCTTTGAATGGGACGGGGCCACCTACACGGTTACCTACGGGGAGTTCTCGCGGATTGCCACGGAGTGGACCTACGTGTCCGCCTCGCCGATCTCCAGTATTACATCTCCGGTGATGTTCATTTCCAAGCTGATTCTGATCGTCAGCTTCAGCGCTTTGCTGCTGGCGGCTGTGCTCTCCTGGATCGCCTCGAGGCGGATGTATTCGCCAATCAGGCGGCTGTTCAAGACGCTCCTGTCGGATGACATCAAGGCAGAGGGCAAGGAGGACGAATTCGCGCTCATCGAGCGGCAGTGGCAAAGCCTGCACTGGAAGAGCCATGATTTGCAGCGCAAGCTGGCCGAGCAGCTCCCCCATGTCAAGGAGAGCTTCTTGAACCAGCTGCTGCAAGGGCATTTATACGCTTATTCCGAGCAGGATTTGCGCCGCCGGATGGAGCGGTTCAGGTGGGACGTCGAGCAAAAGCATTTTATCGTCATATATGTCCAGCTGACGGGGATGACGAGCCTGGAGGGAAAGTTCAGAAGCGGTGACGAAGGGCTCGTATCCTATGCGGCTGCCAATATCATCGGCGAGCTGGCCATGCAGCGCTTCAGTCAAGCCGATACGATTCATTTTCACGATTTGACGGCGGGGATTCTGCTTGTCTTGCCGGAGGACGGATCAGCCGATGCCGAGGTATTTAGCTATAGTGAGGAGCTGGCGCGTACGATAAACGTGATATTGAAAATGCGGGTCACGCTAGCCTACAGCGCTCCCGTATTGAGCGTTTCCGATATCCCGCTTGCATTCGAAGAAGTGAAGCAGGCGGCCAGTTACCGCCCCTTCAGCAACGAGAATCAGATCATCGACATGGAGCGGCTGGAGCAGGAAGGGACGGATGAGGCCGAGCCGACCTATTCCTTCACTCTGGAACGGGAGCTGATCCAGGCCATGCGCACGGGGCAGGAGGAGGATGCATACCGCCTGCTGGCTGAATTTCTGGAGGCGCTCCGGGCCAAAGGGGCGAAGGCGATTGATGTACAGCAGGGAATGCTGCATCTGCTCGGCCATGTCCAGCATGCGATCATGCAATCGGGCTTCGACCCGAAGCGGCTGTTCATGGGCGTAAATTTGTACGAGGCGCTGTCGCAAATCCGCGAGCCGGAGCTGATGCTGATTTGGTTCAAGGAGAAGGTAGTGGCTCCTTATTTGAAGGAGCTCTGCCAGCGCTCTAACGCCGAAGTAAAAATGATGATCGAGCAGGCGATGATCTATTTGCAGCAAAATTATATGAAGGATGTATCGCTGGATAGCTGTGCGGATGAGATCGGCACGAATTCTTTTTTTCTCAGCAAATCATTTAAGCAGGTAACGGGCAATAATTTCATTGATTACTTAACAAGTCTCCGCATGGATAAAGCGAAGGAGCTGCTGCGCGAATCCAAATTGCGAATAAGCGAAGTCGCCGAGCAGGTGGGATACCAGCATAGCTATTTCAACCGCATCTTCAAAAAGCTGGAGGGGATGACGCCAACGCATTACCGGGAGCTTAGCAAGTAAAGCGGATTGCTCTGGCGATCGGCATTTGAAGTAGGGGATCCAATGGGGCAGCATGATGAACAAGGGCCAATCTCTTCGGGAGGGGCTCTTTTTTTGTGGTGTTGCGAGGAAAATCTTAAGTCTGCAATAAAGTCCAAACCGGCTGAAAATATGCAAATCGGCCTGTTCGGCCGCTGTTTCCCTTGGTCAAGAAAGTCTCATTGCCGGTAAATGCCGGCCTGCCTACAATGGGAATACATTGTGAGGAAGGAGAGGGTGGTCTGTGGCTGGACGGACAGCGGTCGGATTAAGGTGGTTGAAGCAATCCTCTATCCCTGCCGGATTGACTTGGGGGATACCCTGGGCAAAAGGAGTGCTGGAACGGGAGGAGCTGCCCGGACTTTTCTTGAGGCATGGGGAAGAGGGATGGGCGGTAGAGGTGCGGAGCAATAAACCCTCTGAGTCTCAGGGAGGACGCCGGACCGGGATTGCCGGGCCGCCGGACCGGGTTGCAGATGCTGAAGGCGGCGCAGGCGCGAGAGCCGAAAATTCGGGGAATTTTGCAAGCGCTACAAATATCCGTGTTGGCCCTGCCGATGACGACGCCGAACCTGGCTGTCATCTCCCGCTGCAAAGCTGGGCGACGGCCTATTGGCCAGATGGGAGCGTGAAGTGGACGGCGCATGCCGCCGTTGCATCTTCGGGGGAGGCAGGGCCGGGATCCGATGCTCGCGTTAACGTCGAAGAGACGGAGGATGCCTTCATTGTCGATACAGGTGCCATCGTCTGTACGGTGAATAAGCAGGGGCGGGGATTGATCCGCAGTATGGTTCAGCCGCAGTCGGGAGCCGTCTTATGCAGCGGCGGGGAACTCGTATGCATCCGCGAAGAGGCGAGCTTGGTATCCGGTGCACGAACCTTGAAGGAAGAGCGGTTTACTGGCAGCACGCTGCGGGCAGCGGTGGAGCAGCACGGGCCGGTACGCGCTGTGGTGAAACTGGACGGAAGACATCTCTCGGAGGCAGCGGGGATAAGGCAATGGCTGCCGTATACGATCCGATTATATTTTTACGCTGGATTAACATCGATCCGTATGGTGCATACCTTCTTTTACGATGGCAATCCACACCAGGATTTCGTGAAGGGGCTGGGTATTTCCTTTGCGGTGCCGCTGCGCGGGCCATTGTACAACCGGCATGTCAGGTTTGCCGGGGAGGACGGCGTATTCAGCGAATCGCCGAAGCCCCTGCATACCCGCCGTACGCAGGGACGGTATAAGGAGCTGTACATCACCCAGACAGATGGCGGCGCCGTGCAGCTTGATCCGGAAGAGGACGCCTATTTTCTTCATTTACTGGATGATTCGGCCGCCTGGAACAGCTACAAGCTTGTGCAAGACAGCCCGGAGCATTACCGGATTTCCAAGCGTACGGCGGAAGGGTGCAGTTGGGTCAAGGTAACGGAAGGGAAACGGGCCGGCGGACTCGGTTATGTTGGCGACGAGGGCGGCGGGCTTGCGGCCGGGCTGAAGGACTTCTGGCAGAAGTCTCCCTCGGGCATGGAAATTCATGCAGCGACTGAGAATGAGGCCAGGTTCATCGTATGGCTCTGGTCGCCCGATGCGGAGGCGATGGATCTCAGGCATTACGATACGAAGACCCATGTGGAATCGGCTTATGAGGGGGCCGAGGAGCTGCGGGCAACGCCTTACGGGATCGCGAACACGAGCGAGCTGATGATTTGGGGCACGGAGGGAACGCCGGATTTGACTCAGCTTAGGAGCATGGCGGAGGAGACGGCTGCTCCTGCCCGGCTTGTCTGTGAGCCGGCCTATTATTATGAAGCGGGCGCATTCGGTATTTGGAGCCTGCCCGATCGAAGCACGCCAGCGAAAGCTTATTTGGAGGATCGGCTGGATGGCATTATCGCCTTCTACCAAGCCGAGGTGGAACAGCGGAAGTGGTACGGCTTCTGGGATTATGGCGATTTTATGCATAGCTATGACCCGGTTAGGCATGTATGGAACTATGACTTGGGCGGCTGTGCATGGCAAAATACGGAGCTTGCCCCGAATATATGGCTCTGGCTGATGTTCCTCCGCTCCGGGCGGGCCGACATATTCCTCATGGCTGAGGCGATGACCCGGCATACGAGCGAGGTCGACGTCTATCATTTCGGTGAATATGCGGGACTTGGCTCGCGGCATAACGTGATGCACTGGGGCTGCGGATGCAAGGAAGCCCGGATTGCGATGGCCGGCCTGCACCGCTATTACTATTATTTGACCGGTGACGAGCGAATCGGAGACATTCTGGACGAGGTGAGAGACGCCGATTACTCCACAGTTACGTTAGATCCGATGAGGGCCTATTTTCCAAAGGATGAACATCCAACGCATATTCGGGTCGGACCAGACTGGGCGGCGTTCTGCTCCAATTGGATGACCCGCTGGGAACGCTTCGAGGACACCGCGTACCGGGATAAAATTGTGACGGGCCTAAACTGTATCAAAGCAGCTAATTTCCGGCTTATCTCGGGTCCGACTTATGGATATGATCCGAAATCCGGAGTGCTGACGAGTATGGGGGATGACAACTGGGGGCGTCATTTGGCGATATGCATGGGCGGGCCGCAAATTTGGTTCGAGCTGGCGGGGATGCTCGAGGATCCCGAATGGGAGGATATGCTGGCCGAGTTCGGCGTGTTCTACAACTTGCCCGATGAGCAGAAGCTCGCGCTGACAAATGGAGCAATTGGCCGCAATAAGCTGAGATTTGAGCACCCGGTGCTCAGCGTGGCAATTGCCGCCTATGGCGCATATTACCGTCAGGATGCTGGGGCAGCGGCCCAGTGCTGGGCGATTCTGCTCGGCAACAGCTTTGCGCGTATCCACCTGCAGGAGGCGGCAGTGCCTGCTGCTCATATGGCCGGCCTGCTGGATATTGATTGGATGAATACAAACGAGGCTTCGCAATGGTCTATCAATACGATGATCAGTTTAGAGCTGATCGCTGACAAATTGCCGTCACACATGCCGGGGCAAGAGGCAGAGAGTGAGGGACAGTGACAAACATAGAAATAGGAGTAGAAGCAGCAGAAGGAGCTGAAGCAGGCATAGGCGCAGGCGCACAGTCAGTCAGAAGAAAAATAGAACCGTGGCGGGGAGGCGGGGTTTAGTGAATAACAGCAGGAGCGGTTTGATTCCGCAGCAGTGGGAGCTGCTGTACTCCAATCCGCTGCATTCTGCAGAGGATGTGGCGGAATTCCGGATGGAGGGGCAGGGAGCAGTCACTTTTCCTAAAGGATGGATGCGTCTGGAGAGCACCCGCAGCGCGGCCGAGGGTCAGAAGGCTAATTTAGTATTCTGGTGTCCAGAGGAATTGCCCGCGGATGTCGCCATTTCCTGGCGTTTTCGGCCGATTCGGGAACCTGGGCTGGCTATAATGTTTTTCAGCTCCAAGGGAGCAGATGGGCAGGATTTATTCGATCCGGCGCTGCCGCGCCGCACGGGCGAATACGAGCAGTACCATCATGGGCGGATAAACGCTTTTCATATCTCGTATTTCCGCCGCATGTGGGCGGAGGAACGGCAGTTTCATACTTGCAATTTACGAAAAAGCTATGGTTTTCATATGGTGGCCCAGGGTGCTGATCCTTTACCGGGAGTGCTCGATGCCGCTGATTTTTATCACCTGCTGGTTCTAAAAAAGGGTTCATCGATCACGTTCGCCATCAATGATCTGCAAGTGCTGTCCTGGAAAGACGACGGTGCGGCTTATGGGCCGCTGCTTGGCGGAGGGAAGCTGGGCTTCCGGCAGATGGCGCCGCTGATCGCGGAGTATGCCGAGCTCAGCGTATATGGGGTTCCGGCCAAGAAAGGAGGCAGTAAATAATGGCGCTGCCGCATATTTATTTTTGCTATCCCCAGGGAAAGCACAAGGCGCTCACGATGAGCTATGACGATGGGCGGAGAGCGGATGAAAGGCTTGTCAGGATATTTAACCGCTACGGTGTGCGCGGTACTTTTCATATTAACTCCGGGCTGCTCGGAAGTGAGGATCGCCTTACGGCGGAGGAGGCTGTCGCGCTGTATCAGGGCCATGAGGCGTCTGTACATACCGTCCGGCACCCTACTTTGGCTCGCTGCCCTATGGAACTGGTCGTAGAGGAAGTGCTCGAAGACCGCAAAAACCTGGAGCGGCTGTTCAACGTAACGGTGCGGGGAATGTCTTATCCTAACGGCTCGTACAATGAGCAGATCAAGGAGCTGCTGCCGCAGCTTGGGATTGAATATGCGCGGACGGTGCAAACGACCCGGGGCGGCTTCGGGCTGCCCGAGGATTGGCTGGAATGGCGGGCCACCTGCCATCATAACGACCGTTTGCTGGAGCATGCGGAGACTTTTGTAGGGCTGCATAAGCGGCAGTATCTCTATTTAATGTATGTATGGGGGCATAGCTATGAATTCGATAACGATAACAACTGGGAGCTGATTGAGCGGTTTTGTGAAATGGTTGGCGGGCGGGATGATATTTGGTATGCGACGAACATTGAAATCGTGGACTATATGAAGGCTTGTCAATGGCTTAAGGTTGCCGCGACGCGGGAATTTGTACATAATCCGGGGGCGTCGCCGATTTGGCTGGATGTGGATGGAAGGATCGTTGAGGTTCCCGGCGGAAGCCGGGTGAGCTTGATCTGATGGATTGAGGCAGGGCGTTCCAAGCCAAAGAACAATCATGCGAAGGGAACGGGAAGGAAGGGGAGAAGTTATGGAACTTTCAGCTAGCACCGGAGGAAATCGTCAAGCTTTTCAACTGGCATGTATTGATATTAGCGCCTCCGGCCCAAGATGCAAAATGCTGCTCGGGGACCTGAACGGAGATGGACGTGCGGAACTGCTGCTCGTTCAGCCCGACGATCGTCAGGATGTGCGTTACATCCCCCACCAGGTACAGTGTCTGACGGCATATGATCTAACGGGTAAAATGCTGTGGCAGCAGGGCAAGCCTAGTCTAGAGGCAGGAAGCCAGGGCTCTGATTATCCGGCGCAAATTTATGACATTGACGGCGACGGCCGTCTGGAAGTGCTGTGCGTTATGAATGACCGATTCCATATTATTGATGGATCGACTGGAGAAATTAAAGAGGTGCATGACTTGCCGGACCCGCATGCGCATGACTGCATCATAATCGCCAACTTATCCGGCGGCGAGTATGCTTCAGATATTATTCTCAAGGACCGCTACCATCGTATGTGGGCGTTGAACCAGCATTTTGAGCTGCTCTGGACGCATGAGGGGAATGTCGGGCATTTTCCCTGGGCGAGTGACTTGAATGGCGATGGATTCGACGAAGTAATGGCCGGCTACGATTTGCTCGACCATCAGGGCCAGGTGCTGTGGAGCTGCCGCGGCCTTGAAGATCATGCCGATTGCATATGGATCGGAGATGTGGACGGCGACGGTATACCGGAGCTGGTCATCGGCGGCAGCGTTACGGTAATGTATGACAGAGACGGGCGTGAACGATGGAGATACGAAGGTTCAATTGAATCGCAGCATATTGCATTGGGCAGATTCAGGCCCGAGTTGCCGGGGCTTCAGGTCGCCGGACTGGATCGGATGGTTCGCGAGGATGATGGTAAAGGTCTAAAGGGAAAAGACGCGTTATTCCTAGTCGATAACGAGGGCAACGAGCTGTGGAAGGAGGAACGTACGACGAGCGGCTGGCTAACCATTGCCGAAACGTTAAGCAACTGGCGTCCAGGAGCGCCGGACTACATTCTTGCCTACCGCCGGGGAGGGGGAGTGTACCCAGCCCTGTATGACGGTTACCAGAACATCGTGGCCGAGTTCCCTCATGAGGGCTATGCGGTTCATGGCGACCTTCTCGGACTTGGAACCGAGCAGGTTGTCATTTATGATGATGAGCTGGCGGTGATTTACTCCAGCGAGGAAGCTGATTTGTCCGCTTCGCCGTCAGGTGTACCCTTGCCTCATCCAAAACGCTGGTACAATTCTACTCTGTATCCGGGAGGAGAAATAAATGCAGGCCTATTTTCCAGCACATGATGCAATAGCAAGGCATACTGCAGGAGGGCATGCGAAGCGCGTACTCGCTGCTGTGGCCAGCCGCTATATCGGCGCCCATCCGCCGGAGCCCCTCATGTACCGGGTTCATTCCCGCCAGGGCTTTCGCCGTTTGGAGGATTGCCGTTACGACATGGACTTGATGCAGCGCTGGCCGCAGCTGTCTGCCGGGCAATTTGTCTATGCATGGGCTATGCTGTGGGCGGAGCAGGACGGGGAGACCCCATTTGCGGTCAGCTGCTATAGCCCGGTTAAAATTTATATCAATGGAAGCCTGGCCTTCCAATCGAATTTGAATGATGACGTATTTCCGAACAGGCGCGCCTTTTTCCGCGCCAAAACGAGGAAAGGCCGCAACGATATCGTCCTGGAATTCGTCGCAGTTGACACCGGCTGCGGTGGAATCTTTGGGACGGGCAGTGTCAAAGGAGCGCCCATGCATTTCTTGAATCCCACCCGTGCAGGCCGGGGCTGCGAAGGCTGGGTATACAGCGGGCCGCAGCAGGCGCGCTGGCGTACATTGCCAGGCTGGAGAGGCTGCCAGGCAGGGGAGAGCAAGCCAGGTTCGCAGGGTCTTGATCCGGTGGATGATTCTGAGCAGGGGCTGCGCAAGCTAAAGCTGAATCATACCGATCCCTTTGCCCCCCTTCTACTGGATCGGGACGGAGTTCCAGCCTCTGACCGTTTAAATGAATGCGGCGAATATACCGCATGGTACCCACAGGAAGAGTGGACGCCTGTGGAGCTTAGAAGCGGATGCTTCCACCGTCTGTTCGGCGCGAAGCCGGGAGCAAAAGCGTTTGCCTGGTGCAAGCTGGAGCTGCGCGGGGCATTGCGGGCCGATCTCCGGCTTGAAGGACGGTATGCAGGAAAGATTGCCGTTTACGTTGGCGGCAAGCTTATGTTTCAAGGCGGGGAGGAGAGCGGGCGGATCGATATTTCGCTGCAGGACATCCGATTCGGGACGCAGGATCTCGTTGTAGAGTCCACTTGCGGCGGGGAAGACTGGGGCTTTGAATTTAACGAGCCTCAAATCGCTTGCGCATCTTCGCCGCAGGCTGTCCTTCGGTTGGTGCGGCCTTACCCTATCGAGGGAATGAGAGATCACTGGCTCTATCTTGGAGCTTTTTCAGCAGACAATGCCCCCTCGGCTGCAGAGGTGCCGGCGATAGATCGGTTGTTCGGTCAAGGGCAGGAAGCGACTTATTGGCGGGTGGATCGGCCGGAATGCTGGGTGAGGCCTTATCTGGAAACTCCCCTATATGGCAGATGGAATTATCCACTGGGCGTAACGCTTTATGGACTGCTGAGAACGGGAGTGGCCTTGTCAGCACCGCACTATACAGAATATGCCGCCGGGCATATCGAGCAGTGCAGCAAGTGGCATAATTATACCGAGTGGGATCGCAAACAATACGGGGCGCCCGGATTGAACCATCAGCTTAGCTTGATCGACTCTCTGGACGATTGCGGTTCCTTTGGAGCCGCGATGCTGACAGCAAATAAGCTGCGTCCCATATTGGGAGTGGAGCACGCGGCCGCCCATATCGCCCATTACATCACGAACGTGCAGGATCGTTTGCCGGATGGGGCGTTCTATCGGACCCGCGGTACCGTTGATTTCATGAAGGACACGATGTGGTGTGATGATTTATATATGAGCACCCCATTTCTGGCCAAATATTATGAGCTTACAGGAGACGAGCGTTATTTGGACGATGCGGCTTCACAGTTTTTGCGGTTTAAAGAGCGCTTATTCATTCCTGAGCTAGGAATCATGCATCATGTGTTTGATGATAAATTCGGCAAACCAAACGGTGTTCCCTGGGGGCGGGGGAACGGCTGGGTCATCTTCTCGCTGACCGAGCTGTTGACGATTATGCCGCCAGAGCATAAGCTGCGGCCAGAGCTGCTGGAATTTTACCGCGAGCTTAGCGAGGGCTACCGCAAGCTGCAAAGCGCAAACGGGATGTGGCATCAGGTGCTGACAGACGGCGAGTCATATGCCGAGGCTTCCTGTACGGCGATGTTCATCTACGCTTTTGCTCATGGGGTTCGGCATGGCTGGCTGGAAGAGCCGGACTTATATTTGGAGGCAGCCGTAAGAGGCTGGGAGGGACTAACCGAGACATGCATTGATAAGCACGGCAACGTATACGGCGTATGCCGCGGATCAGGGTATTCGTTTAATAAGCTGTACTATAAAGAAGAGCTCGACTGGCAGCTGAATGATACGCATGGGATCGGCATTGTGCTGCTGGCGGGCATAGAAATTGTTCAATTGGAGTCCGAGCTTGTTGAATAATGATAATTGCTTGCAAATATGGTACCATATTTAATGGCTGTTTATTTACGCATGCTCAAGCCTTTAGGTGTGGAGGGATCATTATGCAAGACGAATATACGCGCAAGCTGGAGGACCAGAAAGGCCTGTTCAAGCAGCTTGGCATCAAGCTGGACGCCCTGACGATCCATGAGAAAGATTTTGACGTGAAAATGCGCGGATATGAGAAAGAGGAAGTAGACCGTTTCCTGGATGATATTATCGTGGACTATGAAAGATTTTACGATATCATCACGGATTTGTTGGATAAATATAAGGAGCTCCAGCGCCGCCAGGCTTATCTTGAAGAAGAGAAGAAGGCGTTGTCGGTCCGCAAGGTGAATACCGATTCGGGCAGCGTGATTGAGCGCCAGCTCGTGGAGGACGGCATCCGGCAAATGGAGCGCAGCCTGGAGCAATTCAAACTGCATATTCGCAAGGAATTTGATGTATAAGAGGGACTGGTGCTCGGAGCGCCGGTTCTTTTTTTTGTATAAAAGAGGCCCACTTTGCGCAACATTTCACTAAAGACTTGTTCCATTCACAGGATGTTCATGCATTATTCATTGCACAAAATGGGGGGACATGGTATTATATATTTAAGATTTAGATCTAGTCTAAATTTAAAATAATTTAAAAATGAAGTTCTTAGGGCTAGGCTGACGAGAATCGATCCTATTTTGATGATTGAATGGAGGAATTACTAATGTCAAACCAAGTACTGACTGAAACTAACCAAACTCTGCATCAACAATTGAACCTGCAAATCGCTAACTGGACGGTGTTGTATACCAAACTGCATCATTTCCACTGGTACGTGAAAGGTCCTCAGTTTTTTACGCTGCATGAGAAGTTCGAGGAGCTGTACAATGAAGCGGCTGGCTACGTCGATGAAATTGCTGAGCGGCTGTTGGCGATTGGCGGCGAACCGATTAGTACGCTAAAGGATGCTTTGGCGCACACGACGATTTCCGAAGCGGCAGGCAGGCAGTCCGCAGAAGAGATGGTTGCGGCTGTGGTCGCTGATTTCGAATCGATTAGCCAAGAGCTGAAGAGTGGAATGGAAGCCGCAGAGCAGGCTGAAGATGAAGCGACCGGGGATCTGCTGCTTGGCATGCTGTCGGCTTTAGACAAGCATAGATGGATGCTGAACGCCTATTTGGGTAAGTAAGTTCATAGGCACGCAGATGGAACCTGTTCGATTAGGATCATATCCTAGCCGGACAGGTTTCTTCGGGTGCTCTGTAAAGGGGGAATATATACCGTGCTCAAAATCAAAAGAATTTATGAGACTCCCGCTTTCGAGGATGGCAAGCGCATACTAGTGGACAGAATATGGCCTCGCGGCATCAGCAAAGCCGAAGCTCAGCTCGACTTATGGATGAAGGAGATTGCCCCGAGTACCGGGCTGCGGAAATGGTTTGCCCATCAGCCTGAACGGTATGCCGAATTTTCCAAGCGTTATGAGCAGGAACTGGCTGCGCAAGAAGTTAAAGTGTATATCGAGCAATTGCGTTCCTGGATGGAGAGCGGAACCGTCACTTTACTGTACGCAGCTAAGGATCAGAAGCATAACCATGCACTTGTGCTGCAGGAAGTGCTGGAAGGCAAATGATGTGCAGCGATCACACAACCCCTGGCTATCTTAAGTAGGCTTTTGCAGGCTATTGTGCAGCCAAATGCCGCATGTCCCGAAGCTGGACATTCGAGCTGTAAGTTGCCGATTTGCTTCTTAATTTGAAGGCGGGATAGTTCTCTTCTGCATCAAGCCACAGTGTATCCTCATAGAAAATTTGATGCTGTTGATCGACGACAAAGGACAAGTTTCCGGCATCAACCGGAAGGTCAAATTGACCTTTCTCGTCTTGGATTAGCAGTGTATTTATGCCGTCACAGCCGCAGCCTTCTGTGTCATAATATAGCTTGATCACACCGGGCTGTTCCCCTAATTTCTCCTGAAGTCTGCGTTCGGCCAATGGCGATATTTCCAATTTTATCATTGTTGCTGCTCCTTTCTTGGTATATAAGATGAACAACAGCGATCGTAGGAACATTTTACGTACTTGCCTACATCCCTTTTTATAGTTTAACTATATAATCCACTCCCTTGTTTTGATTATAGATATTATTTTTTATTTCATCAAATCCCCACTTTTTACAATGTTAAATTATAATAGTAAGCAGATTGGATTTATCGCCTATGGGGCGAATTTTTTGGAATGGATGGTGATTGTAATGGACGTATTGTCAGCAATTGAGAAACGGAGAGAGATTACAGCGTATAAGGAAAATCCGATTTCCGAGGAGGATTTGAGCAAGCTCAAGACGGCCTTGTATCAATCTCCTACCGGAAACAATTTGCCCTCAAGGGAATTTATTCTGATTACGAATAAATCGCTGCTGGCCCAATTGAGCAAGACAACGCCTTATATGCGGTGGCTGGAGCAGGCTGCTGCTGGAGCAGCTATTATCGGCCGCGAGGAAGTGAGCAAGTATTGGCTGCAGGACGCCTCCATCGCGGGAGGATACTTGTGGCTGGCCGCGACATCGCTTGGACTTGGGGCAGCCTGGGGAGCGGTCTATCATGCAGAGGATCAGCAAGAATCTGCCCAGCGGGAAAGCTATGTGCGAAACCTGCTCGGTATCCCGGAGAAGTATCGTGTAGTAGCCATCCTGGGATTAGGTTATCCGGCCAGCGATCCGCCGCCGAAAGAAATGTACGCTGAGGATGCGGTGTTTCATTCCAATGGCTTCAACGTACGGTAATCGTAGGCACACATAGGGGCACATAGGGGCACATAGGAGCACAACTCCCAGAATGCGGTGCTTCACTGCATGACGGCGGCTAATGCATAGGCTCCTTATGTTTTTTCTTGGTCGACTACGTTGACGTGTAAGCTTTCCATGGGGAGTGATGTATGGGAAGCTTACGCTTTTTGTTGATTTTTAAAACTGTCCTCTTGCCCAACATGTTTAAATGGAATTTTGGTATTTAAAATATGCAACCTAGCGTAAAGTGTACAATTAGCTGGATTTTGTGTCATTAATACCAGGATTTTTAGCCAGATGATGTTGTTGAAGTGTTTTTTAATACATGAAATCCATTTAACTCTATAAATTGTCCCATTACACTATATTAAGTACACAAAACGCAACTAAATCGAATCCGGGGTACACACAGAGCACAGAGCACAGGTTACAGGTTAAAGGATAAAGGATAAAGGATAAAGGATAAAGGATAAAGGGACTGGCTGCCTGATGCAGCGGGGTGATTCTAATCCTTTTTAATTTGTGACGAAAATCACAATCCAAACATATAAATCCTCTACAATAAAAATAAGGTTTAGTTCAAATGAAGAAACGAGGTGCTTGTATGGGGAGCGTAGATACTTTACACGAATTCTCTTTTGATGATATGAAGAAGATTTCAAGGACAGCTTTGGGGGATGCGGTGCCCATTGAGCTATACAGAGCTATTCGTCTCATCGGCATGTATCAAGGCCTTCCGATGAAAGGGAAGGGAACGACATTGACGGTTGGCCGGAAAATCGGCGAAAGCCTGGCCGTACAGTCCGTGCAAGAACTGCTTGATTTATTCCGAGAGCTGAAGGTGGGTGATCCGCAAATTGTTCTTGAAGAAGAGAACAGGCTTCATATTGCGGTGAAGGATTGCTTTTGCGTAGGACTGCCTGAGATCGAAGGAAATTTGGTTTGCGATTTGGAGGGAGCCATTATGGAGGGAGCGCTTAGCAAAATGATGGACAAAAGAGTGTCCGTCAGGGAAATCAAGTGCAATGTCAATGGCGACGATTGCTGTGAGTATGAGGTGCGACTCTAGAGATGATGCAAGCAGCGCCTAATACAGCATTCAATGCAGTTTTAAATGCTGCTGTAATGCCTTCAAAATTATTATAAGGAGGATGATCACCGATGGAGAAGAAAAATCTTGTTCAGTATCAAGAATATGTGGACAACAAATTTACGAAGCGTATTGTCTTTAAGGAAGAGGACAACGTTATTTTCTTATTAAACTTTGCTCCTGGGGCGGAACTGCCGACACATAAGCACCCGAGGGCCAACGTGTATATATTGGTACTTGAAGGTGCTGGTGAAGTAACGTGTAATGGGCAGCCATCGGCGGTTGCTAAAGGGGACGTCCTTCATATTACCGGGGACGAGGAGTTCTCTTATCGCAGCGGGGAGTCTAGTTCCAGCCTGTATGTTGTATTGACGAAGACTCCAAACGAAAACTACGCCAAGAACGTATAAGGCAGTGCCAACCTACTTGAACTGATACAGAGTTGGTCCAAAAAAAATGGTGAACACGAGGTATTCCTCTGTTCACCATTTTTTATTTTTCTGCCGAGTGAACAACAGCATCAGGAATGAAATGAAAATGATCGTAATGGTCCAGGCCCAGGCTAAATCGGTATTCCCCGTATCGACCGCCACGTAGATGGCTGTGGGAAGCGTCTGGGTTTTGCCTGGAATATTGCCAGCGAACATGACGGTGGCTCCAAACTCCCCTAATCCCCGGGCAAACCCAAGAATATAGGCCGTAATCAGAGATTGCTTGCTAAGCGGCAGTGTAATATAGCGGAATACTTGCCACTCGCTGGCCCCGCTGGATCGTCCCGCATCCTCCAGCTCTCGATCGACCGAAGCGAACGCAGATTTCATCGTCTGGTAAACGAGCGGAAACGAGACGACGATGGAGGCAATGACCGCTGCCCACCAAGAAAATATGAGCGGTGAGGCGAATAGCCATTCAACGAAACGGCCGATCCCGCTCCTTCTGCCCAGGAGAACGAGCAGCAGAAAACCTATCACCGTCGGAGGCAGAACGAGCGGGAGCATAAGTATAGTCTCCAGCGCAATTTTGCCTTTCCAGGTCCGGCTGGCCATCCAGCGGGCTATGGCTGTGCCGAGAATCGTGACCAGCACGCTGGACAGCAGGGCAACTTGCAGGGACAGGCGGATCGGCTGCCAAAATTCATGCCAAGGTATTTGCATGCTCATAAGGACTGTGCCGGAGTGAAGCCGTATTTAACAAAGACATCCAGCGCTTCTTTGGATTGCAGATAGTTATACAGCTCCGCCGCTTCTTTGCCATGCTTCGTAGACTTGATAACGCCGATCGGATACTCGACAGGAGTATAGATCGCGGGATCAACGGGTAAGGCGATCTTTACCTTGGCAGAGGTCAGCGCGTCAGACTCGTAGACAAAACCTGCATCAGCATTGCCGGTCTCTACATATTGCAGGACCTGCCGAACATCTTTGGCTTGAACCATTTTAGGCTGAAGGATGTCCCATAGCCCGGCGGACATTAGAGCTTCTCTAGCATAGCTTCCGGCAGGAACGCTTTCTGGAATTCCTACTGCGATCATTTTAATGCGGGTGTCCTTCAAGTCTTCCAGTCCCTGAATCTCATCTGATTGGTCATCAGGTATGACCACGACAAGCTTATTTGTCAGCAGATTCATATGCTGCCTGGCATCAATAATATTTTGATCCAGAAGAAGATTCATATTATTAGCTGCTGCCGAGAGAAATAAATCGACAGGAGCACCTTGCTCGATCTGTTTCTGCAAGGCGCCGGAGCCCCCGAAATTAAACGTGAGCTTAACGGCAGGATGCTGTGCTTCATAGGAGGCTTGGATTTCTTTCATAGCGTCGGTAAGGCTTGCTGCCGCTGAAATGGTTAATTCCACCTGCTCATCGGAAGCGGTGCTGCAGCCGGTAAATACGAGGGATATGAATAGGAATAAGGCGGGAAAGATTCGCAGGCTTCTCATACATACAAACTCCCTTTCAAGTGGTGATCCAGTATCGTTAGACGATTTGCGTTTCATTATAAGTGGTTGCGGCCCGGGGAGTAAACCCTTTAAGCCCCCGAACAGGCGATTCCAGAGAGAAAAAGGGATTTCCCCGAAACGATATCAGGACTTCCCCTTATAGGAATGAAGATGGCTCCCTTTCATAATGAACATATAAGAATAGACAAATTATTGATTCCCGTCATATCTTTGTCATTCGGCAGAAGGAGTGATTCATCCAGTGAAACGGAAATTCGGACTGAGGTTTTTTAAGCCGACAGAAAGCTACTCTGATCATTGGTCGATTCTTGAAGAGAAGGATCGGACTTGGGAGAACATGTACCGCGGTCGTTGGGCGCATGACAAGGTTGTCCGCACGACGCATGGTGTCAATTGCACCGGATCTTGCAGCTGGAAGGTGTTTGTGAAGAATGGCATCATTACCTGGGAAAACCAGCAGATCGACTACCCGTCATGCGGCCCGGATATGCCTGAATTTGAACCGCGCGGCTGCCCGCGCGGCGCTTCATTTTCGTGGTATGAATATAGTCCGCTGCGAGTGAAATATCCGTATATGCGGGGCCGGCTCTTGAGAATGTGGAAGCAAGCCTTAAATGAATCGGCGAATCCGGTAGCCGCCTGGGCAAGTATTGTGGAGAATCCGGAAAAGGCGAAATCCTACAAGCAGGCCCGGGGAAAAGGGGGTCATGTCCGCGTGTCCTGGGAGGATGCAACACAGATCATCGCGGCGCAGCTCATTTATACGATCCGCAAGTACGGACCGGACCGGATCGCCGGCTTCACGCCGATTCCGGCGATGTCGATGATCAGCTACGCTTCCGGCGCCCGGTTCATCTCACTGTTGGGCGGCGAAATGCTTAGCTTCTATGACTGGTATGCCGACCTTCCGCCCGCCTCGCCGCAAATTTGGGGCGAGCAGACGGATGTGCCCGAGTCTAGCGACTGGTACAACTCCGGCTACCTGATTATGTGGGGCTCTAACGTGCCGTTAACGCGTACACCAGACGCTCATTTTATGACTGAGGTTCGCTATAAAGGCACCAAAGTGGTGTCGGTGGCGCCGGACTATGCCGAAAACGTCAAGTTCGCAGACAACTGGCTCGCCCCGAATCCAGGGACGGACGCGGCGATTGCCCAAGCGATGACCCATGTTATTTTGAGTGAGTTCTATCATGAGCGTCAGGAGCCAATGTTCCTTGACTATGCCAAACAATATACAGATATGCCGTTCCTTATTCTTCTGGATCCGCATGAAGGCAGCTACAAAGCAGGGCGCTTCCTGCGGGCCAGTGATTTAGGGGATGCATCACAGCATGCGGAGTGGAAGCCGGTCATTCTCGACGAAGCCACAGATGAGATTACAGTTCCCAATGGAACGATGGGGCAGCGGTGGGAGAAGGACAAGAAGTGGAACCTGATTCTGGAACGCGAAGACGGTACGAAGATCAAGCCGGCGCTGTCCGTAGAGGCTCATGGCGCACAGTGGGAAGAAATCGTATTTCCGTTCTTTGATCAAACCGGAAACGGCACCTTTACGCGCTCAATTCCGGCTCGAAAAATTGAGCTGGCCGATGGCGCAGAACGTCTAGCCGTTACCGTATATGACTTAATGCTGAGCCAATATGGCGTGCGGCGCAGCGGCGGCGGGCATGAAGCGGCTGGGTATGATGATGCATTAACGCATTATACACCCGCATGGCAGGAAGCCATCACAGGGGTGAAATCCTCTATCGTCATTCAAATTGCCCGCGAATTTGCGCAGAATTCACTGGATACCGGGGGACGCTCCATGATTATTATGGGCGCCGGGATTAATCACTGGTTTAACAGTGATACGATCTACCGTTCCATTTTGAATCTGGTCATACTGACGGCATCGCAGGGTGTGAACGGCGGCGGCTGGGCGCATTATGTAGGCCAGGAGAAATGCCGTCCAATCGAAGGATGGTCTGCGGTTGCCTTTGCCAAGGACTGGCAGGGCGCTTCGCGCCAGCAGAATGCTACATCTTTCTTCTATTTTGCAACGGATCAATGGAAATACGAGGAGACGGGTACGAATTCATTGAAATCGCCTACCGGGGGAGAGGTTCGTTACCAGCATCCTGCGGATTACAACGTGCTTGCCGCTCGTTTAGGCTGGCTGCCGTCCTATCCTCAATTCAACAAGAGCAGCCTGGCCATGGCAGAGGAAGCTGCCCAGCAGGGAAAAACAGATCACGGCAGCATTATTCAACACACCTTGGATCAAATCGTGACCGGAGACACCAAGTTTGCCATTGAAGATCCGGATGCACCGGAGAATTTCCCGCGGACGTTGTTTGTGTGGCGTTCGAATCTGATATCCAGCTCCGCGAAGGGGCAGGAGTATTTCATGAAGCATTTGCTCGGTGCCGCGGATGGGCTGTTGTCTACGCCGAATGAGGAGGAGAAACCCGAGGAAATCACCTGGCGCGAGGATGTCGAGGGAAAGCTGGATTTGCTCGTAGCGCTGGATTTCCGGATGACATCGACGCCGATGTATGCGGATATCGTATTGCCTGCGGCAACCTGGTATGAGAAGACAGATTTGTCTTCTACAGATATGCATCCGTTCGTGCACCCGTTCAACCCGGCGGTCGATCCGTTGTGGGAATCCCGCTCGGACTGGGATATTTACCGGACGATTGCCAAAGTATTCTCGGACATGGCGAGGGAGCATCTGCCCGGTATATATAAAGATGTCGTAACTACGCCGCTTGCCCATGATTCTGTGAACGAAATTGCCCAGCCATTCGGCGTCATCAAGGATTGGCATAAGGGTGAAGCTGAGCCGATCCCCGGCAAGACCATGCCGAATCTGACCATTGTCGAACGCGACTACACGAAGATCTATGACAAATACATTACCCTTGGACCGAATTTGAGCACAGGCAAGGTAGGGGCTCACGGGGTCAGCTTCTCTGTGGCCGAGGAATATGAAGAATTGAAACGCATCAACGGCACTTATCATGACGATTCGATCAAAAATGGGCTGCCGAAGCTTCAGACCGCCCGCCACGCCGCTGACGCCATCCTGAATCTATCATCCGCCACGAATGGCAGAGTGTCCCAGCGCGCTTGGGAATCGGCGGAGCAGGATACGGGCGTTGCGCTTAAAGATATTTCGGCGGATCGGGCTGCTGAGCGAATTACGTTCGAGAGCATTACGGTACAGCCGCGCGAAGTCATCCCAACCCCGGTATTCAGCGGATCCAATAAAATGGGACGGCGATATTCCCCATTCACCACGAATATCGAGCGCCTTGTACCATTCCGTACGCTTACAGGCAGGCAGCATTTCTACATCGATCATGAGCTGTTCCTGCAATTTGGCGAAGCGCTGCCGGTCTATAAACCGACCTTGCCGCCCATGGTGTTTGGCCCTCGGGACAAGCAAATTGCCGGTGGTACGGATGCGCTTGTACTTCGCTACTTAACGCCGCATGGCAAATGGAATATTCACAGCATGTATCAGGATAATCTCCATATGCTGACCTTGTTCCGCGGCGGCCCAACGGTCTGGATCAACGATGAGGATGCGGCTGCCCATCAGATTCAGGATAATGATTGGCTTGAGGTATACAACCGCAACGGCGTTGTTACAGCGCGAGCCGTGGTTAGCCATCGCATGCCGAGAGGCACGATGTTCATGTATCACGCGCAGGATAAGCATATTAACGTTCCAGGCTCCGAGATTACGAAGGAACGCGGCGGAAGCCACAATGCGCCGACGCGAATTCACGTTAAGCCAACGCAAATGGTAGGCGGCTACGCCCAACTCAGCTATGGCTTCAACTATTACGGACCGATCGGGAATCAGCGGGATGTTTATGTTGCGGTCCGTAAGATGAAGGAGGTTGACTGGCTTGAAGATTAAAGCGCAAATCGCCATGGTTATGAATTTGGATAAATGCATAGGGTGCCATACCTGCAGCGTGACCTGCAAGAGCACATGGACGAACCGTCCAGGCGCGGAATACATGTGGTTCAACAACGTGGAGACGAAGCCGGGCATCGGTTATCCCAAGCGCTGGGAGGATCAGGAGCAGTATAAAGGCGGCTGGATGCTGAAGAACGGCAAGCTTGAATTGAAATCCGGGAACAAGCTGTCCAAGATTGCCCTCGGCAAAATTTTTCACAACCCGGATATGCCTGAGATGAAGGACTACTACGAACCATGGAACTACAACTATGAACATCTTACGAATGCAGGCGAGAAGAAGCACCAGCCGGTGGCCCGTCCGAAGTCGGCGATTACGGGCGACAATATGGAGCTGGAATGGGGGCCGAACTGGGAGGACGATCTGGCGGGTGCCCATGTTACGGGGCCAAAGGATCCGAACATCGAGAAGATTGAAGAAGAGATTAAATTCAATTTCGAGCAGGCCTTCATGATGTATTTGCCGCGGCTTTGCGAGCATTGCTTGAACCCGAGCTGCGTGGCATCCTGCCCGTCGGGAGCGATGTACAAGCGTGACGAGGACGGTATCGTCCTTGTCGATCAGGAGGCCTGCCGCGGCTGGCGTTATTGCATGACAGGCTGCCCGTACAAGAAAGTGTACTTCAACTGGCAGACGAATAAGGCGGAGAAGTGCACCTTCTGCTTCCCGCGGATCGAAGCCGGGCTTCCGACCGTATGCTCCGAGACATGCACAGGACGTATCCGCTACCTCGGCGTATTGCTGTACGATGCCGACCGGGTGCAGGAGGCGGCTTCCATGCCGGACGAGAGGGATTTGTATCAGGCGCAATGCGATTTGTTCCTTGATCCGAATGATCCTGCCGTCATCGCACAGGCCCGCGCAGAAGGCCTGACAGAGGAATGGCTCGAGGCGGCACAAAATTCGCCGGTTTACAAGCTGGCTATTGAATACAAGCTGGCCTTCCCGCTGCATCCGGAATACCGGACACTGCCCATGGTCTGGTACGTGCCGCCGCTCAGTCCGATCATGAATTACTTCGAAGGTAAGGATTCGATTCAGAACCCGGATATGATTTTCCCGGCGATTGAAGAAATGAGAACCCCAATCCAATATTTAGCCAACATGTTAACCGCCGGCGATTCCGAGCCTGTAAAAGAATCGCTGCAGCGTCTGGCGATGATGCGTTCATATATGAGATCCGCGCAGACGGGCAAAGCCTTCGACGAGGGACGGCTGAATCGCCTGGGATTAACCGCGCACCAGACCGAGCAAATCTACCGTTTGTTAGCTATTGCCAAATATGAAGATCGGTTCGTAATTCCGACATCACATAAGGAAACGTATTTGGACACTTACCACGCCCAGGGCTCTGCAGGCTTTGGGATGGATTGCGGGGGCTGCGGAACTAGCGGATCATCTGGAACGAACAGTGCGAAAGAAGAAGATCACTTCTATGGGGGAATATGGCGTGATTAATCTCGAGAAGCTGTATGAATACAAGCATATATTCGGTTTTTTCGCCCAGCAGTTAACGTACCCGGAGAAGTTGCATTACCATCCGTCCGTCATCGAAGAACTGCTAACCCCTGATGACCCGGCTTATGAGCATGTGAGGAGATTCTGGGATTTGATGCATGGCTTCAGTATGGAGCAAATGGAAGAGCTGTACGTACAGACCTTTGATTTTCAGAAGGATTCGACCTTATACATGACTTACTTCAAATTTGAAGATACCAAGGAACGCGGGCAGATGCTGGCCAAACTGAAAATTCTGTATCAGATGTTCGGGCTGGAAATGCCGGATCATGAGCTGTCTGATTATTTGCCGCTGATGTGCGAGTTTATTTATGCGGCAAGCTGGCAGGGCAATGCACAGGCCGAGAAAGACTTTAGCGTACTGGCAGGCGTCATTGAGGATGGCACCTATCATTTGCTGAAATCGCTAGAGAAAAATGAAAATCCCTACTACCACTTGATCAAAGGCTTGCGGGAAACGCTGAAGGCTTGTGTCAGACAGGAGGTGGCAAAAGAGCAATGAGCTTATGGGATCAATTTCTGTGGGTGATTTTCCCTTATCTTTGCCTCGTAATATTCGTTGTGGGCCATATCTACCGATACCGCCATGATCAATTCCATTGGACCGCCAAGTCCAGCGAATTTATCGAGAAGAAGCATCTGAGGCTTGGCAGTTTGATGTTTCATCTGGGCATCATTCCTGTGGCCCTCGGCCATATCGCGGGATTGGGGATTCCAAAAGAATGGATACAGACTCTCGGAATTAGTGATCACCTGTATCACCTCGGCGCGACGTATATCGGGGGATTATTCGGATTTATCACATTGGGAGGAATGCTTCTGCTGACTGTCCGGCGCCTGACGATCAAAAATGTGCGGAGATTAAGCTCCGCGTCGGACATTATCGTAAACTTAGTATTGTTGTTTATAGTTGTCATGGGCATGTACAGTACAATCGTAACCAATGCCGTCCAGCCTGACTTCGACTATCGCTCGACGATATCCGTGTGGTTCCGGAATTTGTTCATCCTTCGTCCTGAGGCTGGCTTAATGGCAGATGTACCGGTATCGTTTAAAATTCACATTTTGGCCGCCTTCTTCATCTTTGCGATATGGCCATTTACAAGGCTGGTTCACGTCTGGAGCGTTCCATTGAATTATGTGGGGAGAAGTTATATTCTATACAGAAAGAACCGTAAACAAGGAATGTAGAGAGAAGGCTGTATGCCTTCTTTCTTTTCAATAAGCAGGGGTGGAAACAGGATGAAGGATGAACCGAATTTTGATTGTCAGCAAGCGATTGATTCCCTTCGGGGACGATTTGCTTTTGATTTTGTCTCGATTGCGCTAGTCCAGTCTGCAGCCGATCAATTTGTGCTGACCTGGCAGTACGCATCAGGCAATTTGAACGAACGCTACAGACGGATTGTACTGCATTCGGGCAAGGGAATCGCCGGTATGGTGTTCAAGACGGGAAAGCCGATGATCATTCAAAATATAGCCGAAGAACTCGATCCTAACGATTTGTTCAATTACCCGATTATCGTCGCGGAGCAGCTTCAAACCGTATGCGCTGTCCCGTTATGGAAGGAAAGCCGCGTGGATGGCGTATTGTTGGTAGGCTTTCGCGAAGGAAACCGGTTAACAACTGCCTTGCTCGATGAATTTAGGCAATATATAGACCCGTCATTCGGCCCCTATTTCACTAGAGAGCTGATAGAGGAGTGAGTCCTTTGCTCGATATCCCTATGTCTGAACTGCTAAGGAGCATGTATAAGAACAGCAGCGAGGCCATATTTTTCGTCAATTCAGAGGGAGAAATCCTCCATATGAACCCGGCCGCGGAGAATATCCTGGATCTGGATGTGATCGAACAGCTGCATAAGGGAGAAGCGGTCTCGATTTGCAATTCCTGTGCCGGCTATATGAGTGAAGAGGCGATGATCTCCTGTGTGAATTGCTTCTTGAGAAATACGAAGGAAGACTTCTCCTCCTTTCAAGTATATTTGAATACGCGGGGCAAAGGGCTCGTTCCCTATGCAGCAAGCTTTCATGTGATCGATGAGGCGGAAGGCATCCGCGTCTTCATGCTGCTTAACTTAACGAAGCAATACCGGACTCAGGAAATGCTGTACCAGACCAATATGACCAAATATGTGATCAAAGCGCAGGAGGACGAGCGCAAGCGGATTTCGCGCGAGCTGCACGATAGTGTTGCGCAGGAGCTGTTAAGCTCCCTCGTCGATTTGCGCGTTCTCAAATATATGAACGCCGATGAAGTCGTACTGAACAAATTACAGCAGACAGAAGCCTCATTAACCCGGCTGCTCGATGATATCCGGCGGCTGGCTGTGGAATTGCGTCCGGCGTCATTGGATGATTTCGGACTGAAGGCGGCCTTCCGCTCCCATTTCAAATGGCTGGAGAAAAACTACGGGCTGCTGATCGATTTTAAGGCTGAGCTATCCGCTGCAAGGTACAGCAATGAGATAGAGACTGTCGTCTACCGGATTTGTCAGGAAGCGGTGCTGAATGCGCTAAAATACGCGAATACAGATGAAATCCAGGTCAGGCTGTTCGAAGAGGACCGCGAGCTGCAGCTCATCGTACAGGATGCAGGCTCAGGCTTCCAGTTGAACACAAGGGACCCCAAAGGAACAGGGCTCGGCTTGTTTGGTATGCGGGAGCGTGCTGAGCTTGTGCATGGCCAATTGATTATTGTATCGGAGGTGGGCGTAGGGACAACGATCCATCTGCGTATTCCATTGTCGCCAAACGAAGGAGGGGATACGGAATGAAAATTGTCATCGCCGACGATCACGCCGTCGTTCGCAGCGGCTTCTCCATGATTCTGAATTATCAGCCCGACATGGAGGTCGTGGCTACGGCTGCGGATGGGATCGAGGCATATCAAATGGTTGCCAAGCATAATCCTGATGTCTTATTGATGGATTTGAGCATGCCTCCGGGCGAAAGCGGATTGATCGCGACAGGCAAGATCAGCAGCGATTATCCCGACACGAGAATATTGATTCTCACCATGTACGACGATGAGGAGTACTTGTTCCATGTACTCAAGAACGGGGCCGCGGGCTATGTGTTGAAAAATGCGCCGGACGAGGAGCTGCTGACAGCGATTCGCACTGTTCATCAGGGGGAAACGTATATTCATTCCAAGATGGCGACATCCCTTGTCAGGGAGTTCATTAAGAAGGACCAGGAATCCAGTGATTCCGACCCTTTTAATCTGCTAACCAAGCGGGAGATAGAAGTGCTGCCACTGGTCGCCAAAGGTTATGGGAACAAGGAAATTGCCGAGAAATTGTTCATTTCCGTCAAGACGGTGGAGGTGCACAAGGCGAAAATCATGGAGAAGCTGGGCTTAAAGAGCCGTCCGGAATTAGTGGAGTACGCCCTCAAGAAGAAGCTGATTGATTTTTAGCCAATAATTAAACCGCCCCGTAAGGGGCGGTTTAATATGCTGCCGGACTAAAAGTCAATATTACTCGTGTCCAACTATCCTGTGAGGTACATATGGTTCTTCTAACGATGCAATTTCCTCTGGTGTTAATGCAATAGAAAGGGCACCTATGGCATCTTCGAGATGAGACGTTTTCGTAGCACCGATAATAGGAGCTGTCACTGGTTCTTTTTGCAGCAGCCAGGCAAGTGCAATATGAATTCGAGGAACTCCGCGTTTTTCCGCGATTGCCGCAACCCGCTCTACAATTAATCGGTCACTGTCCGCCGTCGAATCATACTTAGATTTCTGAACTTGGTCGGTTTCGGAACGATGCGTTGTTTCCGACCAATCACGGGTCAATCTCCCCGATGCAAGAGGACTATATGGTGTTACACCTATTTTTTCCTCTCTACAAAGCGGCAGCATTTCCCTTTCCTCTTCACGGTATATAAGGTTTAAGTGATTTTGCATGGATATAAACCTTGTCCAACCATTTTTCTCCGCCACATACAATGACTTTTGAAACTGCCATGCATACATGGCTGAGGCACCTATGTATCTTGCCTTTCCCGCCTTTACAACATCATGCAAGGCTTCCATCGTTTCTTCGATGGGGGTATTGTAATCCCAACGGTGGATGATATAGAGATCTACATAATCGGTTCCCAGTCTTTTAAGGCTTTTATCAATTTCGCTAATGATTGCTTTTCGGGAAAGACCAGCCCCATTTGGACCTTCATGCATACGGCCATGTATCTTCGTTGCAAGTACAATCTCATCTCGATTGGCATAATCCTTCAATGCTCGTCCCAGAATTTCCTCACTTGTTCCCATCGAATATACATTAGCCGTGTCAAAAAAATTGATACCAAGCTCAAGTGCTTTCTTAATAATGGGGCGGCTCTGCTCTTCATTAAGTACCCATTGATGAATCCAACGCTCTGCTACACCAAAACTCATACAGCCAAGACAAAATCGAGATACATCCAAGCCGGTGTTTCCCAGTTTTACATATTCCATCAGACTGCCTCCTCACCATAAAGGAATCCCTTCATAAAAAGTATAGTCATTAGAGCTAACTCTAAGTCAAATAACACACCCGCTTGAATATCACAATAAAGGTTAACATAGCCAAATCTAAAATGCACAATATTTAGGGAATTCCTCTGCACGATCAGGGGATTTCCCTATTATTTTTCTCCGCGTATGGCATTTACAATAAGAGATGGGAATCAATAATTCAGTACGCAGGAATTAGGTGATCTGATGATTAGAAAAATGCAGCTGCCTTTGCAAACGATGAATTTAGTGCTTGGCTTTATGGTGTGGGTGATTATTTCGGCGCTCATTCCATTTATGAAAGAAGATATTCAAATTCCAGCGGAAAAGCTGGCAATTCTCACGGCGATCCCCGTTGTACTAGGGTCGGTTCTACGAATCCCTTTCGGGTATTACGCCAATGTATTCGGAGCCCGTATCGTCTTCTCGGTCAGCTTCGTTCTGCTGCTGTTCCCGGTATTCTATATAAGTGCAGCCTCTACGTTTATCGATTTGGTCATCGGCGGTTTGTTTCTGGGGATTGGCGGCGCCGTATTCTCAGTGGGTGTAACGTCTTTGCCGAAGTACTATCCGAAAGAACGGCATGGGCTGGTCAACGGCGTCTACGGGATTGGCAATCTGGGTACGGCGATTACTACGTTCGCTGCGCCGGTCATCGCAACGCAAGTTGGCTGGTCTTTGACCGTAAAGCTCTATCTTGTTCTGCTATTGATTTTTATCGCATTAAATATACTGTTTGGAGACCGAAAGGAAGTTAAAGTAAAGACCCCGATTATGGATGAAATCAAGGCGGTCTATAAAAGCGATAAGCTGTGGCTGTTCTCGCTTTTTTACTTCCTTACCTTCGGTTCTTTTGTGGCCTTCACCGTATACTTGCCTAATTTCCTGGTCTCTCACTTTGCACTGGAGAAAGTGGATGCAGGGATGCGGACGGCCGGATTTATCGCTCTGGCTACGTTTATGCGTCCGGTCGGCGGATGGCTTGGCGACAAGTTCAAACCGTTAATTCTATTGATGGGTATTTTTCTGGGGCTGACGCTTTCCGGAATATTGTTGGCATTCTCGCCTTCAATCGGGCTATATACCGTAGGCAGTCTAACTATAGCGGTTTGTGCAGGGCTGGGAAATGGCGTTATATTTAAGCTTGTCCCGCAATACTTCAACAAGCAGGCGGGAACCGTGAATGGGATCGTATCGATGATGGGTGGTCTAGGGGGCTTCTTCCCGCCGCTCATGCTCTCTATGATTTATTCCATGACCGGACAGTACTCCATCGGGTTTATGGCTTTATCCCAAGTTGCTTTGGCAAGCTTGATTCTGGTCATATGGATGTATTATCAGGATCGGCTGGTCATGTCCAGCAAAGTGTTCCGCTATACGGGGCAAGGCATTCTAGTTACCGATTCCAAGGGAAGGATTAGAAGCGTAAATCCGGCGTTTACCAAGCTGACGGGGTATGCCGAGGATGAGGTTGTTGGCCATAAGCCGAGTATTTTAAAATCAGGAAGGCAATCCAAACCATTCTACGAGGAAATGTGGAGGACAATTAGAGAAACAGGCCAATGGCAAGGAGAGATTTGGAACCGCCGGAAGAACGGAGAGGAATACCTGGAATTTCTGACTATCAATGCAGTTAAGGACGATTCCGGGGAAGTCGTCCACTACGTTGGGTTGTTCAGTGATATTAGTATATCGTGAAATAAGGGCGACTGGTCAATTCGGCCGGTTGCTCTTCCCTATTTTGGCGTATAAGGTGGCTGTATAATGAAAAGGTATGAGATTGTTGACGGGCCTATCTATATTCAGAATGCTATTGATTTGGTACTGCATCCAGGTGCAGGCGCCATAACGACGTTTACGGGGCATGTAAGGGAATGGACACACGGCGTCAGAACGTTATACTTGGCTTATGAAGCTTATGCTCCGATGGCGGAAAGAAAGCTGGCGCAAATCGGCGCCGAAATTGAAGAGAAATGGCCGGGTACGCGTGTGGCGATGGCCCATCGCATCGGTGAATTGCATATTTCCGATATTGCCGTTGTCATTGCCGTATCGTCGCCGCATCGGAAGGCGGCTTACGAGGCCAATGAATATGCGATTGAACGCATCAAAGAAATGGTGCCGATCTGGAAGAAGGAAATATGGGAAGATGGTGAAGAATGGATCGGAAATCAGAGGAAGAAGCCTGAACGAGGGGGGAGTGCGGAATGATACGAGTGCTCTATTTTGCAGGTCTTCGCGATTTGACGGGGAAAGCGGAGGAACTCATTGACCGCCCGGAGTGGACGGTGCGGGAGCTTATGGACTGGGCTAAAGCGGTTTACCCGGAATTTAATCATCGAACCGTATTTGTTGCTGTCAATGAAGAGTATGCTCAGCAAGAGCATGTCATTCTAGCGGGGGACACGATTGCTATGATTCCGCCGGTGAGCGGCGGTTGACCGAAGCAGCAATATAGGATTTGCAGGGAGAATAGAGAGGGGCAAATGTGAAATGACTACTGAACCTATCCGCGACCAACTGAATCGGCCTATCCGCGATTTGCGCATTTCAGTAACGGATCGCTGTAATTTTCGCTGCACCTACTGTATGCCCAAGGAAATTTTCGGAGACGATTATCCATTTCTGCCCAAAAACGAGCTGCTGACGCTGGAAGAAATCTGCGATGTTGCGCAATTGTTTGCTTCGCTTGGTGTGAAGAAGATTCGGTTAACAGGCGGGGAACCTTTGCTGCGCAGAAATTTACCGGAACTCGTTGGCAGGCTGGTGAATATGGAAGGGATTGAGGATATCGGTCTGACTACAAACGGCCTGCTCCTGAAGCAGTATGGCCAAGCGTTGTATGATCAGGGTCTCCGAAGAGTGAATATTAGTCTGGATGCCCTAAATCCGGAGCTGTTTGCATATATGAATGGGCGCGGAATTAAACCGGCTGCTATTCTCGACAATATCGAGCATGCTAGACAGCTAGGCTTTCAAATCAAGGTGAATATGGTAGTGCAAAAAGGTGTAAACGATCAGGAGATTCTCCCTATGGCCGCCTACTTCAAAGAGAAGGGGATTACGCTATGCTTCATCGAATTTATGGATGTGGGCAACGATAACGACTGGAGTCTGAAACGCGTTGTAACCAAGAGAGACATCTATGATAGATTGAGCAGGGTGTACGAGCTGGAAGCCCTGGAGCCGCATTATTTCGGTGAGGTGGCGCAGAGATATCGATATAAGGACGGCGAAGCCGAGATCGGCTTTATTACCTCGGTGTCGGAGTCGTTCTGTTCGACCTGCACACGTGCAAGACTGTCATCGGAAGGGAAGTTCTATACCTGTCTGTTCGCCTCACAGGGGTTTGATTTGCGTGAGCTGCTACGGGGAGGCGCATCCAAGGACGAGCTGCTGACAGCTATTCGGAGTGTCTGGGAGCAGCGGAGCGACCGTTATTCGGATGAACGAACGGAGCAGCGGGTCCGGCAGCGCAAGAAAATCAATATGTCCTATATTGGCGGTTAAAAGAAATGCAATGAGGAGAAGAGGTCTAGGCGAGTGAAGAAGCAGGGGATCGTAATCCCCCATGAACATGGGGGCTGGGCCATGGTCAGCGTTCCATTCGTGATCGGAATGATGGCGGGGCGGCCGCAGTGGATGCATCTGCCGCTATTTCTGGCATGGCTCTTGCTATACTTATCGTCGTATCCGTTTCTGCAATCGGTCAAGCGCAAAAAAGAGCGCAGGCGCTTGATCACTTGGGGCGTGATTTATAGTGCCATTGCGCTGGTGTGTCTGATACCGGTTCTGCTCAGCTTCCCGAAGCTGTTCTATTTCGGGCCGATATTGCTAGTCCTGCTGATGGTCAATTTATGGCATGTGAAGCAAAAATCAGAGAGGGCTGTGTTAAATGATCTGTGCGCTGTTCTGATCTTCTCGATCGGCGGGGCCGCCGCCTATTGGCTTGGCGGGGGCGGATGGGATCGCACGATGCTGCTGGTTGTTGTGTTCAACGTGTTTTTTTTCATGGGCAGCGTATTCTTTGTGAAGTCTGTATTCCGTGAGCGAACCAATAGGCGCTGGATCGCATGCGCTAAAGGATTTCACGTACTCTTGCTAATCATTCCCTGGTTGCTGGGCTTGCCGTGGATGATGATTGCCTATTTGTTTCCTTTGGTCCGTACTATGGCTTATGCGGGAAAAACTTTGCGTCCCATGAAAGTGGGAATCATAGAAATTATCAGTTCTGTCCAATATTTGCTGCTTACGATTGCTGTGCTCTAGGCATGCTTGCTGTTTCGTTGATCTCTCGGCGGGTTAATTTGTACCGTCAACGCAAATCGTATCGATAGATAAGGAGAGAACGCGAAATGAAACCCAATTTGCAAACCAAAGAACTGGATCATAAATTTAAAAAAATTACGGTGACCGTAAATGGAGAATCGCTAGGTTACGACATCTTGCTGGATAATGTCACCTATGTTCCGGTTGCCAAATCGTATATCATCCGCCGCTGATGTTTTGATTTCTTTAGAGCGGGTAATACAATACCGTACCCGATGCGGTACCTTACAAATACGATAAGGAGTGAACCAACCATGGCTAACAACAATCGTGACGGTAAGATGAGCTTGGAGGAAGCAGGACGCAAAGGCGGCGAGGCAACAGCCCGCAATCATGACAAGGAGTTCTATCAGGAGATTGGCAAGAAGGGTGGCGAAGCTACCGCTAAGAACCATGATAAGGAGTTCTATCAGGAGATCGGACGCAAAGGCGGAGAAGCTACCGCAAAAAATCATGACAGAGAATTCTATCAGGAGATCGGGCAAAAAGGCGGAGAAGCCCGCAGTAATTCCGATAATGATGATGGAAAGATGAGCCGTGAGGAAGCAGGCCGTAAAGGCGGGGAAGCCCGCGCTCGTCAGCGCAGAGACAAATAATAGGGTGCAATTTTTAGATCGAAAGATAGTTTATATATGAGTACGACATTGGCCTAGGGCCAAACAAGATGACCTCTGAACAGCTCAGAGGTCATCTTGTTGTTTTTTAGCACAGATTATATTTTAAAGCGTTCGATCATGGTGTGCAGCTTCTCAGATAATGTGATTTTGCGAGCTAATCCCATGCTGTAGTAGTTCTCCTATCATTAAATTTGTATGATTGATACATATAAATACATTATAAATCTGAAATGTTTGTTGAATAATAACGGCAAGTATGCAAATGTGACAAAAAAACAAATATTGAGAGTAAATTCACAAGGAGGATGAGCATGTCTGTGGAAGAGGAGAAATGGCGCCTGTTTGTTGCTGTGGCATTGCCGGAACCTGTCAAAAATCAGCTGCACGCCTGGTGCCTGGAGCGCCGCAAGGACTGGAAATTCCGTAAATGGGTGCATCCGGCGGATTATCATATTACCTTGCAATTTTTAGGAGATACGCCCGTTACTCAAGTTCAGGCCCTATTGGACGGTTTGCGGGAGGCTGCTTCTGAAGCCCGGCCCTTCCGGCTGGAAGCAGCCGGGGTTGGAGCCTTCGGGCGTCCGGATCAGCCTCGGGTACTGTGGTGCGGCGTAGATGGCGATGTAGACGCTCTCCGCCATCTTCACAGCCGCGTTATTGCGGTGAACTCCAGGCTGGGATATGTGCCAGAGGAGCGGCCATATGCCCCGCATATTACACTGGCCCGCAAATTTTCAGAGGGAGAAAAACTGCGCGAGCCGCTGGCAAATAAAGGATTATCCTTTGGAGATTGGACAAATGACACCATTATGTTGTATCGTACTAGGGTAACCGTAAGTCCGATGTATGAGGTAGTAGGGATCGTATCCATGCGGAAATGAATCCCATGTTTCTCCGTTAGCTGTAGAACTTTAATAAGGAGAGCCTTCCCTTTCGGAAGGCTCTTTATGTCGAATAATTAAGAGATATTATTCAAAACCTCTTTTTTCGGTTACATAGTTGAAGGAGTCATTTCAGAGATATTGTAATTGTAGGAGGCCATATGTATATTTTCAGACAGAATCGTTACGTCGCGCTTTTGATTAGTGCTATTCTAGTATGTTCAGGGTCGATTTCTTTATTATGGGGCCGCATGGATAATAGTGAGAATCGTGCTCGGCCGATCGAGCTTTCATCAAATAGTATTTCCGCAATCGTAAAACAGCAGGATCGGAATCTCCTTGCCGCAACAACTGACGCATCCCTGTCTCAGGAGAGGCGTATTTATCGACCCATTGTGCCGCTAATTTCCATGCTGCCGATGAAGAAGCAAAGTGAAACCAAGGCAAGTCAGCCATATCAGCTTTTGTTTACACGCCATTGGATTGCAGCGGAGCAGGCTCTGGTGCAAGAGAATACGGCGAAGGCTGAGGCGTCTGCACAAGCAGCAGAAGCAATAGATATGTCTCATCCCCCCAACCAAATATACTTCACCCGGACAGAACTACTTAGTCAGGCAGACAAGGATCAGGCAACCTGGCACTACGTTCTGACGGATGAAGAGCTGCATCTCCTTCATAAAATTGTGATGGCAGAGGCAGAGGGCGAACCGTACGAAGGCAAGGTGGCAGTTGCCAACGTTGTCTTAAACCGGCTGCGGTCCGCCAATTACCCCGACACGATTAAGGAAGTTATATATCAAAAATCGCAATTTAGTCCTGTGCAGAACGGAAGAATGGATCGTGTTACACCGAACGAGGATTCTATTCGTGCTGTAACGGAAGCTTTGCATGGACGCAAGGAGGTGTCCGACGACACCTATTATTTCCTGGCGTTATCTTTGGCTACGGATTTAACGGTCGCTCATACGAAGAGTAAATCGAAGGAAATCGGGAATCATACTTTCTATAAATAAGCATATCCGAGCTCAGGTTGAATGGAATTTTCCCGGAGTAGCTTAATCACGTTCTTGGCGCAGCAATCCGGCTCATAGGCTTGAGGGCGAAGCTGGCTAATTTTGTCATGAAGCAATGTGTTGCGCGAAGGATTCGTAATCGCAGAGAACCATTGATCGATAATCTTGGGAGAAGACATATCTATGCCGTATCCGTGGCTGACGAAATATTCGCGGTTCTTCTCCTCCTGACCAGGAATCGATTCAAAGAACAGCATGGGTATGCCTTTAGCCAGTCCCTCGGTACATGTCATGCCGCCGGGCTTCGTAATCAGGATATCGGAGGCATCCATCCATTTGCTGACTTCATGGGTGTGCCCGATGATCGTAATATTCTCGTGCATCATCTCCGGACAAGCGCGCAGCTTCTCTGTCAGTTTGCCGTTGCTGCCAGTGCAGCAAATGATTTGTACCTTGTCGCGCCAGGCGATGAGTTTGTCGATAAGCTCTTCCTTGAAGTGCAGTCCCCATCCGCCGCCCATGACGAGAACGGTAGGCATTTGCTTGATACCGAGATCTCTTCTGGCGGATGCTTTGTCCTGGATGCTCCAGAAATTGGGATGAACGGGAATTCCGGTGACCTGGATGGTATCCGGGTTGACCCCACGCTGCTGAAGCAATGTTTTAACTTCTAGTGTGGACACGAGATATTGATTCACCTCAGGACTAATCCAGGCGCCGTGGGCGTCGTAGTCCGTAATCAGGGTATACAGCGGTATGCGAAGGCCTGACGCACGGAGTCTCGCGACGACAGCATTTGGGATCGGATGCGTGCAGACGATGACATCCGGCTGAAGCTGTCCGATTACCTCGGATGCATGCTGATAGAACATTTTATGCAGGGCCAGCCGGGTTAACCGCCCGACTGGCTTTTCGTATTTTTTCCGGTAGAGCATTCCGACCAGGGAAGGGCTCGTATTAACGGTAACCCGGTAAGCAGACAAAATCCATGGGGCGATAATCGGATTAAGGAAAGAGCCCAGCTCCATCACCTTCGTCATTGCGTCCGGCCACAGCTTTCGGATGCCGGCAGCCAGTGCATGACCGGCTTGGGTATGACCGCTTCCGAACCCCTCCGATAGAATCAGCACTCGTTTTTTGGACATGTTATCACCTGCTTTAAGAATAGATCCGTCCCGAGCGGGGCGGTTATTTGCGTGTCTAAATAGCTTCGTAATGTTAATACCTGGTTATAGTTTATAAGGTTGCGGCCGGAAACAAAAGAGTCTGCAGACTGGCTGGCAGCTGGACTTAAGTCGGGGAATAAGCTGCCGCCAAAAAAAAGGTTGCAAAGCAATAATCGAAGTGCTAAAGTGAAAAATGACCGAATGACCGAAAATGATTTTTGGTCATTTTTGAAGCGGTGACCGGTATAAACATTACTTTAAAGGAGGTGATGATCATGGCAATAGACCGCAGACAGCAGGTGATCGAGGCGGCGGAGAAATCCTTTGCTTTGTTCGGCTACAAGGCAACGACGATGGATCAAGTAGCTAAAATCGCGAATGTGGGGAAAGGGACGATTTACACTTTTTTTACGAATAAGGAAGAGCTCTTTGATGAAATACTCCGATCGGTCATTATGGAAATGAAACGGATCACCGAGACAGAGGTGAGGGAGGATAAATCCTTCTTCGAGAACGTATACCACTCCATGGACCTGCTCCTGGAATTCAGGAGCGAGCATGAACTGCTGATCAAGCTATTTCAGGAGGTGCGCGATTTCGGCACGCCGCAGGCTCGCGAAGGCTTACAGCGGATCGAGGATGAAATACTCCGCTATCTGGAGAGCAAGGTGGCGCGTGCTGCCCAGCGCGGAGAAATTCGGGCGCTCGATCCGAAGGTTGTTTCCTTCGTGATGTTTAAGCTGTATATTGCGCTCACCTCGGAATGGAACAAGCGGGAGGAGCCGTTAAGCAAGGAGCAAATTAAAGAATTTGTCCGCATGTTCCTGGCAGGAGGGCTATCCCCGGAGTAAACGATAGAGCCACGCATAGACAGATAAATATTAAATAGAGATAGAGATCTAAAGGAGAGAAGCTAAAGTGAAATCGATGTCGGTGTTTTTTAAGGATTTGGGAGCTTCTTTCAAGAAACCAAAAGTGATTATTCCTATATTGGTCGTCCTGTTCATTCCTGTCCTTTACAGCGGAATGTTCCTGACGGCATTCTGGGATCCTTACGGTAAAATGAACGAGCTGCCCGTAGCTGTTGTAAACGAAGATACTGGTGCCGAATATGAAGGCAAATCGCTGCAGGTTGGCCACGATTTGGTCGATGAGCTGAAGAAAAATGATGACTTCTCTTGGAGATTCGTCACCCGAGAGCAGGCGGACAAAGGAATGAAAAATAACGAATATTATATGAAGATCGTCATTCCAGAGGACTTCTCGTCCAAGGCGACGACCCTGATGGATGAGCAGCCTCAGCCTGCCAAGCTCATATTCGAGCCGAATGAAGGCTATAACTTCCTGGCTTCGCAAATCGGCGGCACCGCCGTGAAAGAAATTAAATCGAAGGTGTCGGCTAAAGTTACGGAAGCTTATACGGAAACTTTGTTTGACCAGGTTGAGAAAATTTCCGGAGGCTTAAGCGATGCCGGCTCTGGAGCAAGCACAATTAGCGACGGTGCTGTACAGCTGGATGAGGGAGCATTGAAGCTCAAAGAGAACTTGGCCAAGCTGGTACAGGGCACAAACCAATTGCAAAACGGCGTAACGCCTCTGGAAGAAGGCGCCGTCACGCTGAGCAAAGGCGCCAAGGATCTTCAAGGCGGAGCCTCCAGCCTGGCCAGCGGCCTGAGCCAGCTGTCTGCCGCGCAGAAGCAGCTGGAGGACGGCGCGGTGAAGGCACAGGAAGGCGGGGCGCAGCTGAATACGGGCCTGCAGGCTTCTCTGCAAGGCGCCGAGAAGCTGCAAGCGGGCCTGACGGCCGCCGAGCAGGGCAGCGCGAAGCTGCAAACGGGGCTCGAAGCCTCGCTGCAAGGCAGCGGCCAAGTGGCCGAAGGCGCCAAAGGCGTAGCGCAGGGCCTTGAGCAGCTCGCGAAGGCAAGCCCCGATTTGGCCGCCAATCCCGAGCTTGCGAAGCTGATCGCGGCGAGCAAAGCGGTGGCTGAAGGCAGCCAGCAGGTTGCTGCCGGACAGCAGGAGCTGGTGCACGGCGCGCGTGAATTGCACGGCGCCCACGGCCAGCTGCTGCAGGGCAGCGGGGAACTGGTGCAAGGCCAGCAGCAGCTCGCACAGGGCGCTAGCCAGCTGGCCAGCGGGCAAGAGCAGCTGGCGAGCGGGCTGAAGCAATTCGGCGCGAAGCTGTCGGAGGCCGCGACGGGCGGCCAAAGCCTGGCGAGCGGCGCTGCGCAGCTGAGCGGCGGAGCCGAGAAGCTGCAGGGCGGCGTTGGCCAATTGTCCGGCGGCGTCAGCACGATAGCGAGCGGCTCCAAGCAGCTGGCGGGTGGCGCCGGAGAGCTGAAGGACGGCATGGATAAACTGGCCTCCGGCTCCGGCGAGCTGGCAAGCAAGCTGAGCGAAGCCGCCGAGCAGACCTCCGGCGTGAAGAAAAGCGATGAGCTGGTCAATATGTACGCGAAACCGATCGAAATCGAGGAGCATAAAATGAATGAGGTTCCAAACTACGGCACCGGCTTCTCGCCTTACTTCCTGTCGCTGGGCCTGTTCGTCGGAGCATTGATCTCTACGCTTGTCGTACCGACCAGAGGTTCTTCGGTATCGGAGGCGACGGGATGGAACCGATTCGTGAGCCGGGCTCTCGCCTTTACGGGCATGAGCTTGATCCAATCGATTCTGTCTGCCGCTCTAATGCTTTACGTGCTCAAGCTTGAAGTACAGAGTGTGCCGCTGTTCTATTTCTTTACTTTCGCCACTAGCCTGTGCTTCATGTTCATTATTCAGGCTCTGGTAACCTGGCTGGATAATCCGGGACGCTTCCTGGCCATTCTGATGCTGATCTTCCAGCTGACGACCAGCGCAGGCACATTCCCGCTAGAGCTGATTCCGGACTGGATGAAGGTCTTTAACCCGATGCTGCCAATGACATACAGCGTTAGCGGCTATAAGGCCGTTATTTCCAGCGGAGAGTTCGGGGTTGCTTGGCAAAATCTCGGCGTCCTGGCGGGCTTTGGTGTTGCGTTCCTGATTCTCACCATGCTGTATTTCCTGCGCCGCGAGCAGCCGGGCACCGCGAGCATGACAACCGCCGAGGCTTAAGCGGATCAGGCCGAGCTAGACTAACTAATTTTATTCACTTATATCTGATGAAAAGACAGCCCAAAGCGGGGAATTCACCCTGCTTCGGGCTGTGCTGCTTTTTTGGACTTCTTGTTCGAGCTCGGAACGGGCACCGTCACGGCAGCCGGCTGCTCCATCTGGCTCGAGCCGTTCAGCAGGCCGCCTTCTACAATAACAAGCTTGGCTACATGCACGTTTCCTTCCACCAGCCCGCTGCTCGTAATCGTCAGCCGCCCTTGCGAGGCGATATCTCCGACGACCTTGCCGGCTACGATAATGTCCGCGCCTTTAATATTGGAATGCGCCTCCCCGGTTTCGCCGATGACGACCTGCCCTTGGCAGTCAATTTCCCCGCGGAACGAACCTTCGATCCGGAGGCTCGCCTCGCACTCCAGCTTTCCCTCGGCTACGCTGCCCTGGCCGATCAAAGTCCCCTGCCAGCCGGCTACTTTTTTATGATCCTTCAACATTTTTTTATCCTCCGTTCATGAATGGGATGTATTATTGCAAATAAGACAGCGGGTTAACTTTCTTGTCCCCTTTAACGATCTCAAAGTGCAGATGGGGGCCCGTGCTTCGGCCCGAGTTGCCCAGTTTGGCAATAGTCTGCCCTTTCTTGACCGCATCTCCCTCGGATACCTTGATCTCGCTGAGATGCATATACCAGCTTTGCAGTCCGTTCGGATGTTGAATTATAATGTATTTGCCCCTGGAGCGATTGCTTTCCGCGGCAATGATTTTACCGGCCGCCGCAGCATAGACCGGGTCGCCGATTTTGCCGGAAATATCAATCCCGGCATGAAAGGCCGCCTTTCCGGTAAACGGGTCGGTCCGGTACCCGAAGTTCGAAGTGAGGCGGGTAGACAATGTCGGCCACTCGGAAGGGGTTCCCGAAATGGAATACTGCGTTTGCTTGGCCTTTTGCAGTGTTGTAGGCACATTTTTCTCGATTTCATCCAGCATCGCGCTGATCTCCAGGAAATCGTCGCTCGTCTCCTGAGCCAATTCTTCAATTTCCTGATCATGTACGGCAATGAACTCGCCGCCCCTGCCTAAGGATTCATCCCAGGACAAGGAGGAGAGGGAGGACAGCTTGCCGGCATCCCCCTTGCTTCCATATTTATCTATAAAACTTTGCAGCTCTGCTTCCAGTTCGCTTACTCGTTCCATGCGATCCATCAGCTCTTTGGATTGTCCGGACAAGGTAATGACCTGACTTTGCAGCCGCTCGATCGCTTCATTTTTGTCGGTGACGATGGCTTCGAATTTAAGATTTTGCAGCCTTAGCGTATCCTCTAGGCGTGAAATGGTGTGCCCTGACTGCATTTGCAGGCTGATAATCAAACCGGAGATGGATAACAGGGCGGCGATCGGCACAGCAATCACAAACGGTTTCGATACCTGGATTTGCTTGACAGGCTGATTCGCTTCCCGCAGAACAAGCAGTGTCATGCGATGGGGTAAACTAGCACTTCTCATGGCATCTCCTTCCCGTAGATTTGATAGCTTCTATTACTTTATCTATTCCCGCGTCTCTTAAAACATGTCAAAAAAGTCATCTTGTCTCATATAGTTAGTGTTTATTGTCAATGCTGAGTGGAGGAAGGTGAAGTGAATGTGGTGGCTGGCTCTCGTACTTATCGCGTTTATTTTTCAAATCGCTACGATTCTTATTCTCGAATTTCGCAACCCGAGCAAGGCTGTAGCCTGGATGGTGATTCTGTTCCTGTTCCCGGTCATCGGCTTCATTCTGTATTACTTCGTGGCTCAGGATTATAAGAAGCGGCGAAAGCTGCGGCGCCGCGGATCCAGGGTGTTTCAGGAAATCAGGGCCAAGCTATGGCAGCAGGCCGCTATCATCGAGAGCATAGAGGAGATGGGCAATCCGGATTATCGCCATCAGGAACGGTTATTCGGCCTCCTTACGCATATTTCGGAGAGCCCTATTACAGGCTGCAACGAAACTAAGGTATTGACGGATGGCGAGAAGACTTTTGCGGCGATGCTGGCAGCAATGGAGCAGGCGAGGGATCACATACATATGGAGTCTTATATTTTTCGTGCGGATGGTATAGGACAATCGTTCAAGCGCATGATGCTCAGGAAGGCCGGGGAGGGCGTGAAGATCAGGCTGATTTGCGACGGACTCGGCAGTTATCAATTGAACAGCTCCTTTGTCAAAGAGCTTCAGGAGGGCGGAGTAGAAGTGTACTTTTTTCTGCCTCCGCTGATTGCCACGCTGGACCGGAGGGTCAATTACCGGAATCATCGAAAAATACTTGTCGTCGACGGGACGGTCGGCTTTGTAGGCGGGCTTAACGTCGGGGACGAATATTTGGGACTGGACGGCAAGCTTGGCTTTTGGCGCGATACGCATTTGCAAATCAGCGGAGACGCGGTGTATTTTTTGCAAAATGCATTTCTGGCCGATTGGCGGCTGGCCTCGGGACAGCGGGTCAATCATCCTGAGCTGTATCCGCAGCATCACTGCCTGGGCAGTGAACAGGTGCAGATCCTGACCAGCGGCCCTGATCAGCACTGGGATGCGATACAGGAAATGTGCTTTGGTGCAATCGCTGTCGCTAAACGCCGCATTTGGATTACGTCGCCTTATTTCATTCCCGACCCCAGTATTTATAATGCGATTAAGACCGCAGCCGTTAGCGGAGTCGAAGTGAACATTATTATTCCGCACGAATCCGACAGCCGGATCGTGAAGCTGGCATCGCTCTCTTATGTCGAGGAACTGCTTCAATCGGGAGTAAAGTTCTATCAATACGAGAAAGGGTTCATACATGCGAAGGTGATGATCGTGGATGACCTGCTGGCCACGGTGGGAACGGCGAATATGGATATGCGCAGCTTCTTCTGCAATTTCGAAATGACGGCAATTCTGTTCGATCAAGCGCCGATTTCCCGTTTAAGCGAGGATTTCTTGAGAGATCTTGCCGAGAGTAGGGCTATCGATTTGAAGGCATTTACCCGTCGGCCGAAGCTGCAGAGGGGGCTGGAGCTGCTGTGCAGGCTGCTCTCCCCGCTGCTCTGACCGGGGCCGGAGAGCGGGAAGCAAGCCCCTAGAGCGGCCTTTATCGCAGATGCTGAAGGATCAGCTGGACGGATTGCGTCGGGACGTCTGCAAGCAAATCGCCTTTTTGCTTCAAACGCTCCCCGATATTGTGCAGATTGAAATCGGAGGGCAGCGGATTGCTGCGCACCTCGTCCCAGGTTAAAGGCGTCGATACGTTGGCCGTAGGACGTGCCCGGGGAGTATAAGGCGCAGCTAGCGTTTTTCCGCCATAATGCTGTAAATAGTCGAAATAGATTTTGTCTCCCCGATCCTTCTTGAGCCGTTCGATGGTGAATAGTTCCGGGTATTTCTCCGTAGCATAGCGGGCTACGAACTGTCCGATCAGCCGCAGCTCGTCAAACGTTACGCCGTATTCGACCGGCACGATGATTTGCACGCCGGTAGCCCCGGAGGTCTTCGGCACCGACTGAAGCCCCAAGGAGGCCAGAATGTCTCCGACATAGGCCGCGGCCTCCATAATGCGCGGCTCCTCCTCCCGCGATGGATCCAAATCGATCATCCATTCGCACGGCAGCTGCTCGTGAACATAATGCAGCGACGGATGGAACTCAATGCACGCCAAGTTGCCGAGCCACAACAGTACCGGCAGGCTGTCCAGTACGACGTAGTCGACTCCCTCATGCATCGAGGTGCGGACGAACGACGGCAGCGGTTCAGGGGCATTTTTCTGGTAAAAAAACTTGCGCCCCACCCCGTCCGGATACCGGATCGTCGTAAGCAGGCGGTTCCGGCAGTAACGGAGCAGATAGGGAGAGATTTCAGCAAGCTTCTCCAAATAGAGCTTCTTCGTAATTCCCGCCTCGGGCCACAGCAGCTTATCGGGATTGGATATGGTGACTTCCTCACCCTCTACGAGAATCGTACCTTTCGTCGTTCTAGACATGAGCATGCTCCTTGTCATGAATGGATTTCCTTATTTTCTATTAGGCTTACCCAATTTAAACGAACTTAACACCACTAGAAGCGGTACCCTTTACATAAGAATGGAAGTAACCTGGCATGGGCAGACTTGGACAAAGAAGCATAGAAACGGCGGTACGCTGCCGCCGGTTTGTATCCGTGACCGGATCACAGAACAAGGGAATGGAGGAATGAGGATGGAGCTGAAGCCGGTAGTCCCTTTTGAGCCGGTACGTACGGAGACCCTTCCGGCAGGGCCGGAATGGATAGCGCAGGTGAAATGGGATGGGGTGCGTATACTCACCTACTACGACGGAGATATGACGCGCCTGATTAACCGCAAGGGCAATGAACGGAGCAAGCAGTATCCCGAGTTTATGAATGTCTCATCCTATTGCCGCGCGGATTCGGTCATTCTTGACGGAGAAATGATTGCGCTTGCTGGAGACAAGCCGTCCTTCCATGAGGTCATGAGGCGGGACAGTCTGCGCCGCGAGGCGGAAATACGGTTTGCGGTCAAGCAGATCCCTGCCATATATATGATTTTTGATGTGCTGTATCACAACGGAGAGTGGGTGACAGGCCGTTCTCTGGCCGACCGGCAGGAGCTGCTGCAAGAGATTGTTATTCCTAGCGGGACGATTCAGCTTGTTCCGAGCTACACCGATGGAGAGCTGCTGTTTGCCGTCATGAAGGAGCGGGGCTGGGAAGGAGTCGTCAGTAAACGGCTGGATAGCACCTATGCTTTGGGCGGCAAAGACGGGCGCTGGCAAAAGCTGAAGCTCGGCTATGATTTATATGCGGTGATCGGCGGCGTAACTTATCGGGATGGCGTGATGAATGCCCTGCTGCTGGGTCTGTATGATGAAAACGGTCAATTTGTGTATATAGGTCACACGGGCAGCGGCAAGCTGAATCAGCCGGCATGGCGCAGCCTGGCGGAGCAAATATCCATCCTGACGGTGAAGGAGCGCTTCTTTCATAACATCCCGCAGCGGATAAAGGGAGCGGTATGGACCCGGCCGCTGCTTACGGTGAAGGTGCAGTTCATGGAGTGGACTCCCGGCGGAACGATGCGCCACCCCGTATTGCAGGGGATGGCCGACGTGCCGCCGGAGAGCTGTACGGTTACGCAGGGGATATAGTGTTCAGGAAATGGTTTTCTTCGCTTTGCTTGATGTTCTCTTCTTCGGCTTTGGAGCAAGCTCGTCGTTTTGCGGAGCATCTTCACCGCCTGCCCCCGCGGCTGGTTTCTTAGCCGCCGTTTTGCGGGTACGCTTGGCCGGTCCAGGATCGGTGACGACGGGCTTGACCGCCTCGATGCTCGCCTGCAGTGCCGCCATCAGGTCGATGACATTGGTTTGCGGTTTGGCTGGGGCCAGGCTGATCTCTTCTCCGGCGATCTTTTGCTCGATGAGATGCAGCAGGGATTCGCGGTAATCGTCGGTATATTTCGCCGGCTCAAAAGGTGTGGACAGCTGTTCAATCAGCAGCTTGGCCATGGACAGTTCTTTATCGTTTACACTGATGTTCTCCGGCAGATTGGGCACTTGCGCGATCGGCCGGATTTCATCCGGATAGAAGATTGTCTCCACGGCCAGGCAGCCTTCCATGACGCGAATAGCTGCCAGACTGCTTTTGGAGCGGATTGCGATTTTGGCAATGCCGATTTTGCCGGACTGGTGCATCGCTTCCAGCAGCAGCTGATAGGCGTTCGACCCCGCTTGATCCGGGGAGAGATAGTAGGTTTTCTGGAAATAGATTGGATCGATTTCGGTCAAATCTACAAAGTCCAGAATCGTGATCGTTTTTTCGGTCTGGGCCGACAACTGCTCCAGCTCCTCTTTTTCAAACAGGACGTACTTGCCCTTCTCATATTCATATCCTCGGGAAATCTCCTCCCAGGTTGTATCCTTGTCGCAGGTAGGACAACGCCTTACATAAGAAATCGGGCTGCCGCACGCGGTATGAATGTACTTCATGGAGATGTCTTTGTCCTCCGTGGCGGAGAACATTTTGACCGGGACATGTACAAGCCCGAAGCTGATCGCACCCTTCCATACAGTATGCATCTTGTGTTTGCTCCTTTCTGTGTTCGATATTTATTTTTTGGCGGGCTGGCTGGTGTATGATGATGACGAGTTCGACGTAAATATGCGCGTAGTACCAAGGAAACTGACGAACTATCTCTATCATAGTATGGTCCAGTTTGGCTTCTCATAACCGGGCGGCTGCGGCCCAAGTTGTTGCGGGTCATGCGGCAGACCGATATAATGGGGACATACATTTTGCGTATGTAAAGGTGGTTGTATCGTAGTGGGATTGGATCAAGCTTCGGCCGAATGGGTGTACGAGGCGAAGGATTTGGAAGGGACCGGGCAGCTCGCGGCTTTCCTTGCCGCGCGGGCGACGCCGGGAACGGTCATTGCCCTGGACGGTGATTTGGGTGCGGGGAAAACGGCTTTTTCCCAGCTGTTCGCGAAGCATTTGGAAGTTCGGGATACGGTAAACAGTCCGACTTTTACCATCATTAAAGAATATGAGGGCAGATTGCCTTTTTATCATATGGATGTGTATCGGCTGTCGCTGGAGGAAGCGGAGGAGCTGGGACTGGACGAATATTTCTACGGCAGCGGCGTGACGCTGGTGGAGTGGGCTAGCATTATTGATGAAATTATGCCGGAACAGCTGCTGCGCATATATATAGAAGCCGGACCGGGCTCGGAGCGTAAAATGCATTTGACGGCCCAGGGAGAACCTTATGAGCAATGGATCACGACCTTGAGACAGAATGGAGCTGCACCTAAATGAAGCATACGATAGAGCCGCGCCAGCGGTTATTGGCGCTGGATACGTCGACGTCGTCGTTAGCCGTTGCCGTCATGGAGGGCGGCAAGCTGCTGGCTGAACGGAATATTAAGGCGGAGCGGAATCATTCCGCTTATTTAGTGACGGCGATTGAGGAAGCAATCGCTGCAGCGGGAGTAGGCAAGCAGCAACTGGACGGCATCGCCGTCGGAGTGGGACCGGGCTCCTATACCGGAGTCCGCATCGCCGTTACGACGGCCAAGACGCTGGCCTGGTCTCTGGGTTTGCCGGTATCCGCCGTATCGAGCCTGGAGGCGATTGCGTTTGGCGCTTTGGCCAGAGGAACAGCCCAGGCTCCAGAGCAATTTGCTGAGGTTATTGCTCAGGCAGCCGATGATGCGTCAGCCGGTAATGAAAATAACTCAACGTACGGGCGCGATGACGATGATGATCTATCGGCTGGTGCAGAAGCGGCGGATTATTCCGCCCAGCATTGGATTGTGCCGCTGATCGATGCCCGGCGCGGACAGGCGTATACTGCGCTGTTTAGCGCAGTAATCGGGCAAATACCGCGCCGCCTGGACCCGGATGCGATCCGGCTCGTGGCCGACTGGCGGGACGAGCTTGCCACCCGGCTTCAGGCGCTGCCTGCTGGTCAAAGGCCGGCTGGCGTATGGTTTGTTGGGGACGTGGCGGTCCATGAGGCTGCGGTTGAGGAGCTCCGGCCTTTCTTGGGAGACGCGCTGCATATCGCCGGCTATGAGCTGGAAGGGGCCTGGCTTGGCCTTATCGGTTCGGAGCAGCTTCTTCGCGGAGCCCATGACAATGTACATACGCTGGAGCCGAATTATACCCAGTTAGCGGAAGCGGAAGCGAAGAAGCTTCGTTAGCATTTCATGAGGGGGCCGGACATGGAGTCAGCAAAGTCGATACAAATGGATAAGGTGACCTTTCGTCAGATGACGCTTGAGGATATTCCCGATATTATGGTCATCGAGCACGAATCCTTCACTTTGCCTTGGAGCGAGGAGGCATTTCGCAGCGAAATGACCCTCAATCATTTCGCCAAATATCTGGTGATGGAATACGAAGGGAGCCCGATCGGGTATGCCGGCATGTGGACGGTTCTTGACGAGGCGCATATTACTAATATCGCCGTAAGAACGGCCTACCGCGGTCATCATTTGGGCGAGCTGCTGTTCCGCAGGATGATCGATTGGGCAGGCGAGCTAGGCATGCGCCGGATGACGCTGGAGGTGCGCGTTACGAATCATTCCGCCCAGTCTTTATATAGGAAGCTTGGATTTCATTCTGTCGGCACCCGCAAAGGATATTATTCCGACAATCAGGAGGATGCGCTCATTATGTGGTGCGAGCTGCCTGAGCGGGAGCCGCAGGCAGGCGAAGAGGAAGGAAGCGAAGAAGATTGGATTTGAAGCAGGATTGTTATATATTGGCGGTCGAGACAAGCTGTGACGAGACATCCGTAGCCGTTGTGAAAAATGGGACCGAGGTGCTCTCGAATTTAATTGCGAGCCAGATCGAGACGCATCAGGCATTCGGCGGGGTTGTGCCGGAGGTGGCATCCCGGAAGCACGTGGAGAGTATCACGCTCATGCTGGAGGGAGCCGTCCGGGAGGCCGGCATTTCCCTCCAGGACTTATCAGCCGTGGCTGTGACGGAAGGTCCCGGACTTGTCGGCGCTTTGCTGGTCGGCATTATGGCGGCCAAGAGTCTGGCCTTTGCCATCGATAAGCCGCTGATCGGCACGCACCACATTGCCGGGCATATTTACGCGAACCGGCTGGTGCAGGAAATTAAATATCCTTCGATTGCGCTTGTCGTGTCCGGCGGGCATACCGAACTTGTACTGATGGAGCGGGAAGGCAGCTTCAAGCTCATCGGCCGCACAAGAGACGATGCTGTCGGGGAGGCTTATGACAAGGTGGCGAGAGCGCTAGGCTTTCCTTACCCCGGCGGCCCGCATGTCGACAAGCTGGCGCTTGAGTCGGAGACCGTCGAGGTGCTTCCGCGGGCCTGGCTGGAGCCGGATTCCTACGATTTCAGCTTCAGCGGGCTGAAGTCGGCTGTGCTGAACGCGGTTAATCAGCATAAAATGCGCGGGGAGGAAGGCTACGGCCCAGCCATAGCCCGCGGTTTTCAGGAGTCGGTCATCGAGGTGCTGGTGGAGAAAGCAATTCGCGCGGTACAGTCGACGGGTGCAGTGCAGTTATTGCTCTGCGGCGGGGTTGCCGCGAACCGGGGGCTCCGGACGGCATTAGCCGAGCGGTGCGGGAAGGATCGGATCGATCTGGTCATTCCTCCTTTGAAATACTGCACGGACAACGCCGCCATGATCGGGGCCGCAGCCTACTTGAAATGGAAAAGCGGCGAGTTCTCCAGCTGGGTGCTTAAGGCGGAGCCGTCAATTACACTGGAGTCCTGGTCTGTAGGCACCTGCCCCGAGGAAGGCAATGCCCAGCTCGATGGCGGAGTACGAATGTAAATGAAGAAATACAAAAGGGCTGTCCTTTTTGAATGGGACAACCCTTTTTTTGCGGCCGAACGAATATCAAGATTTCTTCTCTGATTTCTTCTCTGAAGTAGCCGCGGCCTCCTTGCTGGCGCTTGGAACGGTTTCCGGCTGGCTGCTCATGCGGCTGCTGCCTTCAAAAACGCTGCCTTCCTCGATAGACAGGCTGGCGACCTCAATATTGCCGAACAGTTTTCCCGTTGACGTAATGGAAAGCTTGCTCATCGTCTGAATGTCCCCGGTCACAGTACCGGCGATAATAACGTTGCGCGCAGAAATATTGGACTTCACTTGCCCTTTTTCTCCGATCGTCACATCGCCCTTGCACTCAATATCCCCCGTAACCTTTCCTTCGATCCGGATGCTCGCATCCGATTTAATATTGCCTTCGAAGCTGCTGCCCTCGCCTACGAGTGTATCGGTCGTATCGGGATCTAATTTCACGGGAACGGCCTTGCTTTTGAACATTATTCATCCTCATCCTTTTCCGGTTTGATTAAATATATTTCAGGGTCGACCATCACACCGTTCTTCACCACTTCAAAGTGCAGATGGGGACCTGTGCTGCGTCCGGTCGAACCTAGCGTACCGATCACGTCGCCTTGCTTCACTTTTTCTCCTTTTGCCGTTGAAATCTCATTAAGATGCAAGTAATTTGTCGATAAGCCAGACGGGTGGCTAATGGTGACGTAATTGCCGCGCGAAGTGCTGTATCCGGCATCGGCGACGGTTCCGTCAGCCGCGGCGTAAATCAAATCGCCGATGTTTCCTTTGATGTCCAGGCCGTTATGCAGTGTCAGCTTGCCAGTAAACGGATCGAGCCGCTTGCCGAACGGGGAGGTGGTTGTCAAAGAATCCGCAGGCCAGTACGTCGGTAATATGCGCATCATTTTTTTGTACTCTGTTACCGCTTCTTTGGTTTGTTCCAGCCTTGCCTGCAGAGCGGGCATTTCCTCCAAAGAGGCGGATATGCTCTCCCTCGTCTCTTCAATAAGGGAGTCGATATCCTCTTCGCTCAGAGGGATGAGCTCGCCGCCCATGCCTTCCATACTCCTTCCGGCGTCGGAATTTTGCCATGACAAAGCCGAAGCGGACTGGATTCCGCTCCCTGTGCGTTCTCCGTTCGTAATGGATTTCAGCTCGGCCTCCAACCGCTCAAGCTCCGTCATTTTCGTTTCCAGTGTTTTGGATTTCTCGGAGAGCTCTACCAGTTGAAGCAGCAAGCGGTCGATTTCCTGCTCCTTATCGCTGACGGTCGCTTGAAGCTGCTCCGAGGACGCCGTAAGCTTGGCTTCCAAAGCGGCGATCTTAAAGGCATGGCTCCGGTTCAGCGTGAAGAGGACGAGCGCTGTGACGAGCAGCACGGCGGCGGCGACTAAGCCGGCAAGCAAATATGTGGAAGTCATTTTCAGACGAAAGACCGGCTGGGAGCCTTCAGGAACGACGAGAACAGTATAACGTTGGTTCTTGCGTTTAAATCCGAACTTCATAGCTTCCTCCTGAATCTTGTACATTAGGTTTCATGCAACATAACATAAAATCACAATCTCAAAAGAACGAGAGACGGTCGTCTTCGTTCACCAAAAGGTACTATTCGGCAAATCATTCCAATAATCCTGTCGGCAAGGAAAATATTATCGAAAATTTTTGCGAAACTGTGAAAATTGTCGAAAATGTTGCGAGTGAATCTGGAAAACGGGCAGGTTTGCAACTTTTTAGGTGAAAGGACTGTTTAATAAAGTAGATTGTGCTGGAATACATACGGAGCCAGGGGGGGAAAGGCAGAATGAGTGAAGCGATGAAGCCTGTAAAGCGATCTAAGCTGCGGGTCTGGCTTGGCACGCGATATTATCGTTTTAAACGGTATATGGAATGGTATCTGGGCGAAGACAAAATAGCCGGCACCCGCAGCTGTGATTTGCTGCCGCATGTCATTTCCGAGCATCAAAGCCCTTTGCTGAGACAGCTGAAGGATGTCGATATGTGGCTGCAGCACAATAAAATCACGAATCTGAAATTGGCGATAGCCCGGATCGACGGTTTGATTTTGCAGCCTGGAGAGACGTTCTCTTTTTGGAGGGGGGTAGGCAAGCCTTCCCGGCGAAAAGGCTACGTTGACGGCATGGTCCTCCACTATGGTAAATTTAAGCATGGGGTAGGCGGTGGGCTGTGCCAGCTTACGAATTTGCTGTACTGGATGGCGCTTCATTCTCCTCTCGAAATAAGGGAGCGGCACCGCCACAGCTATGATGTATTCCCGGACTCCGGCCGTACCCAGCCGTTTGGCAGCGGGGCGACATGCTCGTACAATTATTTGGATTTGAAGCTTTACAACCCAAGTGATGAGCCTGTGCAATTGCATGTATTTCTAAATCATGAGAATCTCGTGGGAGAGCTTCGCGCAGCAAGTCCTTCCTTGTACCGTTACGAGGTCTACGAGAGGGAACATCGGATTACGCGCGAATACTGGGGCGGCCATATTAGGCATAATTTGATCTATCGCCGTGTCTACAACTTGGACGCCGAATTGATCGAAGATTGTTATATTACCGAGAACCATGCGCTGATGATGTATGAGCCCCTGCTTGAAGCCGGGGATATCCCCAGAAGCGAATGAGACGATGGCGTGAAGTGCTAAATCGCTATTGGCGGATATTACTCTAAACTATGGATGCTAATGCGTCAAAAAGGAGCGATTGAAAAACGATGAGCTATAAGAATACTTTCATCAAAGTATCGCCGGATTGCCCTGTAACCAGCAGCGTCGTTCCACAGTATAAAACGAGCAATAAGCCGATTCACGTTATCCAGTATGAGCTCTTGAGCCGTTATCCTTACCGGTATACGCATGAGCAGCTGTTGTTCGAAATTCATATTAGGCATAAAAACATCCCGGCCGATGAGCTTGAAACGAACCGCCAGCAAATTTGGGATGCGCTGTTCAGCAAATCGCATGCCTGCCTAAGGGCTTCCCAGCTTCCGAAAAAATACGGCTTTGGCGTTCATTATGACGCTGAAGGCCGGATTGCCATCTATGGCATGGAGACGCCCGAATACGAACGTTTCATACAAGCTGGCGATGAGATTACGCTGCTGAACGGGATGAGAAGCCGGCGCGAATAGGCCGCGGAAATATAATTTCGGGGATGTTCGCACGGAAATAGGCGGTTGAATTGGGGGAAGGTGAATATACAATGGAAGAAATCAAAGGAACATTAATTACAGTTGAAACGCTGCTGCAGGATTTAAAGCAGCTCGGCGTGCAGGAGGGGATGACGCTGATCGTGCATTCCTCGTTCAAATCCCTGGGGCAATGGGTGCTCGGGGGACCGGTATCCGTCATTCTCGCTCTGGAGAAGGCGATAGGGATGGGCGGCACGTTGGTTATGCCGACGCATACTCCGGATTTAAGCGATCCTTCAGGGTGGGAGAATCCGCCGGTCCCAGAGTCTTGGTGGGAGACGATTCGGGCAGAAATGCCTCCTTTTGACGAAGACATGACGCCATGCGAATGGATGGGCGTGATTCCGGATACCTTTCGCAAGCAAAGAGGTGTCATGCGCAGCAATCATCCTCAGGTTTCTTTTGCGGCCTGGGGAGCAAATGCTGGCGATATTGTGACGGGGCATGATCTTGACAACGGACTTGGCGAGCATTCGCCGCTGTCCAGGATCTATGACCACCATGGCTGGGTGCTGCTGCTGGGCGTTGGACATGGGAGAAACACATCTCTTCATCTATCAGAGCACCGGGCAAGCTATTCCGGCAAAAAAATAGTGGAATGCAAGGCTCCTATTACGAAGGAAGGCGTAAGAGAATGGATTCACTACATGGATCTGGACTATGAATCGGCTGACTTTGACCGGCTGGGTGCAGATTTTGAGCGTTCAGGCGGGCGGATCATTCGCGGACAAATCGCCGGTGCCAGCGTGATGCTAATGCCGCAGAGAGAGCTTGTGGACTACGGCGTCCAGTGGCTGGAGCAGCATCGCCGCTAGCGCGGGAAGGCAAGCCTGCCGCAAACTGCAGGATGAAGCTCGGAGGAGTGGGCACACTTCGGATTAGCGGCAGCACATAGCGGGTGTATGCTGAAGCCGTCGCGGATTGGCTAGCAAGCAGTGTGAAACGGTGTGCTCATTTGTGGGCGGGCCTGTAGTAGGCAGGGTGAGTAGTGTGCGCATGTGTGGGTGAGCGCCTATAGTAGGCGTGGTGAGTAGTGTGCGCACGTGTGGGCGCCTGTAGTGTGTGCACATGTGTGGGTGAGCCGACGGTCGGTGAGCGATGTGCTCCTGCGTCAGTGAGCCAGTCGTGGGTAGGCTGATAGTGTGACCCTTGCGTGGGCGAGCCAGTCGTGGGTAGGCGAACGGTGTGCATGCCGGGTGGTCGTGCAGTCGTTCTGGCTGCGGATTACTAACGGACACAGGTTCCGCTATTTCAGAGAAATTGCCCAAAATAAAGGACTAACGGACGCAGAGGACCTTATTTGCATACAAGCAATCAAAATTTAGCTGATTATTGCCTAATAAGGCTCCCTGGGTCCGTAACAATCGGAAAATCCGCCGAAATATCGAAATAGCGCCTTCTGTGTCCGTTAGCAATTTAACCACCGTTATGTAACGCCGGCTACCGCTAGCTGGATCATTACTCAGCCTACTACACTAGGTGAAGGTGTAAAGACGCCGAATTGGGGAAAGTACCGATAAATCGTGGAGCAAGCAACATCATTCGGACCCGATGCCATCGAGGAAAGGGAGCAGACGTCGGTCTGAAACCAATAAACCAATAAACCAATAAACCAATAAACCATCATGCTTAATTACAAATAGCTGCCGGGGACCCCGGCAGCTATTTTATCTGCAAGCCTATATAAGAAAAATCAAAGAATCCAGTTCGAGCAGTGCGTCCGCGTGATGCCGTCATAGGTTACGGCAAGCTTCAGCTTATAGCGGGAAGAAGCTGCATGGAAATTCCCGGCTTCGTTGCTGTTTATTGGATGGCCATGATTTAAGGCTTCGCTGCTGCTCATCGCCTGGCCACTAAAGCCAGGGGACTCATTCTCCGGCCGTGAACCGGCTAGGCAGACGCGCTGCACTTCTTCGCCGCCGCGCGGTACAATGCCCGTTACGGTTGCCTCGTCCAGCAGGTGATCGTCTTCGCTATAGAGCGAGATGGTCAGCGCATAGCGGCAGCTGCAGCGCCCGTCGATGCCGAGCAAGCCGACCTGGGCGACTAGCGGCTTCTCCGGCAGCAGCCCGCCGCGCTGCAGCGATGGCCGAATGCGCAGCCGGTCCGGCGCAGCGAGCTCGAGCTGCATCTCCCCGTTCAGGGCGCGGCAGCGCTCAGCGGTAAACTGCAGCGAATGCCGGCCCGCCTCGAGCGGGAGATTCTCTGCGACATAGCGCAGGGATCCGCTCCCGTTCTCGGCCGGCGTCAAGCAGATCGGCCCAGGCAGCTCGCGCCCGTCGATGCTGAGCCGAAGCATCGGCTTGTCGCCCGGCTTCACAATGGCCGCAAGTTTCAGCGAGTACAGGCCGCTCTGCTGCACAAAAATATCCAGCTTCTCTTCAGGGGAGGTGCAGCAGCCGCCTAGAACGCCGGGCACAACGAACGGATCGAAGCCATCCCGGTCGGCCTCCTGCGCGGACCATGGCGCCGTTCCAGCGGGCAGCCCGTTGTAATAGCTCTCCGGCGGGCCGAGCAGGCTTGGCTTCTGACCGCCGGTGTCGATTACGAGCTTCTGCAGGACGACGATCGGATCGACCATCCAAAGGCGCAGCGTATGATAGCCCGGCTGCTCGATAAGGTGCCGCGTTGTTCCGGTACGGATGTTATAAATGACGCTTTGCTCCCAGTCGCGTTCATCGAATCCCCCGTCAGGCAGCTTTGCGATCAGTTCGGCAATGTGTACGGGCCCGTCATCGAAGGAGACGCCGATCCGCAGCCCCTGTCCAGGCACAAAATCAATGGATGGAGCAGCATACAGCGTGACGCTAATCTCCCCCGTACTCGTCATGTACACGGGATATTCCAGGCTCGGCGAGTTTCCGGCATCCGGCTGCTCTGCACTAGGCCCGGTTACCGGGAATACGGCAACCGAGGATAAGGTGCGTCCGTAGCCTGCAATCGGCTGCCACGCCGCACCGTTTGCACTGCGGCTTGCGGAGTAATGCTCCGCCTCGATAGCGATAACGCCGCCCGTTTCGATATGGCCGATCAGCGAGTCGCGGGTTGGCTCGGCAGGATGGAAGACGACGATTTGCACCGCGACTTCTTCCCCCGTTGGGCCGCTGATCATGATTTCGCCTTGCACATCATGGCCAATTGGCGCAGCAGCCCAGTCGATATCGACCCAAATCCGCTTCTGCGAGACGACCTCTGCTGTGGTCAGGGACAGCCTGATCCAGGGAGCTCCTGCCGCCGCGCGGAAAGTGAACGGCTCCGTACCTTTATTGAAGACTTCGATGTACCGCGCCTCCCGGGTAAAGCTATCGAATGCGGGCAGCCGGCATACCGTATTGGCCTGCGGCCATACGTCGGCCGAGCCCTCTACAGCGATTCCCATCTCAAAGTATTCCTTCGCTTCGACCGTGCTGGTCTCCGGCATAGCGTTTACCGGCGGCTGGTTCCAGTAGGTGTATCCGATATGAGTCTGATCCATCAGGTGATCCCATTTGCCCTGCGAGAGCATTTTATTGTAGGCCAAAGTCAGCCCGCGATCGGCTTCAAAGATCAGCTCCGCCTCCCGGGCGGCGATGTTGGCCGCCCTTCTTCCTTGACGGGCATACAAGCGGCTTCGCGCGGCCTGCAGATGCAGCTCCAGCATTTGCGCGGAAGCCTTGGCCGGATAGAGGGCTAATTGGAAAAAGGCGTTCCGCATCGGTTCCGGCAGCTCTTCATGCAGCTGCTCTGCTTGGCTGGAAATGGCCTTCAGCTCTGTAACCGCCAGCTCCGCTTCCTTGTAATCCGTCAGACTGTACTGCTCTACAGCGTTCAACAGCTCGGGTTTGATTCTACCGTTGAACTTGGCGTAGCCTGTCAAAATCTCTGCAACGGCTTCGCCATATTTGGCGCCGAATTGCTGTTTTGCCCAATGGACGGTACATTCCCTGGCATTGTCCTTCGTAAATTGCGAAATATCCCAGGCCATGCGGAGAAAATATTCCATTGGAAATTCCATCGGCTTCAGGTCGCCTACATTGACAATCCAGATGCGATCTGCACCGTACTCGTAGGCTTTATGCATTTGCTCCCAAATTTTTGGAGCCGGCACGGTATTGATCCATTTGTAGGAGCGAGGTCCGCCGACGTAATCGAGATGATAATAAATGCCTGCTCCCCCCGAGCGTTCCCGTTCCTCTGAAGTAGGGACGCGCCGCAGGTTGCCGTGATTGTCATCGGACCAGAGCAGCGTTACATCACCGGGCACACGCATGCCGTGCTCGTAATAATCCTGTACTTCCTTGTACAGCGCCCACAGCTGCGGAACTTCAGACGCGTCGCGGCCGGTTTGTTCAGCAATGATCTTCCGCTGGTCGCTGACGATTTTCTCCAGCAGGGCGATTTTTTCCTCAAAGGTCAAATGCCCGTCCATCGCTTCGTCCCCGTCGCCGCGCATGCCGAGCGTGACGATGCTCTCGTAGTCCCGGCTGCGGCGGATGCCTTCCTCCCAGAAGCGGTAAAGCACCTCTTCGTTCATTGAATAATCCCAAGGGCCCTGCTTATGCTTCTTCCAGTCCCCGTGCGGGCGCAGCATCGGCTCGTGATGGGAAGTTCCGATGATGATGCCGTACCGGTCGGCCATTTCGGCGTTCAGCGGGTCATCCTCGTAAAACGTGTTGTCCCACATCGCCGGCCATAAATAATTCGCTTTCAATCTAAGAAGCAGTTCGAATATTTTCTCATAGAATTCATGGGTAAAATCACGAAAATTCGCCCGTACCCAAGCCATGAGGGACGGCCCCTCATCATTGAGGAATATTCCTCTGTATTTTACGGATGGTTCTCCCTGTTTATAGGTGCCGGGGTGGATGTAAAGACTGCCGCGCCAGGCGACAGGAACATCAGCCCACCAGTACCAGGGCGATACTCCGATTTTTTCAGACACATCGTAAATGCCGAAGATGGTTCCCCTCTTGTCACTGCCGGCGATGACCAGCCCTTGCTCGATGCCTGGCAGGGGGCTGGCTACTGTCTGGATGACGAAGGATTCCCATTTGCCGGCAACCTCGCCTGCATCCAGCTTGCCTTCCGCGATCAGCGCGTCAATGACCGGGTTTTTGCCGATCGTACCTATTAGGACGGCGTGCCCAGCCAGCAGCTTGTGATCATGCATAAGCATGGGGCTGCGTCCGGACACCCGTTCCACATCCGCCTGAAGATCCTTCGCCGCCCGGATAACACCGGCATGATCCTCATCGGACACGTAGATGTCTGCGGACGCTCCCTCGTGGACGAGCTGAAAGGCGCCGTCGCCGCTAGATTGCTGAATAACATAATTTTCGCTGAACATGATACTCCCCCTGCATAGAAAATGGTATTCATCTGAGTCCGGAATGTGATTCAGTATATAAGATCCCCGCATGGGTCCGGGAGGTTTAAGAACAACATGTTTAATTGCATGGGGAAAGTGCTAAAGTTTTCAAAGCTTGTTTATACTCCCGAATAAGCCATGAAGCCGCCGTCCACCGGAATGACTGTTCCGGTAACGAAGCCGGACGTTTCCGCATCGGCGAGCCAGAGCAGCGTGCCGAGCAGATCCTCCGGTACGCCGAAGCGCCGCATCGGCGTGTGCGTAATGATTTTGTGAGAACGCTCGGTCAGCGAGCCGTCCTCATTGGTAAGCAGGTTACGGTTCTGTTCCGTCAGGAAAAAACCGGGCGCAATCGCATTGACGCGGATACCCGATTCCGCCAAATGTACGGCAAGCCACTGCGTAAAGTTATTGATCGCCGCTTTCGCTGCACTGTAAGCAGGCACTTTAGTCATTGGGCAAGGAGCGCTCATCGAAGAAATGTTCAGCACGACTGCTCCTGGGCGGCCGAGCATGGTTTTGGCGAACACCTGCGTAGGAATGAGGGTGCCGACGAAGTTCAAGTCAAATACCGTTCTAACTCCAGGAATGCTCAGGTCGAAGAAGGTCGTGATGTCCGGATTTGCCAAATCCTCGGAGCGGAAAATTTCGTTTGTCGTATTGGCGCTAGGCTGATTGCCGCCGGCTCCATTGATCAGAATATCGCAGGGGCCCAACTGCTCCCGGACGATCTTCTCCGCTTCACGGACACTGGCCTCGTCGGTAACGTCGCAAGCGACGGCGATCGCCTGGCCGCCGCTCGCTTGAATCGCTGCTGCAACCTCTTCTCCCTTCTCCTTCGTCCGGTTAAGAATGGCGACCTTGACTCCCTGCCGGGCGAGCTCCTGCGCCATGGCCCGGCAGAGCACGCCGGAGCCGCCGGTAATGACTGCGGTTTTCCCTTCAAGGGAAGAATGCTTAGGCAATGCACACATGTTAATTCCCCTCCCCAGCGCTTGCGTTAGGGGATTGTGCCTGCTGTCTCGAATAGGCATCCCATAGTCCCCATAAGTACATGATTCCGAGAGCGCGGTCATATAATCCGTATCCCGGACGGCATTGCTCGCCCCAAATATGTCTGCCGTGGTCAGGACGGCAGTAGCCTGTGAAATCGGTGTCATAATACGCTTTCACAACGCCGCTGATATCGACCGTGCCGTCAGAGGTTTTATGGGAGGTCTCGATGAAATCCCCATTATCCATAACGCGAACGTTACGGATATGCGTAAACGGAATCCGCCCCTGGAATTCGTGGATCATGGAGATGATGTCGTTGCTTGGCTTGGCTCCGAGCGATCCGGTGCACAGCGTAATGCCGTTGGCCGGGCTGTCATGGAGCGACAGCAGGCGGCGGAAGCCGGCTTGGTCGTTCAGGATTCGCGGCAATCCGAAGATTGCAAACGGCGGATCGTCCGGATGAACCGCCATCAGGATGCCATTTTTTTCGGCGACGGGAACGATTCTGTCTAGGAAGTACTTGAGATTGTCCCATAGATCCTCTTCCGTAACGTCCCGGTATGCTTCGAACAAGGAAGTGAGATGTGCGAGACGCTCCGGCTCCCAGCCTGGCATCGTCAGATCGCTGTTCTGATTGATGATTTTTACGAGTTCGAATGGATCTACTCCGTCTATTTTCTCCTTCTCGAAGAATAGAGCGGTTGAGCCGTCTTCCATCTCTTTGAACAAATCCGTTCTCGCCCAGTCGAATACCGGCATGAAATTGTAGCAAATGACCTTAACGCCGATTTGGGCCAAATTCTCGATTGTGCGAATGTAATTTTCGATATATTGATCCCGGGTCGGAAGCCCGAGCTTAATATCCTCGTGAACGTTCACGCTTTCGACGACTTCCGTATGCAAGCCGTGCTTGCTGGCTAAGTCGTGGATTTCCTGAATCCGCTCGAGCGGCCATACTTCTCCGGCGGGCACATCATGAAGTGCCCACACGATACCCTCTGTTCCAGGGATTTGTCTAATTTGATCCAGCGTAACTGTGTCGTTGTTCTCGCCGAACCAGCGAAATACCATACGCATGCCTTCACCGCCTAATGAATTTTTGTTTGGTTATTAAAATAATCGGGAAATTTCTCCTGCAGCAGGCCGAGATTATAAATGCTAAGAGCCAGATGGGTCTGCATCAGACGCTCTGCCAAGGCTTCATCCTTTCGGCAAATTGCTTCATATATATCGCGATGCTGCTCGAATAAATGATCCCAATGGGGATCGGTTCTCATCCACAGGATGCGGCTCCGGTTCAAATGAGCGTTCATTTGTTGAATGACGCCCCAGGTCCCGAGCTTGTTCACCCCTTCGAACAAGATACGGTGAAATTGCTCATCCAACTCGAACATGGCCATCCCGTCGTGCTTCATCAGGGATTCCCGCTGCAGGGACAAGTTGTTGCCGAGTTCTTCGAGCAGCTTCTCAGGGAATTGCTTGCATGCTAGCCCGACCACGGCCCGCTCCAGCTGCTCCCGCATAAATTGGGCTTCCATAACGAGGTCCGGATCAATCAGGGACACCCGCGTGCCGCGCTGCGGAAGCACTACCACCAGTCCTTCCTGGGCAAGCCGGACAAAGCTCTCCCGCACGGGAGTACGGCTCACATTAAAAGTGATCGACATTTCCTTCTCAGACAACGTAGTTCCCGGAGCCAGCTCCATATTGACGATTTGCTTCTTTAATTCGTTGTACACGGTATTCCCGGCCGATTCTTGCATTGGGGGATTCCATCCTCTCAATCGATCACCTCCTTACTTCTTCCATACTACCACACTTGTATGGTAGTATGGAACTGGTATTCATCAAGAATTATCATAGTGATTAGGAAGCAACGATTATATTCTGTCAGGGGGATGGAGATGACACATTTTTACACGGAAAACTTGCTGCTTACGAACAATAGTGCAAAAAAGCTGTACTTCGAATATGCAGCGGGAATGCCGATTTACGATTATCACAATCATTTGAATCCGGCAGATGTGGCGGCGAACAAGCAGTTTCGCAATTTGACGGAGCTATGGTTGGATGGGGATCATTATAAATGGCGGGCGATGCGCTGGCTGGGCATCGATGAATCGCTTATTACGGGAGAGGCTGGGGATCAGGAGAAGTTCATGGCTTGGGCCCGTGCTGTTCCACGGCTTGTCGGCAACCCGCTTTACCATTGGAGCCATTTGGAGCTCGCCCGTTATTTTGGCATTGAGGAGCGGCTGAGCGAAGAGAATGCCGAGGAAATCTGGCATCGCTGCAACGAACGTCTGCAGGAGAAATCGCTTCGCGCGGCAGGCATACTAGAGCAGTTCGACGTACGGGTTGCGTGTACGACGGATGATCCAGCCGACACTTTGGCGGCGCATGGGCAAATTGCAAACAACGGGGAGATTGCAGCCAAGGTTCTGCCGACCTTTAGACCGGACCGGGCTTTGAATATTACGGCTCCGGGATTTCAGGAATATATGGCAGAGCTAGGTCAGGCGGCCGGCTGCACGGTTGGGAGCTACGAGGATCTGTTAGAAGTGCTGAAGAGTCGAATCGATTATTTTCATGCGAAAGGCTGCCGCCTATCAGATCATGGATTTGGGGCTTTCCCTTTTGAGCGAACGACGGAACGGGAGGCCGGACAAATTTTTGCCAAAGCGCTCCGCGGAGAAATGCTGACGGAATCGGAAGAAAATCGCTATCGGACGTTTACGCTGCTTCGCTTGGGTGAAATGTATTATGACCGCGGCTGGGCCATGCAACTGCATATTGGCGCCATCCGCAACAATAACGACCGCATGCTGAAGACGATCGGCAAGGACAGCGGGTACGATTCCATCCTCGATTATCATTTGGCGGCATCTTTGAACGCTTTTTTGAATGAATTGGAAACCGGCAATCGCCTGCCTAAGACGATCGTTTATAGTCTTTATCCTTATCATTATGAAATGCTTGCGACAACGATCGGCAATTTCCAATCCAGCGAGAGCGCTGGCAAGCTTCAGCTTGGCTCGGCCTGGTGGTTTAATGACCAGAAAGAGGGAATGCTGCAGCAGTTGAAAGCGTTATCCTCAATTGGGGTCATCAGTACCTTCGTCGGCATGCTGACAGATTCGCGCAGCTTCATGTCCCTGCCAAGACATGAATATTTCCGGCGTGTCCTATGCCGGTTATTCGGGGAGTGGATCGAAGAGGGAGAGCTGCCGGCGGATTATGATTATATTGGCGGTATCGTTCAGGACATCTGCTATCATAACGCGGTCCGTTATTTTGGAATTTCCTTGTCATAACGTTGACAGCACCACCAACATCATGATGCCGGCTGTATGGATTGCAGCCGGCAGAGAGGAGGCATACCGATGGAACTTCATCGTGTCATTCTTGTGGATGATGAGGTGTTTACGAGGAAGGGATTAATCAAGTTAATCGATTGGGAGGCTAGCGGCTTCCAGATATCCGGCGAAGCTGACAACGGGGAGGACGCGCTGGAGCTGATCCGGTCCCAGCGACCCGATCTGGTTATCACCGATATCCGCATGCCGGTATTGGATGGACTTGGGCTGATCCGTCAGCTGATTGAAGAGGATGAGGAGCCGCCTGCGTTTGTCATTATTAGCGGTTATGACGATTTCAGCTATGCCCAGCAGGCCGTTCGCTACGGAGTTCATGATTTCATTCTCAAGCCGATCGATGAGGGCGAATTTACTGAAATGCTGCGCAGGCTGAGCGGCCGGCTTCAAGAGGAGCGGGAAGGGAAGGAGCGGGAGCAGCGGCTGGAGAATCAGGCGATGATCGAGTCGATTATCAGGAATGAAGCAGGGGAGCAATTCATCTCGAATTGGGAGGCGCAGCTGAACCTGACTAGCGGTGATTGCCTGTATTATATGTTCGTGGAACTGAATGATCTGCATCCGTGGCGGCAGGGAGGGGAAGAGCTGCCTCTTTACCAGTTTATGGAGCAGGTGGAGAAAGCGCTGCAGGAAATCGTAGGCGAAGAACAGCCGCTCTACCTTCATGAGCACCGCAGCCGTATCGGGGTGATCGTGCCTGAACGCCTGCTAAAGCCGTTCCATAACAACATCCGTTCGTTTGCAGAAGCGCTTCACACCAGAATAAAGGTCTGGGAGGGGCGCGTCTTTATATATGCCAGCTGCCCGGTTCAGGGATTGGCAGGCCTTCGCCGCGCGTATGAAAGCGCCAAAGAGGCATTGTTATATAAATATGTTCACGACCATGACGGCATCGTGGTTCATAGCCAAACGAGCGAATGCACGGTCCAGTATGTGCCGGTCGATCAGGAGCTATACCATCGCTTGATTGAGCAGATTGAGGAATATCGCCTGGAGGAGCTTGGACGTTCGATGAAGCAGATGTTCCGGCGTTTTCAGGAGAGGCGATATGCTCCTGAGGCTGTGAAGATGAACATTCATCAATGCGTCCTCGGCGTAATCGATATTATTCGCGGCATGGACGGAGACGAACGGTCGCTTGTCTCGCTGGACCCGATTGTCGGCTGGCATGATTTGAACTTGTCCCTGCAGGAACTCCAGCGGCTTTTTACCGCTTTTGCCGAGGAGAGCGGCCAGTATATCAGCGTCTTGCGCAAGGAGCAGCAAAAGGGCGGTATCCATAAAATCCGCGCTTATATCGAAGAGCATTACCACGAGAATATTAGTTTGAAATCGATCGCCGCCAAATTTTACATGAACCCTGTTTATTTAGGACAATTGTTCCGCAAAACCTATGGCGTGTATTTCAACGATTTCCTGCTGCAATTAAGAATAGGTGAGGCCAAGCGGCTGCTTCGCCAAACGGATATGCGGATATATGAGGTCGCCGACCGCGTAGGCTTCAGCAATCCCGATTATTTCGTGACACAGTTCGAGAAGCTGGAGAAGCTGACGCCGAGCGAATACCGTTCGCGGCTAGTGAAGGGAGGGGCGTCCGTCAGGACGGGCCGATGATACCCAATTTAAATAATGTCCGGCTGCGGGACAAAATGCTGCTGCTCTATTTTCTATGCGTGTTCGTGCCGATACTGCTTACGAATTTCATTTTCTATAACGTGACTACGACGAGCGTAAAAAATCAGCGGATGCAGGACATTTCCCGGGCACTGGAACAAGTCAAGAACGAGTTTCTTCAAGAAGTGGAAGATACCCTGCAGGTATCTTCCGTTTTTTATACCGATCATCTCCTGAACGAGATCATTGAGACGGAATACGAGCATCCTGCCGAGTATGTGGAGGCCTACGACTCATATTTGCGGCGGATTATCAACACCTCCAGCCCGGCTTATAATTCGGTGGAGGCAATCACCGTATATGTCGATAATCCCACGCTGCTGTACTCGGGCGGCATTGTCTACATTGATCAGAACGTCAAGGAGCAGGATTGGTATAAAAAAATATCCACGGCCAAGCAGTCTGCGCCGATTTTTATGCGCACGGGTCGGGATGGCCAGCTGGATACGTTCAGCGTCATCCGCCGGATGGATTACTATTACTTCTCGCGGCAAGAGAACGGGCATTTTCTGAAAATCGATTTGCGCATGCCGGTGATCCGGCAAATATTTAATAATTTGAATTTGCAGGGCCGCATTTACCTGCTGAATGAACGCGGGGAGGTTGAATATTCTAACGACGCCAATCTCGATTTGCATGCAGGCGCCATCCCTTTCGATCAGATCGTCGCCCCGGAGAGAACGATCGAATTTCACAAAGATTACGGGCAGAGCAATAATTTGAACGGCTGGAGCATTGTAGGCAGAATTTCCGAGGATGAAGTATTCCAGGAGGTCAGGCAAAACCGAAATTTCATCGTGCTGCTGACTTGCCTCAATATTCTGCTGCCGACCTTGATCATCGTCTGGATCACCCGATCGCTCAATGTAAGGCTTATCCGTATTTTGAAGCATATGAAGAAGGTAAAAAACCAGCATTTCGAGACGATCCAGGATGAAGGCTCCCGTGATGAAATCGGCCAATTAACCGGCGAGTTCAACCGGATGACCCTGCAGATCCAGAGTCTGATCAATAACGTGTACGTCGCCGACATCCAGAAGAAAAATCTGGAGCTGGAACGCCGTCATGCCCAATTGAATGCGCTGCAAAGCCAGATCAATCCTCATTTTTTATTTAATGCCCTGGAGACAATCCGTATGCGGAGCTTGATGAAGGACGAGGAGGAGACCGCGAGGATCATTCATAATATGGCGAAGATTTTCCGCAATTCTCTCGTATGGCGGAAGGATATGGTTACTTTGAAGGAAGAGCTGGAATTCATTTATTGCTTCCTGGAAATCCAGAAATACCGGTTTGGCGAGAAAATTGAATATACGGTCGTTGCGAACGAAGCTGATTCTTCGATATTGATTCCCAAAATGTCCATCGTTACCTTTGTAGAGAACGCAAGCATCCATGGAATCGAACCTTTGAAGCAAGGCGGAAAAATCGAGGTGGAAATCAAGCAGTCCGGTGACGAGTTGATCTGCGCGATACGGGATAACGGCGTTGGCATGTCCGACCAGCAGGTCGAGAAACTGTACCGCTACCTGGAGGGCGAAGAAGAGATGGGGGAACGCATCGGCATTCAGAATGTCATCTATCGCCTCAGAATGTTCTACAAAGACCAGTTGACTTTGAATATTCGCAGCAGACTGGGCGAGGGAACGGAGATTCTATTCATCATTCCGGTGGAGAAGCGGCTGATGTAGAAATGTTAGAAATCTAAACCGGGCTCCTATAGTTTTCAAAGTATCAACTTTAGATTGACGGGTAAAAGTCGCCGTCTGGCTCTCTTATAATGAAAGTGCTTACAAAAATGAAAGTCTGAAAGGGGAAGTCAAAAGCATGAAGAAAAGACGGTTTTGGCTAAGTTGTCTGACCATCGTAATGCTGGCATCGCTATTGTCTGCTTGCTCTGGCGGCAAAGACAATAGCAAGGCGGGAAGCAATACGTCGGCGGGCAGCGGCAATGGAGCCCAGGAAGAGAAGCTGGATAAAGTAACTTTTACTTACTTCAACGCTGTAGCAGGCAAGGACATTAATACAAATGAAACGACAATTGGAAAAATCTTCGAAGAGCAGACTGGCGTAAACTTTAAAATCGAGCATCTGGTTGGTGATGAGAATACGAAGGTAGGCACGTTTATAGCAAGCAACAGTTACCCGGACGTTCTTGTGCCAGGCGGCTCGATCGATAAGCTGTTAAGCTCAGGCTCTTTTATTCCGCTAAACGATTTGATCGATCAATACGGCCCGAATATCAAACGGGTATATGAGCCTTACTACAACTTGATGAAGGCTGAAGACGGCAATATTTATTTCCTCCCGATGAGCGCCGTAGTGGGCGAATATATTTCCGCTCCGAATATCGAGCAGGGGGCCTTCTGGATTCAGCGCCGCGTGCTGAAGGAAGCGGGTTATCCAAAGATCAAGACGTTTGATGATTACTTAAATCTGATCCGCGATTATGTGAAGAAGCATCCGGGTGAAGACTTGACGGGATATATCGCGTTGACTACGCAAGACCAGTTCTTTGCTCTTACGAATCCGCCGATGCACCTTGCAGGGTATCCAAATGACGGCGGCGTCATCATTGACATGGAATCTCATGAAGCAAATGACTATGCTGATGACGAGATTACCAAACGGTATTTGCAGGAGCTGAACAAGCTGAATGCAGAAGGATTGTTTGATAAGTCATCCTTTGTAGACAACCGCGACCAATATCTGGCCAAAATCGCGTCCGGCAAAGTGCTTGGCTTCTTTGATTACAGATGGCAGGTCGGCCAAGCGATGAACAACCTGCGTGAAGCTGCACAGCAAACTGGCAACGATGATCTGGAGTATATGGCACTGCCGATCGTTTTTGACGAAAACACCAAAGACCAGTATCTCGATCCGCCTTCCTTTGTTAACAACCGCGGGGTAGGTATCTCGGTCAGCGCGAAAGACCCTGTACGCATTATCAAATATTTCGACAACCTGCTCACCGATGAGAATCAGATCTTATCGAACTGGGGCATTGAAGGCGAGACCTATTCGGTAGATGAGAATGGCCGCTTCTATCGTACCGAGGAACAAATCAAGCAGACGAATGCGGAATCCTTCCGCGAGTCCTTCGGCTTCAAGTACTTCGAGTACAACTGGCCGCGTTACGGTAACGGTTCCTCGCTGCCGGACGGCAACTCCGTAGGAGCGGGCCGTCAGCCTGAGGTAGCGCAAATGTCTTATTCCGACAGCGACAAGAAGCTGCTGGAAGCATACGGCATCAAGTCGTTCTCGCAATTGTTTGCTGCACCTGATGAGCGTCCTTGGTACCCGGCATGGAGTATTCAGATCGAGCAAGGTTCGCCGGCGCAAATCTTTACACAGAAGAAGGGGGATTTGCAGCGCAAATACTTCCCGAAACTCGTTCTTGCCAATCCGGCGGAATTCGACAAAATCTGGGATGAATACGTAAAAGAGTTCAACAAACTTGGCGTGAAAGATTATGAGCAGCTCATGACAGACGAAGTTGCGAAGAAAGTCGATCTGGTTCAAGGAAAATAATAAACCGAGAATTTGAAATGGAGGGGCCGGATGATCTGGGCAATGAGAGGATTTCCGGCCCTTCTGTTATCTAAATTCCCCATTACTGGATAGGGAGGAGAAGAAACCGTGGACAATGTGACACAATTAAGACCGGCAGAGTCGCCCGAGGTTCATAAAATGGACGGCGGCTTGAAAGGTTTCTTCCATAAACTAAGCAAGCAAAGAACGCTCGTCTTCATGTCGGTGCCTTTTCTGATTTGGCTGATCATCTTCAAATATTTGCCTCTGTGGGGCTGGAGCATTGCCTTCCAGGACTACAAGCCGGCCAAAGGGATGTTCGAGCAGACCTGGGTAGGTCTGAAACACTTCAAGTTCCTGTTCCAGGACGAGCATTTCGTCCGGGTTATGCGCAATACACTTGCCATGAGCTTTATCAATCTTGTTCTGGGTTTTGTTACAGCGATTACTTTAGCGATTCTTCTTAATGAGCTCCGTAAAGTCGCCTTCAAGCGCGTTGTGCAGACGATCAGTTATTTACCGCACTTTATTTCGTGGGTTGTAGCCTCAAGCATTATCTCGACGGCGTTGTCAGCGGACGGCGGCATCATTAACGATGTGCTGATGTGGCTCGGCATTATCAAAGAGCCGATTCTCTGGCTCGGGGAAGGGAAATATTTCTGGGGAATACTCGGTGTTTCGGAAGTCTGGAAAAACGTAGGTTGGAACACCATTATATATTTGGCGGCGATGACCAGTATTGATCCGTCTCAGTATGAAGCCGCGGAAATCGACGGAGCAGGACGGTTCCAGCGCATTTGGAATATTACGCTGCCGGGCATTAAGTCTGTTGTCGTCATATTGCTGATTATGAACATCGGCAACCTGCTGGAGACCGGCTTCGAACCACAATACCTGCTCGGCAACGGCATGAACGTCGACTATTCCGAGAACCTGGATATCTTTGTGCTTAAATACGGGATTCAGATGGGGAACTTCTCCCTCTCGATCGCGGCGGGTATGTTCAAGACGGTGGTCAGCTTCATTCTGTTGTTTACAGCTAACCATATCGCGAAGAGACTGGGCGAGGACCGGCTGTTCTAAGGTCGTATTTCTGAAGGAGGATTCAATATGGCTAAGTCGCTATCGAAAGCGCCTAAGATGCATGCCCGGTTCAAATCGCCAGCGGACCGGCTGTTCGATACGTTTAATATCATCTTCATGATTTGTCTTATGATCGTCACGCTGTATCCGTTTCTCAACACGCTCGCCGTGTCGCTTAACACGGCCAACGACTCCATCAAGGGCGGCATTTATTTATTGCCGCGGGAATTTACGTGGGAGAACTACAAATATGTATTTGAAGAAGCGACGATTTTCCATGCAACGCTGATTTCGGCGCTGCGTACCGTGATCGGTACGGTGCTGTCCGTGTTCTGCTGTACGATGGTCGCCTATACGATCGCCCGGCCGGAATACGTGCTGCGCAAGTTTATTTCGATCGCGTTTATTCTGACAATGTATTTCAGCGGGGGGCTTATTCCCAATTTTCTGCTTATCCGGGAGCTCGGCATGATGAACAGCTTCTGGGTCTATATCATTCCGGGTCTGATCGGTGTGTTTAACGTCATTATTATCCGTTCATTCATCGAGAAGCTGCCGGAAGGGATTCTGGAGTCTGCCCGTATCGACGGCGCAGGCGAGTTCACGACGTTTCTGCGGGTAGTCCTGCCGCTCTGTCTGCCGGTTATCGCTACCGTCTCTCTGTTCTCGGCCGTAGCGCAGTGGAACTCCTGGTTTGATGTGTTCTTATACAACTCATCCAATGTGAACCTGAGCACTCTTCAGTATGAGCTTATGAAAATACTGCAGAACTCGAATACTTCCCTGAACAGCGGTAACGACTATGCGAGCATGTTCTCCGGCTCGGAAGCCGCTATCAACCGGGTAACACCGACATCCATCCGCGCAACGATGACGATTGTGGCAAGTGTGCCTATTATTTTGGTATATCCGTTCCTGCAGAAATACTTCGTACAAGGGATGACATTAGGAGGGGTTAAAGGATAATGAGCAGCGTTATGAACCGAAACGAACCGAAGCTGAAGGAAGTTTTCGCGGACTGCTTCCAAATTGGGGCCGCTGTGAACCCGCGGACGATTCAAACACAGGAGGAATTGCTCGCTTATCATTTCAACAGCATTACTGCGGAAAATGAGATGAAGTTTGTCAGTCTGCAGCCGGAGGAAGGGAAGTTCACGTTCGGGGATGCGGATGCTATCGTGGACTTCGCCAAACGATACGGCATGCAGGTCAGAGGGCATACGCTGGTCTGGCATAACCAGACGACGGATTGGCTGTTCGAGGACCGGGCTGGAGGCCTGGTCAGCAAAGAGACGCTGTACGCCCGGATGAAGGAGCATATTCACACGGTGGTAGGGCGGTATAAAGAGCATATCTATGCTTGGGATGTGGTGAATGAGGTCATCGCCGACGAAGGGCAGGCGCTGCTCCGGGAATCGAAATGGACGGAAATCGCCGGGATTGAATTTATCGCCAAAGCGTTTGAGCTTGCGCATGAAGCCGATCCAAACGCCCTGTTATTTTACAATGACTACAATGAATCGAATCCGCTAAAAAGAGAAAAGATCTACAGGCTCGTCCAGCTTCTGGTGGAGCAGGGCGCCCCTATTCATGGCATGGGCCTGCAGGCCCACTGGAATCTGTACGGGCCATCGCTGGACGATATTCGCGCAGCGATCGAGAAGTACGCTTCACTTGGGCTTCAACTGCAGTTAACCGAGCTCGACGTATCGATGTTCGCCTTCGACGACAAGCGAGCGGATTTGAAGGAGGCGCCGGCTGAGCTCATCGAGCTTCAAGCACAGCGGTATGAGCAGATGTTCAAACTGCTCAAGGAATATAAAGACATAATCGGCGCGGTGACGTTCTGGGGAGCGGCTGACGATTATACGTGGCTTGACAATTTCCCGGTTCACGGGCGCAAAAATTGGCCGTTCCTATTCGATGACCGTCATCAGCCGAAGCCCGCTTATTACCGGGTGGCCGAGGTAGCCGGCTCAAGAACGAGAACTTCAGGGTTGATGGATTCTTAGAGCTTAATAGGATGTAACCGGGGCTGTCCAATAAGTTCCCAAAATTAAAAATTGGGCGGGAAGACGTAAGTTTTTCCGCCCAATTTTTTTCATACACCTGCTTTTGTAGACACGTAGTGAGGAGGCGGCCTGCTATTTTCAGTAGATTGTGGGCGGGGAGAAGCGACGAAACGAGCAGTTGCCCTTGATGTGACCTGCCCTTATCTAATGGATTTATAGTAGTTATTTTCTGCGGTTAAAAATGAAATGTAAATTTAAATGGATTTCATGTCGTTAGAAGAAGGGTGAGGACCATCATGGACGGGATTCTTGACTTTAGGCGCATCAAATCCATCTAATTCCAAAAGATGTTCGTATAGAGTAGAATTAGATACATAAATTCCATTAGTTTACGTCATAGCGTAGTGTTCGACAGTTTTTATAGAGGAGCTAAAGAATGAGGGTGTCCCTCTGTTATCTAGGATCATTCTAGGGACAGCCCTATGCTAATTAGGGCACAAAAAAGCAGCTTGGTTAAAAATGAGGAAGTACGGGGTGTGCCAGATGCGCGGGGGCGCACGTTTTATTATGAATCAAGGAACAGGAGGACAAAGTATGAAGCAGATTTACAGCAACCCGGTATTGCCGGGTTTTTATCCCGATCCCAGCGTAATTAGGGTGGGCAGCGATTATTATATGGCGGCGAGCTCGTTTGAGTATGTTCCCGGTTTGCCGATTTTTCACAGCAAGGATCTCATTCATTGGCAGCAGATTGGGCATGCGCTGACGCGCAAGAGCCAGATCGATCTGTCCGGCCGCAGAAGCTCGGAGGGGATTTATGCGCCGACCTTAAGACATCATGAGGGCGTCTTCTATATCATTACGACGGATGTGATGGGCATCGGCAATTTCTACATGACGGCTGCCGATCCTGCCGGACCGTGGAGCGATCCGATACGTATCCCTTACGGGAACATCGATCCGTCGCTAATGTTCGACGATGATGGAACGGTGTACGTGACCGCGCAAATGGGGGCGGATAAGGATTCGCATATTATCCAGTATGAGATCGATATTGCAACGGGGGCAGCGCTAAGCGAGCCTGTCGTCGTGGCCCGGGGCGACGGAGGAGTATGGACGGAAGGGCCGCATCTCTATAAAATCAAAGGCCGCTATTATTTGATTTGCGCCTGCGGAGGCACAGGCCGGGATCATCGCGTCCTGGTCTACCGGGGCGATGCGCCTTACGGGCCGTTCGAGATGATGCCTTATCCGATGCTGACCCATAACCGCCTTGCTGATGATCCGATACAGAATGTTGGTCATGCCGACTTGGTCGAGGATTCGGAAGGAAGATGGTGGGCAATGTTCCTTGGCGTCCGTCCCGTAGACGGGCAGTACAGCGTGCTCGGACGGGAAACCTTCCTGGCTCCCGTGCAATGGACCGGGGATGGCTGGCCCGTGGTGGACAATAATGAAGGAACGGTCAGATTGGAGATGGCTGCTGAAGGAACATTCATCCCGCTGCCATCCTTGGCATCGGCGGCTGAGCCATACTGGCGGGATGATTTTACGGACGCGCAGCTAGGGTACCGCTGGGCATTTCTACTGGCTCCACAGGAGGAACAGATACTGCTGGGCACGCGGCCTGGTTACGTGATGTTGACGGGGAACAGCCTTGCTTTGCGGGATACAGGTCCTGCCTTGTTTCTTGGCGTCCGTCAGCAGCACCGAATTGTTGCGGTGTCTACGGAACTTCATTTCGTTCCAGAGAACGATGGCGAAGAGGCTGGAATTGCTGTCAGGCTCAATGAGCGGGGAAATCTGACGCTCGGAATCCGACGGAAGGGAGGCGCTCAGCTTCTGATCGCTATGATGACGGATCAGGGACAGACGACTGTCTTGGCAGAGAAGCCGGTTCCTGCGAAGCGTGTGTGGCTTCGCGTGATCGCCAAGGAAAGAGAGTATGCGCTGCTGTACTCATTGGACGGGGAGGCATGGCACGAAACGGGAGCGGCGCCAGCCCGGGCATTGTCCCCGGAGGGCAACGGCGGCTTTACCGGGGCGCTGCTCGGGATGTACGCGACCGGGAACGGCCGGGATTCCAAGACGCCAGCTTACTTTGGCTATTTCAGCTATCAGGCGGATTAGAATAATACAAGAAAATCTCTCCTTCAAATAAGGAGAGATTTATTATTAATACTTCATAACATTACATTTGATGGCAAGGCCAACGCTTTACATTATCTCTCCAGTTTCTTGGGATCCAAAGGATGCTCAATGACGTTCTCTAGGCCCGTGGCCATTTCCCCGTCCCAATCAAGCATGCCACCGGCATAATTATGCACTGCATCGAATCCATTCTGTTGGAAATATTTAGCTACATTAAAGCTCCGCTGCCCGCTCCGGCATATGAATACGTATTCCCGTTCCGGGTCCAAATCGTCCATATAGCCGATAATCTCCCCCATAGGAATGAGCGGTACGCCCGGAATATGGGCCTGAATGTACTCCTCCGGTTCTCTCACGTCGATAAGAATAGTTCGGTTGCCGGGATCCTGCAGTATATCGCTCAGTTCTTTCGTGTCGATATGGGATACTCCCTGAATGATTTCGCTCATGGCTGGGCACCTACCTCTGTTTTGTACTTGGTTGGTTTATTATACCTCTTTAATTGAAGATGTCCATGCTTAAATATCGTTCGCCTGTATCCGGCGCAATGCATAATATCCGCTTGCCCGCTCCAAGCTGGTGTGCAAACTGAATCGCCGTCCAGACGGAGGCTCCCGCAGAGGGGCCAACCAGAATCCCTTCCAAGGCGGCCAGGCGGCGAGTCGTCTCCAGCGCATCCTCGTCGGATACCTGAACGATCTCGTCGTAAACGCCGGTATTGAGAATAGGCGGGACAAAACCTGGACTCGTGCCGACAAGCTTATGCGGTCCCGGCTCTCCGCCGGACAGCACCGGCGAACCCATTGGCTCAACGACGGCGATCCGGATGCCGGGAATATGTTTTCGCAAATATTCGCCAGTTCCCGTAATCGTACCGCCGGTTCCGGACGTGGCGACGAAAACATCGAGCCTGCCGTCCATTTGCTGCACGATCTCAGGACCGGTGGTCAGGCGATGGATTTCCGGATTCGCCTCGTTCTGGAATTGCTGCGGCATGAAACTGCCGGGAATTTCGGCAAGGAGCTGCTTCGCTTTTTCGATAGCCCCGGGCATCCGCTTGGCTGCGGGTGTGAGCACCACCTGCGCGCCATAAGCCTTCAAAATGTTAATGCGCTCTTTAGTCATATTATCGGGCATGACAAGGATCGTCCTGTAGCCTTTGGCCGCGGCGTTCATCGCCAGTCCGATGCCGGTGTTGCCGCTGGTCGGCTCGATGATGGTTGCCCCCGGCTTCAACTTGCCGGCCTTTTCCGCTTCGCGGATCATGTGGGAAGCCGCGCGGTCCTTGACGCTGCCGCTCGGGTTGAAATATTCCAGCTTAACATAGACCTCAGCGTCCTGCACGCTGACCAGACGGTTCAGCCTCACGGCTGGAGTGTCTCCGACGAGCTCGGAGATGTTGTTAACGACTTTGCGGGTCATGGCGCTCCCCTTTCTTTAGCCCTGTATGACAATATATTGTAGCGGTTGGAAGAGCCGGATTCAAGTTGCGGACAACAGGAAGAACCTTGGCAAGAGGCACTGGGCGCCTCTTTGGCCAAGGTTTTGAATGCTGCTTTTTGAGATATGAGAAAGTATATACATGTCTGGTGATTAGCCGTTACCAGGATGAGAGCTCCGTCCGTTTCCAGGTATCCTTGGCGACGCAAACGTAAATGTAATTTTCGTCCCAAGCAATGTCTCCTTTATTTCCCGGAGCGCTGGAGGAGGCGGGAGTCTTCGCTTCGCGAATGGATATGCCGTCGCCGTTCACATCCAGCTTGCTTTGGGGTTCACTCGTCCCCACGCCGATTTTACCGTCGCTTCGTTTCATGAATAATGCGCTGTCGATCGCCTCGCCCTCGTCTGAATAGCGCACGACGTTGAAATCCCCTCCTGTGTTATTGCCGGCAAGTTCGGAACTGTCGGCTCTCAGGCTCCAGAGCGGAGTCGTTTCGTTTTCTTCCCCCGTCTTGGCAAACTGCAAGTCCCGGTGTCCTTCGCCTGCCACTCTTAAAATGCCATCCATCACATTAAAGTTGGAGGAATGGGTGCGAATTTCCGATACGTCGGTATCGTAAGGGATTTCAAGGCGCGTGAATAACTCGTCCTTATGCTCCCCGTCCGGGGACATCGTCGTTTCGATCGAAATATGTTTATGGTCATGCTGCTCAGGATTGTTGGCTTTGTCATGGGATACGATGGCCGTCTTGTCCATACCCTTCTCATCGGCCCAGGCAATGGCTGGCTTGGCGCGTTCGGCCGTCCACTGCAGGCGGATCAGATCCGATAAATGCCCTTCGCTGGCCACCCATTTCTGGTCAGTTGACAGATGTATCCGTTCATTATGCGGAAATGCGATGCCTCCTCCCGGAAGGGTAGAGGACTGGAATGCCGGTGTCTGTGCTCCCGTGGAAGCTTGTTTGGAAGCGCCGCTGGCCTGGCAGCCCCCTAAATAAACCAAACTTAGACTTAAAATGAAGAGTGCGGCGGTTTTTAAGGTTTTCATTTGACTCTCTCCTTTCATGATTAACACAAGATCATGATCCCGTCCAAAATGTAATTCTTTTTTCTCTCTATATTTAATTCTAAGCTGCCATATTGCGACAATTGCTGTCGGAAAGCTGGACGCGAAGGCTATTAAAGATGATAAAGAGTGTCGTCTGGTTCTAGCAATAGGCTGTTAGATGGGTTTGGTCTTTGCCAGGAATGCCTGTGTGCTTGCAAGATTAGGCAGATAGAAGCAGGAACGAAGGTTATTGTGTCGCTAGAGCAGAACCCGGTTTGGAACGAAAGGGGGTATTGTTTTTAATTGATATATCGGTAGTTATGCCGAGCATAGTGCTTCTGGAATTCAATTTTGGAATTCATGGGACGGGTAGAGGATAGCAAACGTGAAATTAGGGAACGAAGCACTAGAAAAAGAAAGTGAATACTTCTACAATAAAACACAGCTCCTTGTCAAGATGTGGACAAAGTTATCCACAGCTTGTAGACTAACTTCATGAAAAATGGATGAAAGCTTACGTACCAAGAGATTGATCGTTTTACGAAATTGAGGAATGATTTTTTCTGAAAACTGTGGATAATGTGGATAGTTCGGTGGATAATCAACGTTATTTCACAAAAACACGATTATAAAAGGGAAAAAACGGCCGCACAGGCCGTTTTTTATGGTTAGTCAGCAGTGGAATTGTGGATAATCTTGTGCATAACTGGTGTCGTTTGTAAATGCCATGTAAAAAATATTTTTTAAGCTTCAGCCAGTGTTTCCCATTCCTCATAGGCTGCTGTCAATTGCAGCTTGCGCTCGTCGATGAGAAGCTGCCGCTCTTGTACGGCCGTATAGTCCTGATAAACCTCGGGCAGAGTTAATTCCGCTTCAATGGCCGCGATCTGCTCCTCCAGCTCGGCAATCGACTGTTCGAGCTGCTCCAGACGGCGCTGCCTCATGCGTTCCTCGCGTTTTGCTTGTTTCTCGGCCTCGAATGTTGCCGCTCCATTTTTGGCCGCGGCAGCGTCGGCTCCAGAGGGGCTGTCGTCTGCTGGTGCAGGATTGGGTGTTGGGCTTGTGGCGTTTTCATCAGCCAGCTCCGCAAGCTCTTGTAATTTCGCTAAATAGTCGTCATAATTCCCCAGGAAATGATGGGCCCCGCCAGGGTGCAGTTCGACGATCCGTTCCGCCATCTTGTTAAGGAAATAACGGTCGTGCGAAATGAACAGCAGCGTTCCGTCGTAATCGAGCAGAGCAGATTCAAGCACCTCTTTGCTGAATAAATCCAGATGGTTGGTCGGCTCGTCGAGAATGAGGACGTTGGCCTTTTGCAGCATCAGCTTGGCTAGCGCAACCCTTGCTTTTTCGCCGCCGCTCAGCGCGGCTATTCTCTTCTGAACGTCATCGCCGCTGAACAAAAAATTACCCAGCACCGTGCGGATTCTTGCCTCCTCCATATGGGGAAAGGCGCTCCACACTTCCTCGAGTACGGTATTTGCGGCATTGAGGTGGGTCTGCTCCTGATCATAATACCCGATTTTTACTTTGCTGCCCCACACGATCGATCCGGAAGAAGCCTTCAGATCGCCGGTTAAAATTTTGAGCAAGGTCGACTTGCCAATACCGTTCGGTCCGATCAGGGCAACAGTCTCGCCGCGCCGCAAATAGAAGGATACATTGCGAAACAGCGGATGCTTATCGTCGGCAAAGGAATAGGACAGGCCGTCAACCTGCAGCACATCCTTGCCGGTCATGTACTCTGCTTCAAAGGAAAAGCTCGCCCGCTTCAAATCCCCGGTCGGCCTTTCCATGATGTCCATCTTCTCCAGCGCTTTGCGGCGGCTTTGCGCCCGTTTCGTCGTCGAAGCCCGGACAATGTTGCGCTGAATGAAGGTTTCCATACGGGCAATTTCGTCCTGCTGTTTCTCGTACATTTTCATCTGGCTTTCGTATTCGGCAGCCTTCAGTGCGATGTAGCGCGTGTAATTGCCTGTGTATCTTTTCGATTGATGGCGTTCGATTTCGACGATGGCCGTGACGAGCCGATCGAGGAAATAACGGTCATGGGACACGATCAGCAGCGCCCCGGAATAGTTGCGGAGGTAATCCTCCAGCCAGGTTAACGTCTCAATGTCCAAATGGTTCGTTGGTTCGTCAAGCATGAGCAGATCGGGAGCCTGGAGCAAAATCCGGGCCAAAGCGAGCCGGGTTCTCTGCCCCCCGCTCAGCGTGGAAATGAGCGTATCCGGCGGGAAGCTGCCGAAGCCCATGCCGTGAAGCACGCTGCGAATGCGGGTTTCGATTTCGTAACCGCCATTATCTTTGAACCAGTCTTGTTTTCGGGCGTACCGCTCCAGTAATTCCTCGTAGGCCTTGTCATCGTCATGATGTTCGGCCAGCGCGGCGATTTCTTGCTCCATGCTGCGCAGCTCGCGCTCCGCATCCAGCAGGGAAGCGAAGACGTTCAGCATTTCCTCCCAGATCGTGAGCTCCGACTGCAGCCCGCTGTTTTGAGCGAGATAACCGATCGTGGTTTCCTTCGCTTTATAAATCTGCCCTTCATCATATGACAATTCCTGAGCCAATATTTGCAATAGCGTCGACTTTCCGGCCCCGTTGACGCCAACCAGGCCGATGCGGTCCCGCTCTAAAACCTGCAGATTAATGCCATGAAGTATTTCGGTAACACCATATCGTTTCGTAATATTAGTCGCTTGAAGTAGCATAACTTCTGAATCCTCCGCTTATTCTTTCTACATTAAGTGTACATGAAACGGCAGCGCATTGCATCGCTCTTTATGCAAGTCCCTTGTCTTATAAAATCATACAATTTCCGATGCTATGAAAATGTGCGTATTTATGATATTTTTTCAGAAATCGCTTTAGTTTTCATTTTGCTTCAACAATGATAAACTAGATGAGAATATATCATTCTATGAGGGATTTATATGATGGATATCCCAGATCTTAAACATCATTTGCGCCGTGCGATGAGAGAACGCCGGTCCCAAATTCCAGAGCCATTGCGGCAAGAGCAGTCGCTGGCGGCCAGCTTGCTGGCGGAACGGGAAGTTCTGGGGCCCCTGCGGGACGAACGGAACAGACCCCTTACAGTATTCATTTATGCTTCCTTTCGGGACGAGCCCGATACCAGCGAGTTGATGAACAACTGCTGGAGGCAGGGGGATCGCGTATTGGTTCCGAAGGTCATCGGAGCTGGGCGATTTGAGCTGCATGAATTGAAGGAAGCCGGCGAACTGCTGCCTGGTGCATGGGGTATTCCCGAGCCAGCTGAGCATACGGGCATTTGGCCCGAGAACCGCTGGTCTGAAATCGATCTCGTCGTGGTTCCTGGCCTTGCCTATGACAGGGCAGGAGGCCGGATCGGCTTCGGGGGAGGATTTTACGACCGTTTTATGGACGCTTTGCAGCGTTCAGAGGGCGGCGGGGCAGGCGCTATTATTGGAGCGCTCGCTTTTCAAGAGCAAATATTGACGGACTGTATTCCGATGGAGCCCCATGATTTTAGGGTGGAGCTGCTGTTTACAGCCTCCGGTACGATATATATCAATGAAAGTAGTGAAAAATTTATGTCTTCGGAATCCCAGGAAGGGAAATTGACTCATTTTAATGAACAGGGCAGAGCGAATATGGTCGATATTTCAGGGAAGCAGGCAACAGCCCGGACTGCGGTGGCCGTATCGACAATTACGATGCATCCGGACACGCTTCGCGCCATCAAGGAAGGCCAGGTTGGCAAAGGAGACGTGCTTGCCGTGGCGCAAATTGCTGGAATTCAGGGAGCTAAAAAGACCTCTGACTGGATTCCCATGTGCCACCCATTGCCATTAACCGGAGTTAACCTCATTTTTACAGATAACGGGCATAATGAGCTGCATATTGAGGCAACCGTGAAAACAGAAGGCAAAACGGGCGTGGAAATGGAGGCGCTCACCGCTGTTTCAGCCGCGGCGTTAACGGTGTACGACATGTGCAAAGCGCTGCAAAAGGATATGGTTATCGGCCCGACCCTGCTCCGCAGCAAGACGGGCGGAAAAAGCGGAAACTATTTATCTGGGTTTTAATTATTGCTTCTATAGTAATGAACATAAGTCGTCAATTTAAAAGGATTTAATTCAGACATTAAAAACGGAGTTCCTATGTGGATGAGGAGGGTGACTTCATGGTTTGGAAAACGGCGATCCTGACGGCAAGCGATAAAGGCTCCCGGGGAGAGCGTGAGGATACGAGTGCCCAGGTTATCCGGGAACTTGTAGAGGAAGAGCTCGGCGGAGAAATTATAGAATACCGCATCGTTCCTGATGAACCGGATGAAATTATCGCGGCTTTAATTGAAATGACAGATTATTTTCAGGCAGATTTAGTGCTTACTACCGGAGGTACGGAGCTGGCTATCCGGGACGTGACCCCAGAGGCGACGCGGCGAGTGATTGAACGCGAAGTGCCAGGGATGGCGGAAGCGATGCGCTATTCGGTTATGCAGAAGAATCCTGCAGGCATGCTGTTTCGCGGGATCGTCGGCATTCGCGGCCGGACGCTGATTGTGAACCTGCCGGGCACGCCAAAAGGAGTTCACGAAAATTTGGCGGCCATTATGGATCAGCTGCCTGAGGCGCTGCTGATGGTTACGGGGCAATTTCGGCTATAGGCGAAAGAAGGGAATGAGTGCCGCTAATTTGACTTAGAGCGGCACTGTTACTGTGATATTAGTTATGGTATGATGTGGGCGTATGAAAGAAACGGTTGTGCAAGCCTATATTTTTTAAGTGCATTTGGAAGGGGAATCAGCATGAGTGCAGGCGGATTGTTATTGATTATCATCGCAGCGCTATTAATATTCGGGCCGAATAAACTGCCAGAGCTTGGCCGTGTCGTAGGCCGCACCTTCAAAGAATTCAAGGATGCGACGCAGGATATTATGGAGGATCGGCCTCAAGGGGATAAGTCTCAGCCCCAGGAGCTCTCAACTTCTGTGCAAGAGTCGTCCAAACCAGACGAAAAACGGCTGCCGGAGTAAGTGTGGTAGTTTGTATGCTCAACAGTAATTTAGAAGTCAGGGAGGACGGCATATGGCTGAAGAGACGCAGCAAAGCGTGGTCGAACATTTAACGGAACTTCGCCGCCGGTTATTTTGGGTACTGCTCGTATTTGTGTTCGTGCTGGTCGCGGCTTTCTTCGTAGTCAAACCAATATACAATTACGTCACGGTCAACGCCCTTTCAGGCGTGAAGATTAACCTGAATGCCTTCTCTTTCTGGGACGGCGTTGGCGTATATATGAAAATAGCAATGATGGTAGCGCTAGGCGTTACCCTGCCCTTCACGCTGTATCAAATATGGGCTTTTGTAAGTCCCGGACTTAAGCCTGCGGAACGGAAGGCTACGCTTAAATATATTCCTTACGTATTCCTGTGCTTCTTGATCGGGATTTCTTTCGGTTATTATGTCGTATTTCCGCTGGCCATGGCGTTTACCGGAGAGCTCAATGCGGAGCTTGGACTGATCGAAACCTATGGAATGGCGGATTATTTCAAGTTTTTATTTAATATCATTATCCCGATATCGCTGCTATTTGAGCTGCCGATCGTTATATTGTTTCTCACTCAGCTGCGGATTCTGACCCCAAGGCTCCTGCGGAAAATGAGAAGGGTGGCGTATTTTGCCCTTGTAGTGATTTCCGTAATGATTACGCCTGCGGATTTTCTTTCCGCGTTTCTGGTACTGATTCCGCTCATTATTCTGTATGAAATCAGCGTGCTCCTATCCTCGCGTATCCATCGCAAGCTAATGGCAGCGGATGCCGAGCGGGAAGCCGAATATAATTCATAGAGGCATTCTGCCATGACAAACACATCTTCAACAGAGAAGATGTGTTTGTTGCTTTTTAGGAACCGTTTCTAAAAATGGGAAGGAATCCATAGATTCGAGAGAGCCAATTGGAATATTTATAGATATATGAGGATATCATGAAAAGGGCCCATGGAACGATTCCGCCAAACTTACGAAAAAAATGCAGCAGGGAACTTGAAATCTGGATTCATTTTGAGTATCATAAAAAGTGGTTGTTAGCACTAATGTGTATCGAGTGCTAACACATCGATAACGTTATTAAAATCAACAAAACATATTTAAAGGAGGACATTTTCATGATCAAACCTTTAGGTGAACGCGTACTGGTAGAACCGATTGAGCAAGAGGAAACGACTGCATTTGGCATCGTCCTGCCAGATACGGCGAAGGAGAAGCCGCAAGAAGGTAAAATCGTTGCCGTGGGCAGCGGAGCACTGAAGGACGGGGTGCGTGTTCCATTGGAAGTGAAGGAAGGCGACCGCGTACTGTTCTCCAAATATGCGGGAACGGAAATCAAATACGAAGGCAAAGAATACTTAATTATGAAGGAAAGCGACATCCACGCCATCGTGGGTTAAGCGTACATCAGCCTGACCTTGTGAATAAAGAGCAAATCAACAATCATTCAGGGAGGTAATTGAATTATGGCAAAAGAGATTAAATTCAATGAAGACGCTCGCCGTGCGATGCTGCGCGGGGTAGATGCTTTGGCAAATGCGGTAAAAGTTACTCTTGGACCAAAAGGCCGCAACGTGGTATTGGAGAAAAAATTCGGCAGCCCGCTAATTACGAATGACGGGGTAACCATCGCTAAGGAAATCGAGCTGGAAGATGCATTCGAGAACATGGGTGCCCAACTGGTTAAAGAAGTAGCTACGAAAACTAACGATGTTGCCGGTGACGGTACGACTACTGCAACAGTATTGGCTCAAGCGTTGATCCGCGAAGGCTTGAAGAACGTTACGGCAGGTGCTAGCCCAATCGGTTTGCGTAAAGGGATCGACAAGGCGGTTCGCGCTGCGGTAGAAGAGCTTCAGAAAATTTCCAAATCGATCGAGGGCAAACAATCCATCGCTCAAGTTGCGGCAATTTCCGCTGGCGACGAAGAAGTGGGCGAACTGATCGCTGAAGCAATGGAGAAAGTCGGCAAAGACGGCGTAATCACCGTTGAAGAATCTCGCGGCTTCTTGACTGAGCTTGAGGTTGTAGAAGGAATGCAGTTCGACCGCGGTTATATTTCCCCGTACATGATTACGGACACAGACAAGATGGAAGCAGTTCTGGATAACCCGTACATCTTGATTACAGATAAGAAAATCAGCAGCACGCAAGAAATTCTGCCAATCCTGGAGAAAATCGTACAGCAAAGCAGACCGCTTCTGATCATTGCTGAAGATATCGAAGGCGAAGCGCAAGCCATGCTGATCGTGAACAAGCTGCGCGGTACGTTCAACGCTGTTGCGGTGAAGGCACCAGGCTTTGGCGACCGTCGCGAAGCCATGCTGCAGGATATCGCTGCTTTGACTGGCGGACAAGTGATTACCGAGAAGCTCGGATTGGATCTGAAGAGCACCAGCGTAGAGCAGCTGGGTAACGCTCGCCAAGTTATCGTTACGAAAGAAAACACAACCATCGTTGACGGAAGCGGAGACAAAGCTGACATTACAGCTCGCGTGAACCAAATCCGTACGCAATTGGAAGAAACTACTTCCGAATTCGATAAAGAGAAGCTGCAAGAGCGCCTGGCTAAGCTGGCTGGCGGCGTAGCCGTAGTTAAAGTTGGTGCAGCTACCGAGACCGAACTGAAAGAGCGCAAGCTGCGCATCGAAGACGCATTGAACGCTACTCGTGCGGCTGTTGAAGAAGGTATCGTATCCGGCGGCGGCGTAGCCCTCGTGAACGTATACAATGCTGTAGCTGCGCTTGATGTGGAAGGCGACGAGAAAACGGGCGTGAACATCGTATTGCGTGCTCTGGAAGAGCCAATCCGTACGATTTCCGCGAACGCAGGCGAAGAAGGCTCTGTTATCGTTGAGCGCCTGAAGAAAGAGCAAGCAGGTATCGGTTTCAACGCGGCTACCGGCGAATGGGTGAATATGATCGAAGCAGGTATCGTTGACCCTGCTAAGGTTACTCGTTCCGCGCTGCAACACGCTGCATCCGTAGCTGGATTGTTCCTGACTACCGAAGTGGTTATCGCAGACAAACCAGAACCAGAAAAACCAGCTATGCCAGACATGGGCGGCATGGGCGGTATGATGTAATAAAGGGCTGTAAGTCCTGTAATAGCGCATGATAAAGAGGCTCCCGAGAGGGAGCCTTTTTATATAAAATCACATAACAGTCACAGGGGCATTTTTTTTATTGATGTTTTTAAAAGTTTCTCTATACGTCCCCCCCAGTTATCTAATTATGGTAGAATAATAGGAAAATATTAGGGAGGGCCTTTTGTTGAAAAAATTTATATCCGGCTGCATTGTAGGTTCTTGTCTCATGTTGGGAACAACGGTTTATGCAGAACAAATTAAGCAGTTCATATTGACTCCTGTCACTTATCCAATAGTTGTCGATGGCGTAGAGTATAAGGATGCTGAACGGCCAGTGTTAAATTATGAAGGCAGCACTTATGTTCCTCTTGCTAAGTTAGGCGACATTACTGGTGTAGACTATGTTTGGAATGATCAACTTGGAAGAGTGGAAATCAACACTGGAAAGGGACAATTTTATTCTGAATACAATGGTGATATTCCTAATTATGCAAGTGTAAATGGTATCTCATCCGGAAAAAGAATAGAGCTATCAGACGGAAAAACTGTGATGTATGCATATGATGTTACTGATGCAACTGATGGAAATATCCAAAAGTATGTTAATGAATTGGAAAAGCAAGGGTATGTTTATGAAAGTGATACATCCGATGATGAGGTTTCCTATTACTCCAAAGGGGATATCTTTGTAGCACTTACTGTAATGGGATATGACTTCAATGTTATTATCTCTAAGGAATAATATGTCTACATTTATGGAAAGGCGCTCTTTTAGAGTGCTTTTTTCTATACCAAAGAGCAGGTGAATTTGCGGCCACAGTTTCAACGGGCTAAGTAATATATATCAAATGCCTTATGTTCTTAACAAAGAACCCGCAGCGCGCGAGGGAATTGAGGTTATTTGAAGTAAACCCTCAAGAGGAATTTAAAATAACAACCGGCCAGAAGGAAATGAAGCCAACTGGACCGGCTATTAATTAAGGAAATTATCGAGAATCGCAGGGCATTTGCCGATCGACATGTTCCGATAAATTACCCCACGAATTTGGATAACGAGATCAGTGCCGTTACGGTTATGACGTTCAGCAGCGTAGAGATGAGTACGGTCTGGGACGCGAAGTCTGGCTCGTTATCATACTCTTCAGCAAGAATCGTACTGTTGACGCCTGTCGGCATACCGGAGGCGATGAGCAGCGCTTGAGCCGGGATGCCTTTCAGGCCAAGCGCGAGAATAAGCAGCAGCCCGATAGCCGGACCGACTAGCAGCCTTAAGAAGGCGCTGATGTATACATCTAACCGATCCAGGCGAAGCGGATATTGGATAATTTGCGCCCCTAACGTCAGTAAAGCGATGCTGACCATGGAATCTGCGATATAGCCCAGCGGCTTTGCTGCGAACTCTGGCAGCGGCCAGTGCAAGACGTGAAAGACTAGGCCAAGCACGAGCGCGTACGGAACCGGCATTTTTAGAAACCCAATTAATGCTGCTTTCAATGTTCCTCCTGATTTAGCGCGTTGAACCGAGATTACGCCATAAGTAAAGGTGACGAGGCTTTGAAAGGTCATGACGAGCGCCTGGATCGAAGTCGCTAGCGGATCGCCCTTGAATGCGAGCTGATTGATAGGAAGTCCGTAGTTACCCGAGTTGTCGAGAATGAGGCTGTTCGTGAATGCGGCCTTCATACCCGGCTTGAATCCCCTTTTCCAACTGACAATAGAGCTGACAATATATTGGAGTGAAATATATAAAGCATAGAACAGGGTAACGCTGCCCAATAATAGGGGCGACATTTCCGAATTGTACATGCTCAGGAACACAACAGCGGGAGTGATATAATAAAAGTTGATTTTTGCCAGTGTATATAAGTTGAGCTGAAAAGCACGATGCATCAGCGCTCCAAGTCCAATCAGCACAAAGATAGGCAGGACCACATCCGTTACGATTTCGATAATCATCTTGATGTCCAACTTCCTTCTAATAATGAAATCCGAATTGACAAGCAGTGTTATTATACCATGTTTACGGCACTAAATTACTAATTCAGATTACATACGAAAACCTCGCCATAAGGGCGAGGCTCATTTAAGGGCATGTTATTTATTCTTAATGCTCTCTAAATCAGCTTCCAGTTTGAGCTGGCGGCGGTTAATAATATCAATGCTGTACTCATGGGTGTTAAGCTGGTTGGTCACTTTTCTTTCAAGATTTTTGGGACAAATCAAGGCGCTTGGTAATTTCCAGCGTCTCCAGGACAGCCTGTCTAATTAACGGAATATCCGCAGTGTTCGCTTTAATCTCCTTTAGTTCGGCCTCGAAGCTAACTTGCCTAGCTTCCAGAGCTTCTTGCCTGGTGAGTAAAGCCTTCTGTCCACTTTCCAGAGCCTCTTGCCTGGTGAGTAAAGCCTGCTGTCCACTTTCCAGAGCCCCTTGCCTGTCTTCCAAATTGCCCATGCGATTGTTCAGTGATTTGAGTTCACCTAGAATTTGCGTTAGAATCTGATCGCTCATCCGGATGTATCCCTCCTTTTTTTGAACTGTGATGGTGTAATGCTATATATTGATTCGCTTCTAGTTGTCCATAATTTAGGTAATAAGGCATGAGAGCGGCTATGATACTTGCCTTGGAATAAGTATAACTTAATGGGTAGTAGGCCGCAATTGAAATGTAAAATATGTCGATTTAAGGAATTCATCAAGGCGTTGTTAACGAAAAAGGCCGAGCAGAGATCAATATGATTCCCTTGCCCGGTCTTTTAATCTTACAGGCTGCCTTGCGGCTGCTCTGTTCCTTGTTCATGTTCATTACTTTGTTTCTTCTTCTGCCCGCTTCCATGCAGGACAGGCTTTAATTCATCTTCAATCGTTGAATCCGCCAGCTTGACGTTGGAGCGATAGGCAGCGCGAATAATGAGATGCCCGGACACAGGAGCCGTAATGAATACGAACAAAATACCTAGGATAACCCTTACGCTGATAAAAGCGTCGCTGAACCATATATATAGAAAGGTTCCGATAAGGGTCAGCAGAACGGCCAGCGTAGAGCTTTTGGTAGCGGCGTGCGCTCGTGTATATACGTCCGGAAAACGGATGATACCGATGGCGCTGATCACACTAATAATGCTGCCGATAAGAATCAAGGCGGCTCCAACAAATTCACCCACTGCGTTTACGTTCAATAATAACACCTCTCTCGATAAATCTGGAGAGCGAAATCGTACTGATAAAAGCCAGTAAGCCTAAGACGAGTATAACCTCCAAATACGCTTTGGTTCTCAGCAGTATAGATACCGCGGCGATCCCCGAGATCAGGTTCACGCCGATCATGTCCATCGCGATAACGCGATCGGGAAGGGAAGGCCCCTTGATAATACGATACAGGGAAATGGCAATCGCTACGCTGAACAGGGTAAGGGAAACCCCCAGCATTATTTTGATCATTATCGAGTCACCTCCATGATTGCTTTTTCAAACCGGCCTAAAGAACGGATCAAATCGTTTTTGTAGCGCTCAATATCTAGTGCATGGATATAGAACGTATCTCCTTCGGGTGAAACCTCCATAACGACCGAACCTGGAGTAAGCGTGAGCAGCAGCGCCAGCGTGGTTACTTCCCAATCGCTTTTCAGGGCAGTTTTGTAAGTGAAAATACCCGGCTTGATATCTATTTTTGGACTAATAATATGCTTCATTACGACAAATGCCGACTGGAACAGCTCGGAAATGAAAATCAGGATTAGCTTGACGACCCGGTAGAAGCGATGCAAATAAAATTGTTTTCCGAAAAAACGCTGCATCACAAAGATGATCGCGACCCCAACAAGGAAGCCGGCAAAAAACGTCGTAAATCTCAACTCGTCTTCATCATTGAGAACCATCCACAAAAAAGCAATAAATAAATTCAGCAGAAACTGAGCAGGCACCTATTTCACCCCTTTTTTCATATCATGCATTTCTAATTTCATTATTTGTTTAGGACCGCATCAATATAGATGTAGGGATTCGTTAAAGTTGCCGCCGCGTCAGCGATGTAAGGCGATATATATTCCGCCCCGAATCCAAGAGCGATAGAGGCAGCCGTCAGTAGAGCGCATGGGATGATCCAGCCTTTGCTTAGAGGAGCCGCATCTTCCTCGCTGGTCGTAGATTCTCCCCAGAAGCAATTCAGGAAAATACGCAGCAGGGAATATAGCACGAATATGCTGGAAATCAGGGAAAGTGCGAGCAGAATATACGACCCGCTTTCAATCGCCCCTTGACCAATGAGGATTTTCCCCATAAAACCGCTTAGCGGCGGAATACCAGCAAGAGCCAGCATAATGATGAAGAACGACCAGCCTAATATCGGATAGTGGCGAATCAATCCGCTCATCCGGTCAATCATCGTCGTACCGGTAAGAGCCGCCATGGAACCCGCAATCAGGAACAAGGCTGCTTTGACAAGCATGTCATGCACCAGGTAATAAATCGACCCTTCGATCGCTGCCGGGGTGGCGACGGCAAGACCGACCAGGATAAAGCCTACCGCGATGACTACGTTAAAGGATACGATTTGGCGGATATCCCTATAAGCTATTGCCCCGAAGGATCCCCCGATCAGCGTAATGCCAGCCATGATGCCAATGATCGTATGTGTAATTGAAGGCTCATGATAGAAGAGCAAGGTGAACATCCGAAACATGGCATATATGCCGACCTTCGTCAGAAGCCCTCCGAATAATGCGGCTACGGCCGTCGGCGGGACGCTATATGAGCCAGGCAGCCAGAAATAGAGCAGCAGTCCGGCCTTTAACCCGAATACAAGCAGGAACAAAATGCTGATGACGGTGAGCAGCGGAGTTTGTCCCGCTTCGGCAATCCGTTCGGATAAATGAGCCATGTTCAACGTGCCTACTGTTCCGTACAAGTAAGCGATGGCTACAAGAAAGAACCAGGAAGAGAGCACATTAATGGCTACATATTTAATGGATTCTTTCAACTGGGCTTTGGTGCCCCCGAGTGTAATGAGCGCATAGGAAGCTAACAGCATAACTTCAAAGCACACATACAGATTGAACAAATCCCCTGTCAGGAAGGAGCCGTTAACGCCTGCAACCATGAGCAGGACAAAGGGATAGAAGAACATTCGCTCCCGCTGCTCCCCGATGGAATAGAAGGCGTAAATCAAGCAAATCGCGGCAACGAGGCTTGTCGTTAGCACCAGTAGCAGGGAGAAGGAATCACCGACAAAAAGAATGCCGAACGGCGGCTGCCAATTCCCAAAGTCGAGGCGGATGATTCCCGCATTTTGAATCATGTTTAGAATATAGATGCTGATGCCTGTAACCGACAGGATGGCAGCCAGGCTAAGCCATCTTTGAATTTGAATATGCGACCGGAAGAACACAAGCAGAATACCGGCCAGTACCGGAATAACGACGGGGAGTACAAGGATATTATTCATTCAGCATACTCCTTAACTCGTTTAAGTTATCGCTTCTGCTCTCCTGGTACAACCGGTAAGCAAGCACGAGAAGAAAGGCGGTAACCGCAAAGCTGATCACGATGGAAGTCAGGATCAGGGCTTGCGGCAGAGCATCGGTAAAGGTAGTCGTTTCTTCTCCGAGCACGGGCACGCCGCCGGTCTTCAGCCCGCCCATCGTCATAATCAGCAAATGTGCCGCATGCGTTAGCACGGCTGTTCCTAGAATAATCCGAATAACATTCCTGGAGAGAAACAGGTAAGTCGCAACGGACACCAGCACTCCCGTCAGGATGATGATCAACGTTTCCATACACTTACACATCCTCGCTAATACTTAGAATAATCGTGACGACGACGCCGACTACACCCAGGGCTACACCGAGTTCAAAGATCGTGACCGTAGCGAGCCCGGTTTTGCCAAAGACGGGAAGATTGAAATAAGAATAAGCGTGGCTCAAAAAAGGAATATCCAAAAACAAAGAAGCGGCTCCCGTTGCTACAGCAATGAAGGCTCCCACGGCAGCGACCATTTTGAAGTCCAAAGGGATTCTTTTCATGATGGTTTCCGTATCGAAGGCGAGGAATAACAGCACCAGTGCGGAAGCGAGCACAAGTCCCCCGATAAAACCGCCGCCGGGGCTGTTATGTCCGGACACGAACAGATAGACCGCCATCGTCAGAATAATGAAAACTACGATTTTCGTAACGGTTTGTAAAATGACGTCATTGATCTTCAAGGTTCTGCTCCTCCTTCGTCGACTTTAGTTTGATCAATGTGTATACGCTCAGGCCACCGATGAAGAGGACGATCACCTCAAGCATCGTATCGAACGCGCGGAAGTCGCCGAGGATGGCGTTAACGATGTTCTTTCCGCCCGCCAGTTCATAGGCGTTTTCAAAGTAGCCGGAGATCGTATCGAACAGTTTGCCACCCCGTACAGAGAGAGCAACCAAAACGAAAATGATTCCTACGGCTATGGAAATGACAAGGTTGGTGCGCTTCGTGCGGCGAGGCGTCTCCTCTTTCTTCCATTTTGGAAGGAAATAAAAGCAGAGCAGGAACAACGCTGTCGATACCGTCTCCACCACGAGCTGGGTTAACGCCAAGTCAGGTGCACGGAATACGACGAAGAACAGAGCCATGGAATAGCCAAGCGCTCCATTGAGCAGAACGGCGTTTACGCGCGATTTCGCCAAAGGGATGGCAAGCGCAGCAGCGACCATGACGAGCACCAGAACGATTTCATATACGCTGATCGGAGCATCGCCAGCAAAATCAAAGGCGTAAGCTCCTGTAAACAGCAGCGTGCCTCCTACAGCGGCGATGAAAAACAGGAAAATATAAATCGAATAACTTCGCAAATAGCCTGTCATATAGAAGGAGGTGATCCGGTTTGAGATTTTCTCCATTTGGATCAGACTATTGTTATACAAGTTGTCCAGCGTCCAATTCTCGGGCAGAAGCGAATAGATTCCTTTCCACCGCCGGATCGACAGATACATCAAGGTGCCGACAGCAATGACTCCGAGCGTCATCCATAAAGCGGGATTGAATCCATGCCAGGCTGAAATAGGTTCAATCATGCCTTCGAGTTCTATCGAAGGGAGGATGCTGGCCATCGCCGGACGCAGCAGATAATCGCCCAGCACGTTAGGGAAAAAGAAGATCCCTACAACCAAAACTGCTAGAATGATCGGTGAAATCAACATGCCTGCCGGAGCTTCATGGGCTTCATGATCGAGCTTCTCCGGCTGGTATGGCCCAAGAAACGTCTTGAATACGATGATCATGCAGTATATGAATGTGAATACACTGGCAACCCAGGCGACGACAGGGAATAGTACCTTGGATACATGCAGGGAGAAAATTCCGGACTGACTTACGCTGACAACGGCTTGAAAGAACATTTCCTTGCTCAGGAAGCCGTTAAATGGCGGCAAGCCTGCCATGGAAAAGCTGCCGATTAAAGCGATGGTGAATGAAATCGGCATTAACGACATCAGTCCGCCAAGGCGGCGAATGTCACGAGTGCCTGCTCCATGGTTTACGATACCGATAACCATAAATAAAGCGCCTTTGAACGTAGAGTGATTAACCAAATGGAACAGGGCCGCAAAGGTCGCCTGCGTATAAATCACGGTCTCTTCACCGGCCCCCATGGACAGTGCTGCCGAACCAATACCAAACAGGGTCATGATGAGACCGAGCTGGCTAATGGTCGAGTAGGCGAGCAGCGCTTTAAGATCCGTCTGGCGAACCGCGTTGAAGGAGCCCCAGAAAAGCGTGATGATGCCGACGCTGCTGACGAGCCAGAACCAGGTTTCATGGCTGCCGAAAATGGGCGTAAACCGGGCCACCAAATAAATGCCCGCTTTGACCATCGTTGCCGAATGCAGATATGCACTGATTGGCGTCGGCGCTTCCATAGCGTCAGGCAGCCAGATATGGAACGGGAATTGGGCGGATTTGGTAAAAGCGCCGAGCAGCAGAAGGAGCATTGCCGGAATAAATAGCGCATGGCCGTAATCAATGGTAGAAATAATTTCCCGGATGCTCATTGTGCCAGTCATGACATAGATCATAATGAAGCTGGTCAGCATGGCGATTCCGCCGGTCACCGTAGTTAATAGAGCTTTTTTTGCGCCGTATCTGGATCTTTTCCGGTGGTACCAAAATGCAATCAGGAGGAAGGACGAAATGCTGGTCAATTCCCAGAAAGCATAAAACACCATCAGATTGTCGGAGAAGACAACGCCAAGCATAGCTCCCATAAACAGCAGCAGGTAAATATAAAAGTGGCCCAGCGACTCTTCTGCGGATAAATAATAAATGGAATAAATGATGACCAGGCTGCCGATCCCGGTGATCAATAGGCCGAAGATGATGCTCAGCCCGTCAAGATACGTGGTAAAATGGATGCCGTAGGAGGGAATCCACGCGATCGTGCTCAAGTAAGTCTCGCCCCCGGCGACAGACGGAATGTAGCGAGCTAGAGAAACAAACAGGACAACCGGCACGATCAGGACGAACCAGCCGATATGTTTGCGTGAAACTTTGGCGTATAAGAATGGTACGAGTATAGCGGCAAGAAAAGGGATCAATATGGCTAAGTTCACGGATAACAAAGTCAAACCTCCATTTTCATGATGATGGTGATCTTCTTTATATTTGAGCAAAAAACAGCCTTATAAAGAAGGATTCCCGCAGGACTTGACTCCTATGTCAATAAGCGGGATAATAAGAAGCCATAAGTCTTATGATCGCCTATGGCGTAAGAAGTGAGGACTTCGCTTAGGAAGTGAATTGGGAGTTCTGGAAAAGCAGCCGGCAGCTTTAAAGCGGGCTGTTCGAAACAACCCTGTTGGCGTATTGCGTATATCGGCCAAACGATAAGGAAAAATTATAATAATAATCTAATTATACAATATAAATCGTGCCGATGTACAATAAATACATTCCATGTATAAGCTTTTCTTATAGAGAATGATATAAATACAATGAATTATTTAACGAGGTGAATTTTCGTCATGAAGAAGGTAAAGGGTCGTATGGATGAGAGTATTCTCGTTTGCGTATATTACGGTCCCAATGGTGAGCGGTTGATTAGACGCGGCCATAAAATGGCGAGTATGTTGAATTGCCCGCTATATATCCTGACGGTGGATCCGCTCCCGTACGATGAGTTTGATGCCGAAAAATCGGGATACATCGAACGCTGGAAGGAACTGGCTGAGGAATGCGATGTTGAGGAGTTTATTCTCCTGGATAATGAAAAGCGGCCTACAGCTAAAATGATTGCCGAGGTTGCCCATAAATACAACGTCACGCAAATCATTATCGGACAAACCGCCCAGAATCGCTGGGAGGAGATCACGAAGGGTTCCTTCGTCAACGTGCTTCTTCGCGAAATCACTTTCGTTGACCTTCATATTGTATCGCTGGATCGCACCATCAAGAGCGAGGACGAAATTGAGTATGAGGCCGGCGTTCGCGGTTATCTGCTGAAGGAAGGGGACAGCTACAGACTATGCTTCTCCTGCCAAAAGAACATGAGCTATGAAGGCATATTCTATAAAGAGATCGGTACGGATTTTAACAACGGCATGTTCAAATTCGTTTGCAATGGCATAACCCACCAGGTCCATGTCGCCGATGACAAAGTGACCGAACCGATCGATGCGCCATCCAACGTAAAGTATGAGCATAAGGCCCATGATTTAATCTAAAATATAAATAGCGAAATAAGCCCCAGTGCCTGTAAAGCACTGGGGCTGTTGTGTTTTGCCAAGGGGCTTATGCAATGGGGGAAATGTCCTGATTTTGCTTCGTGCTGATGGTTCCTTCCTGAATATTCGTTAGGTTATAATACCTATAAATAATTACAAGTAACTTCCTTGTAATAGATAGATTGGACAAATCTGTTTAGAAAATGTATAGAACGTCCTGATATATTATTGGACGATTCAGGAGTTTGATACACAGGTATTCTATTATTTGGTAAAAAGAGGGGCTAGAACATGAAGAGCAATGACAGGTTGAATAGAGAACGAGCGCTGATTCGAGTTACGGCTCTGTTCATGAGCCTGGTCTTGTTGACCAGCTGCGGAATATTTGGTTCCAGCGGCAGCCCGGCAGATCCTGCGGAGGGCCAGATGCAAGGCCAGCAGACCATCGAGCGCTTTAATGGGGAGAAGAGCAGGGTAATCTCCTCTGTGTATACGGCCAGAAAAGAGCTGAGCCTTACCTTTAACGGTATGGGGGATGCGGAAACGATGGATCGGCTGCTAAACGAGCTGGACAAGTATGATATCAAAGCGACGTTTTTTCTTCCGGGAATACGGGTAGCGGAGGAGCCGGATATTGCAAAAAGCATTATCGAACGGGGCCATGAAGTCGAAAATAACACGTTGAATCACCTGGATTTAACCAAGCTTGGCTATGAGCAAATCTATAAGGAAATCCAGTTGGCCAACGAAGTGATCGAAAAAGAAACGGGCGTTACTCCAAAATACATACGAACGAAGTCAGGCGACTACTCCGACGATATTCGGCTTGTAGCCGCGCAGCTTGGAATGGAGGCCGTCGTTAATTACAACATCAACCCGAAGGACCGCGATATGAAGAACGCGAAAGAAATCGGCGATTATGTGGCTAGATACATGTCAAGGGGAGGCGTCATCTCGCTGAACACCGACATTAATCCGGAAGTCGTGCCGGCGATCGGTTTTATCGGCGAGGCTGCAGAGGAGCTCGGCTATAAACTGATTACGCTGAGCGAGCTCGTCAAGAACGGCGGAGTTCGAAAGCCGCTGGAGGAAATTCCCGGGTACGATGCAGCCAAACTGAATCCCGACTACAAAGGCACTCCTTATGAGCTTGTATACAAGGCCAATACGAGGAAAAAGGAAATCGCCCTTACCTTCGACGATTGGGCGACGGACAAGACGGTGACGCGAATTTTGGACATTTTGGCCGAGCATGATGTTAAGGCAACGTTTTTCTTGCGGGCGCAGGGCGTGGAGCAGAATCCGAATCTGGCAAGAGCCATGATTGAAGAGGGGCACGATGTGGCCAATCATTCCTATGCCCATCAGGTTGTAACTACGCTGACTCCGGAGGAGCTGCAGGAGGATGTTGTTAAAGCCCATCAAGTCATTACGGAAGCGATCCAGCAGCAGCCGTTAATGCTGTACAGGCCGCCGACGGGCGTGGTGGATGAGAAGACGGCAGAAATTATCGCGGCTACGGGGTATCCACGCATTGCGATGTACGACGTGACCACGCTCGATTGGGACGTGAAGAACAGCGCCGACGATATTATAAATGGGGTTATGAAGCAGACACAGAACGGAAGTGTTATCCTGCTTCATATTCTTGACGGCATTCATACGGCAGAGGCGCTGCCAACCGTATTGGAACGATTGAAGGAGAAGGGCTACACCTTTGTGAAAATGAAGGATTTGATTCAATAAAGAGGCGGAACATTTTGACGGACGGGGATGGAGAAATGGGATTGTACGAAGATATCGTTAATCGGCGCGAAGGAATTGCCGTCATTGGACTCGGGTATGTCGGCCTGCCGATCGCAGTCGCTTTTTCGAGAAAAACCAATGTGGTTGGATTTGATGTGAACCGCAGGAAAATAGATAGTTATTTGACGGGAATCGATGTGACGGGCGATGTGGGCGACGACGTCATCCGGACATGCGGCGTGAAATTTACCTCCGATGAGGAGATGCTGGAAGGAATTCGCTTCTTTCTTGTGGCCGTACCAACTCCGATTCAAAGCGGAAATGTGCCGGATTTGAAGTATGTGCAGAGCGCCAGCCGAATCGTCGGAAAGAAGCTGACCCCAGGGGCGGTCGTCGTGTATGAATCCACGGTATATCCCGGCGTCACGGAGGATGTATGCATACCTATTCTCGAAGAGGAATCGGGATTAAGGTGCGGAGTCGATTTTAAGGTAGGCTACTCGCCTGAACGGATCAATCCCGGCGATAAAGTCCACCGTCTGGAGAATATTGTGAAGATCGTATCCGGCATTGACGATGAAGCGCGAGAGTTGATTGCCCGGGTGTACGAGCTTGTAATTGAAGCCGGCGTATACCGGGCGGAGAGCATCAAGGTCGCCGAGGCAGCCAAGGTTATTGAAAATGCACAGCGGGACATCAATATCGCCTTCATGAATGAACTATCGATGGTGTTCCACCGCATGGGCATCGACACGAAGTCTGTGCTGGAGGCGGCGGGGACGAAGTGGAATTTTCTGCATTTTACCCCTGGTTTGGTAGGCGGGCACTGTATTGGCATAGATCCTTATTATTTAACTTATAAAGCAGAGGATACGGGCTACCATTCGAAAATCATCTTGGCGGGGCGGCATATCAACGACAGCATGGGAGCCTACATTGCGGACAGTATTATTAAAATATTGGTCCGGCAGCAGCTCGATATCCGAAATACGAGAATCGGCCTGCTGGGCCTGGCCTTTAAGGAGAACTGCGCGGACATCCGGAACACAAAGGTCACGGACATTATCAATGAACTGAAGGATTATGGGGTGACGACTTTAGTCGCCGACCCGCTGGTAGATCCGCAGGAGGCTTACGAGGAATACGGCCTCGAATTAGCGGACATGTCCTCGTTCCAGGACTTGAACGTAGTCATTGTCGCGGTTCCGCATACGCCTTTTGCCGAAATGGGAATTGAGGATTTTAAGAAAATGTACAATGGCAATCAGACGAAGATCATGATTGATGTCAAAGGGATATACTCCAAAGCGGAGTATGAACACAGCGGTTTCTACTACTGGAGGCTGTAGGCTGCAGGTATACCAATAATGATTGGGGACGCAAACAGTGATTAAAAGTAAGAAGAAAAAGGAAGAAGTACTGACAATACCTAAAGTTGACAGGCGTACATTGTCGCATGTGCCCGATCCTGAGAATATTCGGGGACGGCTCGACCGCAGGGGACTGCGGGGCGATGGGCCGGAACCGGAGCTGGACGGCAATGATCTGGATTTCCGGGAGAAGCTGCGGCTGCTCAGCCTTCGTTACATCGCGGATTTTGATGTTCTGCTGATCCCCGAGGGAGGAAAGAAGAAGGCAGGCATTCAGGCCCGGGCCGTCGATATATCGTCAACAGGTATATTGATTGAGCTGGGCACTGAAGCGGGCAAGTTTGAGGTAGGCGACCGGTATCAGCTTCGCTGCCACATCCCGCCGGGAACGATGCCAGAGGGCTTCGAGTCTTCCGTTAGGCTAGGCGCGGACGTCGTCCGCCTGTTTACGCAGGAGGCGGATGGACAGGTTAAACAGATGGTCGCCCTGCAATTTGCAAAGCCGCTGACCGAGTATTTCCAGAAGAAACGCTGGGGATATTCGATTTATACGGCGAGCGGAATGCTGTTCATCGCCGTCGCCATCATTATGCTGATGCGCGTGGAGAGCGTCATTTATTTTAAATACAATTTCTGGCTGTATTTATACAGTTTGATCGCGGCGATCTTTTTGCTGAGCCGGTATTTGTTTGGGGCGTTTTACCGGGATGTGCCGGTCAATCCGGATTATACGCCGGGCGTGAGCATCATTATACCGTGCTTCAATGAAGCCGAGTGGATTCACCGGACGATACTAAGCTGCATCAACCAGGATTATCCGGTCGATAAGCTGGAGGTGATCGTCGTCGATGACCGGTCGACCGATCATTCCGCCGAGGTAATCCGCAGGACGATAGAGATGGTTCACCAGGAAGCGGAGCGCTACGCCACCAAGGAAAGGCTAGAGATGGTCGTATTGCCGGAGAACGGGGGCAAGCGGGTCGCATTGGTGAAGGGCGTGGAAATGGCCAAGCATGATCTCGTCGTCTTCGTGGATTCCGACAGCTTCCTGGAGCCGACGGCCATCAAGCATTTAGTACAGCCGTTCCAGGACCCGCGCATGGGCGGCGTCGCCGGTCGTACGGATGTCGAGAACAAATATACGAATTCGATCACGAAGCTGCAAACCGTGCGTTATTATATCGCGTTTCGCATTATGAAGGCAGCAGAATCGTATTTCGATAGCGTCACCTGCCTGTCCGGCCCGCTGTCCTGTTATCGCAAGGATCTTGTACTGCAGCATTCCGAAGCCTGGCTGAACCAGAAGTTCCTGGGACAGCCGGCGACCTTTGGCGATGACCGGAGCATGACGAATTTTATTTTAAAGACGCATCGTACTGGCTACCAGGATAGTGCGATTTGCTCCACGATCGTGCCGTCGAAGATGAGCGTGTTCCTGAAGCAGCAAATGCGCTGGAAGCGTTCATGGCTGCGCGAGTCGCTGCGGGCCTCGGGGTTTATTTGGCGTAAAGAGCCTTTTATGTCGCTCTTTTTCTACGTTGGGGTTATCGTGCCGATCGCTGCGCCGGTTGTCGTACTGTATAACCTGGTTTATGTCCCGCTAGCTTATCAGATTTTCCCGGGCACGTTTCTGATGGGACTGCTTCTCATGGGACTGCTGATGAGTCTGGCCCATCTATTGTTCCGCAAGAGCAGGCTGTGGGTATACGGACTGATATTCTGCGTATTTTACGAGGCAGTGCTTCTGTGGCAGATGCCGGTGGCTTGGGTGACGTTCTGGAAGTCTACCTGGGGGACAAGGGAGACGCCGCAGGATATTGAAGCTAGAGAGAAGAAGGAAGCGCGAAGGCAAAAAAATAAAAAAAGAATCGGATTGCCGTTCTAAAGCAATCGCCTGAAGATTCATAGAGTGAGGATAGCAGAAATGTTAAAGAAGAACCGGAACTCTGCCCTGGATTATCGCAAGAAAAATCGCAGAAAATGGATCAGGACCATCGTGCAAAGTGCGATTTTGCTGGCCGTGGGCGTATTGCTGTTCGACGCCTTGTTCGGAATCCGGCGATATGAGGAGCCTGACAAATCCGAATGGCGCAATCATAAAGGTTTTATCGCCATATCTTATTTCGGTGTAGGGCGTTCAGCCACGCCGAAGCTGGTGGCCAAGAGCGAGCTTGATCAGCAGCTGAAGGCGCTATATGCCCAGGGCTACGTGACGATATCGCAGCAGGATATTTTGGATTTCTATTTTCATCACAAACCGCTGCCGGACAAAGCGCTGTACTTATCGTTTGAGGACGGACGAAACGACTCCAGCCTGTACTCCCAACCGCTGCTGGAGAAATATAATTACAAGGCGACGTTTTTCTCTTATGCGAACAAAATGGGAAAGAGCGAGCGCAAGTTCGTGCAGCCAAAAGAGATGCTGAACATGATGAAGTCAGGCTATTGGGAGCTGGGGACTAATGGAAATCGGCTGACATACATCAATATTTTTGATGATCAGGGCAGCTTCATTGGGATGAAGGAAGAGAACGAATTAACCAATAAGGGGCATATCGAGTATTATAACCATTATTTGATGGATTTCATTCGGGACGAGAATATGATCCCGGCAGAGAATCGAACGGAGATGGAAGCGCGGATTCATAGCGATTATGCCGCGATGAAGGACATCTACACCAGCAAGCTGGGATTTGTGCCTCAAGTATACATGATCATGCACGCAAACGCCTTGAACAACGGAATGAACCCGCTGGTTGCTCACGCAAACAACACGAACATCGAGCAGCTGTTCAGCATTCATTTCAATCGGGAAGGCGAGGCCTTCAACTCTGCTGACGCAGATGTGTATGATTTGACGCGGGTACAGGCGGCGCCGTACTGGTACACCAATCATTTGCTGATGAAAATACAGAAGGATACGGGAGAGAAGATGCAGTTTGTCCGCGGTGACGAAAAGCTTGCCGAACCTTGGCAGCTCGTTGGCGGAGCGGCGCAGTTTGCCGACAATCGGATTATTCTGACTTCCCCTCCGGCAGCCCCGGGCATGCTGTACTTGAACAATAGCGAGAACAGCGAGAATACGGTAATCTCCTACAAATTAGCGGGGAACGTGGTCGGCAAGCAGACCGTATATGTCCGTTATGACCGTCGGGCGGGAGCTTTTCTAAGGGTGGTCGTCGAGAACAACCAGCTGCACATCGAACAGCAAAAAGCAGGCGGCAAGGCCGAGCGCGTATTCTCCAGCCCGCTGCAGCCGATAGCTTGGAGCGAAGAGGATCTCGCTTTCTCTAAGGCTTCGGTATACACGAAGGAACAAATTGCCGCAAGCGCCGGGCCGAAGGAGGAAGAGTACCCGACGAATATTCGGCAGATAAGGCAATTGCAGGTGGAGCTGAGCGGAGACCAGCTGACCATCATAGTCGACGGTGATCGTATTGCTGACGGAATGGCGCTTGACGGTGTGGTGAAAAACGGCGGCATTGCCCTTGAAGCGGAATACAGCGGGCAAAATAAGAAGGACGATATTTACGACGGCGTATTCGAGGATTTTGAAGTGGCGCGGATAACGAAGGAGGACGGCAGCCCTGATGTTGTGTTCAGCCATAGAATCACTGGCTTTCAGGGTATCGTTCACGGCCTCAAAAAAGGGTTGGACGCCTCCATAACTTGGGTGATGGACACCTTCTAATAACGGAATAGAAAGAAGAGAAAGGTGTCAGAGCATAGATGACGAGACGATGGGTATATATTATGGCTGCTGTAATTATAGTCATTATCGCGGGTATTATATGGTTTTACAGGCAGGAGAATGAGGAGCAAACAATCCGGGCGGTGGACGTGGAGCAGGATTTGGAAATGTCCGCATGGGTCGTGGATTGGAAATGGGAATCCGGTGTGGCCGATTTACAGCAGATCAGCAGGAATCTCGACCGGCTGCAGGCGTTTGCCGCTTACTTCGACAGTGAGAACCATCTCTATTTTACCGACGACATGCATAAGGCGCTTCCGCATATATTCCAGACGGCGCGGAAAGGCGGCGTAAAGTACGTGGATTTGACGATCGTCAATGACCGCTGGAACCCGGATGGAACGGCAGTGCAGAAGGATCCGGGCATTGTTTCGCGTATTTTGGCCACGCGGGAAAGTCAGGAGCAGCATATCGAAGAGATCATCGACACCGTGGAACGGTACGGATTTGACGGCGTTGAGATGGATTTTGAGAAGATTGGGGACGCGGACTGGGAGAAGCTCTGCATTTTCTATGCAAAATTGTATGAACGCCTGCACGCCAAAGAGAAGTCGCTCCGTGTTATATTGGAGCCGCGTACCCCTATAGAGCGGCTGGCGCTGCCTGAAGGTCCGGTGTATGTGATGATGGCTTACAATTTGTTCGGCAGCCATAGCGGTCCAGGTCCGAAAGCGGACCATGCGTTTATTAGGAAGCTGGCTTCCCGCATGAAAGTGCTGCCAGGCGAAGCGGCGATCGCTTTCTCGGTGGGCGGCTTTGACTGGACGGATGGCGGGAAGGTGACCTCCTTGACGGAGAAGCAGGCGGCAGAACTGCTGCGGCAGAGCAGTACGGCCGTACCGATGAGGGATAAGGCTAGCGGAAGCCTCTATTTTTCTTATAAGGATAAAGAGGGTCTGAAGCATACCGTCTGGTATGCGGATGGGGAGACGATATCGCAATGGATTCACATAGCCCAGCAGTCGGGGTATGATAATATCGTTTTATGGAGGCTGGGCGAGTTCGAACAGGGTACGCTCAATAAGCTGAAAAAAAACCATTTTTAATTTCTTTTTCAGGTTATGATAATGTGGCATTAAGGAAGGGCAGTTAAAGTATAGATACTCCCTTTTTTATAAAGGAACCCATCCCGCTGAAGCGGGATGGGTTCTATGCCGTTAGGCCAAATGAATAGCCGCAAGATTGAGTTGTATTTTACATAATGAGAATTATTTCAAGTCTTCGATGGAGTTGGCTTCTACATAGGACGGAACGACAAGTCCGGTACGGACTCCGGTCATATTTGCACCAAGATCCTCTACCTGATCCTTGTACTTATCCCAGTAATCAGCATGGGTCAGCGGCAGCCAAGCTGCAGCCGTTGCATCCACATCGCCGTTGGCTACGCCCGTCCACATAGGGCCTGCTTCTACCTGAAGCGCAGTTACCTTATATCCAAGGCGGCTCTCCAAAATGTATTGAATCAGATTCGTGCTGGCGATCTCGGAATCCCATGCTACATAGCTGAGTTTAAAGGTGTCGCCGTTGACCGGCTGAATATCCGCCGTCCAAACGTCAACACGGTCGCTGTGGCTTTCGGCCCAGGCTTTGGCCGCTTCCGCTGGATCCTGTCCTTCCTGGATGGCCGTCATAATTTCGCCCATCTCGTCCGAAGTCCACTCGAAGCGTTCAAGGAATTCATAGGCTTCCGGATGAGCTTCCTTCAGTCCTTTGCGAACGACGGTATGGATTTCCTCTGCCTCTCCAAATACTTTCTTTGGGTCTTCCAAATATTTCAGATCATATTTGGCGAACATCCAGTGGGGCGTCCAGCCCGTAATAATGATCGGCTGCTCGGATTTGATCGCCTTGGCCAGTGTTGCCGTCATGGCCGCGCTGGAACCTTCGATCAATGTCCAGTCGGATAGTCCGTATTCCTCGATGGCTGCGCTAGCCGCCTTCATGATGCCGGCACCAGGATCAATGCCGATGATTTCATGCTTTACTTGGTCGCCGAGCGACTTGCCTCCGGCATTCCCAGCTGTATTGCCGGCGTTACCCCCAGCATTTCCTGAATTTCCGCAGGCAGACAGCAGCAGTACGGCTGCCAAGCTTAACAACATCCATATATTAGTTTTCCTGTTCCTCATGAATTATGCACCTCTTTTTTTGGATTTGAATAAATTTTGCGAAAAGCGGTCCAGCACAATAGCAAGTACGACGACAGCCAATCCGGCTTCGAAGCCCTGCCCGATCTTAAGCTGAGTCACCGCGCGGTATACCGTCGCTCCAATTCCTTGCGCACCGATCATCGAAGCGATTACGACCATCGAAAGGGACAGCATAATCGTCTGATTTATGCCGGCCATCATCGTAGGCATTGCCAGAGGCAACTCCACTTTAAACAGCTTCTGCCACGAGGTCGAACCGAAGGCGTCGGCAGCTTCGGTAAGCTCGCCGGATACCTGCTTGATACCGAGATAGGTCAAGCGGATTGTCGGCGGAATCGCGAAGATGACAGATGCGATTACACCCGGCACTACCCCAAGACTAAAGAAAGTCACGGCAGGCAGAAGATAGACGAAGGCAGGCATCGTTTGCATGAAATCAAGCAATGGTGAAATAATGCGGTGAGTAGTTTTGCTATAGGCACTCCATATTCCGATAGGGATACCTAAGACCACTGAAATAATGCCGGAAGTGACTACGAGGCCTAACGTATTCATCGTTTCCGTCCAATAGCCGAGATTGTCGATCAGCAGGAAGCCGATCACTGTAAATAACGTGAGCGGTACTCTTCCGATCAGGTAGGCCAGGACACCGAATATAGCGATGAATAGTAGCGGGTGCGGTAAGAGAAATAGCCACGAGAAGAACTCGACAACACTTTCAATGATCTTGGACAGCCCCTCGAAAAAGCCCCCCAGGTTGGATTCCATCCAATCTACGATTAGTTCGATCCAATCCGCGAGAGGAATTTTAGGAATGAAGTTCATGCTGCTTCACCTCCATCTCGCGCACATCTCCTGCAAGCGCGCCTAACACGGCACCCCGTACAATAACGCCCAGCAGCCGTCTCTGCTCATCGACAACAGCCAGCGGCACCTTAGTGGAACTGGTCGCTTCGAATAAGTCGCTAAGAACAGTATCCGGCGGTACTTGCGGGCTATCGCTGATCAGAATATCCGAAAGCGTTTTGCCTGTCTTGTTCGCGTCAGATGCATCTTCCGCGGTAATGACGCCAAGCAAGCGCATGGAGCGATCGACGACGAAAAGATTTGAAATTCCCCGTTCCCGCATCAACTGCAAGGCTACCCGCGGACCGCGATCCAGCGTAATCGTCTCGGGTCTGCGCATCACATGCGAAGCAGTCAGCACCTTCGAGAGATCCACATCTTCAATAAATCGTTCGACATAATGGTTAGCCGGCTGAGTGAGCATTTCTTCAGGCGTGCCAATTTGGATGAGCGAGCCATCCTTCATCAAGGCGATCCGATCCCCGATCCGCAAGGCCTCATCAAGGTCATGCGTAATAAAGACGATCGTCTTCTTCATTTTCTCCTGCAGCTCGATCAGCTCATCCTGCATATCCCGGCGTATTAAGGGATCGAGAGCGCTGAATGCTTCATCCATCAGCAGCACCTCGGGGTCATTGGCCAAGGCTCTGGCGAGGCCAACTCTTTGCTGCATGCCGCCGCTGAGTTCATCCGGCATTTTGTCACCCCAGCCCTTTAGCCCGACAAGTTCCAGAGCTTGTTCTGCTTTCTGTTTCCGGGTATTTGCGTCGATTTTTTGGATTTCCAGGCCATACTCAACGTTTTGCAGCACCGTTCTGTGTGGAAACAGCGCAAATTTCTGAAATACCATACTAATGCTCTTTTGACGTATTTTCCGCAGTTGGGCTTTGTTCATTTTCAGCAAATCCTGACCGTGAATGAGAATTTGACCTGAGGTCGGCTCGATCAGCCGGTTCAGCATCCGGACGAGGGTCGACTTACCGCTTCCCGATAGTCCCATAATGACGAAGATTTCTCCCTGACGGATGTCCAGGCTGACCCGATTCACGCCAACGGTGATGCCGCGGCTAGCCAACTGTTCTTTCGTTTGTCCCTGCTCAAGCAGCTGAAGTCCCTGCTCTGCATTCGGGCCAAACAATTTAGTAACTTGCTTTACTTCTAGAATGGGTTCATCCAAATTATCCACTCCTTTTCTAATGAAATTCTAAGGTTGCACGGGCCTGCAGCCTCACATGGTACTTAGTCTAACAAAAAAGAGGGAATCTAAACAACCGTTAATACGGTTCGTATAGAACGTACAGAAAAAACTGTACAGAGTGAATGGTATATATACTCCCTTATCCTTACAAATGCTCGCTAAGCCGCCACTTTACTTTTATCTGGCCTTTTTTTAAGATATAAGAAGTATCGTGATAGGAGGTTGCAAGCATGGGCTTGGACCAGCTCACCCCAGAGCAGCAGGCGGATATAATGAAAGTTCGTAAACGGGTTATTGAAGCCATTGGCAGAAACATGGATTTATACGGGATTTCGTTGTCGACAGGTCATCTTTACGGTCTGCTTTTTTTTGCAGATAAACCGATGACACTGGATGAAATGGGTCTGGAGATGAAGATGAGCAAGACAAGCATGAGCACGGGCGTGCGGACTCTGCTTGATCTTAAAATGGTGAACAAAGTGTGGGAGAAAGGCTCCCGTAAGGATTTATATGAGGTCGAGTACGACTGGCATCAGACATTTACAGATTATTTCGCGATCAAGTGGAGAAAAGCGGTGGAATCCAACATCCTCATCCTGCGCAGGTCGATCGAGGAGATAAATAAATGGCTGGCCTCTGAACCGGAAGGAGCCATTGCGGCTATCCTTGAGGAGGATCGCAAAAAAATGATTGATGCCGTTAAGTACTACGAATGGCTTGACCGTTTGATTGATGCTATGGAAAGCGGCGAGATTTACCAGCTTGTTCCGAAAGAGTAGATCACATCGTTAAAAGCCGGCTATCAGCCGCCGCAACAAAACCGCCATCCCCGGCAGGGATGGCGGTTTTTGCATGTTGTTGCCGCATTGTTGCTTAGTATATACCGATATCATCGAGCATGATCTTGCCCGGGCCTTCGGAAAAATAGAAAGTAATTCCCTTAAGCGCGGACAAATCCAGCTGGGGATTGATTTTGGCGAACTCCGCCAAGTCTAGCATTACCGTCTGAAATACCGCCTCCTGCGGATATTTGTATTTGCCGTCGGACAGGCGCTTCTCTACCCAAGGAAGGATGGTAAAGGCAACATCCGGCGGGGGTGCAATCTTTATATAGTCGGCTAGTGATATACGGGCCGTTTCGCCGTTAGTGCTCTGCAGTTCCACCTCAGCCTGCAGCCCGGCGGAGGATGCCGCCGGTTCAGTGAGCTCGAAGCTGCGGTCAGCTATTGAAAACGAAAGGATTTCGGGAGGTGTGCTCATCTTCCTTGGCAGGAAGGAGGAGTTCCATGATAACGAATAGGAAGCAGGCTCCTCGTTATTTGCTCTATCTGCCCATTCCAAGGTTATGGCCCGGGTTCCTTTGTTTACGGATTTGCGGTTTGTGACCTCTTCTTCCACCCAGGTTAAATGATTGCCTTGAGCCAAACCGCCATTTGGAAGCGTGCCCCGGTTCAAATCTTCATCGTGCCAGGCCATCTTGTGGAAAAGGGCGCTCTCAAAGCGGCCGAAGTATCCGGTGTCCGCGGGAAGCCAGTGAAGTCCTGTCCTGTAATCCTGGAATAAAGGCAAGTAGCTCTCATTCCCGTGAAGCGTTGACTCCAGGAAGGCTGAGACGTATATCTTGGCAATGTCCCGCTGCTCTTTGGGACCGATGATCGCCTGCTGGTTCAAGAAGATTCCCTTCGGAAAGCTGATATCCCGAAAGCCCCATTCGGTGTTAAATTGGCTGTGATTGGCGTCCGTGATATATACGGAAGACTTGAAGTGAGCGGATGGTTTCGTGAAGGAAGTCCTAATATACTGACGGTCGCCATCAAAATCGTTCACATCCGCGTCCCGCGCCCCTTGCAGAGCCAAGTAGCTGACGTCCTTGATTCTGGCAAACTCTCCGTCCACCTTCTTGTCCGTGGGCGAAATCGCTATGATGGCCTGAATGTTGTAACGCTCCAAGTCGCCTAGCGTCTCGTCCGCACTGAACCAGCGTCCCGCGTCCTTCGCCATGGCGACCGCCTGACCGCCCCGGGAATGTCCGATTAATCCGATTTGCGCAAAATTCACTTTCTGGTAAAAAGGGGTTGCTGCATCGCCTGCATAGCTTTCGATCTGTTGCAGATGCTTCAGCAGGATCCAGGCACGGACTTTCATGTCATTGTCCGGAATCCCCGTCCAGACGGAATAATTCAAATAATTCTCATCAACCGATACAGCGATGAAGCCTCGGCTGGCCAGGAGCTCGCCTAAATAGCCATAGCCCTCATCAGAGAAATCCTCCATCAGGTGATTGCCGTGGACCATGAGCACCAGCGGAAAGGAGCCGTTTCCTTCGGGCATCCAAACTCTGCCGTTCAGGGGAAGCGAGCTTTGATCGAATCCCCAATAGCGGGTACGGAAAGCAGGCCATTTCTTAATATATAGGGAGGCGTCTACTGAAGTCGAAACAAGATCGGCCTCCTTGCCGTATTCTGTCCGCCAATAATCGTTTCCGCTTCCGTAGTCGAACGTAGTATAGCTGTAATGTCCCGGTCTGGCCGGATTCTCCGCTTCGATGGGTGCTGCGTGTTTCGCTATGCCCGGGTATGCCGCCGGGTTGTCTGCAGGCCATACCGCCGCGGACACGCATAGGAGCCCAAGCACGGCAGCTGCATAGAATCTCAGCCGTCGGCTAAATCGGGTACGAAGCATTCCGGCGCCGATTCCCAGCGCGATGCCCGTCAGCGTGAGGACAATTGCAGTAACCGCGGAGATGACCGTATCATGATCCTGCCAAAAAATAAAGAAAATGACCGTAAGCGCATATATCACTGTGCCGGCATACAGCCGGGGAAGCGGCAGGCCGATTAGCGCGAGCAGTACGGCAGCCAAATGGGCGGCGATAAACAGCCCTGTCGTCCCCACGGAGATAAAGGCCAGAATATCCGCCAAAGCGCCAAAGCCGGTAGGCATGCCCAGCGCAGCCAAAGCAAATACGAACATCGCCGCTCCCCATGGACCGACGACAGCCATTCGCCAAAAAACGCTATCATAGCGATAGGTGTCGCGGATTCTACGGCCAAGCCGCGCGCGCAGCGGCGGCTTTGAGGGAATATATTCGGTTTGAAGCTGCTGAAGTTCCATGGTTTCTCCCACCCGGTTATTGATCTCTATTTATTGTAACATGCTTCGCCTAGCTGGAAAGCTAGTAGTCGCTGGATTAAACCTGATGTTAGAGGAATGTTGGATTTAGTTCAATTTATAGGATATGTATTCCGCCATAAACGGCGCAAAGCCCCTTTAGCTGCCGATGGATCAACCTGGAGGTTGTTGACCGGCAGTTTAAAAGGGGCGAGGCTGGTTCGGCTATATCATGCCGGATCAGTCATCCGGTTCTACTTCAAAAGCCATAAGGCTGGCGTATTGTCCGGTTCCCATCCTTGCAGGGAAGTATGGGCCTGGCGGCATTCATATACCGAGCCGTTATACGTTACAAGCGTTCCAGCTGTGTAAGCCGTATTCGGCTCCCATGCCTGGGCTGCCGGCGCTTCGGCCGTCTTGGCGCTGACCGAATTGCTTGCCGCGGATTGGTTGCCAGCAGCGTCGAAGGCTCGAACTGTGAAAGTATATGTCGAATTTGCGCCAAGTCCTGTAACGACATGATCGGTGGTCGCGCCGGAGACCGTCGCAACCAGAGCCGTACCGTTGTAGATGCGATAACCTGCTACGCCCACGTTATCCGTGGAGGGACTCCACATCAAAGAGACGCTGGAAGAAGTGGGCGTACCCATGACATGCAGATTGCCGGGAGCCGAAGGGGCTTCAGTGTCCGCAATAACTCCTTCCGTCCTTACGGTAACCGGATTACTGGCATTCGACAGGTTGCCAGCGGCGTCTTTAGCTTTCACGGTGAAGGTATATGAAGTATTTGCGGTTAATCCCGTAACGGTATAGCTCAATGCAGAGCCGGGAACCGTTGCGACAAGCGAGCTGCCGTTGTAAATTTCATATCCGGTAACGCCCACGTTATCCGTAGATGCATTCCAAGCCAAGGACACACTCGTTGAAGTAGTTCCAGTAGATGTTAGAGCTCCAGGCGCGCTTGGGGCAATCGTATCGGAAGGGGGATTGCTGCCGCCGAAATTGACATCGATGACATTGTAGAAGGCATTCGCCGTATCAGCGACTTCCCAAACTGCCAGGATGACATGGTATCCGCTGCGCTGCGGAACATTGCAGGTATTCGAATATTCGAATGGAGGGCGTGCACCACCATAGTCTACGGAGCAAAAAGGAGTCAGATCAAAGGAGTTTCTGGAAAGAGGCGCATTCGGATCCCAGTTGTCTTTCGTGATATAGTATTTCCAGCTGGCGGTTGCATGAGCTGCGGTAAGCTTCCAATTGAACGTATTCGTACCCGCATTGATGTTCACCTTTGTCCAGCGCGTAGCGGACTGCTCGTCCAGTTTAGGGAAAATTCCGCCCGCGCTGGCAATCTTGCCGTCCGCAGGTCCCGCATGAGGGAAGCCTTTTGGCGCTTCTAGGCTCTGAGGCTCATACACAATTGCACCGCAGTCCTTGTTTTGCCCGTTTTTACAGAGAATTGCCCGGCTGCCCGGACTGTCTACATAACCGTGTGCCGATGCTTGTTCGGCAAACAAAATCATCAAAAAGGACAAAAGAATCATTACGCCCAAAGAAGTAATCGCTTTCAAAACAACCGAGTGAGATATACGAATAGCTGACATTACGTTAGCCCCTTTCTCAAATTGAATAATACCCTCTGTGTAGCTGTGCTTGAGTATGGTTGACAACGCAGGACTACCTCCTTATACAATGAATTTGCAGGTCGTCTTTACTTAAGATCACCTCCTTGCGAAGTTGATTTTATATATAAACTCTAGTCCAGGTACTGTTCCAAGGAGCTCCGATTGGCAACAGCTTGTGACAGAGTTCATACCTAAGTTAGAGGCAAAGCATGACGAAAATCAGCATAAATCACCAAAAAGAACCAAAAAACCACCATGTAGAATTATGGTTTTAATTCCGAATATAAACAGTTATTACAAATCGTTAACAAATTTAAGTAACATAGTAACGTTCTGGATGCTGCTCGTCAAGCCTATTTTTTTTGCAAAATTTTAACGGGAGCTTACAAGCCCCCTATTTATCAAGAACGTGAACCCGACAACAGGAGGTAAAAAAATTGAAGCCGTCATCCATTTCCATTCAGCGAGATCAAATCAATCTGCCCCTGCAATTTCCGCTGCATGTCTCGAAAACAGAAGGGGTATCCCCGCTGTTCCAGCGGCTTCATTGGCACCGGGCGCTCGAGATCAACTGGATTACCCGCGGCAGCGGAATTTATGTCATCAATGGGCAGGAATATCCGTTCAGCGCGGGCGATATTTTCCTGATCAATTCGGATGACCTGCATCGTGCCTACGAAGGGAAGGACCTGGAGATGGTTATCCTGATGATGGAGCCGGCTTTGCTTGCCACCGAGCAAAGGTATGATCCGGAAATTTTGCTGCCGTTCCGCGACACCGGGTCTCATTTTTCAAACCATATTTCACGTGAATTGCCAGGAAGCAAGCGGCTGGCCGGATACATCGAGACGATCTATACCGAATTTGCGGCCCAAAAGCCGTCGCATGCCTCGATCATTCGCGGTTTATTGCTGCAGCTGCTGGGCGAGGTGAATCGCAGCTTCAGGCTGCAAGACATCATTCCCGGCGGAGCCATTGGAGCGGGTGAAGCTACAAGCCTAAATACAAGCGTAAAAACAAGCCGCTCTGCTTCCGGCCGCAGACAATTGGAGCAGATGAGAGCAGTCATTTTGGCGTTGGAGGGTGATGTTTCCCATCCATGGACGCTGAAGGAGATGGCGGAGATCGCTCATTTGAGCCCGTCCCGCTTCAGCGTGCTGTTTAACCAGGTGGTCGGGACCTCGCCGCTGCACTATCTCCTTCAGCTTCGGCTCGATCACGCGGTCGAGCTGCTGGAGCAAGGAGAGCGAAGCGTACTTGAAATCGCCGGGCAGTGCGGGTTCAGAAATCTCTCGAATTTTAACCGGCTGTTTATGAATTATTTGGGCGTAACCCCGACCGCCATGAGAAGGCGGCTGCAGGGGGAAGAGGTCCCCAAATCTTCTGCAGGCGATCCAAAACAGTAAGATTGTATCAGTTTTAAGCTTGATTACAGAAGAAATCGGCAGGTTATCCTCGTATCCTAAAGGGAGAAGGAGAGATGACCTATGAACATCTTTTTGGGTGTCGACGCTGGCGGCAGCAAGACATACAGCCTTATCGTCAACGAGAAGGGCGAGACACTCGGCCGCGGTGCAAGCGGGAATGGAAATCATCAGACTAACCCGGCCCACGCGGAGAATAATATTGCTTCAGCCTGTCATCAGGCGCTCCGGGAAGCAGGCTTATCCACGAAAAATATTACGCATGCTTATTTCGGTCTCGCCGGAGCGGACCGCGAGCCTGATTATGCGGTGCTGCGTCCGATGATCCGAAGGTTAGGCTTCCCGCAGCATTCCATTGCCTGCGATACGATGATTGCGATGCGTTCGGGCACGGCACGTTCTTACGGGGCTGTCGTCATCAGCGGCACGGGATTCAATGCCGCCGCTCGTAATCTTGCCGGCGACGAGGTACAGTATGGCGGGTTCGGATATATTTATGGCGATGGCCAGGGCTCGGGAAGGGATCTCGCGAACTTCGCGTTTCGTTCTGCAGTACGGGCCTGGGATTTGCGAGGCAAACCTACGGCACTCCATGATCTTGTACTGAAGGCTACAGGCTTCCAAAGCGTACCGCAAATGCTGGACGCGGCGCTGGATCAAGGCTATGTTCCTCCGCTATCTCTGGCGGAGGTTGTATTTGCTGCGGCTGAGCAAGGCGACGAGGTTGCTGCCAGTCATTTGGCTGAGCAGGGCAGCGAGCTGGGAAATGCCGCCGCAGCGCTGATTCGCCGGCTGGGCATGGAGAAGGATGAATTTGATGTCGTGCTCGGCGGCAGCATCCTGGCCAAGGGCCGGAGCACGATTATGACCGAAGCGCTGGCCAGGACCGTCCGCCTGACGGCTCCCCGGGCGAAGGTGGCCCGCATTACGATGGAGCCGGTGGCAGGCGCGGTATTAAGTGCAATGGATAAAGCGGGACATGTGGCGAGTGAGGAAATCATGAGCCGTTTGCGTAATACAAGCTTCAGCGATCTGAAGGGAGTGGCGGAGAATGAAGGATAAACGCGGTCTTAAAATAGCTGTCATCGGCGGGGGCTCCTCATATACCCCTGAGCTGGTAGAGGGTCTGATAAATGGCTATGGTGAAATGCCTATAGCTGAAATTTGGCTGGTCGATATCGAGGCCGGAAAACGCAAGCTGGATATCGTCGGCAATCTCGCCAAACGGATGGTCCACAAGGCTGGGCTGCCTATACAGGTGCACCTGACCCTGAACCGACGGGAAGCGATTAAGGACGCGGACTTCGTATCGACACAAATGCGCGTAGGCATGCTGGAAGCGAGAAAGCTCGATGAGCATATCCCGATCCAGCATGGCGTGATCGGCCAGGAGACAACCGGTCCCGGAGGGATGTTCAAGGCGCTGCGCACGATCCCTGTTATTTTGGACATCTGCCGCGATATCGAGGAGCTGGCTCCGCATGCATGGATGCTGAACTTTACAAACCCGGCAGGCATGATCACCGAGGCGGTTCAGAAATATTCTCGCGTTCGGACGATCGGTCTGTGCAACTCGCCGATTAATTTCAAGAAGTCTCTGGCCACGGCCTATCACGTGCCGGAGGAGAAGGTGCTGCCGGAATTCGTCGGCATCAACCATCTGCACTGGGTAACCTCCGCCCTTGTGAACGGCAGGGAGGTTCTGCCCGAGCTCCTCGCGGGGGAGGGCGGCGAGTATACCGCATCGAATGTTCCCACTTTCGGCTGGGATCCGGAGTTCCTGCAATCGCTGGCCGCCGTGCCCACCTATTATCTCAAATATTTTTACATGCAAAATGAGATGTTTGCGGAAATGAAGGAATCGCTGCGGCAGAACGGAACACGCGCCGATATCGTCAGCCGGGTAGAGAAGGAATTGTTCGAGCTGTACGAGGACGAGACCCTGGAAGAGAAGCCGAAACAGCTGGAACAGCGCGGCGGAGCTTATTATTCCGAGGCGGCCGTAAGACTGATGCAGTCGCTCTATCTGGGGCGCAACGACATTCAGACGCTGAATGTGGCCAATGGGGGAATCTATGATTTCTTGCCTGAGGATGCCTCCATCGAGGTAAACTGCGTAGTGACCTCCGGCGGGCCGGTTCCGCTCGTTCCGGGACATGTCCCGCCTCATATCAAGGGCCTATTGCATGCGGTGAAGACCTACGAGAGCTTAACGATAGAAGCAGCGGTTACCGGCAATCGGGCGCTGGTGCTACAGGCATTGGTTCATCACCCGCTCGTGCCATCCGTCTCTACGGCCAAAATACTCCTGGATGAAATGCTGGAAGCACATCGCCATTATTTGCCGAACTTTTTTGCCTAAACCTTAAGATAATCAGGGGGGTGTCCCAATAGTCATCAACGATGGCGAAAGGGGCCTCTCTTTTTTTGACCACAGAATTTATAAAGACAGTGATTTTTATCAGATTTAGTTGATTAGGCAAGTAGTTAATACCCTCCGGCTTTTTTAAGATAGAAGTGTGGATTACTTCAGTGACGTTGGAAAACGGAGTAGGAGGGAACAACAATATGTCACAGCTTTCCGTTGAGAAAAGTATGCAGCCAAGCCTGCCGCAGACCCAAAAAAAGAAGAGTGGGCTGATGCGCTTTTTGAAACAATGGGATTTGCAGTTAATGGTTATCCCTGCTTTGGCGCTCGTTTTTGTCTTTTCGTACATTCCCATGTACGGAATTTTAATCTCTTTTCAGGATTATAAAATCGGCAGCAGCTTCACGAGCAGTCCCTGGGTAGGATTCAAGCATTTTAATTATTTTTTCAACTCGCCGGAATTCGGTGTGGTCATGCGCAACACAATCGTCATCAGCTTCCTTAAGTTCCTAATTGGATTTCCAGCGCCAATCATCCTGGCCTTAATGCTGAATGAAGTCCGGAATATGGCATTTAAAAGAACCGTCCAAACCGTGACTTACTTGCCATACTTTATGTCCTGGGTTATTGTTGGCGGTCTGGTGAGCTCCTTGCTGTCCGTAGACAGCGGTGCCATCAATATGCTGCTGGAGCGCTTTAACCTGATCTCTCAGCCGATTAATTTCTTGTCCTTGCCTGAGTACTTTTGGGGAATTCTCATAACTACGAATGTGTGGAAAGAGATTGGCTTCGGCTCGATAGTGTACTTGGCGGCGATTGCCGGAGTAGACCCGCATACCTATGAGGCGGCCTCCATCGATGGGGCAAGCCGCTTTAAACAAATTTATTTGATAACGCTTCCTTCGATCATGCCAGTCGTTACGATCTTCATGATTTTGGCTATCGGCAATCTGCTCAGTGCAGGCTTTGAAGATATTTTGATCCTCGCTGCAGATAAATCGCTTAGGGACGTCTCCGATGTTATCGACACGTATGTCGTGCGGGTGGGTATTGAAAACTACCGTTACTCCTTCGCTACGGCGGTCGGTTTGTTCAAAGCAGTAGTAAGCGTTGGACTTTTGACATTGGCGAACCTAATAGCTAGAAGATCCGGCAATAGTCTATGGTAATCCTGACACAATTGGAGGAATGCGGAGATGGCACGTGAAAGCTTCGGCGATCGGCTCATGGTAATTATCATTTATGTTTTCTTGAGTTTACTGGCAATTACAACCTTGTATCCATTCCTGAATGCGCTGGCAATTTCCTTTAACGAAGGAATGGATACTTCAAGAGGCGGAATTACGCTTTGGCCTAGAGTATTCACATTGGAGAATTATGGTGTGGTGTTTAAGGACGAAAGGCTGATTAACGGCTTTGTTATCTCGGTTCTTCGTACAGTGGTCGGTACAATCGGATCGATTTTATGTACAGCCATCTTTGCATATGGCATGTCAAAAAGGGAATTAATCGGCCGTAAATATTACATGATTATGTGTATTATTACTTTATACTTCTCGGGCGGCCTGATTCCTTCATTCCTGCTCATCCGTAATCTTGGACTGATGAATTCCTTCTGGGTATTTATCATCCCTTCCCTGGTCGGCGTCTGGAATATGATTATATTCCGTACTTTTTTCCAGGGGCTTCCGGCAGGGCTTGAGGAATCGGCGCGAATAGACGGCTGTGGAAACTGGGGGACGTTCTTTCGCATCGTAATTCCGCTGTCGGGTCCGGTCATAGCGACTTTGTCCTTATTTACGGCGGTTACGCACTGGAATGAATGGTTCCTGGCGGGGATTTATATTTCGGATGTAGAAAAATATCCGATCCAGACCATCCTCCGGCAGATTCTTCTTTCGAATATTGTAACGGATCAGGGAGGGCTTGATTCCTCGGCTTTGGCGCATATGGCCAAAGTGAGAACGATTACAAGCAAATCCTTGTCCATGGCAACGATGATGGTAGCCACGCTTCCGATCATTACTGTATATCCATTCGTACAGAAGCATTTCGTTAAAGGGGTTCTTGTAGGTTCGCTGAAAGAGTAGATCGGGCAGAGCTGCTCGTATGCATAGCGTTTAGAGCATCATGCTTTAAACATAAATTAAGAATTTGAAAGGGGAAAGCAGCAGGATGAAAAAAAGAAATTGGCTGATCAGTATCTTGTCTGTGGTGATGGTCTTCTCGCTCATGGTGGGTTGCTCCTCCGGCAATGGGGGCAACAAGGGAGCCGCACCGAGCAACACTGGGGGAGAGCAGCAGCAAGAGGGAAATACACCTCCTGAGGAATCCAACCTGTATGAGCTTGGCAAAGAGCCTCTTGAAATCTCAATCTTCGGCAACTATGAGTGGTACACGATGCCGAAATGGGGAGCAGATCCCATGACACAGTGGGTTCAAGACAATAAAAAAATCACAATTAAGGAAATTCCAAACGGTGGCAATAACGCTCAAAAGCTCAATACGATGATTGCTTCCGGTGACTTGCCGGACATCGTTTGGGGAGAACGTGGTGCAGACGTAGAGCGTCTTCGGGAAGCTGGGCTTCTTGTGCCGCTTGATGATTACCTGGAAAAATACCCAAATTTGAAAAAATGGCTTGACCCTGTAGCCTTAAATATGCTGCGTTCACCTGACGGGAAGCTGTATCAATTCCCGAACTGGTATACGAACCGTCCGAATGGTAATGCGGGCTGGGTAGTGAACAAGAGAATCTACGAGGAACTCGGATCTCCTAAGCTTGAGACGACTGACGATTTATACAACTATTTGAAAATGGTTAAAGAGAAATATCCGAACGTCATCCCGCTGGAAACAGATCTAGCCGCAGAGGGACATGGTCTAAGCCAAATTTATTCTGCATTTAAAGAAAACAACTTAAGTGCCGAAAGATATTATGCCGTTCCTGTCGGCGATAAGATGGAATCAATTTATAAAGACGAGGCGTTCCGTGAATCTGTGGTCTATACGGCCAAATTGTTCCGCGAGGGTCTGATCACACAGGATGCTATGACACAAACCCGTGACCAGGTTCAAGAGAAGCTCGTATCCGGCCGCGTAGCTGTGTATGCTTCCGGGAACCCAACGGTATTCGCCATGGAAGCTGACGTAGCGTTAAGAAAGAAAGATCCGAATGATGGTTACTTTATGATTTGGCCGATCCACAAGGAAGGCCTGGATAAGAACAAAATTTATCCGGGCACTTATAATAAATTGGGCTGGAATGCTGCGGTAATTACGACCAGCGCGAAGAATCCTGAGGCTGTATTTGCATTCCTTGACTGGTGGACTGGACCTGAGGGCATGGTCTTGCAATACTACGGAGTTGAGGGAGAGTACTGGCAAGGATGGCAGGAGGATGGAACTACGCCGATATTTACGGAAAAATACGTCACGCAAAGAGATCAGCTGGCCGAGTATCAAAAAAGCACGGATCCGTTCCAGTGGGTGGGCAATACCGTATACCTGGATGATATGAAAGGGAAATATGAAGAGACCTTGAAGGAAGAGGACCGCAACTGGGCCACTTACTGGCAATATAAAATCACATGGAAAACGCAAGGTGACTATACGGAGTTTGTAAACATGCACCCGATGCCGGATACCGAGGAAGGAATTGCCTTCCAGCGGGTTAAGGATATATGGCTGAAGGCAAGACCGCAGTCCATGTATGCTAAGACGGATGCAGAAGCGTTAACAATACTGGATAAGGCCCATGAAGATTCGATGAAAGCTGGATTCCAAAAGGTGCTCGACTATTATACAATGAAGTGGGAAGAGAACAAGGCCATGATTAATAGAAATTAATAATTGTGTTTGAGGGGGCCTGCGGGACCCCTCATTGTGTTGCCTATTTGCTGAGAGGATCATCATAAAACCCAAGACGATGACTCGGAGGAGGGGCATCATGTACAAAGTACTGTTAGCTGATGACGAAATGCTGGATCTTGAAGGCATGAAGCGGTTCATTCCTTGGTCTGAGCTGGGGCTTGAAGTGGTTGATGCCGTGAGTAATGGATTCGCTGCCTGCGATGTTATCAAGCATCGGCCAGTGGATATATTGGTGACGGATATCAATATGCCCAACATGTCAGGGCTGGAGCTGGCACGAAAGGCCATCGAGAAGAAGCCGGACATTCGCATTGTATTTGTAAGCGGTTACCAGGATTTCCACTACGTAAAGCAGGCGTTATCGATGAAGGCCTGCAGCTATGTGCTTAAGCCGGTGGATGACGATGAACTGATCGCATCCCTCCAGACGATCAAGCAGGAGCTCGAGCTCGAAGGTAAACGAAAGGAAGCCGAGAAGCATTACCAACGCATGATTCCGATGGCCAAAAATGAGCTGCTCATTCGTTTGCTGGAAGGCGAGCTGCAGGGGGATGAGTCTGAGGCTTTGACCAAGCTAGCTGCAGCCAATGGTTTATTTGCGCTTCAAGGACCGCTGCGGGCGGCCGTTATTGAAACGGATGAGTTGAATTGGAAACAGCTGAGCATGCCAGATGAGGCTGCACACTCTGATCATTTGCTGCAGAAAATCAATAAGCTGCTGCAGGAGTGCGGCATGGAGCATGCCTGCAAGCTGTCCAAACGGCGGTTAGCCGTCATTATGCAGGGAGATCGAGTGAATGAAAGTTTTACGGCATTATATGATGCCGTTAACTCGAAACTGGCTGTTTCCGTGACAATAGGTCTTGGAGAGCCGGTTCAGGAAATATCTCTGCTCCCGCAATCCTATAGGCAGGCGCTTGAAGCACTGGATGGTAAAATGTTTATTGGCCGGGGGCATCTCATTAAATATGATGAAGTTCGCCGTACTACGGAAATGAGGGATGCAAAAACGCTGGACATTCGTCTGGATGCTTTGTTCAAGGCCATGTCCAATTACGAGCTCGTTAAAATACATGATGAAATCGATAATTTGTTCCAATCGGTATCGACGCTGCGCTCCAAATTTACGATTTACAATCTGGCAATGTATATCGTCTTCAAGCTGGAGCATTATTTGAGCACGCTGGATGAGGATCTGTCCAAAATGCTGGGTTTCGAGCTTTCTAGTCTGGATATTGTATTGAAATTCGAAATGATGGACGATATTCGCTCCTGGCTTGTTCGTAAAGCCTTCGAAATTTCCGAAACCTTGCGGCAAAGGGAGAGCTCCCAGTGCAGCAGGCTGATCCGCGATATATTGAGCACGATGCAGGAGCAGATGCATGAGAATATGACGTTGAAGGATATCGCTCACAAATTTTCCTTCTCGCCGAATTATTTGGGCCATCTATTTAAGGAAGAAGTAGGAAAGACCTTTAGCGAAATGCTGGTTCAGCTCAGAATGGAAAAAGCCTGCGAGCTGCTGCGAAATCCGACGCTCAAAATTTATGAAGTGGCCGATCAGGTTGGATATCGTTATATCCCTTATTTCAGCAGGCAATTTAAAGAAACCTACGGGATGACGCCGATGGAGTTTCGCAAACGAGAGTAATGCGGGAGGGAAGACATGCTGGTCCCTATGAAGGAGAAAAAAAGACAGAGGCCATATATTCCGTTCGGCTATAAGCTGATGCTTACATATATGTTCTTTATCGTCATTCCTGTCATTGCCATCGGCTATTTCTCGAATGCCATGTATCAGGAGTCGATCCGCAAGCATGCCCGGACGAATACGCAGGCCACGCTGCTGCAAATTCGGGATAATATCGAATACAAACTGGAGGATGTGGAACGAGTTTCTTCTATTATATATGATGATTATTCCCTAGTTTTTCAGCTGCGCCATTTTGACAACGGATGGGATACCTATGACAGAACGATGAGAATTCTCAGGCCCAAGTTCCAGAATGCGATGCAGGCGGCACGGATCAATATTGCCATGTTCATTTTTTTGCAGAATCAGCATTTTAACGAAACCTATTATGGCTCCTTCGAACAAGAGAATCTGGATATGCTGGAACGCAAATACAACATATATCATTTGGACCGGTTAGTTGATCAAGAGTGGTACAGGACCTATCCCGAAGAGGAATACGGGAAAACGATGGTCTGGAAAAAAGTGCAGCGCGACGAGGAATTCGGGCGGATATCTCTGTTGCGGCGCATGGTTGATGTATTTCCGCTGGAAGTCAAGGAAGTCGGATTTATGCGTATTAGCGCTCGAATTCAGGAGCTGTTCGAAGCGATGGACTATTTAAAAATCGGGGAGGGCAGCGTGCTGCTCCTGAAGGATGAGCAGGGGAAGATTCTATATCAGTCGGGCGAATTCCCCGCTGGCCGGAAAGTGGAAGAACTGTCGGAGAAGGATTATTTAGCCATTACCGACACCTTGAATAATGGGAATTGGAAGCTGCATGCCTATGTGCCAATGACGATTATGGAACGGGATTCTGTGCGGGTCAGCATGTTTATATTAGGGACATGTGCTGTTTTACTGATTGTATTCTCGGTCGCGGGCATGTTCATTTCTCGGTATTTCTCGGTACGCGTCATGAAGATTGTGTCTGTATTAAACGCCTTCCGCGAAGGCGATCTGCATAAACGGATGCGCTACAAGGGCAAGGATGAATTCTCGCAAATCGCCTCCGCGTTGAATGAGATGGGACAGAACATTGATCATCTTATCGAACAGGTGTATTTGACGCAAATCGAGAAGAAGGAGGCGGAGCTGGAATCCTTGCAGGCGCAGATCAATCCGCATTTTCTGTATAATACATTGTCCTCCATCAGCCGATTGGCCAAATTTGGAGAAATCGACAAGCTGCAGAAGATGGTGCTTGATCTCGCCAAGTTCTATCGTCTTTCTTTAAATGAAGGAAGGACGGTGATCCCGATTCGCCATGAGCTGGAGCAGGCTGAAGCATATCTTAATATTCAGAGGACGAAATACGGGGACAAGGTGGCGATTTCCTACGACCTCGATCCGGTGATCGTGCGTTATGTGACCATTAAATTGATTTTACAGCCCTTCATTGAAAATGCGTTGGAGCATGCCTGGTTTGGCGATGCCCTCCATATTCGGATTGAGGCGAAGAAGATCGGCGACAATATCGTCTTCAAGGTGATCGATAATGGCCTGGGCATGCCACCTGCGCTCATTCGCCGCATCTTCGACCCGGTGGAAGGCCAGAACGTCGGCTTCGGCATCCGCAACGTAAATAGCCGCATCCAGCTCCATTTTGGCGCTGAATACGGCGTAACGATCGGCAGCAGGCCGGGAATGGGGACGACGGTGCAGATCGTCATCCCGGCCACCCCTTACTTCCCGGAGGAAGGGGTATGATGCAGGAACCTGGCCCCGGCAATTCCTGGCGAGGTCATCTCATGGGGGTCGAGGATTTCATCGAGCTCCTCCGGGGTCAACACTTTATATTCGAGGCATAGCTCACGTACGGAACGGCCCGTCGCAATGGCTTCGGCGGCGATTTTGCTGACCGTTTCGTAACCCAGATGCGGGTTAAGCGCGGTAATGATGCCGACACTCCGATCCACGTAATCTTTGGCTTGCTCCACATTCGCCGTGATTCCTTCCACGCAGTATTTCTGGAACGATTGGAAGGCGTTGTTCATGATGCTGATGGACTGCATCAGGTTGAACACGAGCACGGGCTCCATCACGTTCAGCTCGAATTGGCCGGCTTCCGCCGCCATGCTGATGGTGGTATCGTTGCCGATGACTTGGAAGGCCACCTGATTAATCAGCTCGGCCATGACCGGATTGACTTTGCCCGGCATGATCGAGGAGCCAGGCTGGCGGGCCGGCAGGGAAATTTCCCTGAACCCCGCTCTAGGTCCAGAGGCCATCAGCCGCAAATCGTTGGCGATTTTGGACATGTTGATCATGCAAAGCTTAAGCGCTGCCGACGTCTCCGTATACGCGTCGCAGTTCTGGGTGGCATCGACGAGCTGGGCTGCCGAGAACATCGGAAAACCGCTTAACTCGGCCAGCAGCTTGACGACCCGTTGGATATACTTCGGATCCGCATTTAGGCCAGTACCGACTGCCGTAGCCCCCATATTGATTTCGAACAAAGCTTGTCTCGTCTGGTCCATTCTGCGAATGTCCCTTTCCAGCACGCGCCGGTAGGCCTCGAACTCTTGTCCAAGACGGATTGGTACGGCATCCTGCAAATGCGTCCGTCCCATTTTGATGACGCTGTCGAACTCCTGCGCCTTCTTCTTGAACGTATCGGCTAGCGACCGCGTTGTCTTAATTAGCCGGTCGAGCAGGTTCAGAATGGCGATATGGTTCGCGGTGGGGAAGACGTCATTTGTCGATTGGGACATATTGACGTGGCTGTTCGGGCTAACTGCGGCATAATCGCCCTTCTCTTTGCCGAGAATTTCCAGCGCGCGGTTTGCAATCACTTCGTTGGCGTTCATGTTGATCGAAGTGCCTGCGCCGCCCTGGATCGGATCGGTAATGAATTGATCGTGATAATGTCCGCCCATAATTTCGTCTGCTGCCTGGATAATCGCATGGCCGATCACAGGGTCGAGCTGGCCGATGTCCATGTTCGCCTGAGCGGCCGCTTTCTTCACCAGGGCGAGCGCATGGATGAGCTCGGAATATATTCTGTAGCCGGTAATGGGAAAATTCTCTACCGCACGCATCGTTTGGACGCCGTAATAAGCCTCTTTGGGAACTTCCAAAGAACCGAGAAAATCCTTTTCGATTCGGAATGAATGGTTTGGCATGATTCTTCCACCTCTCCTTATGTCTACAACTATATTGTAACCTTTTTCAACAGCAGGATATCCAGTCAAGAGCCTGTTTTGTATCCAATGACCCGGATCAGAATTTATCCGTTAAATAAAATACGGAATTTTGAAACGGAAACATAATCTGCAGCAGCTCGTTCACCGGAGGGTGAACTTCCGGTTCCAATTGCTCTCCCGGGCAATAATCGACCGTTATGTCGCTATTGTAGCCATGAAGCAGCATAGTCACCAGCCCCGGCTGCTGGAACTCCAGGGTGGCAGCCTTGCCGGAATCGTAATTCGCTACAATCGCTAAATGCTCCTCTTCATAAATGAGCAGGGCGGACTGCTCTGCGCAGCGCAGGGCTAATCTGAAGCTGCCAACCGACTCTTCACGCAGTCTGCGCTCCAATACCGGCTTCATGATCTGCAGGGTTTCGGTCAGCCGGATCATTTTCCACATCATCAGATCCGAAGCTGTCTGCTCCGCATCCCATTCCTTCAGAAGCGGCAGCAAAGCGTGATCAGGCGGCAGCCTGAACTTCCATGTCTTTATATCCGGGTGCTGTGCAGCTAAATGGGATAGTATCGGCAGGATGGCAGACTCATGTCCCGGCAAATAGCAGAGCTCCTCAAGGGCGATGGCTTCGTTATCCCACGGATTTCGCCGCCCCAGGCGGCCGTAGGCAGCAATGGCCCCATCCAGCAGAGCTGCGGACCAGGTGCCTTCCAGCCATTCCGCCGACTGCCGCACGTCCTGCCAGTAGACGGAATCCCGCACCCGTGATAAGGTGCGTTTCTGATTGGTTTGCTCATAAATGGCGGCGACCTGCTTCAGATCGCCGGACAGCTCGAGAGGCTTGACCCAATAAGGGGAATGCGCAGCCGTATCCGAATCCGGCGATGCTAGACTGATTCGGGAATAGAATTGCTCCGCAGGCAGCCGATATTCCGTTTCCGGGACAATGGTCCAGCCCAATTTCTCATAAAAAGGATGGATGCTCGCGAAGAGCAACGATAAATCGTAACCTTCCTGCGCCATCCATTCCGTTAGCTTTTGCAAAATTTGCAGACCTAGTCCTTGCCCGCGGTATTCTGGTTTTGTCGCAACGCTGCCGATACCGGCCACCTTGAGTGTTACATCCTCTACGCGGCAAATATAAGGGAAAATTTGAACCGTTGAAGCGATGACGCCATCCACAACAGCTACCCAGGTAGTATCAGAGCGGTAAGCGGTATAGTGGTCAAGACGGGATTGAAAATAAGATTTGCTGATTGGAAAACAGGTTTCCAGCAAATTATAGACCTCTTCCAGCTCGGCGCGGCTCTGAACCGGACGAATCTCCATATTCGACATCTTAGGTCACATCCAATGCTCCAATTAGTTAACTAGTTAAGTCTAATGTACCATGTTCCACAATATACCTACAATACAGATAAGGCGGAACAATGAATTATCCACGTCCGCCTGAACTGCAACTTTATTCCCTTTTTCCACGTAATAAGTTTAAAGCATGCGGTAACGGGTTAAGTAACACCAAAGCGATGAAAGGAGCGAGAACAGTATGGACATTATCGTTCATGGCGCATTGCCCTATTACTCCCAGCATCCAAGATCACCGATTATGCCTTTTTCCAGGAAAAATGACGATCCCCGCAAGTCCGTCCGGTTCAAGGATGTGCTTCACGAAAAAATGAAGGCAAACCGCGACAAGCAGCAGCGTTAAGCGGTAGTTTTAGATGATTCTACCCGACGTCGGCTGTCTCCACGTTACGAATCGTCCAAGCGGCTATAAGCACGCCGACAACAGCCAGGGCCAACGGGACGTAAACGATCGAGGCGATCGAGAACTCCGGATTGTGCGAGCTGATTAGCGCAACGATAACAATGGCGGATACAATCGTCGCAGGTACAGAATGCTTGCGCATGCCGAAATACAGGGGAATTATGCTGGTGCCCGCCGTAGCAACCGAGAAGGTGAGCATCGATAACAGCTGCTTAAGCAAGAAGGCCGTATCTGCGTTACCGGGAATGAAATGAAGGTAAGAATTGAGCAGCATCAGCAAGCCTGCGGATAACAAATTGGTCACAAAGACGGTGATGAAAGTTAAGATCGTGATGAACAGCAGCTTCGCACCGAGCAATTTTTTACGGCTAATCGGATAAGAGAAGAGGATGAAGATGGTCTTGTTCTTGTATTCTTCAACGATTAGCTTAGCTACCAGTACTCCGCTTAGAATGACGCAGGTTACTCTCGCAAAAGCTCCGACGATAACCAAAGCCTCATCTAAATCTCTTAGGGGAACTTCACTTGGCGTTTCTACATAATTAATCAATACGAGTAGGGCTATGCTGCACAGGCTGGCGACAAACGCACTGCTGAAATACCACCCCAGCGAATGCTTTTTCAGCTCCATCTTCATAAGCTTGATCATTTATGATGCCCCCTTCATATGGTTGTTGCTGCGTTGGATCAGATCCAGGAAATATTCCTCCAGGGACATCGATTTCTTGTTGATCGCCTCGATTTCGATGTTCTGTTGCACTAATGCCCGAACAATCTCCCCTTGACCTATCGACGGATCGTAAACGCGAATGATCCGGTCATGCAGCACTTTGAAATTGGAAATCCGCAGCTGGTGATCCAAAATGGCGGCCGCCCGGCTGGGTTCAGCTGTAATTAACTCGATAAACTCCGTATTTTGTCCCCGAATGCTTTCCATGGACACTTCATCAATTAGCCGTCCGTCGCTGATTACACCGATCGTATCTGCAATCTGCTCGATTTCGGCCAGCAGATGAGTGGAGATTAACAGGGTAATTCCGTACTCCCTGCTCAAGGTTCGGAACAATTGCCGCATTTCCTGAATTCCTAACGGATCAAGCCCGTTTATCGGCTCATCCAGAATGAGCAGTTCGGGTTTGGTCATGATCGCCCTGGCAATGCCGAGCCGCTGCTTCATGCCCAGAGAAAATTCCTTCACCGGTTTCTGGCCGGTATCTCTTAAATGGACCATATCCAGAGCTTCCTGAATGGCCTGCTTGTTATGGTAGCCCATATATTCGCCATGCAGCTCCAAGTTTTGCACAGCTGTCATCTTCTCATAAAATATCGGGTACTCGATGATGCTGCCAAGCCGTCCCAACACTTCGTAGGAAGCAGCCGTCAATCGTTCGTTGAACAGCAGAATCTCCCCTGTCGTGGGTTTTACGAGATTGGTCAGCATCTTCATAATGGTGGTTTTACCTGCGCCGTTTGGCCCGAGGAAACCGTAAATCTCTCCCCGTCGAACCTTCATATTCACATTGCTGATGGTTTCTTTCCCTTTGTAGGCTTTGCTCAGCCCGCGGGTCTGAATAATATATTCCATTGGCATGGCTCCTTCCGTGATCTTACGAACTCATTCTAGCTGCAGAAATTATCTTATTTGTGATATAAATCTTAAGAAAATCTTACATTTGTCTCGGCCGCGCGATACAGCATGATTGTGAATACCGTCTTCTGGAAGGGTACGCTGCTCAGCGTAATCGATCCGTCCATCGCCTCCACCAGTCTTTTGGTAATCGTCAGACCCAGTCCGCTGCCTTGGAAGGCGCGATTCCTTGATTCCTCGAGCGTAAACATGCGCTCAAATACGCGCTCCAGATTCTGCTCCTGAATGCCTTTGCCCCGGTCCCATACTTCTATCGTCACGTGGGTTTCGTCCGCAGCAAGGGCCAGACCAAGCACTCCCCCGTCATGTCCGTATCGGATCGCGTTGGAGAGCAGATTGTTTAAGACTCTTTCTAATGCTTCCTCATTTCCATAGGCGTATATAGGGTGGTCGGGAATGTCGATAACGGCTTCCATCCCGCTGGATTGAACCCACTCGTACAAGGACAATATATTTTTACGGCAAATTTCATTCATATGTACTTTCATGGTCTCAATCTGCCGGTCCCCGGATTCCAATTTCGCCAGGTCAAAAAAAGAATGGATCAACGCAATGATTTCAGTCGTTTTGTGCTGTACGTGGCGAAACAGGCGGCTTCGTTCGGCTTCATCCATGGCAGGATCGGCTTGAATCATTTCGACGTATCCCAGAATGACGGTGAGCGGCGTCTTTAAATCATGCGAAATATTCGCCAGCATTTTTCGCATGGACTGCTCGGTTCTGGCGTACCGAACTGCCATTTTCTGGCTGCTGGACAATACCCCCTCGATGTCTTGGACCAGCTCTTGCAAATACTTATCATCGGTAAAGAGCAGCAGCCGTTCAGAGGTTTCATTAGCGACAATGCGTCTTAACTTGCTGGATATCTCCGCTAGGCTGGCATCACGCTTCTTCCGCGCGGCAAATTGAATCAGGTTCCAGCCGATCGATCCGGCAAGAAGGGCGGTCAAAAGCCACAGTAAAGCGGTCATTCCTGAAAATCCCCCAATTTGTAGCCGATGCCCCATATGGTCTTGATATATTGCGGGGAGGAAGGATGGTCCTCGATTTTGTCGCGCAGCCGGCTTATATGAACGTTAATCATGTTCTCATCGCCGTAGTACTCGTCTCCCCAAACAGAGCGGTAGATCTGCTCTTTAGTGAATATCTTTCTCGGATAGGTAAACAGCAGCTTCAGGATGCTCCACTCTTTAGCGGTCAGATGAATTTCACGCCCATGTTTGGTCAGCCGGATATTGTCGATATCCATGGTCATGTCCTTCACGGTGATGATCTTCGGGCTGTGGGAAGCGGAGCCTCCCGCATCCGAATACTCCGTCGCCCGCCGAATTGCGGCTTTGACGCGGGCGGTCAATTCAATCAAGGAGAAAGGCTTGGCGATGTAATCGTCCGCTCCAAAGCCAAGTCCCAGCGCTTTATCTACTTCACTATCCTTCGCTGACACAATGAGCACGGGGACCCGGCTATGCTCCCTGATTTTCTTGAGGAAATCCATGCCATTTAAGTAAGGCAGCATGAGATCCAGCAGCACAAGCGCATAGCTCTGCTCGCCGAATAAGCGCAGGGCCTCCTCCCCGTCGCGGGCGAGCGTAATAGAGAACCCTTCTTTGGATAAGCAATTAATAACCATTTCGCTGATCGAACCATCGTCTTCTACAAGCAGTATGTTTTGATTCATAAAGGTTACCTTCCTATTCTTTTAGTTCCCAGGAATTGGACTATGGATTGGACTTCATTTTACCACATTCGCAGTCTGGCATAGATCTTGACAGTTTAAAAAAATAAGAGTTAAATGGTTGAATAGTTTTGAATAAATTGTAAATAAAGAAGGCGCATAAATGAACGCTCATTTGAAACAAATTCACCCGTTGTCCTGGACGATCATCATCGGCACGATTTTTGGCCGTACTGCAATTTCGATGAGCATCCCGTTCTTGTCGATTTATCTGATCCGCTCCATGGGAGCTACGCCGGCAGAGACAGGGATCGTCGTAGCTGTTAGCTCGCTGATTGGCGTATTTGCCAGCTTTAACGGCGGTTATATCTCCGATGTTATCGGGCGCAAAAAAGTGCTCTTCATTGCGATTTTCGGTTGGGTGCTCGTGTTTGTAGGATTTGCATTTGCGAATAAAATATGGATTTTCTTCATTATGAATGCTTTAAACGGTTTGTGCAGGGCGACGTTCGAGCCTACTTCCCGCGCGCTTCTTGCCGATATTACCCCCAAGGAAAGCAAGCTGCTCGTATTCAATCTGCGGTATGCGGCCATTAACATTGGGGTTGTCATCGGACCGCTGCTCGGACTGCAGGTAGGCGCTTCCGATTCCAACAGTGTGTTTTTAATAGCTGCTGTAGTATACGCCTGTTATGGCATCTGTCTGGTCGTACAATTTTGGCGTTATCACGAGCTTGGACAGGCGAGCACAGGAAATGAGCAGCGGCTTAGCATCGGCGGGGCTTTGAAAGCGACGAGCGGAAACCGGACATTTATGCTGGTGCTGATCGGGATGATTTTCTGCGTGCTCGGTTATGGACATTTCGACTCGACACTGGCGCAGTATATGGAGATGAGCCCGCGAATCGAGGAGGGAGTCAAATGGTTCAGTTACCTGATATCGCTCAATGCGGTAGTCGTGCTGGCGGTTCAATATCCTCTCGTTCGGCTGGCTGCCCGCTTTGCACCGGCACTGCCGATCATTGCTGGTAATTTATTCACAGGAGCAAGCCTTATTTTTTTCGGGATGTCGGATACACTTCCCTTTTTAATGATATGCGTCGTTATATTTACGGTAGGCGAAGTGCTGGTATTCACGGCAACGGATGTGCTTGTCGATCGCATAGCGGAGCCTGAGCTGCGGGGAGCGTACTTTGGCATGTTTGGTTTTAATAATCTGGGAATGGTCTTGGCGCCTTTACTGGGCGGCTTTCTGCTCCAGGGCCTGGGGGTTGCCTCGTCGCAGCTTATCTTTGCTCTCCTTGGATTGGCGACCTTTGCCGGCGTCCCATTTTTGTATTTGGCCCATCGGAGCATGCTGAAGCTGGAGCAGGCTCGTACCGAGCGGGAAGGACAAGCCGTTTCCTCTTGAGGATGATATATCTTGTATGTTGGGCAATCGTCCACACTCCCCCGGCAAATGACGCGTATATTGTGTCATGAGCCGGGGAGGTGATATAGCTTGGTGAAGATCAGTGATCAGGCGAGGAAGCATTTGAATAAGCGGGTCAAAATCAAAACAAAGACCGGGGCGGTGCTGTACGGTAAAATCGTCAAGGTAAGCGGGAATAAGCTGTACCTTCAAGTGTCGTCCGTCCATGAGCGGGGCAGCAAGGCCCATGCAGCGTTTGCTCCGTTTATCATTCCGCTCGTGCTGTTTGATTTGCTTGCCATCTTGCTGCTGGAAAGACGGAGAAGACGGCGGCGCAGGCTGGTAACGCTGTAAGAGGAACATAGTCCTTATTTATGGGAGCCCGGGAGGCTCTTTTTTTTTCGAAATTGACGAGGATTTTTACGCTCAGAATCTATTAGGCTGACCGTTTTAGTTTATAATGAGGTATATCACAGTTAAAAAGGATTGTAGCGTAATGATAAACATTCCCGGTTACTCGATCACACGGACGGTTTACGAGGATTCTTATCTTTTAGTTGCATTTGGCGCTATAGAACAGACGTCTAAGCACGTGTTATTAAAAATCGTTAAAAACGGCAGAAGCACAACGATTGAAAACGCCAAGCTTATTCATGAGTTTAACTTTTTGAGCGAGCTGGATATGAAGGGTCTTCTCAAGCCTACTTCCTATATGAATTTTAAAAATGTGATGGTGCTGGAGTATGAACCGATTTACGCTTTAACCTTACGGGATTATTGGTCCATGGTGGCTGTGACACCTGATCTGTATATTCATATCATGAAGAACGTCGTGACACGCTTGCAGGAGCTTCATGACCGGCAAGTGCTTCATTTAAATATCAGGCCCGACACCTTGCTCATTCAGCGTCATACGGATGAAGTGTTCCTGACTGGATTTGGATATGCCGTACAAATGAATGAACGGAAGGAGCAAGGCCAGAGCAGCTTGGAAGGAAATCCGGTATATATGTCGCCAGAGCAGACGGGACGAATGGATTATCCGGTTGACGTTCGATCGGATATCTATTCTTTGGGGATGGCCTTCTATGAATTATTTGCCAGCAGGCTTCCTTTCACGGCACGAGGAGCGCTAGATTGGGCGCACGCCCATCTGGCCCGGCAGCCAGTGCCATTATATGAAACAAATCAGATGGTTCCTCCGCTCATCTCGGATATCGTCATGAAAATGCTGGCTAAGAACCCAGACAGTCGTTATCCAAGCATGAAAGCCGTTTTGGAGCAGCTAGGCGAGCATGCTTTATTAGAGAACGGGAACAGCAGTGTTGTCCGGGAGAAATGGTGGATAGACGTAAGCGGGGGGAACGATCCGCCAAATACCGGACTACCCAGGCATAAGAAGGAAATAACCTTTTCTTCAGGAGATCATCACGTACAAGCTCAGCGGACTACACTGGTTGTCACCGATAATATTGTCAGTTATCCTCAAGTTTTGGATTTGGCCGCTATCGTTCAAGCGTCTGAAATATTCGCAGACCATATGAACGGGGAACAAATCGCAGAGCAATTCATGCAGCTTATCATAAAAAACGCAGGAGCACAGCGCGGCTTGCTTATCACTCCCAGCGATAATCAATGGTACGTGAACATAGAAGCCAAGCTTGAAAGTCATGCCATCGTCTCTTCGCTTCAGCACATTCCTATTGATACATACCCGTATATTAGAAGAGAGCTAGTCGCCGGAGCGCTTCAGGATAAAACGATAATGCAGGCAGCGGAGACGCGGGAAGCATGCCTGAAGACATCTCTGGCTGCAGGAAGCAAGATCGGCGGGACTGCTCTTTGCATGCCTATCGTGAGCCACAATGAGGTTCATGCTTTGCTGTACATGGAGAATTTGCTTACAACAGAGTATTTTGCAGCAGAGCGATTTCATGTCATCAACAATCTAGCCTCACAGGCTTTGTTTGTGCTAAAATCCAGGTCGTCAGCCTTTGCTGTTGGAGCTCAACATGATCACGACCGAGTCATAGAGCTGGACGGGCAGGCAGAGATCCGGCGTGCATTAACTACAAGAGAGCAGGAGGTGCTAAAGCTCGTATCCGAAGGGCTGTCCAATAAAGAAATAGCTGCCACATTAACGGTTACGAGCGAAACGGTTAAAACGCATCTCAAGAACATATTTGAGAAGCTGAAGGTGGACCGGCGCATGAAGGCTGCTGCGATCGCCAAAACGATTGGATTGCTGGATGAGGAAGAGCGCAGATAGGCTAAGCTATGGTGAAACGATAGAAGGTATACGGCAAAAGAGCTGTATGCCTTTTTTTGATTGAACTCCTCTCGTGGAAAGTCATTATAAATATCCCTCGATCGGGGGATGTTTAATTCATTTTTGACCATCTACAATTTGAAGTGATGGGCTGATCTAGAAAGGAGAGTGTACTATTAAATACCCGGATAGAACAAGTTTTATTGGTTTGTTATCAATGATCTGTTTTACTGCGATGCTCTTATTTGCCGGACCTGCAAGCAGAGCTTCTGCCGAGCAGATTCAAGCCGAGACGATTAATATCATTAATTACAATCCGAGCGGATTCGCAACGATGTCGCATCGCTATAGTGATGGAAAGGATTTATTCTATATTGATTTAAACTTTAGTCAGCTGCCTTCCAACGCGAAGTGGGCAACGTTTATGCCGATCCGAGGTTTGAGCAATGGGATAGAAATCTATTACAGTCGTGACGGAATAACGACCGAGAAACGATTCATCAGCGATTATTGGTACGGACTTCCTACTGATGCTAGATGGATCACGGTCAGCAATTTCGACGGCGGTTTAGGCCAAGGAAATTCTATTCACAACCAAAAATACAGATACAGCCTGGACGGTGTCACTGTATTGGAAGGGGATTCGGTTCCTGCAGAAGCGATATGGGCGACCTTAAGTTATTATGAGACCACTTGGGACGGCGAGGCCAAAACGCTTGATTTCAGCAGATCTTCAGGCACTTATACGTTAAACGTCGATACGATACAGAAAGTGAGTATCTCATCGAGTAATCAGAACGCTCCAAAGTACGCGCAGGCCGGAGATACGGTCACGCTATCCATTTCCTCTGCATTTTATCTGAAGCCCCCCGTCGTGCGAATTGCCGGGCAGGAGGTTCAGGTGGTGCAAAATGGCAACCGTAAAAACTGGAAAGCTGCCTTGATGCTGGATTCTTCCTTTCCTGAAGGCCCTGTCCCGTTTATGCTCGAATATGAGGATGAAACAGGACAGCGGCGCGGCCAGCTCGACGCTACTACGGACGGGAGCAAGGTTCACGTTGATAAAACTCCGCCAATCATTATTGAACTTAGACATTCACCCACAGTTTGGACACAGCAGAATGTGTACGTCGTTGGTTCCGTCAGAGATGATGACTCTGGCGTTGCTGCACAGAAATGGTTGAAGGGCGAACATGACGCCTCATCCATGCGAATTTATGGAACCACAGTGCCTGGAAATTACTTTATAGCGACCGATAACGGCAAGTATACCTGGTACGCGAGAGATCACGTCGGCAATGAAAGCATTGCAGTCACTGAAGTTACGAATATTGACCGCATGGCACCGACGCTGGAGGTCTTTACGAAGCAGCAGGGATGGACGAATCAGCCGATTCCGGTTACGGCGAATGCAGAAGATGTTCAGAGCGGTTTGAATTCGGGGCAGTTCAAATGGGCTGCTGGGCAGCAGACAGCCGATTATTTCCGTTCGGGCGGCGCCTTAATCGTGAATAATACATTCCTTGCCGATAGCAATGGCAAATATACCGTCTATGCTGTGGACCAGATTGGCAATGAGACGATTCAGACCATTACCATCGATCAAATCGACCTCATTCCGCCCAGCCTAACATTAACGCCTTCCACAGGGGCGCCAACGAGCCAGGACGTGATGGTTAGCGCCAGCGCAGCTGATCAGGAGAGCGGAATAGCTGAGCTGAAGTGGGCCCAGGGGGATCACAATACCGCCTATTTCACTCAGGGTGGCAGTGTGTTTAACGACAATTTCCCTGTTTCCGAGAATGGTATTTACACGGTGTATGCCGAGGACGGAGCTGGGAATGGAACTGTACAGACGATCACCATAACAAATATTTTCAAGACTGGCCCGAGCCTTACCCTCTCTTTATCTTCAACGAGCTGGAGCAATCAGCCTGTTGCCGTAAATATTAACTATATCGGCAACGGGAGCGGGATTGCCGAGCTGGAGTGGGCCAAGCAGGGGCCGAATGGGCAGCGTGTTGCCCTGAATACGGACGATACCCGATTCCTAGTACATGAGAATGGAGTTTATACGGTATATGCCAAGGACAAAGCCGGGTTCGAGGTAAGTGCCGATATTGAGGTGAGCCGTATCGACGTCGAGGCTCCGCAGCTGGATGTGAGCTTGGATCCAGTGGATTGGACGAATCAGCCTGTCACAATCACCGCAGCAGCTGACGATAATACGGATGATCACGTGGCCTTGAAATGGAATGAGGGACGGCAGCCTGTCTCGTTTTTTCAAAATGGCGGAGGAGTTTCATTCCAAAATTCTTTTCAGGTCAGCCAAAATGGAGAGTATACGGTCTACGCAGAGGATCATGCAGGGAATGGGGCCGCAGAGACAATTGTGGTAAGCAATTATGACGGAACAGAGCCGACGATTCATCTCAGCATAGGGAGCAGTTTGCCGACCAATCAGAGCGTGACGGTAACCGCCGACGTATATGACCGTTTAAGCGGGATCAGCGAAGTGAAATGGGCGGCTGGAGATCAGCCTGTCAGTTATTTTGAGCTGGCCGGTACGGCATTTGGCGGATCAGGCTCCTTTGAAGCTGAGTTGAATGATATTTACACGGTTTACGCCAAGGATCGTGCCGGCAATGCTGCCGTACAAACGATCGAAATCACGAATATCCATAGGGATATACCAGTCATTAAGCTTACGGTATATCCGACGGCATCTACGAACCAGAACGTCACTGTGACTACATCTGTTTACTCGCGAGTAAACCTGATCGCAGAGAAAATGGCGTTCGGATTTCATGAGCCGCCGTACTTCGATGATCACGGGGATCCGCTATTGCCGGAAGTCATCGCCGTGGATAACGGCTGGATCAGCTTCTATGCCAAGGATGAGGCCGGCAATGAAACGGTGAAGCAAATTGAAATTACGAATATTGACCGCAATCGGCCAGTCATTACGTTAACGGGCGATCCGATTATAAGCGTTGTACAAGGCAGTTCCTTTGAAGATCCGGGAGCCTCAGCTGCGGATGATGTGGACGGAGATATTACCCGTAAGATCAGGGTGTCCGGTCAGGTTGATACAGGTGCTGTCGGCGAGTATATTTTGCGCTATAACGTCTCTGATGCAGCGGGGAATGCAGCAGAAGAGGTTGTACGGACCGTGAAAATAACTCCTCGGCCTATTATTGATGACGGCGGGCAGGGAGGCGGCGGGAATGGCGGCGGTAGTGGAGGATCGCCATCTAATGGCGGCAGCCCTTCCAACAGCAGCGCAAATCCGTCCAGCGGGGATAACACGGCTCCAGCCAAGGAGACTGGAGAAGGCTCCAAGCCGGATGGATTGGAATGCTCGGCGGGCGTTCCATGCCGTGATAATGATATCCAAGTATTCCTGAGCGACATTGAAGGACACTGGGCGAGTGAAGCGATCCGGGAGCTTGCAAGAAGGGGGTACATTAAAGGTTACCCTGATGGAACTTTTCAGCCGAATCGCCAGCTAACCAGAGCCGAGTTCGTTACGTTACTGGTCAAGGTCCTAGAGTTGAAGGAGCATGAATTTGCGGCGCAGATTACCCCTGTGTTCGACGATGTGCAAGGACATTGGGCGCAGAAGACTATAGCCGGAGCACAGCACTATGGGCTGATTCACGGCTATCGCGATCGCATATTCGCCCCAGATGAACCGATTACCCGCGAACAAATGGCCTTGATCCTGGCTAAGGCTTATGATTTGAGAGTACAATCGGCTGTCGATTTCGCTGCGATTGAATCAGGTGCTCTGCTGTACGAGGACGCTGACCATATTTCCGCATGGGCGCGGGAAGCCGTTCGTTTGGTAACGGAACAGCAGGTGATGATTGGCCTGCCCGGCAACAAATTTCAGCCGCAAGCGCTCGCGACAAGAGCGGAAGCAGCCGTCGTCTTGCTGAAGCTAATCAGGGAATAGGAATCGGGTTGTCCAAATAGTCAAACCAACAAAAAAATTGGATGTGAAAACAATCTGTTTTCCATCCAATTTTTTTATGCGTATGTCGGCCTCTCACTTTACGACGAGCATGAGTCGCCAATTTTATCGTTCTAAATGGAATTATAGTAGTTAATTTCTGCCATAAAGTAAGGAAAGTAAATTTAATTGTATTCCATGTCGTTAGAGGAAGTAATAAAGCCATCATGGGCTGGAGTATTAATTTTAGGTGCATAAAATCCATTTAATCCCTTAAAGCATGCGTTTGGCCATTATTAGATGCATGAATTCCATTTAGTGTAGACGACATAGCATAGTACGTGGCCTCTCATCTTGGTGTCGATATTGCAGATATAAGATGAGCTACAGAATCGGACATCAGGCAAGGAAGAAAGCGGATTCCGCAGAAACGGAAAGCCTTTCTGAAAAAAAGGGCGCCCCCTCAGTCATCTAGGATGCTTTTGGGAGAGCCCTTTTCTGCTGCACGGTTTATAGTTTATCCGCCGATAAGCTCCTCTCAATGCTGCCGACAATCCCGCCTAGCTCGGCAACGAGCGATTCCAGGTTCAAGGCGATATCATGAACTGCATCGGAGGATGCGGATTGCTCCTCCGCGGCGGATAAAATTTTCTCAATGTTTGAGAAAAAAGCCGACGTTATTTCGGACACCTGAACCATCATGTCATTGGTCTGTTTGGAGTGCTGGAGCAGTAAATCGGTCGTGACGGAGATGTCATTAATTTGCTGATCGACTGTTTTTGAAGATTCGGAAATTTCCGCAAAGACGCGCTGCATCTCGGTAATCTGCTCCATGCCTTTCTGTACCTCGCTTAAGCTGACATTCATTTCACCGATTACCTGATCAATGCGGCTTTGGAAAGATTGAACGTTCCTGTGTATTTCGGCAGCCGAATCATTGGATTGTCCAGCCAGCTTGCGAACTTCCGCGGCGACCACGGCAAATCCGCTTCCATGTTCTCCGGCTCGGGCTGCTTCGATCGAGGCGTTGAGGGCCAGTAAATTAGTTTGATTCGCGATGGATGATATGAGATCCACGAGCTTGTTGATTTCCTGAGAGCTTTCCGCCAGCTGCTGGATCACTTCGTTCACATTATTGACGGCACAAGTAATGACGTGAATCTGGCTCGCCAGCAGATGAATCCTCTCTTGTCCATAAACGACCTGCTTTGAGGTTGCCAGGGAACTCTCTGTAACTACACTAGCATTTTCGTTTATGTGACCGACCTGATCCACCATGCTTTGAATGCTGTCGACCCCTAAGCCCAGCTTATTCGTCTGCTCGTAAGCCCCCGCAGAGATCGTTTCAATGGATGTTACGATTTCCTGGCTGGCCTTGGCCGACTGGCCGGCACCGGACAAGAGCTGGCTGACAGCCTTCAGCACCGACTTGCTGGAATCGTTCATGTTTTGCAGAACTTCATCCAGGGCTTGCTGCTGGGAAGCTACTTTTTTCTCGTATTCACTAGTGTGTATTTGCTTGGAATAGACGAACCAGATCGTTGCTCCGCTCGTAAGAATTAAATAAAGCGCATGAATAAGCAGCAGCGAGAACCGGTAATCGGACGTGCCGCAGAGCAGCTGCGGGAACCAGAAATAGCCGGCTAAATGCTGAACCGCAAATATGGCGGTGCTGTAGATCAATATTAAAATGTTTTCATAGTAAGCGATAATCGCAATCGTCATAAATATGGAGAAGTGGTACTCCACGAATCCGTCGCCGCCCGCAATAATAGAAATGCTGCTGAATGTCAGCGTTGTGCTGACCAGCCATGGCAAAGCCGGGGAACTGGTGCTCCTCCTGTAAATGAGGAGGCTTAATATCATTAGGACAATCGGGATAAAAAAGAGCAAACTTTTGAACAGAGATAACCCTTGCGACAACTGGCTGATCCCGCTCATCGCTTTATGATCCTCGAACAGAGATGTATATTTGTGTACAGCATGTGTTCCAAATGACAGCAACAGCGATATTCCAGACAAAAAGAGCATGATTGAATTTTTTTGCATATGCTTCAACTTCATTTTTCGTTTCAGACCTGCCTTTATAAAAAAATATTTGTTACAAATATGTGAAGCTATTCATAAACGCATCTTCCCGGCCGAAATTGTAATCAAATCCTTCGCAGGAAGGGGCGTATTTCGGGAGCTCCTTATTTTGGCATAATGTATATCATAAGTTGCTGAACTCACAGAAATCTCACAACACATGCACTGCTCTTGCTACAGCGATTGTCACTTGCGTTTAAATCAGTCTGAGGGTAGGTGGGATGTCAATGCTTAGAACAGTTATCGTAGAGGATGAATGGCTTTCTCTGAATATGATTAAAAGATACATAGAAGAGCATCCAAAATATGAGCTCATCGGGGCTTATTCCGATCCGTTCGAGGCGTTGAAGGATATTTCACGCTTGCAGGTTGACGTGCTTTTTACCGATATTGGCATGCCGGGTTTAAATGGATTGCAGCTGGCGGAGCGGGCAAAGCAGGATTCCATGCAAATTGTGTTTACAACGGCCCACCGGGAATATGCGGCCGATGCCTTCCGCGTAGATGCGGTGGATTATTTGCTGAAGCCGGTTACGCGCAGGTCCATCGACGAAATTGCCGCCAAATTGGAGCGAATAAAGCGGTTGCTCGCCATAGAAGCTTCGAATTTCAAGGCGCCTGTCATGAACGTACAATGCTTTGGTTCGTTTCAAACGACCAATAAGGACGGACAAATCGTGAAATGGCCAACGAAAAAAACGGAAGAAATGTTTGCTTATTTCATTGCGAATGAGGGGCAAATCGTAAACAAGTGGATCATCGCGGACACGCTATGGCCGGAAATGGATGGTTCGAGAGCGGTTCATAATGTATACAATACGATCTACCGGCTAAAGAAGACGTTTGAGGAGTTCTCCTTGCCCTTATCGATCAAGACCATGAATGAGGGCTATGTTCTTGAGGCAGAAGGGGCGATCGTTGTGGATCTATATGATTTCCAGGAACTATCGGGGCAGAAGGATTTGACGGCAGGTCAGCTTCAGCTCTTGCAAAACCTATACTCAGGTTATTTATTTCAAGATAAAGACTACCCTTGGTGTATCAATCTAAGGGAAAACCTAGAAGTGGCGCATCTAATAAAGCAGCAGCAGGTGTCCTTTAGTGCTGGAACAGCCGGCATGACCTGAGCGATCTGGGAGCTAAGCCTAACACAAAGAACCCTATAGGGTTCTTTTTTGTTGTTGTGTGAAGAGCTTTCACATGTTGACAATGCGTAGAGATGATCATATAATCTTTAACGATAATGATAATCATTATCAATAACCCAGAATCGGAGGAATTACTGTGCCTAATACATATCGAATGAACCATAAAATGAGGTCTATTATGGCCATAGTTTTTATTCTAGCTGTTGCATTGATTTCGGGTTGCGGCTCTGCCGTATCCGTGACTGATCAGAATAATGCTTCTGCAGACTCGGAAGTTCTCTCCCCTATTACGCGAACGGTCAAGGATGCCAGCGGCGATGTGGAAATTCCAGCTACACCGATCAGAATAGCCGTATTGCTGGATTACTATGCGGACCACTTGCTGGAGCTCGGAATCAAACCTCATGCCTCAACGACGTCGCTTGTCGATCATCAGTTTCTACCATATATAGCAGATCGAATGGAAGGAGTAATCCCTTTAGGCGCATCGGAATCTCCGAACCTGGAGGCGCTTTTGGAGGCTGAGCCCGATTTAATTCTCGCTTACGCCCCCTCGCATCAAGATATCGAAGACAGTTTGCGGAAAATAGCGCCCACCCTTATGCTTGACGGAGAATTAATGAACGATTGGCGTCAGCTGCTCCTTGAACTGGGAAGAATCGTCGGGCAAGAGGAGCTAGCGCAGCAGAAGTTGAACGATTATTTGACTAAAGCTGAGAGTGCACAAGAGGAGCTCAACCGCAGAGCTGGCGATGAGGTGTTCGTCGTTATGCGCGTGATGCCTAAGGAATTGAGAGTATACGGAGTGGATGATATCCGTATCGGCCGCATCATTCATCACGAGCTTGGCTTAAACGGCTTGAAGCTGGCCGAGGGCAAAGCGATGCAGACGATTTCACTGGAAGAGCTGCCGAGTCTAAATCCTGATCATATTTTCCTGATGGAGAATGTAGAGGATACAGCCAAGAGCAGGTTAGATGAATTAAAGAGCTCGGCACTGTGGAAAAACATTAAAGCGGTTCAAAAAGATCAGGTATACATCGTTGAACAGCAATTATGGAATCGCGGCATTGCGCCGATTGGTTCTACTCAAATCATTGACCAGGTTCTGGAAATTGTGAAATAGCGCGCATTTTTAAGCTGAGTTCCTGCTTGTCAAACTAGTCCGCATAATCGGCCAAGTTCCCTCATAGACATGTTATCAGTTTAGGAAATCAATCTGCAGAGGGGATGATCTTCATGCGACTGATCACTTGGGCGCTAGTCATTGTGATATGCTTGAGTGTTGTGTTGGGCGGGTGCGGCAAGAAGGATGCTGACGGTGTCGTCAAGGATTTGGACAAAATCGTTACCAAGCTGGAGAGCTACCAGGGCTCGGGAACGATGACGCTTCATACGGGGGATAAGCCCCAGGAGTACAGGGTTGAGGTGTGGTACCAGAATCCGTCTTTTTATCGGATTGCTCTGACGAATGCCCAGAAGGACATTACGCAGATCGTCCTTAAGAACGATCAGGGCGTTTACGTGTTGACGCCGAGCCTGAACAAGAGCTTCCGGTTCCAAAGCGATTGGCCGGAGAACCAAGGTCAGGTCTACTTGTATCAGACGCTTGTGCGCAGCATCCTGAGCGACAACACGCGCCAATTCGTAAGCGATAAGGACAGCTATGTGTTCGATGTGGCCGCAAACTATAATACTCATGCGCTTGTACGTCAAAAAATATGGCTGGACAAAGACGACTATGCGCCGAAGCAGGTGCAGGTTTCGGACGCCGAAGCGAAAGTCGTAGTCGAGGTCAAATTTGACAAATTTGATTTCGGTGCGAAGTTTGATGATAAATCATTCGACATGCAGCATAATCTGGACACGGCGGGCCAACGCGCCAAAGGGACGCTGCTCGAAGTTGATGAGAATGGGATGCTTGTGGAGAGGACGGACGCTTCCGAGACCGGAGCGAATGCAGCTGAGAGCGATGGTTCTGCCGCACCGGCGCTGAACGAGCCATTTGGGGTGATTGTTCCGACATATTTGCCTGAAGGTGTAGTGTATAAAGATGACAAAGTCGTAGATGATAGTGATAGAAGCAGCGTATTGCTCCGATATGACGGTACATATCAATTTACGGTAACTGAATCCCGTTCACCGGATCGCACGGTTTCGCTAGTTGCCGGAACAGTCGTTGATCTCGGCTTTACTGCCGGCCTGCTGACAGGGGATGAGCTGCAGACATTAACCTGGACTGTGGATGGATTGGAATTCCGTATTACAAGCGACAATCTTCCAGTGAGCGAAATGGTTAAAATCGCCGCGTCTATGGAGGAACATACGGGTAAATAAGAAGAGGCTGGCGGACTTGCGGTACTTCAGATAGACTGTAGAAGCTATCGAACCCGTCAGTCTGTCTCTTCTTTTTATTTGGATTAAACAGGATTATGGGTTAAAATGACTTCATATGCACAATATGGCTTATTCTGTATAATTGACAGCCGCCTTCTAGAACATTACGATTAATGTATTGTTTGATGATGGATTTTCACTCATTAGAGAAGGTGACCTACAAAGTGCAAGTGAAGTATCGACCTACCCGTGCAGAAATCGATTTGGACGCGCTTTATGCCAACTATACTGCTCTACGGAGAAGAATACCGGCGGACATGAAGCTGTTGGCATGCGTTAAAGCAAATGCATATGGACATGGAGCTGTGCCCATCGCCAAAGAACTTGAGCAATACGGTGCCGACTATCTTAGCGTAGCCTTCCTGGACGAGGCGCTGGAGCTGCGCCAAGCTGGTCTGACCATTCCTATTCTGGTTCTGGGCTATACCCCTCCGCACGGAATACGTACGGCATGGGAGAATGGGATTACGCTTACTTTGTTCAGCGGAGAGGTGCTTGACGAGATAAAGGCTATTGATCCTGTTGAGTATCCCGGCAAACTAAAAGTTCATATCAAAATCGATTCTGGTATGGGGCGTCTCGGACTCTTGCCCGGGGATGAGGCGCTGGATTTCATCCGCCATGCAATGAGCTTGCCGCAATTGGAAGTGGAGGGCATATTTACCCACTTTGCAACAGCGGATGAACAAGATAAGAGCTATACATTGGAACAGTACCGACGTTTTCAGAATGTGGTTCATGCGCTGAAGCATTATGATTTGGATATCCCGATTATACATACAGGCAACAGCGCGGTTGCAATTGATTTACCGGAGATTTCGTGCCAGATGGTGCGGATCGGCATCGCATTGTATGGTCTCTACCCGTCCGATGAGGTTCACAAGGCCCAGGTTCCGCTTCATCCGGTTCTGTCTCTTAAGACGGAAACCGTTCAGGTGAAGACTTTGCCGCCCCACTCCTCCGTAAGCTACGGAGCGAAATATGTGACGGACCGGGAAGAGATTATTGCAACGCTGCCCATAGGCTATGCCGACGGATATTCACGGATGCTTAGCGGTAAAGCGCAAATGCTTATTCGCGGACGGCGCGTCCCCGTCGTGGGAACGATCTGCATGGACCAATGTATGGTTTCGCTACAATCTTTAGCTGAAGAAGCTGAAGAAATCCAAGTCGGTGAGGAGGTTGTTCTCATCGGCCGGCAGTCCGGTGCAACGATTACAGCGGACGAACTGGCCTCCATGCTCGGTACCATAAACTACGAGTTGATTTGTATGCTGGCTCATCGTGTGCCCCGTCTATACATAGGCACAAATAGACCGCAAATTTTAGTTAACCCGTTGTTTGCCTGATACAGGCAGACAAAAAACTACAAAACTCTCTTCCTAATGGAAGGAATTTATGCTAGGTCCATCGAATGATATACATTATGATCGAAAAGATGGAAATGATCAGGTATGTACGCTCATGCCAATTTTGGTTATAATGAAATGCAGCATACTTGATATACACTTAGCATATATTCTTTTGTATAAATATCCTTGAATATTGCTATACTGAGTCACAAGGATCTGGGTCGACAAGGTTTTGGGGGTGGATGTTTAACGATGGCCAATATGCAGAACACCAAAAGGATTATGATCAGCTTACCGGATCATCTGTTACAGGAAGTGGATGGAATCGTAGCTATGGAGAACTCCAATCGTAGTGAGCTTATTAGGCAAGCCATGAAACTGTATTTGAACGAACGGAAGAAACGCTTCATCCGGGAGTCAATGCAGCGCGGCTACATGGAAATGGCCAAAATTAACTTAACCATGGCCTCTGAAGCTTTCCACGCGGAGGAAGATGCAGACAGCACTCTGGACCGCCTAGTTAGCGGGGTGTGACCATTGATTGTAAAGCGCGGCGACGTATTTTTTGCAGACCTTTCCCCTGTGGTCGGTTCTGAACAGGGCGGGGTAAGACCTGTGCTTATCATCCAGAACGATATCGGCAATCGATTCAGCCCTACGGTAATCGTTGCTGCCATTACCGCTCAAATTCAAAAAGCGAAGCTCCCGACTCATGTTGAGATTGAAGCGGCTACGCATGGATTCGACCGGGATTCCGTCATCTTGCTTGAACAGATACGAACGATTGACAAGCAAAGATTAACGGACAAAATTACCCACCTGGATGATGAGACGATGAAAAAGGTTAACGATTCGCTGCTTATTAGTCTGGGATTAATCGATTTTTGATGAAAAAGGGGGAGAAATCTCCCTTAGGCGCCCTGCCTCAAGGGCGTCTTTTTTCATGTCGCTGGTATGCTTCCATTTATAGTTAGAATGAATTTTTTCGTTTTCGCATATCTTCATTGGCTGAATCTGGTATAATAATCATATCTATTTCTCTGAGGAGGACCGTTTTTAATGGATTATAATTCTTCCGGGCAGTACAACTACAATTATCCGCCCGCCCCACCCCAGCCGCCTGCACCGCCTGCCGAGCAGAATACGAATGGAAAATCAGTTACGGCGCTGGTTTTGGGAATTTTGGCTATTGCTATACCGTACATTGGATTCTTTTTAGGGATCGTAGCGATCATTATTGCGTCTCTTTCCTTTAAGGAAATCAAGGTGACTCAGGAGAAAGGGCATGGCTTCTCCGTAGCTGGATTGGTATGCGGCATTATCGGAACCGTAATTTATGGCCTTTTCATCCTGTTCTTTGTCATCGTAATTATCGCTGCCGTATCTACACCGGATAACTACTGGAACTACTCGAACTTCTAAAATTCGACGATCGGACACCGTACCTCGTGTACGGTGTTTTTTGTTGTTCATTCACAGCAAAGAGTGGTTCCGACTGGCACTCGGCCATAAATTTTGTGATAATAGGAGCAGTGCAATCTGAGGATGAAAGAGGGATGACTTTGTCACAAACTGAAATCAATCCGGAAACGAATACAAGCGAAGCGCAAATCGAGGCTAAGGTTCAGGAAAGAATTGTGGTTCAGGTAGCTAAAGAGCTAGGGCTGCCTTTAAAAGGGGTACGGACGACCGTCCAACTGCTGGATGAAGGCAATACGATTCCCTTCGTAGCCCGTTACCGCAAAGAGATGACCGGGGAACTGGATGAAAACCAGCTGCGCGATATCGACGACCGGGTGCAGTATTTGCGGAATTTGGAGGTCCGCAAGCGGGAAGTGATCCGCATTATTGGCGAGCAGGACAAATTGACCCCGGAGCTGGAGTCTGCCATCGTTCAAGCCGTAAAGCTGCAAGAGGTGGAGGATTTATACCGTCCTTACCGGCAAAAGCGCAAGACAAGAGCCAGCGTCGCCAAAGAAAAAGGCCTGGAGCCTCTGGCAAAATGGCTGCTATCACAGCCTAAAGACGGCATGCCGCTGGAGGAGTCTGCCAAGTATGTAAATGCGGAGCTTGCTGTAGAGACGGCGGAGGACGCATTGCAGGGCGCTATGGACATCGTGGCCGAGGAGATCGCGGACGAGGCGGCAATCAGAGCCTGGGTGCGGAAGTACAGCATGGATCATGGCGTGATCGTGTCGGAAGCGAAAAACTCCGAGGAAGAATCCGTATACGAGATGTATTACGACTATCGTGAGCCGGCCAAGAAAATGCCGCCCCATCGCATATTGGCGATTAACCGGGGAGAACGCGAGAATATTCTGAAAATATCGCTGGAACTGGACGCCGAGGCCATCCATCGCCATATTGCTGGGCGGACGATTAAAGGGCGTTCCGTCACTGAGGGCATCCTTCAAAGCGTAATTGAAGATGCTTATAAAAGGCTGATCGCCCCCTCGATCGAACGGGAGGTGCGCGCGGAGCTGACGGAGAAGGCTGAGCGGCAGGCGATTTCTATTTTCTCGGCGAATTTGCGCAGTTTGCTGCTTCAGCCGCCGGTAAAAGGGAAAATCGTGCTCGGCGTTGACCCGGCTTACCGTACAGGCTGCAAGCTGGCCGTCGTGGACGAAACAGGGAAGCTGCTTGAGGTCGCTGTAACCTACCCGACGCCGCCGAACAACAAAAAAAGGGAAGCAGCGGTTAAATTTAATGAACTTATAGATAAATACGGCGCGGAGCTGATTGTCATCGGCAATGGAACGGCTTCCCGGGAGACCGAGCAATTTGTGGCCGAGATCATTGCGGAACGCAATGATCCTAACCTGGCCTATCTGATCGTGAATGAGGCGGGTGCCAGTGTCTATTCAGCCTCAAAGCTGGCGCAGCAGGAGTTCCCTGATCTGGACGTCGCTGAACGCAGCGCGGTTTCGATCGCCAGAAGGCTGCAGGATCCGCTGGCCGAGCTCGTAAAGATCGAACCTAAAGCAATCGGCGTAGGCCAATATCAGCACGACGTATCCCAGAAGCATCTGGACGAGAGTCTTACGGCGGTAGTAGAGTCTGCGGTTAACCATGTCGGTGTAGACGTGAATACGGCATCTCCTTCTCTTTTGTCCTACGTTTCTGGCGTTAATGCAACCACTGCCAGGAACATCGTGAAATATCGGGAAGAGAATGGAAAATTTACGAGCCGCAAACAGCTGCAAAAGGTTCCGCGCCTTGGCGCAAAAACGTATGAGCAGTGTATCGGCTTCTTGCGGATCAATGATGGGGAGCATCCGCTTGACCGCACGCCGATTCATCCAGAGTCTTATGGCGTGGTAACCGAATTGTTCAAGGAGCTGCGCGTAGAACTGAGTCAGCTTGGAACGAAGGAATTGGCCCAAATGCTCTCTACGCTGGAGCCGGAGAACCTGGCCGTACAGCTCGGCGTAGGAGTTCCGACATTGCGGGATATTCTCGACAGTTTGCAGCGACCGGGCCGTGACCCGCGGGAGGAGCTTCCGCCGCCGATCTTCCGCACGGATGTTCTGAAGATCGAGGATTTATCCCCAGGCATGGAGCTTCAGGGTACCGTCCGCAACGTCATTGATTTCGGCGCATTTGTCGATATCGGCATCAAAAACGATGGTTTGGTGCATATATCCCAGCTTAGCAATGGCTATGTGAAGCATCCGATGGACGTGGTATCGGTTGGCGACAATGTGACAGTATGGGTGCTTAACATTGACATTAAGAAGGGACGAGTTGGTTTGACGATGCGCAAGCCCTCTGAAGTAAAATCATAACGCAGGAACCCAATAAATTGCCAGTCTGAGTGTTCTCAGGCTGGCGATTTTATTTTATGGTGCTGACAGCGGCTCGACGTGCATGTTTTCTTTCACATTGCACACAATGGTAACTATGGCAAGCTTAGAGGAGGGGTGACGATGGGTAAGCGTTACTATGTGTCCATACCGGGACGCTCGGTTCTGGAAGAGCAGGGCGCCACAGCTTATGAATGGACGATTGAAGCGTCTTCTGAAGAGGCAATCAATTTGAGATATATGCTGGAGCGGATTGGAGAGAAGGAGGATAGCTCCTTTGTGGCCTACATGTATCCTTGGCCGGATACGCCAGAAGATGTCGTAAACAGCGGGTACCAGAGTCAGATTGACAAGGTATACCGGGAAATCTACCGGTTGGGCACGGAAGAGACCAGGCGTGAGCTGGCCCGGATCGGTTATGGGAACGGGGTTGAAGACAAACACCAACTACAGAATAACGAGGTGCGAAGGAATATGTATTATATTAAGGAAGCCAAATTTCGCCGGTTGGCTGAACATGATGGCCGGGAATGCGCCGAAATTCAAGTATGGCCCGGTGCGGCCGGTGATCCGGAGCTGTTTGTGTACGTAGCCCGCTCCCAGAATGGGAACGAGGATTATGAGATCATCCGGATGATTCGCAGTGATGCCGATTTTGAGATCGACTGGTATGATAACAGTCTTCACGAGGCTTATGCCGAGATCGCTGAAGAGAACTTTGGCGATACTGGCTGGCCTGAGCCTGCAAAGCAGCGTGCTGATTTCAAGGAGCAGCTGCTCGCTTACGGCGACATCGCCGACAAGCTCAGGGAAAAATTGAGTGGTGAAAACGGCCAGCATTAAACGGCAGCAAAAATAGTACTTTGAAAATAGAAAGGGATGCGTTATAATAAATAACGCATCCTTTTTATACATACTTATTTATGTCCCAGTAGCTCAGCTGGATAGAGCAACGGCCTTCTAAGCCGTCGGTCAGGGGTTCGAATCCCTTCTGGGACGTAGCCAAAACTCTCCTTTGGAGAGTTTTTTTACGTAATCTAGAGGATGAGAACCCCTTGGGGCTCGTCGTAGTGAGCCCGCCGCGTGCAACGGCAGGTCGAACGGAGTCGCGCCTGGAACGCGAGTATCCCTTCTGGGACGTTATCCTTGCATTCCTCGGGGCCCGCGTCTATGGGCATCTTTTAGTACTAATTGATTTTAAAGCCCTAAGCGTCTCCGGTTGACCTTAGAAGGGTATTTGGACAGACGATAGGCAACCGGAGCGAAATTAGCCACCTTCGTCCAACAAGATGGCTAATTATTTTCGCACATAGTGGTCTTGAATTGATATCTGTTACCTCTTATAAAAGAGCTAATAATTATTCGACTATTTCCACACTAGCCGCGGCTTGTTTCTCAACCTGGGAAATGCTTTCTTGGGCAATTAGTGAGAATGAATCTTCAAAAATATCCTCAACAATTTGCCTCCAATTCACAGTTATAGATTCCCACTCCTGATTCCAATTATCCGAAATGAACTTGTACGCCTTATAAGGTTTTTCACCTGACGGTGCTGCATAACCAAGTATATCTTCAATACAGTTTGATATCATTATTCGACGGGTCTCATCACCGACAGCTAGAAGAATTGGCTCATTGAAAACTTCTGCACGCTCATTACCCTCATCTTTATCATGCATAACAACGGGATTAATGCCCATTGCTTTCAGGTACTTGACTAATGAAATGATTGTCGCTTTACCTCTAGCTTTAATAATTTGCCAGTTGCATTCAATATCTTTTTTTACAGTATCAGGCATTCTGTGAATGGTTTCTCTTAGAACAATATCTTCTGTGTCTCCCTCTACAATTAGTACGTTTTTGGAGAAAAACACCCTAGAAATATAATCATCGATTTTTAATAACATTTTTACATAAGATTTATCATCTTCTTGAAGTCTAATGAATTGTTCGCTAGTGTTAAAAGATGTGCATGTAATCTGTTCTATTTGCTGATCCTGCGCATATCTAGTTAATTTACTTGAAAGACAATTCAAAATTTGCATAGGTTTTTTACTTAGATCAATCATATAAGGGGAATGCGTAGTACATACGATTTGGTTGCTATTGGAACTGGCTAATTCATATATTGTGTTTCTCATTTGTTGAGCTGCATTAGGATGTAAGTAAATTTCAGGTTCCTCAAATCCAATTAACAATGGTCTGATGTTACCTTGTTCTTTTTCATTTTCTCTTATACTTCTATATCTTAGTAATGCAAACACCGCTGAGCGAATAATACCAGTACCTTGGAGTCCTACAGGAGTATTCACATTACTAAACATCGATACTTTAAACTGAGGTTTGATAACCTTGTCTGCCTCAGTTAATGAAGTAGTTGCCTTTAGACCAGTATTAGGAAATACATCACCAACAGTTTTATTTAATTCCAACATCATTTTTCCAAATTCACTCTTCTGATCATCTGGATCTAGTTCGTCAGCTAATAAGTTCAAGTAATGTTGAGCTTGTTTATAGTTTTCGGAAGCTTCTCTAACATCATTAAACAGTTGGGACAAGGTTGATATCAACGTACCAGATGCGCCGGAAAGTTCATCGGCTTTATCTTGAGCAGGAATAAGTAGAAACTTAGGGAGTTTAGATAGTACATTGGCTGGAATTCCCCCAGGATTTTCAAACCAATCTTCGTTTTGCTCATCAAAATCATATAAATCATCTAGCTCGAAGATAATGCCTTTTTCTTTTGAGGACAATTTTTTTGTCGGTAGTATAGAGGTGATTCTATCATTTATTGGAGTGAGATCTAAACCAGCGTTAATGTAATCTTCAATAGTTGCACAATCAGTGTAATTACCCTTTATGGTTTTAATCTGTTGACGCATTTCTACAACATAGTCAATGTTTGGTTTAAAAGTTTTTCTATAAACGATTCTATTCCCAGTTTCTCCATTTTCTTTTGAGTATCTTAAAATACGTCCTCTGAATCCTACCCAGCTTCTAGCCTCTTCTGGGATATCCCTAAATTCTCCTGTCAGTACGATTTTATCTGCGATCCGTTTATTTTGACCGGTTACTGGATCTCTTAGTGAGAAAAACTCATCCTCTGGTAATTTTCTCACATCGTTTAACAACACATTCAGAGCCATTAACACTGAACTTTTACCTATGTTATTTTCACCAATTAAAAATGTTGCATCTGAAAAATTCACTTCCGTATCTAGATGCCGTCTAAATCCTTCAATTTTCAAACTGTATAGTCTCATAGTCCTTCCTCCAATCTAGTAATATTTACCTACTACAATATGGTCTTCGACATCATACCCACAAATCCTTTAAATATATCAAAATATACCAACTTTATCTTTTTTCAGAAATTTGAGAAGCACGCACAGGAGTGGTCAATATACCAACTCCTAGATTTGTTTTATAAAGTTTGTTGTAAAAAATAAAAAAGCCCACGTCTCATAAGAGACGAGGACTGATCGTACTCGCGGTACCACTCTTGTTGTTAAACATAAATGTCTAACCACTCATAACATAACGGTGTCTGCCGGGCCTTCCTACTTTAACTGTTCAGAAGACCATCTCATGGATCCGTTTCATTATTGACTCCGGCCGGCTCTCACCCTCCCGGCTCGCTTGGACATAGAGGACAATAATTACTCTTCCAATCATCGATTAACATATTGAATTTCAACTATTATATCCAGTTTCCCCAATCGTTTTCAACCTTTTTATAACTATTGCTACGAATAAGGATGGGACAGCTCCGCATAGCCCCGCTGCTAGCGTCTGGCCAAATCCACACGTATATCAGAGCCTGTTGTTATTTATGAGCGCGAAGGCAGCATCAACTCTGCCTGAAACCCTGCCCCAACATCGCTTGTCAGGATCAATTGTCCCTGGTGCGCCCTGGCAATTCTCGCCACCATGGGCAGACCCAGCCCATGTCCATTTTGCCGGGGATGCTTTCTTTTAGAGGAATAGGGCAATTCCAGCAGATCCGCAAGCTCATGCTGCGGGACTCCCTTACCGTTGTCGGCTACAATAAAGCTGCAGCTCTGCTGGCGTTTATTACTTGAGGTGTTCAGCCGTATTCGGCAGCCATCCGGGTTGTGGCGGATGCAGTTATGGATCAGGTTGCTCATAGCGCGCGTAAGCAGACGTTCGTCACCATAGATTCGAGCGTCTTCCTTATCATCCAGACTGATCTCCAGCTCGAACCTTTCATCCAACCCATTATTCAGGAATTCAGATGCGATTTGTCTGGCCAGGACGGAGAGATGGATCGTTTTTTTGTTTAACGGCTGCATCTCATATTCCAGCATCGAAACGAGATTCAAATCACGCACTAGCGAGCGCAGCAGCTCTGCCTGCTGTCGGATAATGCCAGCTTGCTGCCTTTGCTTCGGCGGAATATCCCCATTCTCCTCCAGTTCGCTGGAATAGCCCAGCACCATAGACAGAGGTGTGCGGATGTCGTGTGAAATGCCGGCAATCCAATTGGACCGGGCTTCATCCCTGTTCTTCAAGCTATCATTTCTTTGCTGCAATAACGCAGAAGCTCCGTTAACGCTTTGGGCAAGCTCGGTCAAAATCCCTTTAGGCTCAACATATGCCTCGTTTCCTTTAGCAAGAGCCTGTATGCCTTTGGTTAACGGATGAATGGAACGAATAAGCCTGGAACCGATCAGTACAGACAACAGCAGGACAAGCACAATGTTGATGATGAATAATGCAGTCAATTTTAGCGGCAGGGAGGACACCCAATCTGTCGGGAGAATATGCTGGTATTTGGCCAGGCTTTCTTTTGGGTAACCGATTACCACAATCCCCGCTTCATGCTCCCATATAAACACAGGGTAATCCAGCAAGTAGCTGCGGGAAAGCTTGGCCATATCGGTCAAGGAATAGACGGAAGGAAGCTCGTCTGGAGCCTGATGCTTCCATTCGACGTGCCCGGTATCGTTAATCAGCATGGCCCACGCCAAGTTTTTCTCCAGCAAATCGGCGGAGGCTGAGGCCAAAGAATAGGTATTGTTAGTACGCTGCAAGCCCGCTGCTACGTTTTGAACCACTGTCATGGGAGATTGACCTTTGTTGATTCCAGTGAAGCCCCACACGCCCAACAGTACAAAATTTATGATTAGTAAAAATATCGAAATCAGCATAGTTGCACCTATAAAGCGTTTTAAGATACGCATAGCGCCACCCATAGCTATTCTCCCTGTACCAGCAATTTGTATCCCAATCCTCGTATGGTTTGGAGATACTCCGGATGGGATGGCCGGGTTTCGATCTTCTCCCGGATTCGGCGAATATGCACCATCAGCGTATTTTCACAGCCGTAATAATTCACTCCCCACGCTGCCTGACACAGCGCATCGCTAGTTACGATCCTGTTGCGATTATCGTAAAGCTTGCTGAGCAGAGTATGCTCTTTGGCTGTTAACGCACATTCGCTGTCCCGGTATTGTACTACCCCGCTATCGAGATCAACGGTGCGATCTCCTAAGCGGAAGACAGGACGCCGCTCCTGCTGGGGAGGTGAATATACCCGCCGCAAGATAGCAGTCAGGCGGAGAAGCAGTTCGCGCGGCAGAAACGGTTTTACGATGTAATCGTCTGCGCCGAGCCCCAGTCCCAACAATCGGTCCTCATCCTCGCCTTTGGCCGACAAGAAGAGAACGGGAATATTAGTGAACTGGCGCAAGGAGGAGAGCAGGGCGAACCCGTCTCCATCGGGAAGCATAACATCCAAAATAGCGGCATCGGGTTGTTCAGACCGGCATACCTCCAAGGCATCCGCACAATGGGATGCTTGATAAATACGTGTAAAGCCTTCTTTTCGCAGAAATCCGTCCACCATGTTTCTGATTTCGTGTTCGTCATCTACGAGCAGCAGCTTCTTATTCTTGATATCATCCATTTACAATCACCCGACTTCATTATATCGTACTTTTTTTCCCTATCTCCTTCTCTCTCCGCGTATTCTCGCAATTTAATGTTGGCGTAAGGTAATTGTCAGCTTGCCGCAAGACAGGGCTGTTAACCTTATCAGGGAATAGCGCGAAGCAGAATGGAGGTTGCAAAATGAGTCAAGTTGTCGCCAGTACCAGCCTTTCCAAACGGTATGGCAAGGTCTATTGTGTGAAGGATGTGAATTTATCGGTTTGCGAAGGGGAAATTTATGGTTTCCTCGGCCCGAATGGAGCGGGGAAATCCACCACCCTTAAAATGATTCTGGGATTGGTCCAGCCTACAGATGGCCAGGTGACGGTCTTTGGCAAGGAGCTTGCCGCCCATCGCCGCCTAATATTAAGTCAAATCGGTTCATTGATCGAATCTCCCTCTTATTATGGACATCTTAGCGGGCTTGAAAATATGCGCGTTGTGCAAAAGCTCCGCAATGTCCCGGATCGGAACGTATCGGAGGCATTGAATATTGTCCGCTTAACCCAGCAGAAGGATAAAAAAGTAGCACAGTATTCCTTGGGTATGAAGCAGCGGCTGGGCATTGCCATGGCGCTGCTGGCATTTCCGAAGCTGCTGATATTGGATGAGCCGACCAACGGATTAGACCCTGCCGGCATCGGCGAAATCCGGGAATTGATTAAATCTCTTCCTCAGCGGTATGGCATGACGGTGCTTCTATCCAGTCACCTTCTTGCAGAAATTGAGCAGATTGCGACTACGGTAGGCATTATCCATGATGGAAGACTGAAGTTTCAAGGCAGGATGGATCTACTGAAGAATAATGGCCGTCCAACTATTTCCATTAGAACACGAAATAATAATTTGGCGGAGAAAGTCCTGATGTCAGAAGGGTTCTCCCCCTTCCATCGCGGAGATTCACTGGTATTTGAGAATTTGACTGATGAATTGGTGGTTCAGGCCAATAGAAGCCTGATCGCCGCCAATATCGATGTGCTGCGTATTGAAGAGCACAAGAAAAGCCTCGAAAGCATATTCTTGGACATGACTGGAAAGGAGCGCAGTTTATGATGAACGCAGTCAGGCTGGAGTGGTATAAATTGCGGCGTAAGCGCCTGCTCTGGATGATCACCTTATTGTTGCTCGTTGAACTAGCCTGGGCGTTCATGGCTACCAGCGTGTCAATTTCCCGCAATCCGGAACATGCCGGATGGGAGCCGCTTATAGGGACGGTATCCTCTATGAACGGCCTGTTCTTGCCTATACTTACCGCCATATGCGTATCCCGAATATGCGATATGGAGCATAAGGGAAATACATGGAAGCTGCTGCGAACCGTTATGGTTAGGCCAGGCCAGCTTTATGCCGCCAAGTTTATGACAGCATCAATCATGGTATTGTGGGGATGTATATTTCAGGGCTTCTCTATTCTCGCCTTCGGCATGTTTAACGATTTTGACCCTGCTGTGCCTGTGGTTCTGCTGACTCGTTTTCTCTTGGGGACGATGATAACCACACTGGCGATTATCACCTTGCAGCTATGGATATCTGTGGCTGTGAAAAATCAGGCTTTTGCGCTGTCCCTCGGTATGATCGGCGGTTTTATCGGCTTGACGGCGGATCTGTTGCCGTCCGGATTGCGAAGACTACTCGTATGGTCCTATTACAGTGGCTTGAGCCCGATTGCTCAAAGCTATGAAAGCGAACAAATGTCGTTTGCGGTACGCGATATAGGCACAATGCTGCCCGTGATGGCGCTTCTGGCAGTGGTTGGGGCAGTCCTGTATTTGGCAGGGAACATCTATGTATCCAAACGGGAATTATAGGAGGAATTGTCGATGCTAAAACGTTGTGTTGCTGCGGAATGGGCAAAGCTGCGCCATTCGTATATATGGTTGCTGGCGGTTACCCTTCCGGTCATAAGCATACTGATTGGCTGTGCCAACTATTATATGAACCGTGGGGTATTGAAAAATGAATGGTACAGTCTTTGGTCGCAGGTGGGGCTGTTTTACGGGGAGTTTTTCTTTCCCATTCTGATTGCGATTTGCTGTGCCTATGTTTGGCGGCTGGAGCATTTTCACAAAAACTGGAATCTGATCATGACTGCCCCCGTATCGGTGGCGGCTATCTTTCTGTCGAAATGGGTCGTAGTCGGAATATTGCTGCTATTGGTACAGGGCATGTTTGGGGTATTGTACGTCCTAGGCGGTATATGGCTCGGGTTGGGCTCCATGCCTCCGGGAGAGCTGCCGGGGTGGCTGCTGCGGGGCTGGATTGCTGCTCTTGCCATCAGTACGCTGCAATTAGCTTTGTCCATGCGCATTCGCAGCTTTGCTGTTCCCGTTGGCCTCGGCCTGTGCGCCACTTTTCTTGGACTGGGGATGTACGTCATTGACTTGGGGCAGTTTTTCCCCCATTCGCTATTAAGTATCGGCATGGGCGTACTCAGTCAGACCAGCCTCTCTACTTGGAGTCAAGAGCTTGGATTCCTTCTCGTCAGCTTGTTGTATATAACCATCATTAGCACAGCAGCCATACGCCGTATGCGGAAATCAGATGTAATCACTTAGAATGCAGGAGGAATTATTCGTGAAATTATTGACGTTCGTTGGAGCGGGAGCTCTGATCCTAATCGTTGTCTCATCTGTTGTAATCTTTTTAGCCAATCCCAATCGCCTTGATCCGGAAAATCCGCAGGGCAAAATTCGCTACTACACCAGAATTGCTAATGCTGACCCGAAAATAGACGGAAATCAGCGGTATGCGTACGAAATAGATGCATATGACGAAAAAGGCAAAGAGAAAGCCCTGCTCTTTACCAGCAGCAGGCAATTGCGTAAGGGTGCTTATCTGGAGCTGTATGTGTCGCGAATTCGGGGCGTCACTTACTGGCATGAAGTACAGGCTGAGGCTTTGCCGGAACGAATCCAAAGCATTTATACACCGTAGGGCTGCTTATCACATGAGCTCCTGGAAAGAAACCGCTTGCAAACGGAAAGAAGCTATGGTATAAAAAATATAAATCTAAACGTTTAGATTTTGAGAATAGTGATTATGTCGAGGAGGTGGAGTATGTCTAACATTAGCATTAAAGATATAGCAGCCAGGGCGAATGTGTCTACGGCTACCGTCTCCTACGTCCTCAATGGCACGCGGAATGTCCGTCCCAAAACGCGTGAACGGGTATTAGCCGTGATTGAAGAGCTCAATTATAAGCCAAATGATATTGCTAAAAGCCTCAAACGCAGACGTACCGATACAATTGGCGTCATTGCCGAAGACGTTACCGTATTTAACACGCCAGAAATTATTGACGGCATTAACGATTATGGCGACCGCCATGATCTGCATATTTTGCTGACAAACCTGCGTCTGGATAAACGGATCGGCCGCGATTTCGACAACGTCGACAAGTACAAAAAATATGCTACAAGCGCCGTATCCGAACTGCTCAGCAAGCAGGTGGACGGGATTATTTATGTAGGCGTACATACCCGGGACTTGAGTGGCTTGATCGATACGGAGGGCAAACCGATCGTTTACACGTATGGGTATACCCAGAACGATATCGCCATTCAATATAACGATGAACAGGCATCCTATGAAGCAATGTCCTATTTAGTTCAGAAAGGACACCGGCGAATCGCTATCATCAGCGGCTTGATGGATTCGATTCCTTCCCGCCTGCGTTTGAATGGATATTACAAGGCCGTAACAGAGTTCGAACTTCCCTTCGACCCGCTGTATATTAAAATGGGGGATTGGGAACGGGAGTCCGGCTATCGATTAACGAAGGAATTGCTGGCTTTGCCGGAGCCGCCGACAGCGATACTCTCTATGAATGATGTTATGGTCGTCGGGGTTCTGGAAGCGGCAAACGAAGCCGGAGTAAAGGTACCGGCGGACTTGTCTGTGATCGGGTTCGATAATCGTGAATTCAGCGATTATTTAACTCCCCGCATTACAACCATGGATATTCCGTTGCATGAAATGGGATACCAGGCGATGGAGGTTCTCCATAACCTTATGCAAGGAAAGAAAAACGAGCCTATGAATATGCCGGTCTGCCGGTTGATTGAGCGTGATTCCGTAGCTGCCCCGAAGAAATGAGAGAATTTTTCGAGACAGCTCCTCTTTTCCAATAAAATCTAAACGTTTAAATTTTTGACCAAATGGTGACAACTTGCCGATGGAGGCAAGCTCACATATACATGTACCACACATTAGGGAGGGGTCAATGTGAAAATGAGCATGAGTACAAGCAAGAACAACAGCAGGAACAACAGCAGGAACAACAGCAGGAACAACAGCAGGAACAAAAGATGGTTTATGCTATCTCTGGTAGCTGCGTTGTGTCTCAGTTTGCTGTCCGCTTGCGGCGGCAAAAGTGAAAGCGGTGCCAATTCATCTGGGACAGCAGCCAATGGAGGCAATAAAGGAACTGAAGGAAATGAAGTGACGCTTCGTTTTATGACGTGGGATTCCGGACAGACGCTTCAGCCTTACCAGAATGCAATTAACGCTTTTATGGAGAAAAATCCTGGCATTAAAGTCAAAGTCGAATCCGTACCAGACAACTATGATCAGAAGCTGTTGACATCTCTTGCGTCAGATACCGCTCCTGATGTGTTCATGGCCTGGAACTATCCGCTGTACGTACCGGGGGGAGCGCTTGAAGATATGCAGGCCTGGGTAGATAAGGACAACTATGATCTCGGCAAATATTACCCGATCTTAATGGATTACATGAAATATGACGGCAAACTGTGGGGACTCCCGACAACGTACTCTACCCGTGCTATTTACTACAATAAGAAGCTGTTTGATGAAGCAGGCGTACCCTATCCGCAAGACGGATGGAAGTGGGATGAATTCGTCGATACCGTCCACAAGCTGACCAAGCCCGGACAATACGGATTCATTATGACGCCGGATGATGTGATGACGATGCAGCCATATGTCTGGAGCAACGGCGGGGACATGGTGAGTGAGGACGGGAAAACGGTGGAAGGCGTTTTGAACAGTGTGGAGAACGTGGAGACGATGACCTTCCTGAAACAACTGTACGATGCCTCCTCCAAAATCAACTCCGCAGGCAAGTTCAGCACGAATAACGGTTTGGAATCGTTCCAGACAGGGCAAATCGCCATGTTCGACAACGGGATGTGGCCGCTTGGAGATATTCTGAAGGAAGGTAAGCTGGATATCGGAACTGTGACGCATCCTCTGCCGGAGGGCGGCAGTCTGAAAGGCATTATCCATACGTCCGGCTACTCGATGCCGAAGTCCGGCAAGAACAAAGAGGCGGCATGGGAATTGATCAAGTTCATGTCGGGTGAAGAAGGCATCAAAATCATCACTGCGAATAAGTTCGCATTCTCGCCAGTGATTTCCGTGGACGAAGAAAATGGCTATGCCGCGGATCCATATCTGGAAGCCTTCGCGAAAGAATTAGAGGGCAGTGACAAGCTGATTGCGAGCATGCGGAACGAAAAATGGAGCGAGGCCGAGGATATGATTCGGGCCGGGGTACAGGCGATCTTCTATAACAATGCTGACATTCAGAGCACTTTGAATGATGCGGCCAAGCAGGCTCAAGCGGTTTTGAAATAAAGGGTTCAAGTACGGATTCACAGTAATGGAAGGATGGGAGGCTGAAAGGCTTCCCCTTCTCCTCAAATTGAGGTGATGACAACATGGCACAATCCAGCGCAGGTCAGACTCTATTGAAACGTTCCTTCAGAAGGAAAAGGCTTCGTGAGAATGCAGCGGGTCTATTCTTTATCTCGCCGTGGCTCATCGGCTTTCTTCTGCTGATGTTCGGCCCGATGGTTTTCTCTTTGGGGATCAGCTTTACCGAATGGAATATGGTGGGCAGCCCGAAATTTATCGGCCTTGAAAACTACGCCCATATGTTCACGAGCGATCCTTTCTATTTTAAATCGATGATCGTCACATTTAAATACGTGTTCATTATGGTGCCCTTGCAGGTCGTGTTTGCGATCCTTATCGCTGTCCTGCTCAACCGGGCAACCTACGGCATTAAATTTTTCAGATCGATCTTTTATTTGCCATCCCTGATTCAAGGGGTAACGCTGGCGCTAATTTTTAGCTGGATGCTGAACGACGACTTTGGGCCGGTCAATTACATGCTGGAGCTGGTCGGACTTCCACGAGTGCACTGGCTGACCGATCCAAACGTTGCTCTATACGCGCTCATCTTCATTGCTCTATGGGGCGTCGGCTCCCCGATGGTGCTGTACCTGTCAGCGCTTCGTTCGGTATCCTCTGAATATTACGAAGCAGCAGACATTGACGGCGCAGGTCCCGTACGCAAATTTTTCAATATTACGATTCCGCTGATTACGCCGACGATTCTATTTAATATTTTGACGAGCCTGATCTCGGCTTTCCAAACGATTGTTCTTGCGTTCGTGCTGACAGGAGGCGGGCCGGCAAATTCAACGTACTTCTATTCTCTGCATGTGTACCGCAATGCGTTTACCCATTTCAAAATGGGCTACGCCTCGGCTATGGCCTGGGTGATGTTCATTCTCATCGTGCTGCTGACCGGCCTCGTTCTGGCTTCGTCCAAGTATTGGGTTCATTATGAAGACGACGGAGGTGGACGTTAATGCATGCGCTAGAGAGTAAAAAACGTACCCAAACAGTCCTGGTTTTTGCTTTGACGGTACTCTGTGCAGCAGCATTCCTCTTCCCGATCGCCTGGATGCTGTCCACGGCGGTGAAAGCGCCGGAGGATATTTTTACAGCAAAGCCAGAGCTTATACCGACAAACTGGCAGCTGCATAACTTTGCCGATGCTTGGAAGGCGCAGCCGTTTGGCCGCTTCCTTCTGAACACGCTGATTGTAGTGGGCGTATCGACTCCGTTTGCCATGCTGTCCGCTACGATGGTCGCCTTCGGATTTGCCCGGATCAATTTCTGGGGCAGGAATGCTCTATTTCTTTTCGTAATCGGTACGATGGTAATTCCTTGGGATGTAACGGCGATTCCGTTATATATCCAATACAACAAAATGGGACTCATTAACACGCTTTGGCCTATGATTTTGCCGGGGGCGTTTGGCTCCGCGTTTTTCATCTTCCTAGCCCGGCAGTTTATTATGGGAGTTCCGCGAGATTTGGACGAAGCGGCTGAAATTGACGGGTGCAACCGCTGGCAAATTTATTGGAGCATTATTTTGCCGTTATGCCGTCCGATTGTGGTCGTTATTGGCGTGTTCCATTTTGTCTGGTGCTGGAATGAATTTTTAACGCCGCTCATTTTTATAAATGACCAGAGCATGTACACGCTGCCGCTTGGAATCAATTTATTCAAAAATGCTTTTAATATTGAATACGAGAAACTGATGGCGGTATCCTGCTTATCGGTTCTGTTCCCGGCAACGCTGTTCTATTTTACGCAAAACCTTATTCTAGGGGGCATTTCGCTCAGCGGAGTCAAAAAATGATAAAGGTGACAAGACTGAGGGGTGGAGACATATGAACATACTGAATAGTCCAAAGTTTGAACTTGCCTTTACAGAGCGTGGAGCGGTAAAGTCTCTGAGGATGAAGGACGATCCTTACGCGATGAACTGGGTCGTTGATCCCGGTTATTTGGCAGAGGCCGGTTATGATGATGTTGATAAGCTGTTCGGGGAATGGACAGCGGTAGTGAACGGACGTACAATACGAAGCTTAGATCTGATTCCGGCGATTAGAAAGGTCAGTGAGCACTGTGCCGAAGTCTCTTTCGATACAGAGGGGCTGACGATCACACTGACTTACCGGCTTGAAGAGGAGCGGATGATCTGGCAAATTGAGAGCTTCAATTCTACTGACAAGGTGCTGCGGGTCGATGGATTCCATCTCTGGTTCTCGTTAGCCTACGTGATGTTTCGCGATGATAACGTCGTACGCAACATCCGCCAATCCTGTGCGGTATTCGCACATATGGGAGGGGACTTCTCCAAGTTTGCAGCAATCCGGCGCAGTAATGAGGCGCCCCATCTCGGTATTTATGGAAAAAAGGGGCGTTCCGCGGCGTTCGGTTCATTTTGCAGATATGAAAATCGCTTCCTGGAGCAGGTGTCGCCATCGCTTGACGGGCTGCTGTTCCATCGCTTATCGCTCGTCGAGAATGGCAGCTCGATGCCGGAATCGGCAGCGGTCGATTGGATTTACGGGGATGAGTATCATCCGCTGATTTTGGATGCCGGGCAGCGGGTGCAGTGGGAGTATGCGTTCGCTGCTTGTGATGATCAGGAGGATTTCTATCACCAGGCATTAGAGCATGGGCATCCCCGCTGGACGTATACTCCCGTGCTGACGTCAGGCGGGGTATTTCAAGCGGAACTGGAGCTTCCGAACGGGCAGCAGGTCAGGCAGGTTAGATTGCTTACTTCGCCGTCATCTCAAGGTGTGGTCCAGGAGGAAGACATTACTTCCTTTTTCGCAGCAGATGGGCAGTGCCCTCAGCGATTCCAAGCCGCTTTGCAGCGGACGGAGCCAGGTGAGCATAAGCTTGAGCTGCTGCTGGAGGATGGGCGCAAGGATATTCTGGTGTGGAACGTGCTTGAACCGATCGACCGTATTTTGGAGAAGCGTGCGGAGTGGCTCTGCCGCAACAACTATGACGCCGAGGGGACGATGGGAAGAGCGCATGCATTTTTACCGCTATCGAATCAGGGGGAATCGCTAGGGAAGCTTACTTTTCTGCTTATGAAAAATAGTCTGACGACCCCAGTTCAGGAGCAAGTGGAAAAGGCGGAAGCATCCGCAGTGCTCGATATGAAGCGTCATTGGTTTGAACACGGGAACTTTACTAAGCCGCGTGCTTTATATGGAAGCTTCTATCGCATATTTGATCTGGACTATATCGCCCATGTGTTTTACTTGCTCTCTCGCATGGAGGCTTCGCTGCTAAAATTGAATACACCCCATACTTATTTAGAATGGGCGGCGGAAGTGCTTGCTGTCCGGTTGAACCCGGACTGTCACCAAGGTCAGAGGGAGAAGGATGAAACAGGTTTAAGCGGCGTGTTTATATTGTATATCGACGACTTGCTCAAAGATTTATGGGAGACTGGGATGCTGGTGTGGCACCAGCGCTTGACCCGGCTGTGGCAGGAGTTTGGGGTAAGGCTGGAACGTAACGAGGAGCCGTTTGCCGGTGCAATTACAGAGCATTTCTATGATAATGCCGGCTTCGGGCCGACATGCGAGACGCTGCTCTCGGTCGGACTGCGGGATGAAGCGGCGAAATACGGTCAGTTGATCCTGGCTAATATCGGCTTCAGCAATGATTATCGGGCGCAAAATCCGGATCGCTGGTGGGAAGCCTTGTCGTACATGATCCATTCCTTATGGGGAGGTCTGGTGGCGGCTTCTTCCCGGGTAGCTTACGAGCATCTTGGAAATCCGCAGTATTTGGAGGCCGCCTATCGCGCGGCGATGGCAGTCTTCAACTGCTATGATTGGAACGTCATATCTACGCCGCGCCGATTGCAGCCCGGAGAAGCGGCTTCGACCTACAGCGTGGCTGCCCCGAACCTGAACATGCCGTCTCTGTCGCGCGATCGTTTCGGACAATCCGTGTTCCGGAACGCGAGCGATCCGTTATTTGCTTCCTTATTCGCTAATGCGACAGGGGACGATTGGGATATGGGAGAAGAGCTTGTGGCCTACTTGCTCGGATTCGGCACGACGACTTATTTATATCGCGATGCAAAGGGACAGCTGCGTTGTGTCAACGGGTATATTACGGAGGATGGGGATAGCTGGATCATAACCAGCTATGCAGCATATCCGATGAGATATGTTGTCCAGGAAGAAGGCCTGGTGCTTGAGGCGAGCAAAGGCGAAGTGCTGAGGCAGGCTCGGTTCTGGGATGGAAAGCTGACGGCGCTGGAAGCCGTGCGTAAAGGTGAACGATAAACGGATTTAATGGCCACAGATAACAGTAACCGCAATCGCAGATCGATTCAGATTTGCAGTTGCGGTTACTTTTTAATATGTATGTATTACAGTACTACGATTCGCCGAGAGGCGGCCAGGGACCGCAGCTCAATATTAAGGCTTTCTTTCATGTCTTCGGTCAAATTTAGCGCAAGGCCATAATGGAATACGGCGTTCTCATGCTCTTTCTGCCAGCGAATGCTGCCCGGGAATTTATGTAGATCCTCATTGAGTCGCACATGAACTGTAGCTTCAATCTGATGGGTGGAAGCTCTAAGATCCAGCTTGGTCTGGATTCGGCATCCTGACTTGCTAATATCGATCAGCTCAATTTCTGCTAATTTACTGTGAACAGGAACAGCGTTAATTTCCCTGATTTCAATCCAACAGGGCAAGGGTGTGATCATTGAGTAACGGAAGGGATCCGTTCTTCGTGTTGTCATAGTTACGTCCTCCGCAAATAGGGATATAATCCGGTAATCCAGGATATTTTAGGTAAATGATATTATATTATATCGGGTTTAGTTAATTATTTGATGAGCTTCAAAAGCTCAATTAAAAAATATATTTGCAGTCATGGATATTACAAAAATAGGAAGGGACTCAGGGGTTGTGTGGAGAGGAATGGCTCAAAGAGGGAGCGGCAATGACGGAAGCAAAAAATAAAGGCTGTTCATAAGAGCGCCGGGCTCTTTGAACAACCTCAGTATAGTGTTGCCGAGCGGTTAAACAGCATGTATCAGCGCTTGCCGGATATCAGACTCTAGAGCTGAAGGCTCCGTACGCGCGCTGTACTGCTTAAGAATGTTTCCGTTCCGGTCAACAAGAAATTTGACGAAATTCCATTCGATGTCCCCTGTCCGGTAAGGAGCCGGGACGTGGCTGACAAGATATTTATACAACGGGTGGGCGTTTTCGCCTTTGACATCGATTTTGGCGAAGAGAGGGAAGGTAACCTGGTAATTCAAATCGCAGAAACTTTTGATTTCCGCTTCCGTACCTGGCTCTTGCCCGGCAAACTGATTGCAGGGAAAGCCGAGAACGACCAAGCCCTGTTCGCCATACGTATCATATAAATGCTGCAATCCCTGATATTGCGGTGTTAATCCGCAAGCGCTGGCCGTATTAACGATTAGCAGCACCTTATCTTTGAATTGCTCAAGCGTGACAGTTTCTCCCTCGATGGTCCGGACTTCAAATTGATATAATTGTGACATTATCGTTATACCAAATCACAGGCTTCCGCTGGCATCCAGTGGGCGTCCTGTCCTTCCCATTTGACATTGCAGCCGATCGGATTCGTTAACGGCACGCTGACCGGCTGGCCTGAGGTAAGCTCCGCCAGAGCTCTTTCCAGGTCATTGGTGGTCATTTTTGAAGTTTCGCGAGGGTTGTCCACTCCACGGCCTGTGTAAACAAGGCGGCGCTGTTTGTCAAATACAAAGAAATGAGGTGTGCGCAGCGCTCCGTAAGCTCTAGCTGCATCTTGGTCCATATCCCGGAGGTAAACCCAAGGGAAGCGGTGCTCTTCCATTCTAAGAATCATATGCTCAAAAGAATCATCGGGATGCGTGTTTTCACTATTTGCATTAATGCCGACAAAGGCCACCCCTTTGTCTTTAAATTTCTCCGCCGTTTGGCGAGTGACTTCGTCGGAACCGACCACGTAAGGGCAGTGATTGCAAGTGAAGAAAACTACGAGATAATCAGCCCAAGCGAAGCTGTCCAATGAATACAATGCCCCATCTGTCGCCTTAAGTTCAAAATCGGGAGCCTGCGCTCCAAGCTGTAACGTAAAACTCATGTAATACGGACCTCCTCATCAATAGTTTGATAGATTGCGTTTCAACATGAGCAGAATTTGGTAGACAGCCAGACGTCTTTATTGTACTTCATTTTGCTTGAGATGCCTAATTGAAAAACAAATGAAAAGCGAGCCCTTCGACACATCGAATGCAGATATTTGTCGAAAAAACTCGCTCGGTTATGTACTCGAAACTGTAAAAAAACAACCTCTTAAATATGCCCTCTTGGTGAATTAATTGCTACTGAAGCAGCAAGTGAAGGGTGCTTGCCAGGAACATTAACAGGCCGGTTGCGACCAAGTCGATCAGCAAAGTTACAATAAATTTCACGACCAAATTGGTAGGCAGCCGGAACACGCTCATATTGGCTGCCGCAGCAAGTATGCCGATCAGGGCGCCGATCGCTCCCCCGATAAAAATAAATACCAACGGCAGAAAACACCAAACCTTAGCTGCAACAGGAAGCGGCTTAGCAACCTGAATGAGCGAGCCGTCAATAATGATATTGGGGACGTCCATTCCGAATAAGTCTTTTTTCCACACAGCCTCTACTTCCTGCCCGTCATCCCGGCGCAGTATCATCGGCTGCCTTTTCTTGGCCGTAACCAGCTGGTTATTCACCATAAGCTTGGCATTGCCGCCTATGCCTGAAGTCACGACTTCCAAGGTTTGATCGGCAAAGCCCGTGGGGGTAATAATGTAACGCATAAATTTCCTCCTTTATTAAATGAAAAATCACATCATTATTTATATCGGAGGAATGGGATATTTTTCATAGGGATTGTATGGGATAAATGCAAATTTTGCGGTATTTTAGCGGATTGTGTTGTAAAATATTTATTTTTATAACTCTCCTAATGGAGAGTTTTGACTTACGTCCCAGAAGGGATACTCGCGCTCCATGCGCGAGACTTCGTTTGCCCTGCCGCTGCGCCTGGCAGTCTCACTCCGACGAACCCTCAAGGGGTTCTCATCCCCTGGACGCAAAAAACTCTCCTAATGGAGAGTTTTGACTACGTCCCAGAAGGGATACTCGCGCTCCATGCGCGAGACTTCGTTTGCCCTGCCGCTGCGCCTGGCAGTCTCACTCCGACGAACACTCAAGGGGTTCTCACCCCCTGGACGCAAAAAAACTCTCCTGATGGAGAGTTTACTATACGTCCCAGAAGGGATTCGAACCCCTGACCGACGGCTTAGAAGGCCGTTGCTCTATCCAGCTGAGCTACTGGGACATAAAAAATATTAAAAGTAAAAACGCAAGCAAAAAATATTTTAACACACGAAATGCTGTGAATCAATAGATAAATCAATAAAAATATTCCTTCATTAATAGCATTCACAATCCGCCCATAAATAAAGTCTTGAATACAAGTATTTTTATCTCGAATACGTCTATGCTATAATCTCAATTAATTGCAAATACGGAATAAAGGAGGTTGCGCATATCAGCAATTCTCGACCCGACGAAAAAGACAACATCGTTTTATTTCCCAAAACGTTGGATTATTATCAAATCGAGCTGACGCGGATGCTGGAAACGGAGCGATATCGTGAGGCCGCGGAGCTCTTGCAATTTTTGCTGCAATGCCAGGGGCAGGATCCCCGCCATTACGAGGAATGGCAGGCTCTGCTTGATTGGCTGAACAGCGCTTTTCCAAGCTTTGACCAAGGCGAGATGCCCGAAGAGGACGATTATGCCGAAGAAGATATGGCCAGGCAGCATGCCGAGGCCAAGCTGGCGGAGGATCATCTTTACGTCGAGAAGCTTCTTCATGCCGTAACCGAGAAGCCTTTATCGGAGCAGACCTTTCTTGCGCTGGAGCAGCTGGTGTACCTGGACAGGCCAGAAGTGGACGAGGTGCTGATAAGCTGGATTGAGGACACGGATTTGCATCCGATGCTGCAATTCCGCGTGTTTCAAACGTTGCAGCGCCGGGGCACGCAGGGAACGCTGAGCTTGAAGCGCGGCGGCGAGATGGTCGAAATCGATATCGAAGCTGTTCCCTTGAAGCCTGAACAATTCCCGGCGCCGATACAAGCGGTATTGGAACGGGTAGGGAATGAGACGCAGGTGCATGATCCGACGCTGTTTTATTTTGCCCAGGAGCTCTGGTCGCAGTTTATAATGGCGATTTACGGGACGAAGAATTACTACTCGATCCTGAGCGAGGAAGATGCGATTATCGATATTTGGGCGGCCGCTCTGCATCTTATGGTCTCGGACAGTCTTCCCGGCGGGAAAAGCGATGAGGAATTGAGGACGCTTTATGGTATAACAGATGATCTCCGGTTAAAGTTTGAGCAGGCCTGCCGTACGATGCGGCAGTTCGTGGCAGCGGGCGTGGGGGGGTAATCGAGGCACGGGGCAGCCGGTGGTCTCCAAGAACCCTCTCGTTCTGCTCTTGTAAAAACATGTATTGTTGTTTATAATATAGTGGTTATTCTGAACGTGGAATAGAGACAGCTATACTGGAACCATGGTAGCTGCTTTATCGCGATTCGGTTTCAGTATTTCAATATAGTAATATGTGAAATTTGGAGGGGAAGGCATAAAATGAAAGCAACTTGGGAAAAAATAGAGAAGAACCTCGGTGTTCTTGAGGTTGAAGTTGAAGCAGAACGTGTAGCTGCTGCACTAGATAAAGCGTTTCAAAAAGTGGTAAAGAAAGCAAACGTACCTGGATTCCGCAAAGGTAAAGTACCACGGCCGATCTTTGAAGCGCGTTTCGGCGTTGAATCCCTTTATCAAGACGCGATCGATATCTTGCTTCCTGAAGTGTACACTGAAGCGGTTGAACAAACGGATATTTTCCCGGTGGACCGTCCTGAAGTGGACGTAGAGCAATTTGCTAAAGGACAACCATTTAAGTTCAAAGCGAAAGTAACTGTTAAACCTGAAGTTACGCTTGGCAACTATAAAGGCCTCGAAGTGCCTGTAGAGCCGGTGGAAGTAACTGAAGAAGAAATCAACCAGGAGCTTGAGCGTTTGCAGCAGCGTCATGCTGAACTCGTTGTTATCGATGAAGAAGCAGCCCAAAACGGCGACACTGTTGTCATCGATTTCGACGGTTCCGTAGACGGCGTTCCGTTTGAAGGCGGCAAGGCTGAGCGTTATTCGCTGGAGCTTGGCAGCGGCACATTTATTCCAGGTTTCGAAGAGCAAGTTGTCGGCCTGGCCACGGGAGATTTCAAAGATGTAACTGTGACTTTCCCTGAGACATACCATGCTGAGGATCTGGCTGGCAAGGAAGCCGTTTTTAAAGTAAAAGTACACGAAATTAAACGCAAACAACTGCCTGAGCTGGATGACGAATTCGCGAAAGACGTCAGCGAGTTCGATACGCTTGCTGAATATAAGGAAGATCTGAAGAAAGAGCTTCTTTCCCGCAAAGAGAAAGACAGCAAAGCAGCGCGCGAAGGAATCGTCGTTGAGAAAGCCAGCGAGAACGCTGAAGTTGAAATTCCTCAGTCGATGGTTCAAAGTGAAGTTCAAAACATGGTGCGCGATTTCGACAACCGTCTGCGCTCCCAAGGCATGAACCTGGAAATGTTCCTGAGCTTCTCCGGCCAAAGCATCGAAGATCTGCAGGAGCAAATGAAAGCTGATGCCGAGAAACGCGTTCGCAACAACCTCGTTCTGGAGCAAATCGCGAAGGAAGAAAATATCGTAGCTACTGAAGAAGAAGTCAATAAAGAGCTTAACGATATGGCTGAAGCGTACAAGCGTACTCCAGAGGAGATCCGCAACATTCTTGCGGCTAACGGTTCGCTGGGCACCTTGAATGAAGATGTAACTCTTCGCAAAACGATCGAATTCTTGCTGGAGAACAGCAAAGAGGTTCCAGCCGAGAAGAAAGAAGAAGCTAAAGAAGAATCCACAGAAGCAGCAGCTGAATAATAAGCCGGGAGCTTAACCCGCTTTAAGCCGCTGGATCTTCAGGATAGAACATTGGACAATGTTAAGGCACGTATATAAGATGCGTGCCTTAATTTTTAACTTTTTTGAAATACATATATTGGAATTAGCTTGCAGGACAAGTCTTTGGTTATATAATACGTTCAGAAAGTCATACACTGTATCGAATGAAAAATGACATGCGCCTTTGAACGTGATAGAATATTTCTGTAAGCGTAAGAATTTGAAAAGGAAAAGAGGTTGGTCGCATGAGTCTGGTACCTATGGTCGTAGAACAAACAAGCCGGGGAGAACGGTCTTACGATATTTACTCGAGACTTTTAAAGGATCGAATTATTTTTCTCAGCAACGCGATTGACGATGATGTTGCCAATCTCGTAATAGCCCAGCTGTTGTTCTTGGCAGCGGAAGATCCTGAGAAGGATATCCATCTGTACATCAATTCACCTGGTGGTTCGGTTACAGCCGGGATGGGTATATATGATACGATGCAATATATCAAACCAGACGTTTCTACAATTTGCGTAGGGATGGCTGCCAGCATGGGTTCGCTCCTGCTTACAGCTGGTGCCCCGGGCAAACGATTTGCACTTCCGAACAGTGAAGTGATGATTCACCAGCCGCTTGGCGGAGTTCGCGGTCAAGCCGCGGATATCAAAATCCATGCTGAATGGATCATCAAGACGAGAGAGAAGCTGAATCAGATCTACGTGGATCGGACGGGTCAACCCCTTGAAAAAATCGAACGCGATACAGACCGCGACTTCTTCATGAGCGCGGAAGAGGCTATGGCCTATGGGATCATCGACCAGGTCATTAGTAAGCCGATTAAACCATAAAGGGGTGTTTACATGTTTAAGTTCAACGATGAAAAGGGACAATTAAAATGCTCGTTCTGCGGCAAATCGCAGGAGCAGGTCCGCAAGCTTGTTGCCGGACCGGGCGTTTATATATGTGACGAGTGCATCGAATTGTGCACGGAGATTGTAGAAGAGGAACTCGGACACGAAGAGGAACTCGATCTGAAAGAAATTCCGAAGCCGAAGGAAATTCGCGACATCCTGGATCAGTATGTCATTGGCCAGGAACAGGCGAAGAAATCGCTGTCTGTTGCGGTATATAACCACTACAAGCGCGTTAATATCCAAGGCAAGGTTGACGACGTAGAATTGCAGAAGAGTAATATTTTGCTGCTCGGTCCTACGGGTTCCGGTAAAACATTGCTTGCGCAGACGATGGCGAGAATTTTGAACGTACCGTTTGCGATTGCGGATGCGACTTCCCTAACAGAAGCAGGGTATGTCGGTGAAGACGTCGAGAATATTTTACTGAAGCTGATCCAGGCGGCGGATTATGACGTGGAGAAAGCGGAACGCGGCATCATTTACATCGATGAAATCGATAAAGTGGCCCGCAAATCCGAGAATCCATCCATTACCCGCGACGTATCGGGTGAAGGCGTGCAGCAGGCCCTCCTCAAAATCCTGGAAGGCACTGTAGCGTCTGTGCCTCCGCAAGGCGGACGCAAGCATCCACATCAGGAATTTATCCAAATCGATACGACGAATATTTTGTTTATTTGCGGCGGTGCGTTTGACGGCCTAGAGCAAATCATCAAACGTCGGATCGGCAAGAAAGTGATCGGCTTTAACGCGGTGAGCGAAGGACAGAAGGATCTTAAACCGGGCGAATATCTTTCCATGGTGCTTCCAGAGGACTTGCTTAAGTTCGGTCTCATCCCTGAGTTCGTCGGCCGTCTGCCCGTGATTTCGACGCTGGAGCCGCTTGACGAGAAGACGCTTGTACGTATTCTGTCCGAGCCGAAGAATGCTCTGGTGAAGCAGTATCAGAAGCTGCTTGAGCTGGACAACGTGAACCTGACTTTCGAAACAAAGGCGCTTGAAGCGATCGCCCAGGAGGCGATTAAGCGGAACACGGGCGCGCGCGGACTCCGTGCGATCATCGAAGGCATCATGCTGGATCTGATGTATGAAGTGCCTTCGCGTGAGGACATTACGGACTGCGTCATTACGGAGAAAGTCGTTCAAGACAAGACGGTGCCCGAGCTTGAACCTAAGAAGAACAAGAAGCAAGAAGAGAGCGCATAAGGCTTAACGGCCGAATACGCCACAAAATAGATGTCGGGTTCTCCACCTTTGCAAGAGCGCGTGGTAAGTGACGTGCTTGCTTGCAGGGGTGGAGCTTTGACGTTATGGGAGAGACCTGAAATGACATTCTTGAGACAAGATACCCGGCCGGTCAAAGTCGGAAATCTGACGATCGGCGGCAGTAACGAAGTAATCATTCAGAGCATGTGTACGACCAAGACGGCAGATGTCGCCGCTACGGTGGCGGAAATTCACCGGCTGGAGGAAGCAGGCTGCCAATTGGTTCGCGTGACCGTGAATAATGAAGAGGCTGCAGCGGCGATCAAGGAAATCAAGAAGCAGATTCATATACCGCTTGTGGCAGATATTCATTTCAATTATAAGCTGGCCTTGCTCGCGATTGAGAATGGCATCGACAAGGTGCGCATCAATCCGGGGAACATCGGCCGCCGGGAAAAAGTTGAAGCCGTCGTTAAAGCCTGCAAGGAGAAAGGCATCCCGATCCGTATTGGAGTCAATGCAGGTTCTCTTGAAAACCATCTGCTCGAAAAATACGGCTATCCTACGCCGGAGGCAATGGTGGAGAGCGCATTGTTCCATATTGGGATTTTGGAGGAACTGGATTTCCACGATATTATTGTGTCGCTCAAAGCATCCGATGTTCCGATGGCTATTGCCGCGTACTCTAAAGCGGCGGAGGTCATTCCGTATCCGCTGCATCTTGGCATTACCGAAGCCGGTACGCTGTTCTCGGGAACCGTCAAAAGTGCGGCAGGCATCGGGGCACTGCTTTCCATGGGCATTGGCTCCACGCTGCGGATTTCATTGAGCGCCGATCCGGTGGAGGAAGTCAAGGTTGCTCGTGAACTGCTGAAGACCTTCGGGTTAATTTCGAACGCAGCGACATTGGTGTCCTGCCCGACCTGCGGCCGCTTGGACATTGATTTGTTTGCGATCGCAAATGAAGTGGAAGAATATATCGCCAATCTGAAAGTGCCGATCAAGGTTTCCGTGCTCGGCTGTGCCGTAAACGGGCCGGGCGAAGCCCGCGAAGCCGATATTGGCATCGCCGGAGCGCGCGGTGAAGGCCTGTTGTTCCGTTACGGAGAAATGATCCGCAAAGTGCCGGAGGCCGAATTGGTATCGGAGTTGAAGAAAGAAATCGACCACATCGTTGAGGTCTATGAAGCAACCGGGGAAATCCCGGGGCGCAAAGAGCACCGGGCCGCCACTGCTCAAGCATAAGCGATGAGCATGAAGCGCGTTTAAGTATAAGGATTTACATTACGTAAGCATTGGTAAATAACGCATATGTGCGCGTGTGAACCGTGGAATAATGAAACCGCAAGCTGTACGCAAGTGCAGTTTGCGGTTTTTGTTTTCATTTTTGGGCGAATTAACAGTTGTGCCGGTAAGGTGCAAGATTACGATAGCTCACGAATGCATGAGCGGGTACCGTTGATGTGCTATGTCAGTCGATTGACGAAGCTTGACGAGTTAGAGATACATGTCAGCTGATATGCTATACGTTTGTTGGTGCTATATCGTAATTGGTGGGCTTATCGCTTGTTGTGACCTGTATTGTTTGTTAGCAGCCTTTACTCTTTGCTGGTATACTACATCGTTTGTTGGTGTGCTTATCCTTTTTTGGTACCCTGTATAGTTTGGTTTGAGCCCCCCAAGTTACGCAAAATCCCGGGGTTACCTTGCTTTCTATAGTCGATTGGAATACTAAATGCATTATATACAACTAGTTTCCCTCATTTTATAGAAGTTACCTGTACTAAATGTAAAACATGCAGTTAGTTTGCCTTAATTGGACTGAAATGCCGTAATAACCCTAAAATAAATGCAGGTTCTGCAGTTAGTTGCCTTCGGCCTAGCTAAAAGCGTTGAACTAGCTGTAGGAAATACATTTAGTTACCTTTACCGTTACATCAACCCTCAACCCCACCCCCAACCCTTTACCCCAAACCATTACCGCAATCCTTTACCATTAACCATTACCTTTCTATACTATCTCCACGATCTACGTTCAATCTTCTTCCATTCAAATTTCCTTGTGGCTAATAAAAGCCAGTTTGTTTACATTCCCAATGGGCCGTATCTGCAAACCGCCTAAAAAATTCCCTAAGCAGACCTGAATTCTAAAGGAAATAACGTCAATCGACAGTTTTCTTAATGACATTTTAGCTTTTATTTGCGTTTTATGATGAGTGAATAGGGCAATACTACCATGTATCAGTAAAAGTGTGGGAGGCTCTGTATAATGGAACTGAATGTAATTTTGATGTCTGTTCAAATGTTTTTCGCCGTGGTGATCGGCCTTTATTTCTGGAATCAGCTTCGCAGCCAGAGGGGGAACCGGACTGCGGTGGACAAGGAGTCGCGCAAGGAAATGGAGAAGCTGCGCAAATTGCGGGCGGTATCGCTGACGAAGCCGCTTGCCGAGCGTACGCGTCCGGCGACTATGAATGACATCGTTGGCCAGAAGGATGGGCTTCGGGCTTTGAAGGCTGCATTATGCAGCGCCAATCCCCAACATGTCATTATTTATGGCCCGCCAGGCGTCGGTAAGACGGCTGCGGCCAGAGTGGTGATGGAGGAAGCGAAGAAAAACCCGATATCGCCCTTTAAGTCAGACGCCAAGTTTGTTGAAATGGATGCGACGATTGCCAGATTCGATGAAAGGGGCATTGCCGATCCGCTCATCGGGTCGGTTCATGATCCGATTTACCAAGGCGCTGGCGCCATGGGGGTGGCGGGAATTCCGCAGCCGAAGCCGGGAGCGGTGACGAAGGCGCACGGCGGCATTCTTTTTATCGATGAAATTGGTGAGCTTCACTCCATTCAAATGAATAAAATGTTAAAGGTGCTGGAAGACCGCAAGGTCTATCTGGAAAGCGCCTATTACAATTCCGAGGATTCGGGGACTCCAGCGTATATCCATGATATTTTTCAAAATGGATTGCCAGCCGACTTCCGCTTGGTTGGGGCAACGACACGTTCTGCGCATGAAATCCCTCCAGCCCTTCGTTCACGCTGTATGGAAATTTATTTTCGCCCGCTGCTGCCGGACGAGATCGCCCAAATCGCCGAGGACGCGGTTAAAAGAATCGGCTTTCAGCCCTGCCCGGAAGCGATCGAGGTCATCAAGAAATTCGCGACGAACGGTCGGGAAGCGGTGAACATGGTTCAGCTTGCCGCAGGGTTGGCTCTAACCGAGCAGCGCGATCATTTGCTCGCATCGGATTTGGAATGGGTGGCTACGAGCAGCCAGCTGGCGCCCCGTCCTGATCGCAAAATCAATGAACAATCGGAAATCGGCGTTGTCAACGGTCTTGCGGTATACGGTCCTAACATGGGTACGCTGCTGGAAATTGAAGCGACGGCTGTCCTTGCCCAGAAAGGGAAAGGCGTATACACGATCACCGGCGTAGTCGATGAAGAAGAAATCGGCGGCGGCAACCGAACGCTGCGGCGCAAGAGTATGGCCAAAGGCTCGGTGGAAAATGTACTGACCGTGCTGAAGAGCATCGGCCTTCATCCGGCGAATTATGACCTGCATATTAATTTTCCTGGGGGAACGCCGATCGACGGCCCTTCCGCAGGGCTCGCGATTGCAACGGCGATTGCTTCCGCAATCAAGCGGGTGCCTGTGGACAACCGGATCGCGATGACCGGGGAGCTGGGCATTCACGGCAAAGTGAAGCCCGTGGGCGGAGTCGTCGCCAAGGTTGAGGCGGCTTTTCAGGCGGGGGCGACGACTGTGCTCATCCCAAAGGATAATTGGCAGACGCTGTTTGAAGGCTTGCAGGGGCTCAAAGTGATCCCGGTGGAATCGGTATCCGAGGTGTTCCGCCATGTGTTCGGCCCTGAAGCCGAGAAGAACTTTGACCTGTCCTTGGGAAGCGACTCTTTCCTACCGGCTCCAGCCCCCTTTTTGCATGCCGAGTCTCCGCAGAGCGGAACACTGTAAGGCTGTACAAATGGAATTCGAAGGGATTTGACGAAGCAATCCCCCAGGGCCTTTCAATGGGGCGGCTGCATGGAGCAGTCGCTCTTCGTTGGTGTTTTCAAGAAACATTTGCTAAAATAGGACTAATATCTTACGAGAACGTTTGGAGGTGCGAAAGCGATGGGATCCCATAAATCCAAGAGCCGTCGTTTTCCTTTGTTGCCCTTGCGCGGCCTTCTCGTCTATCCGAGCATGGTGTTGCATTTGGACGTAGGCCGGGAGAAATCGGTAAAGGCGCTGGAAAAAGCGATGGTAGACGACAATTTAATTCTCCTCTGTTCTCAATCCGAAGTGAACATAGAAGAGCCGACCCAGGAAGATATATTCCGCATCGGAACAGTAGCGAAAGTTCGGCAGATGCTGAAGCTCCCTAACGGTACGATCCGTGTATTGGTCGAAGGGGTAGAGCGCGCCGAAATTATTGAATATTTGGACAATGACGAGCATTATGAGGTGCTTGCTCAGGAGCGTCCCGAAGAGGAAGTGCTTGATCCTGAGGTAGATGCCCTCATGCGTACCGTACTGAACCAATTCGAGCACTATATTAATTTGTCCAAGAAAGTGACGCCGGAGACGTTGGCTGCCGTGTCTGATATTGAGGAAGCCGGCCGCCTGGCGGATGTCATTACGAGCCATTTGTCGCTAAAGATCAAGGACAAACAGGAGATTTTGGAGACAATTGACGTAAGGAAACGGCTGGAGAAGCTGCTCGCTATATTGAATAATGAGCGCGAAGTACTGGAATTGGAGCGCAAAATTAGCCAGCGCGTCAAGAAGCAAATGGAAAAGACGCAGAAGGAATACTACTTGCGCGAACAGATGAAGGCGATTCAGAAGGAGCTAGGCGAGAAGGAAGGCCGGGCTGGAGAAGCGGAGGAACTGCGCGCCCAGCTGGAGGAGAAGAACCCGCCGGAACACGTCCGGGAGAAGGCTGAGAAAGAAATCGACCGCCTTGAGAAGATGCCGGCCAGTTCTGCAGAAGGCGGCGTCATTCGCAATTATGTGGATTGGCTGCTTAGCCTGCCTTGGAACGAGAGAACCGAGGATGACCTCGACTTGGCCAAAGCGGAGCAAGTGCTCAACGAGGATCATTACGGCCTTGATAAGCCGAAGGAGCGCGTGCTGGAATACTTGGCGGTACAGAAGCTCGTGAAGAAGCTCAAAGGACCGATCCTCTGCTTAGTAGGGCCGCCGGGGGTAGGGAAAACCTCGCTTGCCCGCTCGATCGCCCGCTCGCTCGGCCGGGAGTTCGTGCGGATTTCACTGGGCGGCGTTAGGGATGAGGCTGAAATTCGCGGCCATCGCCGCACTTATGTAGGAGCGATGCCGGGACGGATCATCCAGGGCATGAAGACGGCGGGGACGCTGAATCCCGTATTTTTGCTTGACGAGATCGACAAGATGGCCTCCGATTTCCGCGGGGATCCTTCTGCTGCGCTGCTGGAAGTGCTGGATCCCGAGCAGAACAACACGTTCAGCGACCATTTCATCGAGCTCCCGTTCGATTTGTCGAATGTCATGTTCGTAACGACGGCGAATGCAGTGCATAACATTCCGCGTCCGCTGCTCGACCGGATGGAAATGCTCTATATTCCAGGGTATACCGAGCTTGAGAAGCTGCAAATCGCATCGCGTTATCTGCTTCCGAAGCAGAAACGCGACCACGGGCTCGAGCCGGAGCAGCTCGAGATCGGCGAAGAGAGTTTGCTGCGGACAATCCGGGAATACACCAGGGAATCGGGTGTGCGTAATCTGGAGCAGCAGGTTGCGGCGCTATGCCGGAAAGCGGCCAAGATTATCGTCTCCGGAGATGCAGAACGTATCGTAATCGGGCCGGATGACATCAAGGATTATTTAGGCGTGCCGAAGTACAGATACGGTGTAGCCGACCTGGAGGATCAGATTGGGACGGTAACCGGCCTCGCCTGGACGGAAGTCGGCGGCGAAACCCTCGTCATCGAGGTCACCGTCGTTCCGGGTACCGGCAAGTTGACCTTGACCGGGAAACTTGGCGATGTCATGAAGGAATCGGCACAGGCAGCCTTCAGCTATACAAGATCCAAGGCGGCCGAGCTGAACATTCCGCTTGATTTCCATGAGAAGAACGACATTCATATTCACATTCCGGAGGGCGCCATACCGAAAGACGGGCCTTCCGCAGGCATTACGATCGCTACAGCGCTAATCTCCGCGCTGACGAACCGCTATGTCTCCAAAGACGTGGCGATGACTGGCGAGATCACGCTGCGGGGACGCGTGCTGCCGATCGGCGGCCTGAAAGAGAAATCGCTGGCGGCCCATCGCGCAGGCTACAAGAAGATTTTGCTCCCTAAAGATAACGAGCGCGACCTGCGGGATATTCCGGACAGCGTGAAGGAAGAAGTCGTATTTGTTCCTGTGTCCCATATGGACCAGGTACTGGAGCACGCTCTTGTAGACCAATCCGGGATCCATTAGAGAGGAAATCACCTATGAAAGTTACGAATGCAGAATTTGTGATCAGTGCGGTACGCCCTGATCAATATCCAGGAGACGCCCTGCCGGAGATTGCTCTGGCCGGGCGCTCCAACGTTGGCAAGTCATCCCTGATTAACCGGATGATTAACCGCAAGAACCTGGCCCGCACCAGCTCGACGCCGGGCAAGACGCAGCATTTGAATTATTATCGCATTAATGATCAGTTGTATTTCGTTGATTTGCCGGGATATGGCTATGCCAAGGTATCGAAGACGCAGCGCCAGGTATGGGGGCAGATGATCGAGAAATATTTGCTCGAGAGGGACCGCCTGAAGCTGATTCTTCTCGTTATTGATTTAAGGCATCCCCCAACTAAGGACGACGAAATGATGTACGATTGGCTGAAGCATTACGACCTGCCGGTTTGCGTGGTCGGAACAAAAGCGGATAAAATTCCAAAATCCCGCTGGCAGAAGCATATTAAAATTATTAAGGATTCACTCGTCCTTCGGGCAAGGGATGAGTTTGTCATGTTCTCTTCCGAAGAGGGAATCGGCAAGGACGAGCTGTGGAGCCATATTAGCCGCCATATTCTTGAGGAGGAGCAGGCCGAGCAGGATGCCTCCGAATGAAAAAGTTATAAGAATCGATGGATAGCAAAGGGATTTGAAGGAGTTGCAGCAGGAAAGTGAGCATGCAGGGGGATTTTTGCAGCTGAGAACGGCTAAATCCGTTTTTTTCTGAAAAATGGCAGGAATTCACGTTTTGGACGCTGAGCAATACCTTGAATGAGTAGTGTATAATTATGATTAAGGATTGCTAAAAGAATTGAGGAGATTTTTATGGCTCAGCGGTTAGCCACAGAATATGTTAATGCCAGTTTACGATTGTCGGAAGTTCAGATGTCCCAGTTTATTCACAAGGTATACGATCCTCATGTGCGCCAGCGGGTGAAAGTGCTCGATAATGGCGGCCAAGAGGTGGTGCTGGAGGATGATAGCGGAGAAGAAGTCCATCTGCCTTTTGACCGTAAGGACGGATATTATGTCTGTGAATTGTCTTTCCGCTTGGAAAAACCCCATTTAACAAACGTCATGCGACTGTTGTTTGCCGCCTTCAAAGGCTCGGGAATGGTTACGCGCATTTATAACGGATTCATGATGATGTATTATTATCAAGAGGGCCGCGTACGCAAAATCGTAGAGTATTCCCGTGATTCCTACAAATTGGTTTATGAACATAAGGATACGGTTGGCGAGCTGCAGCGGATTTACCGCAACAATGATGTGGAGCGGGAGATTGAACAGATTCATCGCGAGGTGAACGTTCTTCTGGATCAGCGCTTTGTCGCTGAGGACGCCAAGGTTGTACAGCGGATCGATAGCGAGCTTCGCAAGCATACTCGCCGTTTGTTTGTTCTGGAAGCCTGAAGAGGCTATAAATATTTTTCTAGACGGCTGTCACCATTGACGAGACAATGACATAAAGTGGTAAGGAAAACTACCCTAATGCTAGGGTAGTTTTTTTTCCGGGCCAACAAATCAACTTTTTTTGCGAAAAGTGTTGCATTTGTTACGGATAGATGGTATTTTTAATCTCGTTGAAAAGAATATAGGAACCAGGATTCACTCAGGACATGGAGATGTTGCGAGAGATTTTTCCCTCGGGAAGTGAATGACGTAGGTCCTAGCGGATGAAATTTTTTCAAACATTTTATTCCTAGGAAGGGGGAACCGAAGGATGGAATATTCAACTTTCGGAAGACACGTTGCTGTTGATACTTGGGGAGTCGACTTTGAGGTACTGAACAATGCAGAGCTATTGCAAGCTCATTTGGTGGAAGCTGCTGAATCTTGTGGAGCAACGGTATTGTCCGTGCAATCCAAACAGTTCGAACCGCAAGGTGCGACGGTACTTGTGTTGTTGTCGGAGAGCCATCTCTCGATTCATACGTATCCTGAGAGAGGGTTTGCTGCTATTGATTGCTATACTTGTGGAGAAACGGTTGATCCGCAATTGGCGATCGATTACCTGGTGTCCGTATTGAAGCCGGAGAAGATGTACGCGAAGAAGCTCATTCGCGGCCTGGGCGAGCTTGAGGTCGTAACGCCGGTTATGAATCAAGTGGAGCTCGTATAAAGAAGAAATTAAAGACTCAGTGGTTTCGTAGCTCATAGTTTGCGGAAAATTGGGTAGAATAGGATAACCATGGAGCAATTCCATGGTTATTTGTTTTTTGGCGGAATTTTTTGGTTATCTTCATAAAGAGTTCATAAAACGCTCATCAAAACCACCGGGGAATCTGCCAGTCCTGTGATATAATTAACATAGTTTGTTTTCGATCGATGCTATGACATCTTAACAAGGCAGGTGAACTTGCAATGCACATCGTCGTAGTCGGGTTGAACTATCGAACAGCGCCTGTGGAAGTCAGGGAACGTTTTACTTTTGCCGAACGGGATTTGCCGCAAGCGTTGCAAGAGTTGAAACGCACCAAGAGTGTATTGGAAGGCGTCATTATAGCAACCTGCAACAGAACGGAAATTTATGTCGTGGTTGACCGCTTGCACATGTGCGGTTATTTTATCCGCAGCTTCATGGAGCAGTGGTTTGGCATTCCTAGACAAGAGTTTACCCAACATTTATACATGTATGAGGACGAACAGGCTATCCGCCATCTGTTCCGGGTCGCATGCGGCCTTGATTCGATGGTGCTTGGCGAGACGCAAATTCTAGGTCAGGTCCGGAGCGCTTTTTTGCTCTCACAAAAAGAGAAGGCTACGGGCACTTGGTTTAATATGCTATTTAAGCAGGCGATCACGCTAAGCAAGAGAGCCCATTCGGAGACAGCGATCGGCGAAAGCGCCGTATCGGTAAGTTATGCCGCTGTTGAACTGGGCAAGCGGGTATTCGGCAGCTTCGAGGGCAAGAAGGTGCTTATCCTCGGCGCCGGCAAAATGAGCGAGCTGACGGCGAAGCATTTGAGCGGAGGCGGGGCGGCAGAGGTGCTTGTGGCTAACCGTACCTTCGGCCGTGCACAGGAGCTGGCAGCCAAGTTCGACGGTATCCCGTGCTCGATGCAGGAAGCGATGCAGCGATTGCAGGACATCGATATTTTGATCAGCTCTACCGGGGCGGATGGTTATGTCATAACATCGTCTCAGGTGCAAAACAGTATGAAGCAGCGGCCGGACCGGCCATTGTTCATTATAGATATAGCGGTGCCTCGTGATATCGATCCAGCGATCGGGGAGCTTGACAATGTGTTCCTGTATGATATTGACGATCTGGAAGGTATTGTGGAGAGCAACATGGAAATGCGCCGTGGCGAAGCTCTCAAAATCGATTGGATGATTGAAGAGGAGATGGGCGCGTTCGCCAACTGGCTGCAAACGCTTGGCGTCAGACCGGTCATTCGCGCGCTGCAGGAGAAATCGACTTCGATTCATGAGAGCACGATGGAAAGCCTGTTTAATAAACTGCCTGAGCTGGATGAGCGGCAGCGGAAGGTCATACGGCGTTTGACCAAGAGCATCGTGAATCAGATGATGCATGATCCGATTAACCGGATCAAAGAAATGGCCGGAGAGGAACATGGAGTGGAGGCGCTCGAAATGTTCACGCAAATTTTTGCGCTGGAGCAGCAGCTCGAGGCTCTGTCTGAATCTTCTACGGCTGCGGATCAGCAGAATAGCCTGACTCAGGAAATATCTACGCAAGAACAAAAAGAGAAGAAGAAAGAGCCGTCACTCGAAACAGAGACCGTGCTTCCGCTCGTGAAGGTATCTGTTTAAAGCGGTGAGCCGCTTAAATCTTCATCTTTGAATATATGCCGGGATCATCATTGTATGCCCTGAGCCTTCTGTTTATTCTCGTATTGCATTAGGGTGCAATCTGTATAACGGAGGGTGCAGGGCATTTTTTGACGATATGGGAGGGCATGGATTATGTTTTGGCGGCGGACGTGGCAAAATAAAGGATGGTAGGTTATGCTATTATCAATGTAAAATGACGTATATATGATCCGCCGGCCATGGCTGGATATAGGAGTGGTGAGCATGAACGTCCCGCATTATATTCCCGTCATGCTAAACTGCGCGGGAAGACGCTGCGTCGTCGTTGGCGGCGGGATAATCGCCGAAAGGAAAGCTGGCGCGCTGCTGGCATCCTCTGCAGAGACGATCGTTATCAGCCCTTCGTTAACCCCTTACTTGATGTCTTGTTACGAGAAGGGGCAGCTGCACTGGATAAATCGGGAATATCGAGAGGGCGACTTAAGCGGGGCTTTTTTGGCATATGCGGCAACGAACGACAGTCAGGTGAACGAAGCCGTCGTTGCGGAGGCGGAGAGCCGGGGCGTGCCGGTGAACGATGCCGGCGACGGGGCACGGGGCTCCTTCATTACGCCGGCATCGATCCGCAGGGGCGGCCTGATTGTGGCTGTATCGACTTCTGGAGCAGGGCCAACGGTTTCCCGAAGGTTATGCGTGGAAGTCGACGAGCTGTTCGGGGAGCATTACGAGACTTATATTGATTTCTTAAGCGAGATCAGGGTAAGGATTAAAGAACAGGTGCTTGACCGGGGCAGACGCCAGCTATTGTTTAAAGCGTTAGCCGAAATGGATATATTGACGGAAATTCGTGAAGGACGATTTCAGCCTTGGAGCGAGGAGAAGCTAGCTGCATGGATTGATGCATATCAGGAGGAATAAAGATGAAAAAACGTACGATTGTCGTCGGAACTAGACAGAGCCAATTGGCGCTGACGCAGACGGGTCAGGTTATTGATGCGCTGAAAGCGATATGCGAGGAGCATGCGCTGCCCTATGATTTCGAAATTCGCAAGATCGTGACGAAGGGCGACCGTATTTTGGACGTAACATTATCGAAGGTAGGGGGCAAAGGCTTGTTTGTGAAGGAAATCGAGCAGGCCATGCTGAGCGGGGAAATCGATATGGCGGTACATAGTATGAAGGACATGCCATCCGTGCTTCAGGAAGGTCTTGTAACCGGTGCGGTTCCGCGGAGGGTCGACCCCCGGGATGCGCTGATTTCAAGGAACGGCCTAAGCTTGGACGAGCTTCCGCAAGGAGCAAAGATCGGTACGAGCAGCCTGCGCCGCTCGAGTCAGCTGAAGAAATACCGTCCGGATCTGAAGCTGGAATGGATTCGGGGAAATATCGATTCCCGGCTGCGCAAATTGGAGACCGAGGGCTTCGATGCCATAATTCTTGCTGCGGCGGGCTTGTACCGGATGGGCTGGGAGGATCGGATCACCTCATTTTTGCCGGTTGAGGTATGTTTGCCGGCTGTCGGCCAGGGCGCGTTAGGCATTGAATGCCGTGAAAGCGATGAGGAGGTGCGTCATCTTCTGTCGCTGTACAATGACCGGGATACCGAGCTGACCGTCGCTGCAGAGCGCCAATTTCTGCGCGTATTGAACGGTGGCTGCCAGGTTCCGATCGGCGCATATGCAACCTTGGTGCAGGAGGAATCCGGGATTGGAACGGGAGGAGCGCGCATCGAATTGACAGGGCTGGTCGGAACGCCGGACGGACGGCTTGTTCTGAAGGATGTCCTGACTGGCGAGGATCCGCTGAAGCTGGGCGATGAGGTTGCAGCTAAGCTGATTTCTAGAGGAGCGGACGAAATTTTGGCGGAAGTCAGGGAGTGAGTGATGGGATGGCTGGAAAGGTATATTTAGTCGGGGCGGGACCCGGCGATGCTAGATTGATTACAGTAAAGGGATTGCAGTGCCTGGAAAAAGGGGATGTCGTCGTATACGACCGGCTGGCCAATCCCAGCTTGCTGAGGAACATGAAGCCCGGTGCAGAGAAGGTCTATGTAGGCAAGCTGCCGGACCGTCATACGATGAAGCAGGAGGAGATTAATCAACTCCTCGTGGACTTGGCGCTGACGGGGAAGACCGTTGTCCGTCTGAAGGGCGGAGATCCGACGATTTTCGGCCGGGTCGGCGAGGAAGCCGAGCTGCTTCGCAAGCATGGAATCCCTTATGAGATTGTGCCGGGAATTACTGCGGCGATCTCGGTTCCTGCTTATGCGGGCATTCCGGTGACGCACCGGGACATGGCTTCCTCCCTGTCCATCATTACCGGACATGAGAGTCCTGAGAAGCTGGACAAGTCTATCAATTGGGAGAAGGTCACGAATGCGACGGGGACGCTCATTTTCATGATGGGCGTAGCCAAGATCGGGTACATCAGCAGGCAGCTGATAACGTACGGAAGATCTCCCGATACGCCCGTCGCTCTCGTGCGTTGGGGGACGCGGGCAGAACAGGAGACCTTGACCGGCACGCTGGAGGACATCGAGCGCAAAGTGCAGCAGGCGAACTTCCAGCCACCGGCCGTCATCGTCGTAGGAGACGTCGTGACGCAGCGCGAGCATTTGAAGTGGGCGGAGACCCTGCCGCTGTTTGGCACGCGCGTGCTCGTTACCCGCGCCCGCAGCCAGGCCAGCGAGCTTGCTGCGCAGATCGAGGATTTGGGCGGCGAGCCGTACGAGTTCCCTGTCATCGATATTCGATTACCTGAGGACGAGGAACAGATCGCTCATGCGGATGCGGCTTTAAGCCGATTGGAGACGTATGACTGGGTGTTCTTCACAAGCGTCAACGGGGTGGAGTATTTCTTCAGGCGCTTGGAGAAACTGGGACAAGATGTTCGCTCACTTCATCGAGCGAGAATCGCTGCAGTCGGGCCGGCAACGAAGGAAGCGCTGCGCGCCCGCGGCATTGCCGCAGAGGAGCTGCCAGGACAATACCAGGCCGAGGGCATGTTCGAGGCGTACGGCGCTGAAATGCACGCCGGACAGCAGGTGCTGCTGCCGAGGGGAGACCTTGGCCGCAATTGGCTGCCAGAGGTTCTGCGGGAGAAGGGGCTGAGCGTGACCGACGCTGTCATGTACGAGACCGTCCCTGCCGGCGAAGAGGACGATGAGCTACTGAAGCTCATTGAAGAGGGCGGCATTCATGTCGTGACCTTCACCAGCTCGTCGACAGTAAAGAACCTGGTTGCTGCCCTGAAGGGAATGGGGCATGCAGACCCCGTTCAAGCCTTGTCTGGCGCTGCCATCGCCTGCATTGGCCCGCTTACCGCGCAAACGGCTAGGGATCTTGGCTTCAACGTCGATATGGTGGCTGAGGAATCGACGATCAACAGCCTTGTCCAATCCCTTTGCGACTGGCGTGCAAGCAATCGTGATTAGCTATGGATTAGCCCTCATAATTTATATATTTTGCACCGCAGCAAGCGTATTCCGCAAGGGAGAGCCCCAGTACCGTAATCAGTAGCGGTAAGAGGCACTATGCAAGGTAATTATCCTTGCGCCGCAGTGAGCGTATCCCTCAAGGGAGAGCGCCAGTACCGTAGTCAATAGCAGTAAGAGGCACAACGCAAAAGTAACTGATCCTTGCGTCACAGTGAGCGAATCCCCGCAGGGGACAGCGCCCCTCAAGCCATCCTAACTCAATACAGCCAAATAAACTCCATCCACCCAGACAGCAGGAGCGTCTAACGTAGAGCGGGCCCGTCAGGGCGGCAAGCGACTGATTGCCCGCAGCTTTCCCGGGAGCGCCGACCGCTGCAGGCTTGAGCAGAGTGTTCACCCAGGGTGAACGGGGGCGCCAAAAGTAAGACGTACCCGAAGGGGGGAAAGCGTTCCACGCACCAAACTAAGCGCATCCCCGCCAGGGGACAGCGATGCAGGAGCGCCTCTGCCCCTCCTACGTTATTCCCATTGCGGGAGTCCAGAGGGCGCAGCCCTTGGAGCCCTCCCTTACGACAAGGGAGGGTTTGGGTGGGATGGGATCAATTTGAAAGGACGACACCAACTATGACATTTCCAATCGTAAGACACCGCCGTTTGCGGCAATCGGCTGCGATCCGCGGTATGGTGCGCGAAACCGTGATTACCGTCGATGATTTCGTACAGCCGATATTCGTCACCTATGGCAGCAATGTAAAAAATGAAATCTCCTCGATGCCGGGCGTATTCCACTTCTCTTTAGACCGTCTTCAGGAGGAAGTGAAGGAGATCGTAGAGCTCGGCATTCCGGCGGTGCTGCTGTTCGGCATTCCTGAACAGAAGGACAGCGTAGGCACGTCGGCCTTCGTCGAAACTGGCATCGTACAGGAAGCTACCCGGCTCATCAAATCATGGTATCCCGATTTGCTTGTGGTCGCGGATACTTGCCTATGTGAATTTACGGATCACGGCCATTGCGGCATGGTACACACCTTTGAACGGGATGGCCATGTCTGCGGGGACGTGTTGAACGACGAATCATTGGAGCTGCTGGTGAAGACGGCAGTGTCACAGGCGCAAGCGGGAGCTGACATCATCGCTCCATCGAATATGATGGATGGCTTCGTCCAAGCGATTCGCCACGGACTAGACGAAGCCGGCTATACCCATGTGCCAATTATGTCGTATTCCGTAAAATACGCCTCGGCATTCTACGGCCCGTTCCGGGAAGCAGCAGATTCGGCACCGCAATTCGGCGATCGCAAGACGTATCAGATGGATCCGGCCAATGCCCGTGAAGCGCTGCGCGAAGCGGAGACAGATGTGCTAGAGGGTGCAGATATGCTTATGGTTAAGCCGGCGCTAGCCTATATGGATGTGATCCGCATGCTTCGGGACCAATTCGACCTGCCGATCGTGGCCTACAATGTGAGCGGCGAATATTCCATGGTCAAGGCGGCGGCCAAGCAAGGCTGGATTAACGAGCGGGCGATCGTGAGCGAAATGCTGCTGGGCATGAAGCGCGCGGGAGCTGACATCATTATTACGTATTTTGCCAAAGATGCGGCGCGCTGGCTGCGCGAAGGACGCAATTAGCATACGTGAATTATGCTTCGGAATTCGAGGACAGACCATAGATCAATGACAAAGCAAGGAGCGTGACGTCAATGAGTACAACTATCGGACGTAAAGGGGAAGAACGGTCCTATCAGGCATTTGAAGAAGCGAAAAAAGTGCTGCCGGGCGGAGTTAACAGCCCGGTACGCGCATTCAAGTCCGTTGGGCTGACGCCAATTTATATGGACCACGGTGCTGGTTCGCACATTTACGATATCGACGGCAACAGCTATATCGATTATGTGGGATCATGGGGCCCGCTTATTATGGGACATGCCCACCCGGAGGTCGTTAAGGCGCTGCAGGAGACGGCTGCCAAGGGCACCAGCTTTGGCACGCCTACACTGCTTGAGACACAGATGGCCAGGCTCGTAGCCGAGCGCGTACCGTCCATTGAAGTCGTGCGGATGGTCAACTCCGGCACGGAGGCGACGATGAGTGCGATCCGCTTGGCTCGGGGTTACACGGGACGCAGCAAAATTATGAAATTTGAGGGCTCCTATCACGGCCATGCCGACAGCCTGCTCATCAAAGCGGGTTCCGGCGTAGCAACACTGGGTCTGCCGGACAGCCCCGGCGTGCCGGAGAGCATCGCAGCGAACACCATTACTGTTCCGTATAATGACCTGGAATCCGTTCAACTGGCCTTCGAACGCTTCGGCGAAGAAATTGCCGGCGTCATTGTGGAACCGGTCGCAGGGAATATGGGCGTCGTACCGCCGCAGCCCGGATTTCTGGAAGGACTGCGCCGCATTACAACGGAATACGGCAGCCTGCTTATTTTTGATGAAGTTATGACCGGCTTCCGCGTTCACCTGCACTCTGCTCAAGGGCTGTTTGGCATTACTCCGGATTTGACCTGCCTAGGTAAAGTCATCGGCGGAGGACTGCCGGTCGGCGCTTATGGCGGCAAACGCGAAATTATGGAGCAAATCGCTCCTTCGGGCCCAATCTATCAGGCGGGTACGCTAAGCGGGAACCCGCTGGCCATGATTGCCGGCTTCACTACATTGTCGCTGCTTACGCCTGAGGTTTATGACCGTCTCGAGCGCTTGTCGGCGAAGCTTCAGGCAGGACTTGAAGCGAATGCGAAGGAAGCGGGAATCCCTAGCGTGATTAATCGCGTAGGTTCCATGGTATGCCCGTTCTTTACGAATGAGCAGGTCGTTAACTATGATACAGCCAAGAGCAGCGACTTGGATTTGTTCCGCCGCTATTTTGCCGCGCTGGTGCAGGAGGGTATCAATATCGCCCCGTCTCAGTTTGAAGGCATGTTTGTTTCCGGCGTTCATACCGACGAGGACATTGATGCTACGATTGAGGCGCATCGCAAAGCGCTGCAGAAGCTGTGAGTTTACGGATCGCAGGCGCTAGGCGGGGAGAGTGGCTGGAGCTGATGCCCGGCAGGCTCCCCATGCCGGCGAGCGGTGACCGCTATGAAGCGGCGCTTGCCTGGCTGGAAGGCGAACTGGACTTTCCTGCCAAGCTTCGGCGCACACTTGAAGCCGAGCAGGGGATTAAGCTGGCGGGAGATCGTCTGCGCCTGCGGCTTTTTCCGCCAAGGATATCGCAGTATGAGCCTATGCAGCCGGAGCTTCCGCTGCAAATTTTGTACGAGGATGATTTTTGCCTCGTTGTACATAAGCCTGCAGGGGTTAAAGTACATCCCGATGGACATAGCCCGCAGCCGACTTTAGCCAATATGGTCGCAGGGATTTACTCGGAACGCGGCGAGCCCGTTGCGCCCGAGCATATACACCGGCTGGACGAGAACACGTCCGGCCCGGTGCTATATGCCAAGAACACTTATGCCAAGCTTAAACTGGATGCGGCAATGGCGCGTAAGGAAATCGGCCGGGTCTATGTTGCGCTGGTACAAGGCGCAGTAAGTCCTGCGCTTCGTGTAATTGACCAGCCAATCGGCAAGGATCGGCATCATAGAGCGCGAAGGCGCGTATCCCCGTCGGGCCAGCATGCAGTAACACGCGTAGAGCTGCTGGAGGCCTATCCGGCCGCCAGCCTCGTGCGCCTCACGCTGGAGACGGGACGAACGCATCAGATTCGGGTGCATATGAGCTATGCGGGCCATCCGCTTATCGGGGACGCTTTATATGGGGGCAGCACCAAGCTGACGCCCCATCAAGCGCTTCACGGCGAGAGCTTAATGTTTGCCCACCCGCTTGCGGGAGAGACCTTGTCCGTGCAGGACCCTTGGCCTGCAAGCTGGACAGCGCTGCTTAAACAGCTTCGAGCCTAGCCAACGCAGGGAATGGATATAAGCCAAAGCCATGAAGAGCGGTGTTTGATCGGTAAAAACCAGGCATGCACTCCTTTTTCAAGCATATAAATAAAACGAGCGATGATTTGGACCATGTCATCCATGGGATGCGAAATCATGTTTGGAAATGCTGAAAGGAGGTATCATTCTTGGCTGATCAATCCTACGGTCTGAGGTTTGATATTTATGAGCGGGTTCATTTATCGGAAGATGTGGTTGGAATTGAGGAATTGGAGGAAATAGAGCTCATTCCAAAAATCCAGGTGATTCCTGGCGAGGAGTATGCCGCGCTTCGCGGGCATTTGCTGTTGTCCGGACTATACCGGGGGCAGGGGGAAAGCTGCAAGCTGGAGCATTGGATCCCGGTTGAAATCACGATTCCGCTAAGCCGGGTAAACAAACTGGAGGAGATCGCCGTCGAAATTGACAATTTTGATGTGGATCTGCTGAGTGCCCGCAGTTTGAATATTACCGGGGTTTTGTCGCTTAAGGGAATTGAGACGACTACGCTTACGGGGAGCGAAGAATGGAAGGACAGGGAATTTATAGCTGCGCATGAATCTCATCAGGATGAACCGGACGAGGTTGGCCTGACAGAGCAGCCATTACCAATGGACACATTGCGACAAGAAGAACACCAACTGGGGGAGCAGATCTCTGAGGGACCGGTGTCTGGAGACAGGGAGAATCAAGCTTCTCAGTGGCAAAGTTCTTTGGAGGCTGCCGCGGTTCCGGGTTTACCGGATTTTCCAGAAACCCCCCATCAGAACGTGATCTCCTGGACAGACGATTCGCTGCTCTCATCCCCATCGCTATGGAAGGACAAGGCGGCGGCTTCTGAAGATGAGATCCGGGAGGCTGTGCAGCAAGCGGAAGAGAATTTAGCTTCGTTCAAGGAAGAAGAAGGCCGTGACGAACTGGAGGAGTATCATCTTGAAACTCCGTCCGTAAGCGAACACGAGGGTGATGAAGCCGAGGTCGTACAGGCTGTGTCGAGGGAAGCGGACCAAGCAGCTTCTTCGGAGCAAGGCACGGAGTCTGAGCCGGTTTTGTCGGCATCCATCGAACCAGGGGCTGCTGGAGATGTGGCTCATGAAGATTCGGAGCCGGAAATTCGCCCTCAGCCCGAGGAGAAAAAAGAGCTGAAAATTGCCCTCAACAGCAAGAAGGCGGATGAAACGGTACAGGGAAGCGATATTGGCATCACCAAGCTGTTATCTGCTCAACGGCCCAATAAAGAACCGGAAGGCTCGTTGGAACAGGAAGAAGGCAGCGTAAAGGCGGCGGCCGAAGAACACGGGGATGAGGAAGAAGTTCGCTGGAAAAACTTATTCATCGGCAATGCGGAAGAGCAGACCCCCTTTCGGAAAATCCGGCTCGTCATCGTTCAGCGCGAAGAGACCTTGGACGAAATTGCCGAGCGGTACAATCTCAGCACAAGGGAGCTGCAGCTTTACAATCGGTTAGCGGAACACAACTTAGCGGAAGGGCAAGTTCTATATATTCCGTAAATTGATTGTGGGATTCATAATATTAAAGAGCAGACTGCGCGTAATTCGCGCAGTTTTTTTTGGTAAGGCCACGACGGGAATCTTCCCTTGCTAACAAAGTTTATTTTGTTAGTGTAAATTTTAAACTTAGTTAAAATAAAATCTCCGTTAAATCTTGTATTATTTTTACTATTTATGGTATATTTGTGTCTAGATGGCGAACATTCTCTTTTTTAACCATTGTTTGTCGTCGGCTATTCTATCTTTTACGTCATTTCGTCGGATTTTCTCGGCCTAATGACAAAATGCTTACGGAAGGAGTGAAGAGCAAGGGTCAATCAGTTAACTTCCATGAGATATTTCGGGATGGTCAAGAAAGGAGAGCAAGGGCAGAAGGGAAAACAGCAGGAACTGCATATTCGATCGGCTACATTTTGAGAGCGCATACATTTCCCAAGCGAATGGTTTAATTTAATAAAATTTATAACAGGAGCTGAAAGAAATGATAAAGTATTTGCCCAAACGCACTGCGATGCTTGCGTTGATCTCGGCACTGGTTGTCACGATGTTAACCCCTTTTGGGAATCAAAACGCTCAGGCGGCAGAGGCCCATGTAGACAACCCTTACGTTGGCGCGACAAAATATATCAACCCCGACTATGCTGCATTGATCGATACTTCGATTGCTAGAGTCAGCGACAACACGTTGAAAGCAAAAATGGAAACGATCAAATCCTATAATACCTACGTGTGGCTTGACCGCATCGCGGCGATTTACGGCGGCGAGGATAACGGCAACCGCCGCAGCCTCGAGGGACACCTGGACGCTGCATTGGCCCAAAAGCAAGGCAATACGCCAATCGTTGCAGAGTTCGTCATCTACGATTTGCCTGGCCGGGATTGTCATGCCCTGGCTTCTAATGGGGAGCTGCCATTGACACAAGCGGGCCTGCAAACGTATAAGACGGACTATATCGATGTGATTGCTGATATTTTCTCCAAGCCTAAATACCAGGATATCCGGATCGTTACTGTCGTTGAGCCGGACAGCCTTCCAAACCTGGTTACCAATCTTAGCACTCCGGCATGCGCTGCGGCCAACTCCAGCGGTATCTATGTCGATGCTATCAAATATACGCTCAATAAGCTGGCTGCCATCCCTAACGTATACACTTATTTAGATATTGGCCACTCGGGCTGGCTCGGATGGGATGATAACCGTCAAGGCACCATCCAGTTATATACACAAGTGGCTAAAGCTACGAATGCCGGTTTTGCCAGCGTCGACGGCTTCGCTTTGAATACGGCGAATACGACTCCGTTGGTAGAGCCGAATTTACCGGATCCGAACCAAAATGTAAACGGTATGCCGCTCAGATCCGCTAGTTTCTATGAGTGGAATCCATACTTCAGCGAAGCTGATTTTGCTGCGGGTCTGTATTCGGGCTTTGTGTCCGCCGGCTGGCCAAGCAGCATTGGCTTCCTTATTGACACATCCCGTAACGGCTGGGGAGGCCCGGATCGGCCAACCAGTGCGATTGGCTCTACGGTTGACCAGATTGTAAATTCGGGCCGTGTGGATCGCCGCGGGCATCGGGGACTGTGGTGCAACAACAGCGGCGCCGGCATGGGAAGAGCGCCAGAGACTGCTCCAGCAGGATTCCCGGCTTCGCATATCGACGCTTTTGTCTGGGTTAAGCCTCCCGGCGAATCCGACGGTTCCAGCTCTGAAATTCCGAACAACGAAGGAAAGGGCTTCGACCGGATGTGTGATCCGACTTACCAAACCCAATACGGTATTTTGACGGGCGCGCTTCCAAACGCTCCTGTATCCGGCCATTGGTTCCATGATCAATTTGTCATGCTCGTCCAAAACGCATATCCGGCCATCCCGGCAAGCGGTGGGGGACCAGTTGACCCGCCTCCGACGGCTCCGGCTGCACCAACCGGACTCAGTGCTACGGGGGGGAACGGACAAGTCTCCTTAAGCTGGAATGCTTCGCAAGGCGCGACCAGCTATACGGTCAAACGCTCCACGACGAGCGGCGGGCCATACACTTCACTAGCAACGATTAGCGGCACCAGCTACACAGATACCGCGGTCACGAACGGAACGACATATTATTATGTGGTCAGTGCGGCCAATAGCGTGGGTACGAGCGTTAATTCCCCTCAGGCCTCTGCGCTTCCTCAGGGCGGCGGCACGACTCCAAATCCTGAGCCGACCGGCGATTTGGTCGTCCAGTATAAGGCTGGGGATTCGAATGCAACCGACAACCAGCTCAAACCTCATTTCAATATCGTAAATAACGGTTCAACACCTGTTGCGTTAAGCGAATTGACTCTCCGTTATTATTTTACGGCGGACGGCACACAGCCGCTGCAATTCAACTGTGACTGGGCGATTCTTGGCTGCTCGAACCTGACAGGCACGTTTGTCAAAATGAGCGAAAGTAAAACAGGAGCCGACACTTATTTGGAAATTAAGTTCAATGCGTCGGCTGGAACGCTCGCTCCTGGAGGAAGCACTGGTGACATCCAAACGCGCAGCAATAGAAGCGATTGGACTAACTTGGATGAGAGCGACGATTACTCCTTCGATGCTACGAAAACCTCCTATGCCAACTGGAACAAAGTAACGCTGTACCAGAACGGAACTTTGGTATGGGGAATTGAACCTTAATAATTAACCAGGAACGGCGTCTATATGGCGCCGTTCCCTTTAAGTAAGGAGGATTCGGTATCTATTTTAAATTAATAGGAAATGAGGGAGCTGGAATGATAAATTTAATGAAGAGTTCGGGAAGCAGTGTGCGGAGCCTTGCGAAACTAACCGCAATCATGCTCATTTTCATGCTGGCGCTATCCGCTTTGTTGCCGGCAGGAATTCATGCGGACACCGATCCTAGCCCCATTCGGGTAAACCAAATCGGTTACTTGCCCGGAGCCGATAAAATAGCCACGATTGTCAGCAGCTCGACATCCCCGCTTGCCTGGGAGCTGCGCAAGGCAGGAGGCAGCGTGGCGGCTCAAGGACAAACGCATGTTTATGGCCTGGATCAGGCTTCTGCCGATCGCATTCATCATGCCGATTTTTCGTCTGTCACGGAACAAGGCACTTATAGACTGTGGGTTTCCGGATTAGGAGAAAGCGTGCCGTTTGCCATTAACGGCAATTTATATCCGGACCTGCCGAGCGAGGCAATGGAATATTTCTATTTCCACCGGATGGGCGTAGATATTCAGGCGCAACATTTGAGTAACCCGGCCTTTGCCCACAAAGCGCTCCATCCGGGAGACAGCTCGATCGGCTGTTATAATAGCTGGTGCGGAAGCGAAAGACTCAATGTGAAAAATTCCTGGGCGGATGCAGGGGACTTCGGAATCTATCCTGTGAATCAGGCGATATCAGCCTGGACGCTGTTGAATCTATACGAGCGTTATCCCGGGGCTTTCCCGGACGGCTCCCTGAACATCCCGGAGAGCGGGAACGGCATTCCCGATATTCTTGACGAAGTTCTTTTCGGTTCGACGTTTATGAAGGGAGTTATGCCTTCGACCGGATTGGCCTCGCATAAAATTCATAATGACAATTGGAGCGCGTTTCCGGTGACGAATATTGACGCCGAGAACAGCATGAACCGTCAGGCTCAGCCGCCTTCCACAAATGCGACCTATGCGGTGGCCCGCAACCTGGCGCATCTGGCTCGCCTGATCAAGCCGTATAAAGAAGCAGAAGCCGCAGAGATGTGGGGAATTGCCAAGGAGGCTTGGGCACGGGCCTCAGCGAATCCGAACGTTCTCTATACCTCGCAAACGCCGGATGCTCCGGGCGGCGGGGATTATGATGACATTCGCACAAGCGATGACCGGTATGCGGCGGCCGCAGAGCTATACTTGACGGCCTATGCGCTTGGCGACAGCAATGCATCGTCCTACAAAGCAGCGGTAACTTCGTCACCACATTACCGCGAGGTATCCCAGTTCGACTGGCAGTCTACTGCTACAACAGGAACGCTGTCCATACTGTCGGCCCAGAACGATCTGCCAGCCTCCGATCTTCAAGCCATGAAGATGAATGTGCTGAATCAGGCGGACGGTATGCTGTCGACATTAAATGGCGAAGGGTATCCTGTGCTGCTGCCGGGGAATAAAGGTTATGACTGGGGTTCCAACTCCGCCATTGCCAATAAAATGATATTGCTCGGGTACGCTTACGATCTTAGCCAGAACCTGGATTATTTAAAAGGGATGAACCGGGGGATGGATTATTTCATGGGCAATAATGCGATGAGATTATCCTATATTACGGGATACGGCCAATATTACGAGACGGATACGCATGACCGCTGGGCCTGGGGCAAGTACCAAAGCGGTGTGCCGTATCCGAAGGGCTGGCTGTCCGGCGGGCCGAACAATACGGTGATCAACGATTCGGCGACACCGACGGGAATGCCTGCAGCCAAATCGTATGCGCCGAAAAATACGGCTCCTGATGCCTGGGTATCCAAAGAGAATACGATCAACTGGAATGCGCCGCTGGTATGGATCTCCAAATACATTCAAGACCATAGAGAACCTTTAGGCGGAGGCGCGAACGAGAATCCAAATCCTGATCCGGGACCTGGACCGAATCCGAACCCGGGACCTAGCGGAGATTTGGCCGTTCAGTACAAAGCCGGAGATACGAATGCAGCCGACAACCAGTTCAAGCCTCATTTCAATATCGTGAACAAGGGGGCTGCGGCAGTGCCTTTAAGCGAGCTGAGTCTGCGATATTATTTCACAGCTGACGGCAATGGCCAGCTGCAATACAATTGTGACTGGGCCATGGTAGGCTGCTCCAACGTGAACGGGGCTTTCGTGAAAATGAATCCGGGCAAAGCGAACGCCGATACCTACCTGGAAATCACATTTAAAGCCGCAGCGGGTTCGCTGCAGCCCGGCGGGCAGACGGGGGATATCCAGACGCGCAATCATGCGAGCAACTGGGCGAACCTCAACGAGAGCAATGACTATTCCTTTGATCCAACCAAGACCGCGTATGCAAATTGGGAACGTGTCACCTTGTACCATAACGGTACACTGGTGTTCGGAAACGAGCCTTGACCGCCGGCTTATTCCCGCAGCCATTCAGACCAAATATTGACTCCCCGTTAATTTCACGCTATGATAATATGGATTAACTTAAAATAACCGTGTGAAAAGACATGGAACGGGAAGAGTAGGCAGTGAGCCCTTCAGAGAGCGGGATTGCAGCGCTGGAAGATTCCGCAGGATGCAGCTGGCCGAAGTCACCCGGGAGTCGCTTGTTTGAGCAGCTATGCATTTTGTAGTCGTTAGAACGGGCCGGTAGCAGCCGTTATCTGTATGAGTGTTGCGAGTTTCTCGGCGACTCCGCGAGCGTAGCGGTTTCGGGCTGGGCCAACCCGCAAAACAAAGGTGGTACCGCGAAAGTAAAGCCTTTCGTCCTTTGAGACGAGGGGCTTTTTGTATTTTTTGAGCAAGACTATCCTGATTACGCTAAGGCAATGCTGAATTGTAACGGAGGTTGAAATTATGTCAGAGATCCAAGAGCATTCGTCGGCGAACAACATGCCGACAACGTATGATCCCAAGGCTGCAGAACAGAAATGGTATCGCTACTGGATGGAGGGCGGCTTCTTTAAGGCGGGCCAAGTACCGGAAGCCAAGCCGTACACGATCGTCATTCCCCCGCCAAACGTAACGGGCATGCTTCATATCGGGCATGCGCTGGACTTTACGCTGCAGGATATCCTGATCCGCACGAAGCGGATGCAGGGGTACGATGCTTTATGGCTGCCGGGCTCCGACCATGCTGGAATAGCGACGCAGACGAGAGTGGAGCAGACGCTCCGGGCAGAGGGAATTTCCCGCTATGATCTTGGCCGCGAGAAGTTTCTTGAGAAGGTATGGGAATGGAAAGAGCATTATGCGGATACGATTCGAGAGCAATGGGCGAAGATGGGCTTCTCGCTGGACTATTCACGCGAGCGCTTTACTCTGGATGAGGGGCTGTCCAAGGCGGTGCGCGAGGTATTCGTCAAGCTCTATGAAAAGGGCCTGATCTATCGCGGCAAATATATTATTAACTGGGATCCTGCAGCCCGCACGGCCCTCTCGGATATTGAAGTGGAATATAAAGAGGTCAACGGTCATTTGTACCACCTGCAGTATCCGCTTAAAGATGGCAGTGGATTCATTACAGTAGCTACGACAAGACCGGAGACGATGCTTGGGGATACGGCTGTGGCGGTTCATCCTGAGGATGAGCGGTACCGTCATCTAATCGGCCAGCCGCTCGTGCTGCCCATTGTAAATCGTGAAATTCCGATCATTGCCGACGAATATGTCGATAAAGAATTCGGCAGCGGAGCGGTGAAAATTACGCCTGCCCATGACCCGAATGACTTCGAGGTAGGACTGCGTCATGATTTGCCGCAAATTACCGTCATGGATGAGAGCGGCAAGATGAATGAGGCGGCCGGCAAATACCAGGGAATGGACCGCAGCGAGTGCCGGAAGGCCATCGTGGCCGATCTCAAGGAGTCCGGCGTTCTCGTACGGATCGAGGATCATGTTCACCAGGTCGGCCATAGCGAGCGTTCTGGCGCCGTAGTCGAGCCTTATTTATCGACGCAATGGTTCGTTAAAATGAAGCCTCTGGCGGAAGCGGCAATCGCTGCCCAAAAATCAGGCAAAGGCGTCCATTTCGTGCCGGAGCGGTTCGAGAAAATTTATCTGCACTGGATCGAAAATGTGCGCGACTGGTGCATCTCCCGCCAGTTGTGGTGGGGCCACCGCATTCCGGCTTGGTATTGCGAATCCTGTGGGGAGCTGCATGTCGCTAGGGAGGCCGTGGATACCTGCGCCAAATGCGGAGGTCATAAACTGGTGCAGGACGACGACGTTTTGGACACGTGGTTCAGCTCGGCCTTGTGGCCGTTCTCCACACTCGGCTGGCCGGATGAGAACAGCGAGGACTTCAAGCGCTTTTTCCCGACGGATGTTCTCGTTACCGGATACGACATCATTTATTTCTGGGTAGCGCGGATGATCTTTACCGCCCTTGAGTTTACTGGAGAAATCCCATTCAAGGATGTGCTGATCCACGGGTTGGTACGGGACAGCGAAGGGCAGAAAATGTCCAAATCGCTGGGGAACGGCGTTGATCCGCTTGATGTCATCGAGAAATACGGCGCGGATGCCATGCGCTACATGATCTCTACGAGCAGTACGCCTGGCCAGGATCTGCGCTTCCATTGGGAACGCGTCGAGCAGGCCCGCAACTTTGCGAATAAAATCTGGAATGCCTCCAGGTTTGCGTTAATGAATCTGGAAGGCGTAACGTTTGAGGATATCGATATTCAAGGAGATCTGTCGACTTCCGACCGCTGGATTCTCCACCGCTTCAATGAGACAGCCCGCAACATTACCCGCCTGATTGATGCTTATGAATTTGGGGAGACAGGCCGGGAGCTGTACAACTTCATCTGGGATGACCTGTGCGATTGGTATATTGAGTTCGCTAAACTGTCGTTCTACGGCGAAGATCCTGTTGCCAAAAGAAAGACGCAATCCGTTCTAGCCTACGTGCTCGACCGGACGCTGCGCTTGATCCATCCTTTCATGCCGTTTATTTCCGAGGAAATATGGCAGCATTTGCCGCATCGCGGCAAAACGATTACGCTGGCTGAATGGCCGCAGTTTGATCCGTCGCTGGAGGCACCGGATGCTGTGCGCGAAATGAATTTGCTGATCGACATTATCCGCTCTGTTCGGAATATCCGGGCAGAAGTGAACGTGCCGATGAGCAAGCAAATTGAATTGATTGTGAAGCCGGGCTCCGCCGAGCTGCTGGACATTATCGAGCGGAACAGCCACTACATCCGGCGTTTCTGCAACACCTCGCAATACGAGGCCTCACTGAGCGCCGCTGTCCCGGAAAAAGCGATGACGGCAGTGGTGACCGGGGCCGAGCTGTACTTGCCACTGGCAGGACTGATCGATATCAGCCAGGAGATCGCCCGCCTGGAGAAGGAGCTCGGGCACTTGAACAAAGAGGTTGAGCGCGTAGAGAAGAAGCTGGCGAATGAAGGCTTTGTTTCCAAAGCCCCTGCCAAGGTCATCGAGGAAGAACGCGCCAAAATGGCCGATTATGCGAGCAAACGCGACAAAGTGCTGGCACGGATCGCTGAATTAAAAGGTTAGAAGCAAAGGTAATAATCGCAGTACAGCAGGAGCCTGATTCGCTTTATTTGGCTCTTGCTGTACCTTTCCATATTATGAAACAGCATTTTAGTTCAATACATTAACGAAGGTGAATATACATGGGGGTTAATCTTTCGGAAGAAATCCAGCTGCCGCTGGCAAGTTACACAGATGCGGTAGAGTGGATTAACAGCTTGATACCGTTTGGCATCCGTCCGGGTCTGGAGCGTATTCAGCGGATGATGGAGCACTTTGGCAACCCGCAGCGAAGACTCAAGTTCATACATGTGGCCGGAACGAATGGCAAAGGCTCTTCTTGTGCTTTTTTAAGCTCAACGCTTAAGGAGTGCGGATATGACGTAGGGATGTTCACATCCCCTTACATTACGAAATTTACGAACAGATTCCAGTTTAACGGAGAGGATATTCCAGAGGAGACGCTGTTAAGCTTGGCTAACCGGATTGCTCCTGTTGTGAAAGAGATCGCTGCTAGCGAGTTAGGATCTCCAACGATGTTTGAAGTGAGTACGGCCCTTGCGATTCTCTACTTCGCGGAAGTATGCTATCCCGATGTCGTAGTATGGGAGACTGGGCTCGGGGGCAGAATGGATGTTACGAACCTGGTTACTCCGATCGTGTCCCTTATTACGAATGTTGGCATGGATCATACCGACATCTTGGGAGATTCCCTAGAGGAGATCGCCCGCGAAAAAGCAGGCATTATCAAGCCTGGCGTGCCGGTAATCAGCTGTGCCAGCCAGCCTTCCGTTATCGCCATACTGAGAGAAACGGCAAAAGCGAAGGGAGCGACGCTCTATTTGCTCGGAGAGCAGTTTCATTACGATGGCGGCGGCTTAAGCGGGCGGACCCAAAGCATTCATTTTAAAGGGCCGTTCCGCAGTATGGACATCGAGCTGTCGATGCTTGGAAGGCATCAATGCACGAATGCTGCCGGAGTGATGATGGTGCTGGAGGTACTGCGCCAATATATGGCCTTCGTTCTCGAGGATGAGCTGCTGCTGTCCGGGTTCAAGAACGCCTTCTGGGCAGGCCGGCTGGAGCAGGTGTCAGATCAGCCGCGTATCGTTCTGGACGGCGCCCATAACCCGGAGGGGGCGGAGGCGCTCGCGAGAAGTCTTCCGGAAGCTTTCAGCTACCGGAAGCTGAATTTGATGATGGGTATGCTCGCTAATAAGCATCATCGCGAATACTTGGAGCATATATTACCAATAGTGGATACGCTTATTCTGACCGAGCCCGATTTTCGCAAGAAAATGGATGCGGATTCGTTGTATCAGCTCGTAGAGCAAATCCGGAAGGATATGGCGAAGGCGGATCTGGAAGTCATTGTGGAGCGTGACTGGAAGCGTGCGCTGGCACTGCTGCAATCACGGACGGAACGGGAGGATCTTGGGGTCGTCACTGGCACGCTTTATATGATTTCGGACGTGCGGGCAACCCTTTTGCATCAAACCGATTCTGAAAAAGGCTGGTGACCATATTGTTGAATACGACAGAACAACATGTACATTTTATCGGGATCGGTGGCTATGGAATGAGCGCTATTGCCCGCGTTATGCTGGAAATGGGCTACACCGTAACCGGATCGGACGTAGCTTCCCAGGAGTTGACGGAGAAGCTGGCGGCCAAAGGAGCCAAAATTTATATCGGACATACTAAAGAGCAGGTGCATGGGGCGGATTTAGTCGTGTATTCGACTGCGCTGCCCAAGGATAATGTCGAACGGGTAGCCGCGGAGGAACAGGGAATTCCGGTCCTGCATCGTTCGCAAATGCTGGCAAGGCTGCTGAACGAACGTACAGGCGTGGCTGTTGCCGGAGCACATGGCAAAACGACGACCTCCTCCATGATCGCTCTGGTGATGGAACAATGCGGGACGGATCCTACCTATATTATTGGCGGCGAAATTATGGATATTGGAACAAATGCCAAAGCAGGGCAGGGAAAATGCGTCGTCGCTGAGGCCGATGAGAGCGATGGCTCATTTCTTCAATACCATCCTTCGCTTGGCATCGTTACAAACATTGAGGCAGACCATTTGGAGAATTACGGCGGCGACTTCGGCAAGCTTAAAGAGGCCTACGTGCAGTTCCTGAATCAAATCAAACCAGGAGGCAAAGCGATCGTGTCCGGAGATGACCGGAACGTCCGCGATTTGCTGCCGAAGCTGCAATGCGAGGTCGTGACCTATGGCATCGAAACAGCATGCGATTATACGGCAACGGATATTGAGCTTGGAGACCGGAAGGTCGCGTTTACGATGAACCGCGGCGGGCAGCCCTTGGGCCGAGTCAAGCTTTCGGTTCCCGGAAGACATAATGTCCATAATGCCATGGCCACGGTAATTGCATGTCTTGAGTCAGGCATTCCTTTTGCAGAGATCGCCGAGGCGATTCAGCACTTTCATGGCGCGAAACGCCGATTCCAGGTGCTGGGCGAGAGCCGCGGCATTCTGGTAATCGATGATTATGCCCATCATCCGACGGAGATTGAAGCAACGATTGCCGCAGCTAAAGCGACCGGCAAACGGATCATTGCCGTATTCCAGCCCCAGCGGTATTCGCGAACCTTCTTCCTGTTGGATGCGTTCAGCCGCGCGTTTAGCGGAGCGGATGAGGTGATCATTACGGATATCTACTCGCCTGCGGGAGAGAAGCAGATTGAAGGCATCAATTCGTCGAAACTGGTAGAGCTGATTAAATTGAACAGCAATGCCGGAGCTAGGCACCTGCCGACAAAGCAGGATGTCCTCGATGATTTGCAAGGACGTTTGCAGCCTGGCGACCTTGTCATTACGATGGGGGCCGGCGATATATGGAAGGTTGGGCATGAGTTGGCCAAGAGCTTGGCCTAAAGCAAGCTATAGAGAAGGAGCTGTTCCCAGCGCAGATATTGTCTGCAGCGGGACAGCTCCTTTGCGTTATCTTCATATGTTCTATAATTGGCCCCCGTACCACGTCAAGGTGCCTAGCGCATAGGATACCGTGTATCCCAGAGCAATGCCGGCCAGCACGATGAACATGAGCATCCAGTCCCGCGGACGAATGGTCATTCGGTAGTAGAAATCCCGTTTACCGCCGGTAAAGCCGCGCGACACCATGGCGACGGCAACCCGCTCCGATTTGCGTATGGCGCTGGCCAGGAGCGGGATACTGTAACGCTTGAAAGCATGGAGCGCCGAGCGGATATTGCGCTTCTCCCGCCATATGCCCCGAATCCGGTGGGCCTGCTGCATAATGAGCAGCTCCTCGCGGAACAGGGGGAGGAAGCGGAATCCGGCCAAGATGCCGTACGCCAGCTTCGGCGGCAGCTTGCATTGCTGCATGAGACTAAGCATAAATTTGACGGGTTCGGTCGTTAGGACGAACAGGAGCGACAGCGCCGAGAACATCAAGGTACGCAAGGCGAGCGATAGGGCCAGATTGAACCCGGCCTCCGTCAGCTTCAGCGGTCCCCACGATAAGAGTAAAGGGGAGTCCTGCGGCAGATCGGAACGTGGAAAAAGAGCAGCTGTCCAGAAATAACCGATCGCCAGTATAAAGAAAGGCACAAACAAGAACAGCCATCTGCGCCAGGAAATCCGGCCAAATATGACGGTAATCATCAATATATAAATGAGGCTGACGGAAACGGTAACCGGATCGAAGGCAAGCGACATTAAAATGACCCCTGTGATGACGGTGAGTCCTTTGATGGAGGGATTCATATCATTCAGGAGCTCCCCCAATGCGCCTGATCTTATCATACGATAACCTCCCCGCAAGTTTCTTGTGGTCTCCGGAGCGCCCATCTTAGCTTATTCTTCAAATGGGCTGAGAGCGGCGGGACGAGCTTATGCGCCCGAAGCTCCTCCTCCGGCCAATCCCATAATGCATCGGGGCGTCCGTCCCATTGAATATTCCCCTCGCCCAGCACGATGACCCGATCGGCAAATTGCTGGACAAGCTCCATATCATGGGTAATCATGATGACGGTTAGTCCGCGGTCTACCCGGGCGCGAAGCGAGTTCATCAGCTCCAGGGCAGAGTAAGCATCCTGGCCGAAGGTCGGCTCGTCGCAGAGCAGAACCTGCTGCTCCTCAGACAGCATCGCGGCCACGCTTAATCGGCGCTTTTGTCCCTGGCTCAGGGCGAAGGGACTGAAGTTGCGACGGTGCTGCAGGCGATACTGCTCAAGCAGCGACTCGACCCGATCGGATACAGCCTCCTCGGACAGCTTCTGCAGCCGCAGGCCGAAGGCAAGCTCGTCGTAGACGGTATCAGTGACGAATTGATGCTCCGGATGCTGGAAAATGAGACCAACACGCTTACGCAGCTCTTTCTCCGGCCAGTCCGGCAAGGGTCGACCAGCGAAGGTGATACCGCCGGAGGATGGCTCCAATATGCCCGACAAGAGCGCGGCGAGGGTCGTCTTCCCCGCCCCGTTCTGGCCGACGAGGGCAATGAACTGCCCGGCAGGGATCGACAGTGACAGCCGCTCGAGAATCTTCTGTCCTCCGCTGCGCTCGAAGGAAAGGCTATTGACCGACAGCAAGGCTTCCTTGCCGCCAGCATCGGCAGCCCCTTCGTCCGGCAGCTTGGATCGGGAGGCATCGGTTTGCTCCAGCTGCTGAAGCAGCGTTCTTTTTACGGAATCGGGTTTGCTCAGCCACAGTTCAGCCAGCTCGTCCCTGGTGAGCGGCTGCCATGAAGATTCTCTGTCTATCTGCAGCTGCTCATGCAGGCGGACGGCCCCTGGCATCCATATTCCCAAATGCTGCGCCTCTTCTTTGAAATTGGCGAAATAGGTTCGGGGCTCCCCCTCGTAAACAAGTTTACCTTCTGTGCCCATCACGGCAAGGCGATCGACATAAGGCATCCAGGCATCAAGCTGGTGTTCGATCAGCAAGATGCTCATTTGCCGCTGCTTGCGGATGGAATGAATGAGATCGGCCAAGTGCGAGCAAGCCAGCGGATCCAGATTAGATGTGGGCTCGTCAAGGATGAGAACATCCGGATTCAATGCCAGAGCGCAGGCTAGGGCAAGCCGCTGCTTCATTCCACCGGATAAAGTATGGATATTCGCGCTCCGCCAGCCGGTCAAATCGACAAGCCGCAGCGCTTCGTCGATTTTCGCGTTGATTTGTTCCCGTGGACATCCGATATTTTCCAGGCAAAAAGCAAGCTCCTCCTCCACCTTAAGCATGCAAAATTGGCTGTCCACGTCTTGGAACACAATGCCTACCTGCTGCGCAATTTCACCTGGATCCTGTCCCTCTAGGGATTTGCCATACAGATAAACGCCGCCTGTCACCAGGCTATCAATGGCTGACGGGTACACCCGGTTCAGGCAGAGGGCCAAGGAACTTTTTCCACAGCCGCTTGGACCAAGGAGCAGCATCAATTCACCTTGATGCAGCCCGAGGGAAATCGAGGAGAACACCTGCTCCTCCCCGTCCTCGCTGAAAGCAAGGGATAAATTTTTTGTCTCCAAGACCATCGGTTTATCCATCGTTTCTTGATTCGGGAGCAATGTATTCATTACTGCTTCACCGAGGTTCGTTGTTGATTGGCGCTTTGGGCAGCGGCCTTCCCGATGGGAAAGCTCCTCAATACGCCTGTCCGGGCCAGCGCATCGGATATCCATTTGCCTAGCAGGCCGGCGATCACTGCACCGCTGATAACGCGGACGATGAACATCGAGATGACTAGACCCGTGGACAAAGCGGCGAAGCCGGATTGAAAGAAGCCCCAGCCAAAGCTGAATACGGCCGCGCCTACGCCTGCGCCCATGAGCACTGCTGTGTTGTAGTAACGGTATCTTACGGCGGCGAATACCGCTTCCGCTCCGAGGCCTTGAATAAAGGCCGACAGAATCAGGATCGGGCCGGTGACGTTGCCGATCAACACCTCGATCGTTCCGGCGATTGTCTCAGACAGCAGGGCAGCTCCGGGCTTGCGCAAGATATAGGCCGAAATGATTGAAACGATAAACCATATGCCGAAGATGACCTCATATCCCATCGGACCCATAAAGCCGACAAGCACATTTCCTATCTGCAGGAAAATCAAATAGACGACAGCAAACACGACGGACAGCGAGCTGAGAACGATAATGTCGCGAAGCTTCCAGGTTGACATCCTTATTCCCCCTTCCTCTGCACATGCTCCGGTTTGGCTGACGGGCTGTTGCAGGAGATTGTGGCCGTCATGACTAGATGGGAAGTCTTGGTGCTTGACGTGACAAAGGCATTTTCGAGCGAACGAAACACCTGTTGGGCGGTTCCATCCAAGCGGCTGGCGTAATGAATTCCGCCGGAGAACGTTCCCTCGGCTTCCGCCGCTTTGACCGCATCATAAATGACGTCCATGTAGTGGGCCACCCCCATCGGGTAAAGGGCGAATTGAGCTGCGGTATCAACCGATGTTTTGTTCCCTTCATTCAAACGGACATCGTCCTCAGACATGAAGACATCTCCTTCCGTATCTCCCGGGCAGCCTACGGAAAAGGTTGCGCTAAGAACGACATGCTCACCGCTTTTTGCCGCTTGCAGGAAAATGGATTTCACTACGTCGAACACATGCTCATGGCGGCCGCGCACGCAGGTGCTGACGTCATCGCTTTGAACCCAGACCTTGGACGTATCGGTCTGCTCCAGCGCTCCAAGAATGATCGGAACGAACCGGTCGCTCATCGGAAACAGAGAGAACCGGCAGCCGACGATGCGGCTGGTGCCGCAGGCCGCGGCTTGAATGTTGTGGTTGAATGAATTGGTCATGATGCTTTTCCTCCCCTGGTTCATTTGAATTATTGCTGATAACGACAAAAAAACCGCACCCGAAGAGTGCAGTTATATCGATACAGCCTGTGTCTGCTTAAACATTTTAAAGCAAGCACGCAGCGCTATTTATCGTTTCCCCGCACTTCCCCACGCTAGTATGATCTAGATCGGGTGTAAAGGGTTAACCGTTCCTCAAGCGGGAACGATCTCTCAGCCAGCAAAGGCACCCCTAGTGCATTTTTCCGTGATGCGGTTGTCAATGGTTCCCATTATACAGAGTTCCTTTCAATTGTAAAGCCTTGTTTAAATGAAGTGGTCTATATTCTCGCAAATATTCATATTGTAACGGTAGAAGAGAGGACAAGGAGCGTGCGGATCGTGAACAAGGCAAAGATGACATTCCGGTTCGATGAACATGGGCAGCAAGCGCACAGTGCACAGAAGGCTGGAGATCGCCAGCGGCTGGAGACCGCCCCCGCTTCAGGGCATGACAAGCCGCCCGAGCGATCAGAACAAGAACCGAAGGATACTCCTATAACTTACCGTGCGGTGGAAACGATAGATTATTGGGGAGATCCCTTTACAGACCATACAGGAACAGGGATTGCCCTATTGCCAGAGCATGCCGAGCCAGGCGGCGGTGATTATTATTTTCGCAAAACGCGGACCTCCTGGTGGAAGGTTGCCGGCTCGCTGACCGGCGCGATCGTGACCGGAGCGCTCTTTGGATTCGTCGTTCTGTCCATGTTCGACCAGGAAATGACGGTGCCGATCCCTGGAATTAGCGTGCCGAAGCAGGGGGCGGCCGGAGAAGCAGCCGATATTCCCGTACTTGGCGGTGTCATTACGGAGGAACAGGTTCCGCTCGTACAGGTCGTTCTGCCTTCACAGAGCTATCATTTCCTGCAGTACGGCGTGTTCAGCACAGCGGAAGGCGTTGCCCTGGCCCAGGAACAATTGCGCTCCGCGGGAATTGCCGCCGCGCGGGATACCATGGATGAGAAGCGGGTCTATGCCGGAGTATCCCCGGACCGTGAGGAAGCTAAAATGCTGAGCGGGAGGCTGAAGACAGGCGGCGTTCACCTCATTTTGCATGAAATTGCTTTGCCTGAATCGGCTACGATGGAATATAAAGGGGATGCGGCATCCCTCCAGCAATATTTGGCGCAGAGTGCGGATCTCGCCTATATGCTCAGCTCCTCCTCGGCAGCTCTTCTGGGAGAAGCTTCTCCCGGGCGCCAGAGTCAGGAGGAAATCGGCCGGCTAAGGGAGAGCCACCAGCTGTGGACCAAAAGCGCCGCTGACGTTCGAGGCAAGCTGACGGCAGCCGCAGAGGCTGAAGCAAAGGAGATGGAGAAGGCGATGAACAGCGCGGTTGAGGCGATGGAGGAATTTAACGAGAAGGGCGAGCAAACCATGCTCTGGGAAGTGCAGAACGAAGTGATGCGGTTCATTCTGGCAGAACAAAAGCTGGTCGGAGGCCAAGAAGGGCCGTAAATGAACCATCAAAAGGCAGGGAATTGGAAATAGTTGCCCCTGCCTTTTTTATGTTTGTATTGCCGATCAATTAACCTTATAATAATGAAGTGCAAAGTGTCAAAAAATGGCGAGGTTAACAGCTCTGAACTTATTCGGGCGACAGCCGGGCAAAGGAGCATACGAACTTGGAAATTGCAGCTTCATCATCGCAGTATGTCATATTGGCCTCGACTTCACCGCGCAGACGGGAATTGCTGGCTTCCTTACATATTCCGTTTGCGGTGATTCCAAGCGAAGCGGACGAAACTACGCCGGAGCAATGGGAGCCGGAGCAAATCGTGATGGAGCTTGCGCTGCGCAAGGCCAAGGCTGTTCAGGCAACGCTTGAGCCAGCAGCGCGCGAAGCCGTTATCATCGGCAGCGATACGATTGTCGTCTTGGACGGACAAGTGCTTGGCAAGCCCAAGAATGAAGCGGAGGCAGCTTCCATGCTCCGTTCCCTGCAGGGACGAAGCCACGATGTGTATACTGCCGTGGCCTGCATCGATGTGATTACCGGAAGAACTGAAGTCGAATATCGCCGTACGACCGTTACGATGAGAACCGTAGCCGAGGATGAGATCGCCGCATATGCCAGGACCGGAGAAGGCTTGGACAAAGCGGGCGCTTATGCGATACAAGGACTCGGGTCGATTTTTGTCACGGGAATCGAAGGCTGTTATTTTAACGTGGTTGGACTGCCGCTATCCTTGCTGAGCGAGATGCTGGGCCATTTTGGAATCCATGTGTTGCGGTAATTAAATCCAGCCAAAAATGATGTAACAAATAACTTCATACGTACGTTGTTGTAAGAAAAGGAAGAGATAAAGCATATCCTTCCGCTATGAATTTTGCTGGCGGCCGGTGATCCGGACCCATGCCTAATCATTCGGAAGCGAGGGATATGAATGGATATGCCGCAATATTTGCTGCGGGACATGCCTTTTGAGGAAAGACCCAGAGAACGCTTGATGCAATACGGAGCCGGATCACTCAGCAATGCTGAGCTGCTGGCGATATTGTTTCGCACGGGAACCCGGGATGAATCGGCCATACATCTGGCTCAGCGCGTGCTGAGCGGAATTGGCGGACTCCGCCAGCTGGTGGATCTCAGCCTGGATGAGCTGATGGAGCTCAAAGGCATCGGCCCTGCCAAAGCGGTGCAGCTTAAGGCGGGAATCGAACTGGGGCAGAGGCTTGCCAGGACGAGGCTCCCGGAGGCCCAGATCATTCGCAGTCCGCGGGATGCAGCGGATTTATTGATGGAGCAGCTGCGTTATTTGCAGAAGGAACATTTTGTCTGTTTATTTTTGAATACGAAAAATCATATCATTGCTCAGGAGACGCTTTCCATGGGAAGCTTGAATTCCTCGATCGTCCATCCGCGCGAGGTGTTTCGCGCAGCGATTAAATGCAGCAGCGCATCTGTCGTATGCGCCCATAATCATCCTAGCGGAGATCCGACGCCAAGCCCGGAGGATATCCGGATGACAAGGCGCCTATGCAAAGCCGGGGAAATCGTCGGCATCGATGTGCTGGACCACATCGTGATTGGAGACGGGGAATTCGTAAGTTTGAAGGAGCAAGGCTTGATGTAATATAATAGACCAGATACAGAAGGAAAGGAAGATTACAGCATGTTAGGTGGTTTCACGAAAGATTTAGGAATTGATTTGGGTACGGCGAATACGCTCGTTTATATTCGAGGCAAAGGAATTATAGTGAGAGAACCGTCGGTAGTAGCGATGAATACTGATAATAAGAGCATTGTAGCGGTCGGGGAATCGGCCAAGAAGATGATCGGAAGAACACCGGGCAACATCCGTGCCATCCGTCCGATGAAGGACGGCGTTATCGCCGACTTTGATACCACCGCAACGATGATTAAATATTTTATTCGCCAGGCTCAGAAGCAGCGTTCCTTGTTCCAACGCCATCCGAACGTGATGGTCTGCGTGCCTTCTGGCATTACGGCGGTGGAACAGCGTGCGGTTGAGGATGCCACGAAGCAGGCAGGAGCACGTGAAGCCTACACGATTGAAGAGCCGTTTGCGGCAGCCATTGGTGCAGATCTTCCCGTATGGGAGCCGACCGGGAGCATGGTCGTAGACATCGGCGGCGGAACGACAGAAGTGGCTGTTATTTCGCTCGGCGGCATTGTTACGAGCAAGTCGGCGCGCGTAGCCGGCGATGACATGGACGAGTCTATTATTCAATACATCAAGCGCCAATATAACCTGATGATTGGCGAGAGAACGTCGGAGCAGCTTAAAATGGATGTTGGCTCGGCGCTGCCGCTCGAGCAGGTGGAATCAATGGAGATCCGCGGCCGCGACCTCGTTACGGGGCTGCCAAAGACCATTTCTATCACTTCCGACGAAATCACCGAGGCGCTCGGCGATACAGTGAACGCCATCGTGGAAGCGGTGAAGGTCACCCTGGAGAAATGTCCGCCCGAGCTGGCGGCCGATATTATGGACCGCGGTATTGTGTTGACGGGGGGCGGCGCATTGCTGCGCAACCTTGACAAGCTGCTGGCCAAAGAGACGGGCATGCCTGTCATCGTAGCCGAGCATCCGCTCGATTGTGTTGCCATCGGTACGGGGAGAGCTCTCGATAACATCCATTTGTTCAAATCAAGAAGCAGTTCGCCCCTTCGCAAGCGCTAATCTTTAGCGCTGAAGAACGGGAGAATGTGCACTATTTATGATAAAACGGCGCCGTCCTGACATGGACGGCTGTGCCGTTTTTCTATAGGTGGACTCGTGGAGAGGAGAAATTGCAAGGTTGGAGGGTGCTTAAACTGTTTAAGCTGCTTGGCAACAAAAGATTATTTATTTTGCTGATGGGACTTATTCTGTTTATCGCTATAATGGGATTTACGCTCGGTCCCCGGGCGAATTTGTCGTGGCCGGAGAAGTTTGTAAAAGATACGGTGGGCTTCGTGCAGTCGATTTTCTATAAGCCTACCTCGTATATCGCCGGCTTGATTGAGGATGTCTCTAACTTGCGTGCCCTGCAGGAGGAGAACGAGAGCCTGAAGATTGCGCTGTCTCATTACACAAGAGATAAAGCCATCTATAATCGGATTGAGCAGGAGAACATCCGGCTTCAGGAATTGCATAATTTTACAGAAGCCCAGAAGAATCAATACAATTACACCTACCGGATCGCCCAGGTGGTTAGCGTAAATAACGATCCGATCAATCGGACGATTAAAGTGAACCTGGGGAGCAATGACGGCGTCAAGGTGGGGTATGCGGTTATTTCTGCTGAAGGGCTTGTAGGTACGGTAAGCCGGGTCAGCAATTTTACGTCTACCATCAAGCTGCTTACGACCATGGACGCGAAGGATCCGAATTCGAACGGCATATCCGCTACGGCTCAGGGAAAAGAAAATGAAGTGTTTGGCGTCGTCGAGTCCTACGATCCCGATAAGGGCATGTTCCTGATGAATAAAATCGATGATACTTCTTCGCTCGCAGTCGGCGATACCATTGTGTCCTCCGGCGTCGGCGGAGCATTTCCGCGAGGGATGGTCATCGGTACAGTCAAGGATATTCAGGTTGGCGAATACGGATTGACATATACGGCATTCATTGAGCCCGCAGCCAGCTTCACGGACTGGAAAGAGTTGATTGTGGTATATACACCGGAGGTCTTGGAGTAGTGAGGAATCGTAAATATATACTGATCCTGCTGGTGTTCGTATTGTTTATTATCGAGGGGACGGTTATTCCCTGGATAATCCCTGATGCGTGGCAGACGCGCATTGTTCCTCACCTGGCCTATATCGCCATTCTGTTTATTACCATTTACGACAACCGGCATAGCGGCTTGGTGCTGGGCCTTCTTTTTGGGCTGCTTCAGGATGTCGTATTCTACGGGGCGATCATTGGAGCTTATTCTTTTGCCATGGGGCTGTCCAGTTATTTGCTTGGCCTTGTGTTCCGCTCGCCGAGAGCTCCGCTGCCGCTGATGATGATCGTTGTAATAATCGGCAGTCTGCTGCTGGACTCGATCCTATTCGGCACTTACTCGCTGTTTGAACTGACACATCAGCCCTATACCTGGGCTTTAATGACTTTTATTATCCCAAACGTATTCGTTCACGTCGTATTTGCTCTGATTATTTACGTCCCTCTCAGACGCCAGCTGGAGCTGATTACGAAGCGTCGTTCCTCCGAGAGCCAAGCCTGACATTTCGTGCTTTTCCTTAAGAAGCAGGAACTTGGGTGCTCTTGCACGAAATGAATAGGGGGGAGGGACAGGCTTATGACAGTGAAATCGAAGCACGTTACGATCAAGGGCATCAAAGATGGCCTGGTATTCCTGCTTGACGATGAGTGTGATTTGCAACAGCTTCTGGATGAGCTGCGCTATAAGCTGGAGCATAGCCACCAGAATATTCTGACAGGGCCGATTATTCATGTCGATGTCAAATTGGGCAAGCGAATCGTAACAGATGCAGAGAAGGAAATGATCCTTGATATATTGAAGCAAAAAGGCAATTTGCTAGTCCGATCGGTAGAGTCGCCGTTAGCGGAAGAAGACCGTCCCAAGGAAGGGCAGCTCACGACGATAACCGGGATTGTGCGCTCCGGGCAGGTTCTGCAGCATGACGGCAATCTGCTGTTTCTCGGAGACGTCAATCCGGGGGGGACGATCTCCTGCACCGGAGACGTGTATATTCTGGGGGCTTTGCGGGGAATGGTCCATGCCGGGGCAGAGGGCAAAGAAGATGCCATCATCGCCGCTTCGTTTTTATCACCGACGCAGCTGCGCATTGCCGAAGTCTATAGCCGGCCTCCAGACGAGTGGGATCATCGCGAGAGCAGCATGGAATTCGCTTTTTTGCGTGACGGGATGATGCAGATTGACAAAATTACGAACATAACCCGGGTGCGTCCGGACTTTAAGATGTTCAAAGGGGTGTAAACTATGGGAGAAGCTATCGTTGTCACTTCGGGCAAAGGCGGCGTAGGGAAGACGACTACGTCTGCGAATATCGGTACGGCTCTGGCGCTGCTTGGCAAGAAGGTATGTCTCGTCGATACGGACATCGGCCTGCGGAACCTGGATGTCGTGATGGGCCTGGAGAACCGGATCATCTATGATTTGATCGACGTGGCCGAAGGGCGCTGCCGCTTGAACCAGGCTTTGGTTAAGGATAAACGTTTTGATGAATTGTACATGCTGCCCGCCGCGCAAACGAAAGACAAGAATGCCGTGTCGGAAGAGCAAGTCAAGGATATCGTTCTGGAACTGAAGAAGGAATATGAATACGTTATTATCGATTGCCCTGCTGGAATAGAACAAGGCTTCAAAAATGCGATCGCCGGAGCAGATCAAGCGATTGTCGTCACGACGCCGGAAAATGCCGCTGTCCGTGATGCGGATCGGATCATCGGCCTGCTCGAGAGCTCGCATATTGGTTCGCCGAAGCTGGTCGTAAACCGGATTAAGGTCGATATGGTGAAGTCGGGAAGCATGCTCGATATCGAAGGTATTCTGCAGGTGCTCAATATCGATCTCATCGGCATCGTGCCGGATGACGAGCTTGTCATCAAAGCGGCGAACAATGGGGAGCCTACCGTAATGAACCCCGATTCAAAGGCCGCGATTGCCTATCGTAACATTGCCCGGCGCATATTGGGAGACACCGTCCCTCTCATGCTGCTTGACCAGAAGAAAGGCATGTTTACACGCTTTAAGAAGTTTTTCGGAATGGGTTGATCCTTGTTGTTCTTCAAACTCAAAAAAATCGATTGGCTTATGGTGACAATCCTGGTCTTGTTCATGATTATGAGCACGATGCTTGTTCATAGTGCAATAGCTCCATATGCGCCCGATTTCAAGAACTACGATTTAAAGACTTTAATGTTCTATGGCCTCGGCTTTGCCGTGGTATTCGGCATGTCGATCGTCGATTACCGCACGTTGCTTCGCTATAGCTGGTATGTATATGGAACGGGCAGCTTGCTGCTCGTTCTTGTCTTCTTGTTTGCGCCGGAAATTAATGGCGCACGAAGCTGGTTTGAGCTTCCAGGAGGCCTATTGTTTCAACCGGCAGAGCTCGTCAAAATCATTTTGATTATGACTACGGCCTATTTGCTCGGGAAGCGGGAAGGCCGGCTGCTCAGCTTCCGGCGCGACGTTGTTCCGATTACGGCGGTAACCTTGCTGCCTTTCCTGCTGGTGCTGATTCAACCGGATTTGGGGAATGCGATCATCTATCTGGTTGTACTCTGCGCCATGCTATGGATCGGCAACACGAAATACAGCCATGTGCTCGTTGGCCTGACGGCATTCGTGGCTTTCCTGATCGTGTTCGTTACATTATTTAATGCTTATAACACGCAAATTCACGATTATCTGGCCGATAAAGGGAAACTGCACTGGTATCAGCGGATCAATACGTTTATCAATCCGGATTTGGCCTCGAATGATGCCAAGCACCAGTCCAGCTATGCCCAAATTGCGATTGGTTCCGGCGGGCTGACGGGTGACGGTTTTTTACAGGGCGAGCTAAAAAATAAACGGTTTGTTCCTTACCCGTATTCGGACTCGATATTCGTCGTCGTAGGCGAGGAATTCGGCTTTGTAGGCTCATCCTTACTGATGCTGCTCTACTTTTTGTTTATTTACAGGATGATTCAAATCGCGCTCCGCTGTATAGATAAGCGGGGAGCTTATATCATCGTGGGCATTGCGGCGATGTTTCTGTTCCAAATTTTCGAGAATGTAGGCATGATGATTGGCCTGATGCCGATTACAGGCATTACGCTGCCGTTTATTAGCTACGGAGGAACGTCGCTGCTGTTGAATATGCTGTGCATTGGGCTGGTATTCAGCATTATGCTTCACCAGGAGAAATATAAGGTAGATTAGAGCTGGGGCCGGCGCTGTAAGCGCCGGTTTTTTGCGTTCAATAAATGCGTAATGGGCTTGCCTTCATCAGAGAAGCTTGTTCATATTCCGTTCAAACCGCTCATAAACTAAATACAACATGTTTGCCGGGTACAGCCTGCCATGTTGCACGTATCGGAAAGAAATCGCCTGATGCTATTCGGAGGGGATATGGACGATGGACGTAAAATCGAATGTGAAGCGGCGGCGGGAAGAACGAATCAAGCAGCTTGTCTCGGGCGGACATCCCTATATGAAAGAAGTTAATTATGGATTGCAGGAGATGACGCGGCCCTCTGCAGACAGATACCCTGTAATACGGGACATGGACCATGCAGGGGACGACCAGCGCCCGCAGGATATCCGCCAGAGTGCGAAAAATGCGTCGGACAAGGAGCAGGATCCGGAATGGATGTGGAAGCATGGACAAGGCCGCTGGAATGATACGGGTTTGTTCGGCCGGGAGGATTCAGTCATGCCGAAGGATGGAAAGGGATATTCCTTCTGGGGGATGCTGTTCATTCGTCTCTGCATCAGCATGCTGATCTTTGCCGGACTATGGGCCGTTAACCGGTATGAGCCGCCTTGGGCGGGATCCATCCGCCTATTCGTGGCCCATTCTTTAACCTATGAAATGGACTTTGGGGCCGCCGAAGCATGGTATAAGCGCAATTTTGGCGGAGCTCCGACTTTCATACCGATCTTTCGGCAAAACGAAGATAAAGGGGTTAAAGTCAACAATGCGAGCAGCTTCTCTGCTCCGCTCGACGGCAGAATTGCCAGTGCGTTCGCACTCAGTTTAAGGGGAATTAACATCGTGCCCGCCAATGATTCGAGTGCGGGCTTACAGGTTAAAAGCGTAGAAACAGGTAGGGTGCTCAGCGTCGGCAACGATGCCTTCACAGGCGAGACGGTTGTCGTTCAGCATGCCGGAGGTTACGTGTCTATTTACGGCAACCTGCAGCAATCCTTTGTAGAAAAAGGGGACTGGCTAGAGTCCGGGGATTTGGTCGGGAAGCTGGCAGTATCATCCGAACAGAACGTGCCGACCCTTTATTTCGCATTGAAGAAGAATGATCGCTATATTGATCCTGCGGATGTGATTCCATTTGATTAGATGGGGCGGCATTGCGATATCTTTTCACCCGTTGTTTGTCCTCGTCATGCTGGCATCTGTCATTACAGGCCATTTCCTGGAGCTGCTGACTTTGTTTGCGATCGTCTTCATTCACGAGTGGGGGCATGTGGCCGCTGCAAAATGGTTTGGCGTCCATGTTCTCTCTGTGCAGCTGCTGCCGTTTGGCGGCGTTGCCGTAATGGAGGATACGGCTTATTTGAATGCGGGGCGCGAGATGATGATTGCGCTAGCCGGGCCTTTGCAGAACGGGCTGCTGATTGGCTGCGCCTGGCTCCTGCATGCCGCCGGATTGTGGGACGGGCCCTACTATGACTATTTTGTACAGGGAAATGTGCTCATCGCATTGTTCAATTTGCTTCCGGTTCTGCCGCTGGACGGGGGGAAGATATTCCAGTCGCTCTGCAGTATTATTCTGCCGTACCATTTGGCGCTCGTCTGGTCGCTGCGCATCAGCTTGTTGTTCAGCCTTCTGCTTATCGGATATGCGCTGTATCCTCTGCTCTCACAGGGCGGAATGCTTCAGTTGAACCTGCTGTTAATAGGGCTGTTTCTGCTCTATTCCAATTATGTGGATTACCGCAACATTCCCTATCGTTTCATGCGATTCCTGATGAACAGGGAGCGTTCGTTCTCGCGCCATTTGCTTCATGGCAGCCTGGCACAACCGATTGTAGCGGATAAAGTGCAACCTTTGGACCATATTTTGCGTCTTTTTAAAAGGGAAAAATACCATTTTATCTATGTGATGAACCGCCAGGGAAGGATCATTGCCGTTGTGCCGGAGCAACGGGTTATTTCCTCCTATTTTAAAGGCGGGCCTGCGGCATAGTATCCTGCCGTGGTATAATCACATCATATTCATTGCGTTGCAATGCAGACAGAGGGTGAGATCGTGAAACGGATGATTATTCACTGCAATTCCGGCTCTACCGAAATGGCGCTCCAGGAGGACGGCAGACTGGTGGAGTATGCCGTAGAGCGCTGTCAGGCCAAGGGGCTTGTCGGCAGTTTTTTTAAAGGGCGCGTAGTCAATGTGCTTCCCGGCATGCAGGCTGCTTTCGTGGATATCGGGCAGAAGAAGAATGCTTTTCTATATATCGATGACGTGCTTCATCCACATCTGGAAAGACAACCGAAAGTTAAACCGCTGATTTCCGAGCTGCTTCAGCCTGGCCAGGATATTATCGTGCAGGTTGTAAAGGACGCCATCGGCAACAAAGGACCGAGAGTTACGACGCATTATTCCCTTCCCGGCCGCTGGCTCGTATACATGCCTTCAGCTGCATATGTTGCGGTCTCCAAGAAGATTTTTGACGAAGATAAAAGACATCGGCTTAAAGCGATCGGCGACGAGCTTCGGCAGGAGGAGGAAGGACTTATTCTCCGTACAGTGGCCGAGCTTGAGGAGCTGGAAGCCATCGCCATGGACCTGTCCCTGCTCCGCAAACAGTGGTCAGGGATTTTGGAGAAGAGCAAGACGCATATCGCGCCCGCTCTTCTGCATCAGGAACTTAGCATGGTTCAGCGGCTGATGAGGGATGTGTACAGTCCGGAGACGGATGAGATCATTATGGACTGCCCCAAACGGGCCGCTGAAGTGGCCGCATTCCTGGAGATGATGATTCCCGGTCATGAGCAGGCCATCAAAATTTACGATAAGGAAGTTCCTCTATTTGAGTTTTATGGCGTGCAGAGCCAGCTGGATAAGGATTTCCAGCGGAAGCTGTGGCTGCCTGGCGGGGGATACTTGGTGTGGGATCAGACTGAGGCGCTGACCGTTATTGACGTCAACACAGGGAAATACATCGGCGGAAACTCGCTGGAGGAAACGGTGTTTCAGACCAATCTTGAAGCGGCGGCCGAAATGGCCAGGCTGATTCGCCTCAGGGACACTGGGGGCATTATCATCATCGATTTCATCGATATGGATCGCGAGGAGCACAGGGATGCCGTGTTGGACAAGCTTCACAGCTGCATGCAGGGCGACCGGACCCAGCATCATATTCTTGGCTGGACACGGCTGGGATTGCTTGAAATGACGCGAAAGCGAATACGGGAGGAGACAGCTGCTTCGGGCATGGATTAAATTTGCGGAATCGATTGATTTTGACCTTTTCCCGTGATATTATAGTTAAGTATGTGTCATGAGTGTAGCTTGTGCACATGCTGTAACCGCTCCGATCAGGTCAACAAGATCGTCGCATAACGCGGCGCACCTGAATTAGGCGAGTCTGAGACATGAGGAGGTGCAAGCAAATGTACGCAATTATCGAAACTGGCGGTAAACAATACCGTGTTCAAGAGGGCGATGTTCTTTACATCGAGAAATTGAACGCAGAGGACGGCGCAAGCGTGACGTTCGACCGTGTATTGGCTGTATCCAAAGGAGACGGTTTGGTAGCGGGAACTCCTGTAGTAGCCGGTGCTAGTGTAACAGCGAAAGTTGAGAAGCACGGCAAAGGCCGCAAGGTTGTCGTTTATAAATACAAACCGAAGAAGAACTACCACAAGAAGCAAGGTCATCGTCAACCATACACGAAAGTGACCATCGAGAAAATCCAAGCGTAAGAAGGTGACGTACCTTGATTAGCGTCTCCATATTGCGTCGCCAGGATAACGAAATACATGGTTTCAAAGTAGAAGGCCATGCCCATTATGCCGAGCCAGGCCAAGACATTGTGTGCGCCGGGGTATCTGCCGTTACCGTTGGAACGGTGAATTCCATCGAGACGCTGACCGGAGTCGTCATGGATTCCAAGATGAAGAACGGGTTCTTAAACGCGAGTCTTCCTCATGTGGAGCAGCCGAAAGCTCTGGAGCAGGCACAGCTTCTCCTTGCTTCTATGGTCGTTATGCTGCAAAGTATCGAAATGTCATACGGTGAGTATATTCAGATACAAGATATCATTATTTAAAGAAGGAGGTAGACTATAATGTTGAAATTGGATCTCCAGTTATTTGCATCCAAGAAGGGTGTAGGTTCCACAAAGAACGGTCGTGACAGTATCGCTAAACGCCTTGGCGTGAAACGTGCTGACGGCCAAACTGTAACAGGCGGAAGCATTCTTGTTCGCCAACGCGGAACGAAGATTCATCCGGGTACCAACGTGGGAATCGGTAAAGACGACACGCTGTTTGCGAAAGTCGATGGCGTTGTTAAATTCGAACGTTGGGGACGCGATCGCAAGAAAGTGAGCGTCTACCCTGTGGAAGTTGCTCCTGTAGCGGCAGCAGTTGAAGCTTAATAGCTTGCTTATAAGCCCTCGGCACTCGTGCCGAGGGCTTTTTTGAGATTACTTGTTTCACTATACTTTTTTAAGTCCATGCCGGGACAAGGATTGTGATATACTGGGTAAAGATGTTAAAAATAAAAAGGTCATGTACCCAATTGAAGAGGAACGGGGAAATTCATGAAACATCGGTTCACAGTGCCGGTCATTGCCGGAACGCTAACGCTTGCTTTGTTGGTGATATTGTACTTCGTTGAATCGACAGTATGGTATGTTGTGTTGTGCGTAGGTTTGCTGGCGGTGTTGTGGGGTTATAACAAATATGTAAAGGATCGGGCGGCGAATGAAAGGAAGCAGCTGCTGGAGTCGGTACAAAGAACCGCGGCTGCCACACTAGGTCACCACCGGCATGATTGGATGAACGACCTGCAAATTTTATACGGATACATTCAACTGGGCAAGATTGATAAACTGGCCAGCTGTGTGGACAGAATAAAGGAAAGGATGGCCGTAGAGAGCAAAATATCCCGCTTGGGCATCCCTTCGCTGGTTTTTTATTTGCAATCTTTTCGTGAAGTAAACAGCTCGGTTCAACTGGAGGTCAGCATTGAAGACGACCTGGAGCTAGGCAAGCTGCTCACTGCCGAAGATGCGGAGGAGTTGACAGAGGCCATCATTGACACGATCCGGGCCTTCCAATTTGCCGGCCGTTCCTCTTGGGGAGAAATGCTGCAGCTTAAAATGTCGATTGGCCTTGAGTATAACGAGTTGTCGGTCAGTTTCGTTCAAAAGGAAAGCTCAGGAAATACGGAAATCCTCTTTCAGCGGTTATCTGAAGTCTTGGACGGAAAACAAATTCGTGCAGAGCACGGAGACTCCGGGCAAGCTTCGGTACGGCTAAGGATGCTGTGCGGAAATTTAAAAGAGGTGAACGCATGTTTATAGATAAAGCGAAAGTGTATGTAAAAGGCGGCGACGGCGGCGACGGTATCGTTGCCTTCCGCCGGGAGAAATATGTTCCGGAAGGCGGTCCTGCGGGCGGCGACGGCGGGAAGGGCGGAGACGTCATATTCCGTGTAGACGAAGGTCTGCGCACGCTTATGGATTTCCGCTATCAGCGGCATTTCAAGGCGGATCGCGGTGTCAAGGGGCGAAACAAAAGCCAGCACGGGGCAAATGCCGAAAATATGATCGTTCGGATTCCGCCGGGAACGGTCATTATCGATGACGACACCCAGGAGGTGCTCGCCGATTTAACCCGGCACGGACAACAAATCGTAGTAGCGAGGGGAGGCCGCGGAGGCCGGGGCAATACCCGCTTTGCGACGCCGAGCAACCCGGCTCCAGAGCTCGCAGAGCATGGAGAGGAAGGCGAGGAGCGCTGGATTGTGCTGGAGCTTAAGGTGATGGCCGACGTGGGGTTGGTCGGATTTCCGAGTGTAGGCAAGTCTACGCTGTTATCCGTTGTATCTGCGGCTCAGCCGAAAATCGGGGCTTATCATTTTACGACCATCACGCCGAATCTCGGGGTGGTGGACGTCGACGAAGGGCGCAGCTTCGTTATGGCCGACCTCCCGGGCCTTATCGAAGGGGCGCATGAGGGCGTGGGTCTAGGTCATGAATTTCTTCGCCATGTGGAGCGGACGCGCGTTATTATTCATGTTGTCGATATGGCCGGATCGGAAGGCCGCGATCCGTTCGACGACTGGTTGAAGATCAACGAAGAGCTTAAGCTGTATAACGCCCAGCTCGAGAACCGTCCGCAGATCGTAGCTGCAAACAAGATGGATATGCCGGAGGCGGCGGAACATTTGGAGAAGTTCCGCAAACAGGTAAGCGAGATTCGCCCTGATCTTGAAATCATGCCGATATCCTCCCTGACCCGTCAGGGGATCAAGGAACTGATTTACAGAACGGCCGATTTGCTTGATCAGATTCCGGAGGAGCCAGCGCTGGAGGAAGTTACCGAATTAAGCGAACGGAAAATTTACAAGCTCGAGAAGGAAGAGGAGCAGGACTTCGTGATTCGCCGCGAGAATGAGGATTTTGTCGTTGAGAGCGCGAAGATCGAAAGAATGATGAAGCGAATGCAATTGAATACGCATGACGCCATTCTCAAGCTTGCGCGTACCATGCGGCATATGGGCGTGGACGACGAATTACGGAGACGCGGCGCTAAGGACGGAACGATTGTCCGAATCGGCGATTTTGAATTCGAATTTGTTGAGGGAAGCAGCTACTATTAAAGTCTTTATGGAGAGCACCTGTAAAGGGTGCTCTTTGTTGTCTATCGGCAAAAATCGGGGTCAGGGGAATTTCGCGAAAATCTGTGCGGAAAATAGGTTGCCTCCAGACTTTTTTTTCGTTATAATGTCCACTATACGAAAACAACAGTCTTTAAGGGGAGGACGTTTGTGAAGGAGCGTTATTACTTGGTCCGTGAAGATATTTTGCCGGAAGCAGTGATCAAGACGCTTCAGGTGAAGCAGCTGCTTGCTGCCGGGGACGTTAAAACCGTGCATGAAGCGACGCTCCAGGTCGGGCTTAGCCGCAGTGCTTTTTATAAGTATAAGGACGGCATTCATCCATTGAACCAGATGGAGCGGGAAGAAATCGTCACGATATCGTTTGATCTGGAACATCGCTCCGGCATCTTATCCCAAGTACTTTCCTTGCTTGCCGGATCGGGAGGGAATGTGCTAACGATCAATCAGAGCATTCCTTTACAAGGAAGAGCAAATGTCGTCATCTCCGTGGAAACTTCGCGGCTGACGGAGGAACTGGATAAGATGCTCAAGGCATTGCAAGAAATCTCCGGCGTGAAGAAAATTCAAATCGTCGGTCAAGGATAGGTATCTCCCGCAGCAATACAATTCGACATAAACAACCCGCATAGGGAACAGGAGGGGACTTATATTGAAACCCGTTAAGGTAGGATTACTGGGGCTTGGCACCGTAGGAACCGGCGTTGTGCGCATCGTCGAAGGACACCAGGAGGATTTGAGCAGTCAAGTCGGATCTCCAATCATCATCGAGAAGGTGGCCGTTAAAAATCTGGAAAAGGCCAGAAGCATTGAAATCGAGCAAAGCAAGCTTACGGAAGATCCTTGGGAGGTGATCCGCGATCCGGAAATCGATGTCATCGTCGAGGTGATGGGCGGTGTGGAGGCTGCCAAGGAATATATCCTCGAGGCGCTGGATCGGGGAAAACATATTGTAACGGCAAACAAGGATCTTATGGCGCTCTATGGCTCGGAGATCATGGCCAAGGCGTTGGAGAAGCAATGTGATGTATTCTATGAAGCGAGTGTGGCCGGGGGGATTCCGATCATCCGGACGCTGATCGAGGGCTTCTCTTCGGATCGCATCGTTAAGATTATGGGGATCGTCAATGGGACGACAAACTATATTCTGAGCAAGATGAGCCAAGAAGATGCATCCTATGAGGATGTCCTCAAGGAAGCGCAGGAGCTTGGCTATGCCGAAGCTGACCCGACATCAGACGTGGAAGGCTTGGATGCGGCCCGCAAGATGGTCATCTTGGGAACTCTCGGCTTCAGAACGAACGTGGAGCTGAGTGATGTCGATGTCCGGGGGATTTCGAGCGTGTCCAAGGAGGATATCGCTTATGCAAAGAAGCTGGGCTATGAGATGAAGCTGCTCGGCATCGCCGATCGCCAGGACGATGAATTCAGTGTTAGCGTTCAGCCGACAATGGTGAAAAAGAGCCATCCGATCGCTGCCGTCAACGGCGTATTCAACGCTGTTTATGTCCATGGCGAGGCGGTTGGCGAGACGATGTTCTACGGCGCTGGAGCCGGGGAAATGCCGACGGCCACTTCGGTAGTTGCTGATTTGGTTGCGGTAGTGAAGAATCTGAAGCTCGGAGTCAACGGCCTGAAAGCAATGGTTCCTTATAAAACAAAGAAGCTGAAGAGCGACGAGCAAATCGCCTATAAGAACTTCCTGCTGCTTGAAGTCGACGACAAAGCGGGTGTGCTGGCCCAAATTACTCAAGTGTTCGGGGAATATGATGTCAGTCTGGAATCGGTCGTGCAATCGCCAAATGAGCATACGCCGGATGCTGAAATCATTATCGTTACTCATCATGCCTCGAAGGCGAATATGGATAAAGTGCTGAAGCATTTCGAGACACTGAAGGTTATTCGCCGCGTTAAGAGCGTGTACCGCGTAGAAGGTTAAAGATCTTCTCGTTTATTCCTAATAATAAAAGGGGTTTTTATTTCATGAGATATCTTGGATTGCTGCATACCTACAAAGAGTATTTGCCTATTAACGACAACACGCCGCTGCTAACGCTGCATGAAGGCAATACGCCGCTTGTTCGTGCTGATAATTTGTCCGAGGAGCTGGGGCTCGATCTGTATTTCAAATACGAGGGTCTGAACCCAACGGGTTCATTTAAAGACCGCGGAATGGTCATGGCCGTGGCTAAGGCGATTGAAGAAGGCAGCAACACGATTATGTGCGCTTCTACGGGGAACACGTCCGCTGCGGCTGCGGCGTATGCGGCGCGTGCAGGGCTGAACTGCATCGTGTTGATCCCGAACAATAACATTGCTCTCGGCAAACTGGCCCAAGCGATGATTTACGGAGCCAAAGTTATTGCCATCGAAGGAAACTTTGACCGTGCGCTTGAAATCGTCCGCGATATTACGGCGAAGCATCCGATTACGCTGGTGAACTCGGTGAACCCGTACCGGATTGAAGGACAGAAGACGGCAGCGTTTGAAGTTTGCGACCAATTGGGCAAAGCGCCGGACGTCCTGGCGATTCCAGTCGGCAATGCAGGGAATATTTCTGCATACTGGAAGGGCTTTAAGGAGTATCAGCAGCATGGCAAGAGCAATTCACTTCCGCGCATGGTCGGCTTTGAAGCCGAAGGAGCGATGGCTATCGTTAAAGGTGAGCCGATCCTGGAGCCAGAAACTGTTGCGACCGCAATCCGCATCGGCAACCCGGCAAGCTGGAAGACGGCAGTAGCCGCCGCAGAGGAGTCTGGTGGACAGATCAATTACGTAACCGATGAGGAAATTTTGACAGCGTATAAGACGATCGCGGCGCGTGAAGGCATTTTTGCGGAACCGGCTTCTGCGGCATCTGTTGCCGGTGTGTATAAGCTCCATCGCGAAGGTTACTTTAAAGGTGGAGAAACCGTTGTTTGCGTCTTGACCGGCCATGGCTTGAAGGATCCTAATATTGCGATCAAGAGCATTGGCAGCGAGCCAATTGTCGTGAAGGATACGGAAGAAGCAGTTATGGCGGCCATCGCGAAGCTGCAAGGAGAGCAGCAATGATGTCTGAAGCGGGCGTCCGCGTCAAAGTACCAGCGAGTACGGCCAATCTGGGTCCAGGCTTCGATACGCTCGGCATGGCCTTGTCGCTTTACGCCTGGATTGAGATGAAACCAGCGGAAGCGACGAATATTCATTTATACGGCGATCAGATGAAGGGGATTCCAACCAATAAAAACAATCTTATTTACGAGGTAGCTCAATCTGTTTTTCGCGAAGCAGGGGTATCTCTTCCCGAACTGGAAATTTCCATGTATTCGGATATTCCGCTTACCAGAGGTCTTGGCAGCAGTGCATCGGCGATCGTCGGTGCACTGGTCGCGGCAAATGAGCTTATCGGTTCCCCGCTGGATCAAGCCAAGCTGTTCGATATGGCTACGGCGCTTGAGAAGCATCCGGATAATGTCGGCGCTTCCCTGTTTGGGGGATTGATTACGGCTGTATGGGACGGGGCTCATGCTGAGTATTTGCGGATCGAGCCGCCGGCCGATCTGGAGGTTTTGGTGGCGATTCCCGACTTCCAGCTCTCTACATCGAAAGCGCGCCAGGTACTTCCCGAACAGGTCAGCTTGGGCGATGCCGTATTTAATATTAGCCGGACCTCTCTGTTTACAGCAGCGATGGCTTCCGGCAGGCTTGACCTGATTCGTGCGTCGATGCAGGATCGGCTGCATCAGCCGTTCCGTGCTTCCTTGGTGCCGGGTATGGAGCGCATATTGAAAGAGGCGACGGAGCACGGCGCCCTCGGCGCTGCGCTTAGTGGAGCGGGTCCGACGCTGCTGGCGTTAATGGACCGCCGTGAGAATAGAGGCGCAGAATTAGAACGCTTTTTGCTTAAGGTGCTTGGCGAACAGGGAATCCAGGCTCAGACTATTTGGCTGCAACCTTGCACACAAGGCGCTAAGACGCTTACTATAAATACAGGTGAGCAGTTCATTGATTCCATAAAAGGGGAAGTCAGAGCATGAAAGTAATTGCGTTGCTGCCGGAAGGCTCGGTATCTCATGAGGCTGTTCTTCATTTATTTGGTGAAGAGCAGGTACAGCTGCATCATTGCAAGCAGATTTCCGACGTGTTTCTGGCGACGGCAAATGGTGTAAGCCAGTACAGCGTTATTCCGATTGAAAATACGATTGAAGGCTCCGTTAGTTTGCATATGGATTGGCTCGTCCATGAAGTCGATATCCCGATGCAAGTAGAATGGGTGTACCCTTCCATTCAAAATTTAATCGGCGACAGGAAAGAATTCGTATCGGATTCCGATGCGAGCCAGATTGATTATGCAAAAGTGACCAAGGTGCTGTCACATCCGGTGGCTATGGCGCAGTGCATGCAGTTCCTGAAGGCCAACATGCCTCAAGCGGAACTGGAGCATGTCGCAAGTACGTCGGAAGCCGTAAAGCTGGTTAAGCAGCGCCCTGGCGAAGGCTGGACGGCAATCGGCACTGCGCTCGGCGCCAAGACGCATGGGCTGGATATTTTGGCCGACCGGGTCACGGATCATGACAACAACTATACCCGGTTTGTCCTGATCGGTCAGGAGCCGCTCCAATTGAAACGGAGTGAGGCTGCCCAGGATAAAACGAGCATTCTGGTCACGCTTCCCGAGGATTTTCCGGGCGCTCTGCATCAAGTGTTGTCGGCTTTTGCCTGGCGAAAGCTGAACCTGTCTCGCATCGAATCGAGACCTACCAAGAAGCGGCTTGGAAGTTACTATTTTTATATGGATGTCCTCTCCTCCCTGGACACTGTCCTGCTGCAATCAGCCATTGGAGAGATTGAGGCGTTAGGCTGCCAAGTACGTATACTTGGTTCCTACCCAAGTTATTCTGTGAAGAATCATAAGCTGGAGGTGCGAAAATAATGGCAGAACAATGGATTTATTTAGATGGACAATTCGTAACAAAGGATAATGCAAAAATCTCCGTATACGATCACGGTTTCTTATACGGTGATGGGATATTCGAAGGAATTCGCATCTATAACGGGAATATTTTCAAATGCAAAGAGCACTTGGACCGCTTGTATGATTCCGCGAAATCCATCATGCTAAACATTCCTCTCACGTATCAGGAGATGGAGGACGCTTTGGTCGAAACACTGCGTCGTAACGAGCTCCGCGACGGGTACATCCGTCTGGTTGTGTCCCGCGGTGCAGGCAACCTGGGGCTGGATCCGAACCGCTGTCCTAAGGCCTCTGTCATTATCATCGCTGAGCAGCTCGCGATTTATTCAGAGGAGGCATACAAAACCGGCTTGAAGACGGTGTCCGTATCGACAAAACGCAATATTCCGGACGCGCTGAATCCGAAAATCAAATCGCTGAACTATTTGAACAACATCCTGGTAAAAATCCAGTCGAACCTGTCCGGCGCGGGCGAAGCGATTATGCTGAACTCGCAAGGTTATGTGACCGAAGGCTCGGGAGATAATATTTTTATCGTGAAGAACGGGGTCATTACGACACCGCCATGCTATTTAGGCGCTTTAGAGGGGATTACCCGCCAAGCCATCATTGATATTTGCCATGAGAAGGGCTATAAACTGAAGGAAGAGCCGTTTACGCTTCATGATGTTTATGTAGCTGATGAAGTATTCCTGACAGGAACCGCGGCTGAGGTTATTGCGGTCCGCGAAGTCGATGGGCGGATTATTGGTGAGGGACATGCCGGCCCGATCACTCTCAAGCTGTTGGAGGAATTCCGCAGCATTGTGGATAAAGACGGCTTAAAAGTTTGGTAAGACTCTAATTTAAGGAACCTATCCTTTTTTTCTATAAAGAAGGATAGGTTTTTTTCGTTACATGGATGTCAAAAGCCGGGCTCCTGCATAGGATGTATTAAATGGGCCCCGGGCGAAGATCACGGTCCGGAGAAGAAACCTAGGAGGTCTTTAGCACGTGAAAATCCATATCGTAAAACAAGGAGATACTTTGTTTGAGTTATCAAAAAAATATGATGTCCCTCTGCAGAAAATAATCGAGGCAAATCCGCAAATCAGCAATCCAGATGAGCTTAGCATAGGAATGAAGGTTAAGATTCCTACTTCGGCCGTTCCCGTGGAGGAAGGGATTATCTACAAGCATACTGTGAAGCAAGGGGATTCTCTCTGGAAGTTGTCCAAAGCCTGGGGACTGCCATTGCAGGCTCTGGTAAATGCCAACCCGCAGTTGAGTGATCCTAATGTACTTAACGTTGGGGATGTGATCAACATTCCCGGTGCCGCCAATCCAGGGGCGAACAATCCTTCCAATAATGCCGCGCCTAATCCAAACCTGGTTAGTCCGATCCAGAAGAAAAATACGGCCCCGATTGAAAATGTGAAACCCGAGAACATCAAGCCTGAGAACATTCAACCGGAAAATATCAAGCCAGAAAATGTGATGCCGGAGAATATCAAACCGATTGCAGAGAATCCTAAGCCGGAGAATATTAAGCCGATTGCGGAGAATCCGAAGCCGGCTCCTATCGTGAAGCCTGAAAGCATTAAACTGGAGAGCGTCAAAGTTGAGAATATTAAAATTATTGAAAATGTCATGCCCGTCGTTCCCCAGCAGGTACCTCAAATGGAGGTGAAGCCGATTAAATATGAGGAGCCTCCTTGCCCGCCCACACCGCATTGTCCTGAACTAGTGTCACCATTTCAATTCAAAGTCGAGCAGCCGCCGATGCCAGTAGCTGGGCAGCACCCGCCTTATTCGCCGTGCGGATGTTCCGGTCATGGCACACATCATCATGAGAATATGTACTCTCCCTATCATTTCGAGAATGAAAATGTATCTTCTTATTATGATTTTCCGCCAGCTTGGCCGAATGAGGCTGCCATGGGAGAATATCCGGGTCTGTCGAATGCGCCTTACCAGTCGCCACAATATATGAATCCATGTTCACCTGTACATCCGTATGCCCATGAAAACCTGCCATATCATCATTCTCACCATACTCATCATACTCACTCCCATCACTCTCATCATCACCCGCATGGTTATCCTGAAGCAGGAAATGTCATGCCAGAAAGCTATACGCCAAATGCGCCGTTCCCGGGAAGTGACAATTTACCGTGGGGGCAGGCCCAGCTCTCATCGAATGTTGCTCCCTTATACGGGGCTAATGCTAATGTATCGCCAAATGCATCTGTATCACCTGGATCGATCTTACCCTATTCATCAGTCTCGCCTAATGTAGCTTATCCTTACTCAGCTCCTTACTATGAGCCGCATCACACCTATTCACCCTGTGGCTGCTCTGGACATTCGGCAGTCCAGCCGTACACGAACGCGCCTTTTGCGGTTCAGCCGTACCAAGCGGCAATGCCTAATGTGCCTGTGTCTCCGTTAGGGGGATTCGGTGCTCCCGAGCAAATGCACCACGAAGATTGGCATAAAGGCGGAAGTAGGGAGGATACAGCGAATATCCAGGCAGCAGACCAAGTCGAAGAAAGAACAGACAGTACGGGTCAGAATACGGATACGCCGCAGCAAGCCCAGAAAGATGCGAATATTTCTGAAGTTAGGAAAGGTAAACCAGAGCGGAGTTCGGAAGCAAAAAACAAGAAGCCGACGACAAGAAAGAAACGCAGCCGCAAACGTAATCCTTGGATTAATAATTAGACCAAAACGACAGAGAGGCGCCGAGGCGCCTCTTCCTTTTTTTACTATGAATAATGATTGCAAAACTGCTTGCTGATAGATTGGTTTATATGATATATTAAATGTCCCGATAAAAAGATGATAGATCATTCTTTGAGGGCGGAAGGCGAAAACTTAATTGATTTTATTTTTATCAAAAAAAGTGCTTGCCAGCCGAGAATAAATGTGTTATATTATTTAAGTCGCCGCTGAAACAACGGTAGCGAATGAGAACAAAGTTGATCTTTGAAAACTGAACAACGAGTGAGCGGGTTTCACGGAAGTGAAATCTAAATAATAGAGTCAGATGCAAATCTGATCTCGTCAGATTCAAAATGAGTAAGTCAAACACCTTAGCTGAAAGAGATTTTACCTTCGGTAAAACTTCCTTTCATCTCGGATGAAAGATCCCATCCATTGGATATACGATGATTTCATCCTTTATTGGAGAGTTTGATCCTGGCTCAGGACGAACGCTGGCGGCGTGCCTAATACATGCAAGTCGAGCGGAGTTATTTTGGAAGCTTGCTTCCGAAATAACTTAGCGGCGGACGGGTGAGTAATACGTAGGCAACCTGCCTGTAAGACTGGGATAACTGCCGGAAACGGTAGCTAATACCGGATAAATCATTTCGCCGCATGGCGGGATGCTGAAAGACGGAGCAATCTGTCACTTACAGATGGGCCTACGGCGCATTAGCTAGTTGGTGGGGTAAAGGCCTACCAAG